>CAZYCQ010000005.1:61393-108025 GCA_964645535.1 uncultured archaeon | reverse complement strand
CGTGATTTGTCTACAAGAACTGCCGGAAGAAGTTTCCATTCAACAACTTCACGGCAGGATTGGAAGGGGGAAATCACATCAGGCAGTAATGGAACACATCAGGCATTTCATTGAGTTTTTTATGAACGCAAGGCATTCAACATAAATAATCCATTGATTTTATTTATTCATGGAATTATCATTCAAGGAAAGATTGAAATCAGCTCCATGGTATACAAAGACGGAGTTCTTGATTTTTCCATTGGTGGTGATGAACTATTATCTTTCGACCTTGGGAATACCAGTTCTTGGAACACCAGCAGCGGTGCTTGATGAGATCATCCGTGATGGAGTTGTCCTTTCCATCGTCCTTCTGTTTCTGGTTTTCAGGTTAGGAACAAGCGATTTCAGGTTCAAGGTATCTTTGCATGTTCTGGTAATCGTCTTTTTGGCACTTTCAGCAGCTACGGTGCTAGATACCCCGGAGGGTCAGACATTTCCTGTTGGCTACGTGCCGGTTTTCATAGGGATTGCCTTGATCCACATTCTCATTGGAATGGGAGCCGTGTACAGCATTTTTGATACGATCAAGCCACTTTCGGATGAGCTGATTGCACTGCGATCCAAGATTGAAAATGGAGATCTGGTAGCAAGAATAACTGGAAAAAGAGTCTTGAACGACAAGATCCTAGGAGAAAATGCCAAGGTTGTCAATGACATTCTGGATATTACGGCTACATTGACAGAAACCATGGTGAAAAGCAACCAGATCATATCTCGAACTGTCGATTCGTTAAGTGCCAATACTGAAGAACTCAGTGCATCAGTGGAGGAGGTGACGGCTTCAACACAATCCATGGCACAGGGTGCATCCAGTCAGACAGATATGCTGTTGGAGATGACAAACAAGCAGGCAGAAGGAGAAAAACTGGTCAGGCAGATTATTGAGCAGATCCAGAGAAACACCGAGCAGGTTAGTGAAATTGCCATTCAGACCAATATTCTCGCACTGAACGCAGGTATCGAAGCTTCACGTGCAGGAGATTATGGTAGAGGATTTGCGGTGGTTGCAGAAAACGTGAGACGTCTTGCAGAAAGCTCGACCACAATTGCGGATCAGATCAAGGAAACAGCAGAAGAGGCCACCCAGACTCTTGAAAGGTACTTTAATGAGATGAGAACCGATGTGGAACAGATTGCTGCGATTTCTGAAGAGACGTCAGCATCATCAGAAGAGATTGCCGCAACAATGGAAGATGTCAGTGCCAATCTTTCCCACATGACGGAACTTACGGATGAACTGGTCAAACTGGTGGAACAGAACAGAAAAACATTGGATCAATTTTTCAAACATTAATTATTTGAACCATTTCTTCTTCTTTCGCAGGACAATCATGCCGAGAGTAAAGACCATAATGAAGAACGGGGCAATCCCGTCGTTTTCACTTGTTGACGAGGTAGAGGGAGGTGTAGACTGTTGAGGTCGTGGAGGTACTTGTTTCCGCATTTTGAATAGTAAATGCCGTTTCGCTTTGATCCTCAGCGGTAAGACCATTACCATCATCAGCCACCACCTTCATCAGGTACTGACCATTGGCAACAGAGGAGGTATCCCAGAGATAGATAGTTCCATTCAGTCCATCAGCAATCAATTCCCAAGTGGCACCATTATCTGAAGAAATATGGAGGGAATAGGTGATGGAATGGCCAAGCGTATCCACAGCAGCATCCCAACGAACCTCTATGGTACCGGACAGGGTTTCACCTCCCAAGGGATTGAGAAGTGTGGGAACCTTCAGTTCATGAGTCTGTTGATTGGGATCACCTATGTTGAAGACATTCGAAACATGTTCCGCAGTTAGTCCATTTCCATCATTCGCGACGATCTTCAACCTGTATTGTCCATTTGGAAGGGATGCGGTATTCCAGTCATAGGTTTGTTCAGTCAATCCTGTGGCAATTTGCGTGAAGGTTGCCCCATTGTCATTGCTGTAAAAGAGGGAATAGGTGACGGAATGGTAATTGGAATCGAACGCAATCCTCCATCCAAGACGATAGGTTCCATTGATTGGTGTTATGGGAGGAAAGGCCACAAATATTGCTTCAAGCAAGAAATGGCTATCGTAAGAATAAACTGGAGGGGTAAGCAGGGGAGAAGAATCCATTGAACCTGCACTTCCTTCAGTTTTGTATTCCACATCACCGATACCATCGTTGTTGGCATCCTCGTTGAATGGAACTGCATCATCCCAATAGTTATTGGAAAGGGTTGTCGACTGTCCATTGTCAAGAATCTGGGACTTCCTCATCAGGCCGTTGATAAGGAATATATTGTCGGATATACTTACCCCTTTTGTCCCATGCAGTTCGATGGCATAACTGTAGTATTGGTAATAGATGGTGTTCCTCAGAATGGAAATGGCATCCACATTGCTGCCATTGAGGACTATCCCCGTCATCGTGTTGTGATGGATTAAATTGTCCTCTATGTCGACATTCGGAGAATCAAAAATGTAGATTCCATAAGAGCTTGCTAACGAGATATCGTTGTGAATTATTTTGACATTCCTGAAGGAGTCCAACTCAATCCCGGTTGAGACATTTACCATTTGATTGTTTGTAATCTCGAGGGGAAAATCAGTGGACCCGCCATTACCGAAGAAGCTGTCACCTATCGAGATCCCACCTATGGAAATGTCCTTGAATGAATTTTCCGTAATCGAGATATTCACTCCGTTCAATATCGCAATACCATAAGAATTTCGTTGGAATGTGTTTGCATAGACATATGGGATTTACCTATATGCCGGCTCCAACAACGCTATAAAAACGGCAACCATCTACGATCATACTAGTTATGGTGTTTATGTGGCCTACAGTTGGAGTTCAAACCTGACGATCTCCGATTCGACATTCGAAAACAATACCCATGGGTTCTATGCCGCCTATTCAACCAATATTACCATTTTTGATACGATCTTTAGGAAAACCGTTGTTGATGCCATTTATCTTTTTGAAACTGAATCCGTCACAATTTGGGGTAATAGTTTTCAATCAGAAGGTACATCGGATGACCTTTTCATGGCATATATCCGAGTAGGAACCAATTCAAAGTCAACAAACATCACTCAAAATTTCATCGCCCCATTCATACCCGCCACAGAGTTGCCGAGATCCGCCTATGGGGTCATTTTGGATGGAGATGAGGCAACAACCATTAGTCATAACGAATTCTATAACTCCTACAACAATGGGAGTGCTGGTATCTACTTGGATAACTCTTCACGCTATGCAGAAATCCGGGAAAACATATTCACTTCTGGTATCAATGAAGGTATCTATTCGTTATCTTCAACCAATGCCAAGATAATAAACAATACATTTACAGTTAAGAACACGGGAATTGCGATTGAAGGGGGAAACGAAACATATGAACCATCAGAAACATCCCAATCATTGAATGTTCCATTTGTAGAATAGTAGAGATAGGCATTCTTATCTTGGTTGAAGCCAGCTGAAAAATCAATAACGGTCGTGTTTGTTGTAAATCGGAGATAGAGACCATACAGCTTGTTGGCCACAGCACTTATTGCAAATAGGTCATTGAAGTCGCTTCGGATATAAATTCCACTTTCATTGTTTCGATTTGCATCGATGTATTCAAGTGTATTGTTTGCACCATCTGAATAGGTATCACCCTTGATATAGATGCCAGACATTCCATTTTCATCTGCAACAATGTGGGATACCGTTATGTTCTCTGAGGCTTCAAGATGAATTCCATACTGCTTGTTCTTATCAACCACACCATTTCGGAGGGTTACGCCCTCCACGTATTTGAAATGGACTCCTAAATTGTTGGATCGAACGGTATTGCCTGAAAGGGTGATATTCAACATTAGAAAGATGGTCTGGTAATGTTCAAGGAAAATCCCGGTTCCCCCATTTCCTTCAATAAGGTTCGAACTGATTGTAGAGTTTGCCAACCCCTTGTCAGCATAGACACCATGTCCGAGATTGTTGAAAATACTGTTGTTTGCGATTATAAGAGGAATATTATTTGCCGCATAGCTACCAGGATTGATGACGATACCAGAACCTTGATTGTTCGCAATGGTATTGTTATTTACGATACTTACCTTCGGGTCGTAGGATCCATAAAAGACGATTCCACTCCCCAAGTTGTTGGTAATGGTGTTGTTTTCAATAAGATTGTCTCCGAGAACATCTTCAAAGACAATCCTTCCCAAATCATTTACACTCTGGGTACTGTTTGCAAAATTGTTCCCGACAACGGTGACATTCCCTACCAACGTGGTAAATATCCCTTTGCTGGTACTCCCCTTTGCAAAAGTGTTTCCTTCGATCGTTATTTGGTTGGAGTCTTGGATGAATATCTCTGCATTATAATAATCGTAATCATCATCCAACAGTGCAGTTGAAAGAAAAGTGTTGTTGATAATTCGTATCTCTGAAGATTGTGATAAGAAAATATTGGATCTATGGTTATATTGGAATGTGTTCCCAATAAACCAGATATTCCTGCTGTAGACAGCATAAACACCAAATTCCTTATTTGAACCGATTACGTTATCGTAAAAGAATACATTGGAGACATTGTCCAAAACCACACCACCAATGCCTAACTGATTGTTGGGGTTTGTAGCGTTGTGTATGGTATTGACCTTGAAATCAATTGCTAACGTGGTATCCTTAATGTAAACAGGTGTTTTCACCGTACTGTTTTCAGTGATGCTTTCCCCAGTAATCGTGATCGGAAATTGAGCAGTGCCAGATCCCTACCATCCTCTGGCTGCAGCTTGACTGACCAAGTCCTGATCTCCAACAATAACAATAGGATCGATTGTAGGAGCAGAGGAAACGTGGATTGAATCTGGAAGATTAGTACCAATTTTCTTAAGTTTTGTGAGAGCAAATTGACTCAGAACACGACTTGAAAGTTGATTTCGATCAAGTGCATTATTTTTATGGGAAGGATCCTGCACAACCGCTCCGATAATTTGGTCAGTTTCTGGGATCAGATGCGGTACATTAGATGAATCTGTTGTCCCCAAAGATATGGAGTTGGGCACATAAATTATGGGATGTGACCAATTGGTCAAAGTGACACTTGCTGCCGAAAGCAATAGAATCATTAAGTTTGAGAGTTTCATGCAGGTTTATGACCAAAATAGAATAAAAAGATTGTCAAATTCGTGAGAAAGATAGATCCAAGAGGCCATCATGAGCATTATGGGAATGATAAGAAGTAAGAGCAAAAAGATGATAAACTTGCAATCATGGATGAAATTGATAAATGAGGTCAATCCCTACAGTATTTTTCGGAAAAAACAATCTTACAGGACTTCATTTCATCAGCTCTTTCCAAACATGAATAATGTTTTCTGCAAGCCGTTGTCCTTTCAGAGTTGGAAGGTATTTTCTTTTGGGGGAATCCTTAACCATTTTCACTAATTTCCGTTCAATTAACCAATTCAAATCCTTTCTGAGTTGATGTGGGTTATGTGCCTTAAAGCCCAATCTAAGGATACCGGAATTTACTTGATCCCTAGTGCATCCGGACGTTGAGATTTCGGAAACGGCTACAAAAAGTCCTGCCAAAACCTTTAGAAGCCTTTCCTCACGACCCATTACAAACACCTAAAGCAGTTCAGGATCCAATTTTGCGATAATTTTAGAATACGTTGCTAACCGCCGCCCAATGCGATACAGCCTTAATATTAACATGAATAGCAGGTTTGCGATTCCCCAAACAACAATTGTTCCGAGGATGTCACGCCACGAACCACTAAAATCTTATCGGTAAATAGGGAAACAATCCATAGCAAAATGAACACAATATAAAATGGAATAAGTACCAATGTCCAACCCAAAGTCAGGGAAGCAACAAAATCCAACAGCCCTATTGTCTTGTTTAACCTCTCAGTTTCCTTTGCCATTAGAGCAGAGGTCTTCGTGATTGGGAATGGAGATTGGCCAAGGTCAAGATCTTCATTGCGCAATTTCAAGATTCTCTTATGAACGCCCTAAAAAGCGAGCGAAGACCCCACAAATAAAATGATGGCCACCCCATGGAAGAACCAACAAAGGTTTATCTGGATCATTGATCTGAACTACGTCCTGTCCTCCAATTGTTTGCAGGAAGGAAAGGACGATGATCAAAGAAAGAAAAGATTGAAAACCCTTAAGCAGGCCAAGGGAGGTCTCTGAATTCATTGTCATTACAACAATATTTGCAAGGTTAAAATATAAGCATCCAGTAAAATTTTTACTCAGTTTGAGAGATGGTTCGATCTTTTCTCTTCCAAACTCTGATGATTGAATACAATAAGATACCTGCACCATAGATCACCTGAATGCCAACAATCCCATTCAGGAAAAGTTTGCGGATCACTTCTTCAGACAATTCAATTGCATCGACTAAAGCATATGCGACAATCGCAGATAGATTGATAAGGGACAGCAAAAGAATATCTCGAACCCTAACTTCACCAGCAAGCTGCTCCAGCACAGTCACCTCGGAATGCCCTTGAGAATATTTTCGGAGAGCAAGGAGGACAATCGCATAAAGAAATATCAACCATAGAATGAAGAAGGAAGATGAAAGTGCTTGTATCAACGATAGAAGAAGAACAAGGGATAAGATTGTATAGTTTTCCCATTTAGACGGTTGAAATCTTTCAATCCAAGTCTTTGAAAGTATAAAATGACTGAATATATAAATGGCACCAAGATAAAGTTGGAGGAGGGCATAGTCAATCAAGAGCCATTTTCCGGAGTGGAATCCGTTTTCAGGGCTCAATTCGGGGTCATTGATATTTTCAGGCAACCAATAGACCGTTGCCCAAAAGCCAAGAAGAAGACCTAGAAGAACTGAGCTCAGGATTATGGTTCGAGTCCGGCGCTCAATGAGAAGTTTGCGATGCCAAAACCAGCCTATAAGCACAGCAAGTGTTGTATGCCATCCCACGAAATATGAAAGCATGATCCCAGTGATGTCTGCGGTGATAATCCCTGTAAAGACGCCTTCCACAAATAGTGGATAAAGTATACCGGCCAATGCCAAACCCCACACATCATTGATTTTGAAATGGTCTATTGCCCAAAAAACGGAATAGGATGCAAAAAGGTAAAACAATATCAATTCAAGGTAGGAATACCCTTGGACGTACCAGTACATCTTTTCAGAAAAATAGACCATAACAGATGTGGATGAGAGCAGGAACGCCCATCGCTTAATTACAGGATGCATCAAATCTTGATGCAAGTAATGATATTTAATCCTTCCATTTTCAAGTCCTTTTGATACGCAAGACGCGACCTACCTGACCAGAAGTCAACCGAACCTTGATTCCCCGCGGATGTCGGGAGGAATTGGTAAGGATTTTTTCCACAATCCCCTCAGTTGGTTTTCCAGTGCGCTGGTTATGTTTTTCAATTATTTCGACATGTTGACCCTTGGAGATCTCATTGCGATTTGTCTGCATAATACGTTTTCATTTGCTTGAATGATAAAGGTACTTTAATAGGACAGCGTTCATTCTCCCAAGTCTTTCTTCTTCATGCGGTGATCCCAATATAGGTCGTTTCCGCCAAAATGATCATATCTTTCCAAAATTTCGGCAGCAATGGCCACTTCCTCGATCTGTTCTTCAAGGAATCTCTGGATTAGAGGGATGGCATAGTGGTCATCGTTCTTGACCGCAATCTCATAGAGTTTTTCGATGGCCTTGCTTACCTTGATCTCGTGGTCAAGTACTGCCTGAAGTGCAGTCTTGACATCAGGATATTCAGAGGGAGGGGCATCGAGAGAGAAGAACTCCACATTCCGCCCCATATCAATAAGGAACTTTTCGAATTCCTTTGCATGTGCAAATTCCTCTTGGGATTGCTCTTCGTAAAATTTGGACGCATAGTGCCAGTTACGGGATTCCAGCCAAACTGCGAGTGCATGGTAGGTGTAGAAGGCCTCCATTTCCAACTTGACTTGTGCCTGCAGTGCGTTCAGCAATTCATCTGATAGCTTAAGCATATAAAAAGATGGAAAGTAGTGAAATATAAACCCTATTCAACCCCCCATAACAGATTGAAAAATGACATAAGCACCATAAATTTAGAGATGAAGCCATTTCTCGAAGGAGAAAAACCTTTTTATCAAGCAAGGCAAACAACAAGCATGACTTCCCGTCATCCGTTAAATGTACCTGATCCATATTTTCGTGGACACGTCCTGCATCAATTGCGATGACCTTAACACTCAGGATCTGATCTCACCTTTTCAATCGGTTGACCAGATCCCTTCCCAATTCATCAGGATAATTTTCTGCAATTTGACGGAAGAACCACCCTCATCGAGGTTGAAGCGGTATTGATGTGGATACAGAAATTCCATTAGAAGTTTTGGGTATCTTTGAGGAAGGGAACATGCAATAAGAAAGATTGGGTGAGGGTGAAGAGACCCAATTGTATTTTTTGTGTAAACGTCAGATACAGGGAAAGAGCTTGAGGAATGATCAATTGTGGCACGCAGACATAACGTATTCTATGAACGGCTTGAAAAAATGGAACAATAGGGGTTGTTCACCTACAGAAGATCTGCCATGCTTGTGTGGTGACTGATAATTACATATAAACGTAATATTCTCTGAAAAAGGTTCCAGCAACAAACCTAACCGGCCTTTCGTTTTCAGGAAATTTAGTTCTACAAATCAATAATCCCCTGCAATATTAAGGATCGCAGGAAAAGGAAGGTGATCAAGACCAGCAGGATAACATTGACAAGGATTTTTGTTCGTCTGCTTATGGTGACGCCATTTGGGTAGTATTGTGAAATCAATTTTCGCTGTTTTTGCATGGTTTCCTCTCTAAAGAAAATCAGGGGGAAAAACCATAGGAAAAGGGTCACTGCTACAAGAGCACTAAGCCAAAAGATATGGACACCTGTTGGCCAAGCAGGATTATAGGCATAGAGCACAACGAAATAGAAGATCAAAATTATTTCGATCCTCCATCTGTTAATTATTCGTTTGATATCCATTTGCACCCACACCACAAGCAACATCTATACGGATGTAATGTATGGATCTGGATCATTTATATCCTTAAGGGCTGCGTTGATACTCAGCCACAGCCCATACAATGAATAGACCAATGTCAAGGCGGTAATGTACGGAGTTGCAGCAATTGCTGCATTGTCCGCAGCAGCGTATGCAGTAGCTTTTGCACGGTTCCACCATGGCAAAGCTCCAATTGCCTTCAATATTACATTGTATATAAACTTTCCAACTGCCAAAATCACTCTAAGAACTTTATAGGCATCCTGTTGGTAGATTCCTTCAAGGAAAACCTGCATATCCTTAGTTGCTTGACTAAAAATCCAAACAGATGCAGCAAAGAAACGAATATTATTTACTAATTCTCCAACACCAGCAAGTGTTAAGGCAAATACAACTCCTGCCACCCCTGTAACGATAGATGGCGCATGGTAAACAACCTCATTCATGCTAAAGTAAAGCCTTGAATAGGCATTAGGATTTTTCATGACTTGATTGAGCCTATTAAGGAATTTTCCAAATAACCCTACACTCTTTGTTAGAGCTGCTGAAATAAACAATGCACCCAATATGGGTTCGATTTTGCCATCAAAGGAAACAATGGCTTTCCCCGATTGCATCGTGAGTTCCGTGATTTTGGATGATTCACATCCCAGCATGTAGTGGCGGTTGGATTTGGAAATGCGGACCATATCCGCCAACATACCCCACGAAACTGTCTTTCCATAGAGGAGATCACTTGTACTGCCGAGGCAACTGGTTTCGGGCAACCCGCCGATATAATTGGTGGAGTTGGGAGAAACAGGTGAAGTCATTGAAGAAACTAGCAGATTTCGATTTCAGCTGGATACTTCCAAGGCATGGGCACCGAATGCATCTCGGACATGAAATCCAAGTATCTAACTTTCCTCGAAGAGGTTTCGGATCCGGATTACAGGTAATTGCACATAGTTGCGACTATACGCAATAATTGCGGTCGGAGTTACGAGGGAAATTTTCCAATACCAACAGACAAAAACCGATCACAAGCCGTAAAACCGTAAAAATATGAAAACCAAAACATCATTTCCACTGGAACTGATGGATCGAAAGAACCCATTTTTTCCAGAAAGGTCGCAGGAAATCATTCAAATTGCAAAATCAAGTGCATGTGCTGAATTGGATCGATGGATTTTTTGCCCAATCATAATGACATCAGTGAAATTTTATTTATTTTGGGACACCTTTAAATACTTGGATTTTAAACGGTCATTAGACAGCATGAAACGAACGTTTAGCAAGGCATTTGTGCTACTCATATTCGCCCTTTTGGGATTTTCTGGAATCAACGTGACTTCAGCATCCGATAGGACAGTTTGGGCATCTATCAAGGAAGCATATTATACGGATCTCGACGGAGATGGCCAAAGTGATGATGTATTTCTTGGTGTGCAAGTAGATTTTCTAAATTTTGGAAAAAGTGACTTCATTAATGGAATAGAATATTCAATTCTTATTGGACTTGTGTTACCTTCTGGAAAAGAATTTTGGTATCAATTGCAGGACACAGACCATCGACCCACCCTATACTTAAGCTTCCATCTCCTCAATCATGCCACGGAAAACGGGTGGTATGAAGCTTACTCAGCGGGAGCCTATAGGGAAGTGAGAGTGGACAGACCAATCTTGGCACACTATGTAATTTTTGACCCACCTGGCGGTCAGCATGGAGGGATTCCTACAATTGATGTTTTCAAAAGTTGAAAGGGGTTAAGATGATTACAAACGAGGAGAGGCGACTCATCCAATACCTCCAAAAGTTCCCCATGGCTACTTTTGTTGAAGTTGCGGATTTTTTGGGAATAACGCCCCCAACAGCAAAACGGAAATTCCTTCAATTGACGAATGGGCAGACGGGCATAATCAAGAATGTGGTAGCAAAACCGAAACTCAGTAGCCTTGAAATGAAAAAATGGACATGTATTTTGACCTTTGAAAGTTGGAAACAGCTAAAGAAGCAATTGAGCAACCTTTATGAGTTTGCATTAGACCATCCCTATACAGCATATATCAACCAATTGTATGGATCAAAAAACGGGGTCATTCTTCAGTTCAATATCCCGATGAAAGGCGAAAGGGAATTTGCAGAGGCATTGAAACTGATTGAAGCCCATACAAAAAGCGAGGTTCTGCAATTCAAAGATGAAATGTTCCATTTTCAAACAGAGATCAACCTCGGGTATTGGGGAGAAAAGAATTGGGAATTTAATGTGGACAGTTGGTTTGCCGCAGACAATAACAATGTGGTTTGGGAAAATGAACATCAGACACGTCAAGATCCCACATTAATTTTCAAACGAATGCGAATGGATGACATCATCATTATCAGGGAAATGATGATCAATTCCAGAAGAAAACATACAGAAATCATTGAAGATATCAATTCAAGCGATGATTACAGTGAGGAAGAAAAATCCCCATTCACACAAGAAAGGAGGAGGCAGGTTTCAAGACGGTTTGAGTTCATTGAAAGGCATGGAATCATTGAGGATTATGAACTTCTTTTCGACAAGAGGTATCTTGGCATTGACCATTTCTTGATCTATACGGGACATATTGAAAAAGAATATGTCAAAAGGCTCATGAACAGGATAATGGATCCTGAATTCCCATTCTATTCACAACTGAGGATTCTAGAAGACGGAACTTTTTATTGGCTTCTACACATCCCCCCATCCCTGATTTCCGAAATGACACGATTTGTATTCTCAATCTCAAGCACATTTGAAGTCCTTCATCTGGACACAAAGCCGGAAAACAGCTATACATTTCCGATCTGGCATCGGAATTTCGTCCCAAAGGAAGGATGGAAAGTGGGTTCAGAGTGGATGGGGATTGAATTTGTGAAAAGGCATTTCAAAATTAACTGATCCGAGAACTACCTTGAATGAGTCTATAGAAACGAAGAGCGATGCCCATTTCTACTAGCAGGACAAGAAAGAAGAAGACATTGAGCGCGACTGGGTTCGATATCGACAAAAGAACGCCAAATAATATGGCAAAGATCAAGAAGGCAATTTGAAAAATTGACATCGTCACCAAATGACCCTTTATGATTACGAAAGGGAAATTGATTGGAACGTGGAGGATGCGCAATTTTTTCCCCTCTTCAGTAAGAGCGAATCTATTATTTTTCAGTCGCTCAAGTAAACCCATGTCAATAAGTTTGTTGAAGTGCCAATGAACGGAGCTAGGGCTTGAAATACCCAATGCCCGTTGGGTTTCGCGGATACCGACGGGATTTGGTTGATTTTTGCAATGGAGAAACAATTCAAGAGTTAACGGGTTATGGAAGACCCCATTGGTGTCATTCATCACCATCAATCCTCCAGAATCAATTCAATGAGATTGTTGACAGCGTTTACATAGACAGGGAAGAATGTTTCCAATTCAGCAACGTAATATGCGTCAGGACGATCTGATGATCGGAATCT
Source organism: uncultured archaeon (assembly GCA_964645535.1). GTDB lineage: Archaea > Asgardarchaeota > Heimdallarchaeia > Heimdallarchaeales > Kariarchaeaceae > WAKA01. The sequence continues at coordinate 95,499 of CAZYCQ010000005.1, read as the reverse complement.
TGCACCTTCGTAATTTGAATAGTATTCAGAAAAGTACGAGACCCGCAAGAAAAATTTCCCTTCAATGATAGAGATATAGAGAAAAACTCCATCGGTATAGGCAATGTGAATCCGGATTTCGGTATTGTTAAGATGAATTTGGTCTCTCCATAAAGTCCCAAAGGAGCTTTCATTCACTTGCCGTAAATTCTTCATTCCAGAAACCTCTTTGGTAAGCGCAAATGAGATATTGTCAAGATCCACATTCTCAAACGCAAAATTTATGCTTCTCCACCCGAAAGTGGACGAATTATATGTGATATCCCCTATCCATCCACCACCATCCATATCCTGCCTGATTGACACATGATGAGTGTCATGGGTATAGATCGGGGTTCCAGTTCCCGCGTATGCAAAGGTTGACCCTTCACAGGGTTCTGGAGAACATGAAGCCTCGATATTGGAGGATTCCCCCAATACGGCATCAATCAGGATTCCTTCAGTCGAAAAGTAGATAACCTCATGTTCATCAGAGATAAAACCTTGAGCCAAAGTTAAACTGGAGGTAAAATCCCATACACTGGAGGAGGAAACGGGAACAAGGGGATAAGACGGTACCTTTTCCCCGAATTGGGTGGAAATGGCAAGTGATGCAATAGCCAATACAAGAACAAGAATAAAGGCAGAACCAACAGGTTTGATCGGATACATGATTGTTCTTTGAAGACAGCCTATTTATAGCTATATTGGGTACATAACTGTTCAGACCCTGAACGCTCAAAAAAACAGCGAACCATGTGCAAATCACGGCAAATCCAAAATCAAAGAGATCAGGTCATTCACTTCTGTTACATAATTCACGACGGGAGTTCCTAACAAGCCAAAGTAATATTCTTGTGGACGACCATCAGGTTTCAGAATTAGTTCCCCATTTTTCGAGTAATAAGCCATGAAATGCTCTACTTTAAGGAAAAAGGAGTTTCCGACAATGTCCATAATCAATTGAGTTCCATCATCAAAGATTAGCTCGATATTCAAGCCAGTATTGTTTTTGTATGTAACCTCAATGAAATGGTAACGATATTGATACTGGGTAAGGTTGTGGAAATTCGTTATTGCAGCCAAGTCCTCAGCCAATGCAATGGGCAGATCGGTCAATTCTCCCTGTGGAAGAACAAAATGCATCTCAGAATATGATTTCTCAGGGTTCATGGCCATAAGACCATCCCATTTGTTTCCGTCCATATCTTCTAAAAGCCTCAACTCGCTGACGTTGTTTAAGAAAAATGAAATAGCTTTGAAAGTGATCGAAAAGGGAAGGTCAGTACAGGATGATTGAGAACAAGTTTCGCTAGCGTAATTTTCCTCTCCGCTGAAATCAATAATCTGTAGAGCACTGGTTTTGAAGTAAATGAGACTTCTATCAGCACTGCCTAGACCATTCGTCATTGAGTCCACGGAGGAGAAATCCCATTCATAAGCCGACGGAAAGTCTTTGACATCATATGAATCAGTTTGGATGTCAAAAAATAGACTGAACCAAAGTCCTGCAATTATGAGTAAAGATCCAATTGCGATGGTCCAGAATTTTTCTGTCTCCATTACTTATGCATGGCTCTCCTGCACATATAACCTTTTTGAGAGGAAAAAGCATATCTGAATATATTTTTCATCACAACACACATTCCCCAATACCACCAATCATTTCATGGCTTTGTAGAATGTGGCGAAAATCACCAAAATATTCACAATCAGATTATTTGTCCTAAATTAAATATTTTTATCAATATTTGTTAATTTTGGACAATATTTTTAATCTCGTATGTGTTTGGACGAATAACAAACACCGTCTCAAAAGAAGAGACGATAATCGTAAATGAGGAATGACCCATGAATAAGAAAACAATCAGCATCCTGTCGATCACATTGTTGGTTACGGCAGGAGTCATCTTTGTTTCCCAAGTGGATACGAGCGGAGTCAATCTGGAAATGAAAGATTTCATAGTCACATTTTCAGATTTTGACCACGTTAACGAGAATGCGTTGACCAAATTCGGAGCAACCATTCTAGAGAAATACAATCTTATCCCGTCCATGCATATCATGATTCCTGAAATCATGATCAAACATGTTGCTCGGTTACCGGGAGTCATCGCAGTTGAGCAGAACATGGAATATCAAAAGGATATTGTGCCCAATGATCCGCAATTCGGATCACTCTATGGAATGTCCATCATCCAAGCGCCAGAAGCATGGGATGTGCATACCGGATCCGGTCAAGTCATTGTAGCCGTGATTGACGAAGGTGTTGACATCAACCATGAGGATCTTGCAGCCAATATCTGGACAAATCCGGGCGAGATACCGAATAACGGGGTTGATGATGATGGGAATGGTTTCGTAGACGATGTCAACGGATGGAATTTTATTGACAATAACAACCAAGTATATGGAGGAAATCCGAGTCAAGACACCCATGGAACGCATGTTTCAGGAACCATAGGAGCAGTTGGCAACAATGGAGTTGGGGTTGTTGGGGTGAATTGGAATGTTAAGATTATGCCATTGAAGTTTCTTGGGCCTTTCGGAGGCAGCACAGCAGATGCCATTTCAGCGATTGAGTATGCAACCATGATGGGAGCAGACATCATCTCCGCCTCTTGGGGAGGAGGAGGGTTCAGCTTGGCATTGAAGAATGCCATCGAGGCATTTGGAGGGCTTTTTGTTGCAGCCGCAGGTAACAGTGGAATCGATACAGACATCTCCCCTCATTATCCGAGTAGCTATGATTCTCCCAACATCATCTCCGTTGCATCGACAACCGCAACTGACGCCAGATCAAGCTTTTCAAATTATGGAGCAACCTCAGTTGATCTAGGGGCACCGGGATCAAGTATTTTGAGTACATATCCCGCGAATTCCTATGCCACCATCTCAGGAACATCAATGGCAACACCTCATGTCTCAGGAGCTGCTGCCTTAATCCTCAGTCATGATCCAACCTTGACCACAGCACAGTTGAAGGCAAGGATATTGGATAATGTGGATCCAGTGCCTTCGATGCAGGGAGTTACTGTTTCAGGAGGTCGATTGAATGTTTTCAAGGCACTTACTGCGGGTGCTCCACCACCTCCAGATACAGTTGCACCTTCTGTAACCATTGTTTCACCCATTGGAACCGTGTCAGGAACAGTGACAGTTGAAGCAACAATTACGGACAATGTAGGAGTCAGTACAGCCCAATATAGTGTTGATGGAGGAGCATTTGTCCCGATGTCCCAAGGAGCCGGCAATTCATGGACTGCAACATTGGACACAACTACATTGACAAATGGAGTACATACGATCGTGGTTCAGGGGTTCGATGCAGCAGGCAATATGGGATCTGACAGCGGAACGTTCACAGTAGATAACACAGTACCACCACCACCAACAGCAGATGTGTCGATTACAGGTCACAGTGAAACACCAGGACAATATAAGGCACGGAAAGGTGAACTTAAAGGGATGGTTTCCTCAGTATCAGGAACGGTAACCGGTTCACCGACAAACATCATTGTTTCCTTTACATTTCCTGCTTCATGGTCACTCAAGGCATTAAGAAGTGCAACGCTTGATGTCGGTGGGACAACTTTCGATTTGACAATGAATGTTGCCGGCAATACATTCAGTGTGGATATCACATCTTTCGTCAGTGCAGGAGATTCCTTCACCTTGACCTTGGTGACGGAATGGAAAAATGTTCCAGCAGGACCACATATTATCACTGCGGAGATATCCTTCTATAATGGAACAAGTACAATGGTAACCACGGATTCAAAGACAATAACCTTGTAAATTACCATAGGGATTCAATCCCACCATTTCTTGAGAAAATATTAATATAAGCGGTTCTCCATTTCATTTCAATGTTTGACGTAAAGAGAGCAGCAAAAGACATGCTGAAAAAGAAAGGAAAGGGAAAAGGATCCAAGCTGGACGTCTATGATCTGCAGGATCTCCTTGTCTATGCAATGCTGGACGGAACCATTGATTCTGTGGAAATGCAAGGATTGAAGGATATCAAAAGATATACCTATGGAAACATGACAGAGGATGCGGTGAAAGTATACAATGGTTTCATGGAAGGACTACTCGGCAAACGGGGATCAATCGGACTCCGTATTGATTTTCCAAAGACCATTGAGGCGATACTTGCCAGAAATGTCCAAAACGGATTGCAAAAAATGATCTATCCTCGTCAGATTACCTATCTCCTTTATGAAATTATCCATGACGGATATGTTTCCAAAAACCGGATGAAAGCGTTATTTGAAATGCTGGAATACAAGAAATCCTTTTCAGCAGATGCATTGGAGATTTTCACCAAATTTGCGATTGCCTATGAGAAAGAGATGATGAAACGATTTCCGAAAGAACCGGCCAAAAAACCAGGAGTACAAAAAAGAGGCAGGTCATCCTCCACAAAAGTCCATGATCTGTCACCAGATGCATATAGACAATGTGGGACATGTGCCGGATCCGGACAAACCACCTGTTCCTCATGCTATGGAATGGGAGGAAGGTCGGAAACTAGGATGGATTATGATTGGGATGGAACTCCGATCTACCGGGAAGAATTTATTCCTTGCATGTGTAATGGGGGTTACACCACCTGTGGAACATGTGGTGGATCAGGAAGCGTATATAAATAACTTTAAGAATGAGATTTTTGAAAAAGTATTTCTATCCTACACCATTTTAAAACAGCCAATATTGTAGAGGGAAAAACGGATCGAGAAACACCACGATCATCCCAAAACAGAGGATCGAGTCCCACAATGGAACCCGCATTTCAATAAAATGCATGAGCGACGCGACAATTTTTTAAACAAAATCAATAATGCGTAAGTGTCATGGATAAGGAAACGATACTACGCAACAGGCATTTTGTAGTCCTTTTGGTCATTTTGGCATTGGGAATCTACCTTCAGATCATATTTCTGTTTACAGAAGATGTTGCTAGAGCCACTGTTCTTTTGATCTATGCAACATTAAGTACTGTAGGCACCTTTTGGATCTGGAGTAAGTTCATAGCGAAATATTCACAGAAGGTGTTTTGGTTTGTTTGCCGAAATTTCATAGGTAAGAAGCTTATTGCAGGAGGAACTGACGTTTATTTTGAACAGAAGAGGTTGGAATTGCCGGTAGGGTTCTTTACACCAGTAGGCCGATTGATTTCCATCCTTATCGCGTTCCTTGCCTTAGCAACCACAATCATCAAAGCATTGAGGTCTTTCAATTTCATTACCTTCGACACCCCTACAGAGAGCTGGACTAGTGTCATCACTTGGGTTCTCCTGCTGACAGTTGTTCCGTTGATCCTGACACCGATCATTCCGGTGACGTGGGCAATGGAGGATCTTGGCCTTAAAGTCTGGAATGGCAAGAAAGACATTGCTTGGATGGTTGCAGACCGTTATCGCGCCCGTTTCAACAGTTTCATAGCAATAGGTGCATTGACAGCCGGGCTTGTATTGACAGAGGAAAGGGCACCATCATTTATTGACAACATCACCCTTTTCGGATCAATTTTGATACAAGGCGTTATCCTTTTGGTATATCCTCTGACATTATTGACAGGCATTTATTTCGCAAGATTTCGAGGGAAAATCACAGAGGACATCCGGGAAAACCTAGTCCTCCCCATTGCAAGAACTGAAAAGATAGAGGACTATGAAGAGTATTTGGTATTCAGAGAATTAATGGACAATCCATATGCAGATGAAAAGGAGATCGTGCAAAAGTTGGCGAGATTGCGTAGAGAGAAGCAACCAAAAGAAAAGGGAGAGATTGTAGAGAAGAAGGAGGAAGAGGAGGAAACAAAAGAGAAGGTTCCAGATCAAAAGAAGGAGAATGAAACAGAAGAACGATATATCAAAGAAGAAAAGACCCCAAAGGCAGAGAAAAATGCAGACGTGGAATTTCTAGAAAATACAACAGGCACATTGGAAACAAACAATGAAAAGACTGCTGGCAATGCAATGCCAACTCAAGATGAAGCTACATCTACAGATGAGGAGAAGGTAGAAATGGGAACAAATGAACAAGCTGCAATCAAAAATTCAAGTGAAGATAAAACCGAATCTGATCAATGATGAAAGTAAGAATTTATTGAATTCATAGGTTTAAGGGATCATTCCATCCTTCGTTTTCTTGAGGCAATCATTGCAACAATGGGGAGGGATGCCAATGCGATCAATTCAAATCCAGGCGTGGATTCACCTTCAGCCTTACTTTCAATCAAACCGTAATAGAAATTTGAATAAGAACCAAAGCCTGAAGACGTAAAATTGAAGAGTTCCAAAACGCCATTTGATTTCCGGTATCTGGCGGTATATTCGAAGGAAATACCGAATGCATCCAACAAGTAGGAGAATTCAACAGAATTTCCATCATCTGTAACGTTGGCACCTTCAAAAAATCCGAGAGATGCCTCATCACCCGTCCAATAATCCCAATCAGTATAGATGAAAAAGTCACCAAGGGCAGTCATGTTGACATGACCTTCTTCAGTTGTGCCGTTGGGAAATGTCAGGCTTGCATCCGCAAGATTGTCGGAATCAGGAAGTCCAAGAACCTCCAAGACAAGTGTGCCATTGCCAAAGCCTGTTTCTTCAGAAGAACCGGAGACAAAAGACTTACTTTCATAGGTAAATTTATCGCCGACTGCCACACCAATTTTGGTGGTGTCAATGGCAGCGGAAACAGAATTAATGAGCAGGAAAAGGGTTACAAAACCCAACCCTGCAACCAAATATTTTCTATTCATGGTAACTAGACGACCCCGACATAATTTAAAAATTTTTTGTAGGAAAACCGAAAAAAATACATTAATCGATGAGATTTATCATTAACTTATGAAAACAAAATCGATAAATAAAAACGATAATAAGAGACAAGAGATATATGTAAAAAATAAATGAACTATGTTTGTATTAGTTGGAAAAACGCCCAAGATTCCTATTAGGTCGATAACAAGAATGAAATGGATGCAAGTTGCCCAATTGTTGATTGAATTGTTACGGAGATCCAAATGAAGAACTGTTGAAAAGTCAACCATTAGTAAGGACTCGTTTCAAGATTTTGCCGGTGGCAGTCATTGGAAGTGATTCCTTGATGTAAACTCTTCGAGGATACTTGTAGCTTGCCATTTGATTTTTGCACCATTCAATGATTTCTTCAGGAGTTGCTGTTTCACCTTCCTTCAGAACCACATATGCAACAACCTCTTCTCCATATTCCTCGTCCTTTTCACCAACTACTGCAACCAAGGAGATTTTGGGATGAGTCAACATAACTTCCTCAACTTCTCTCGGATATACATTGAACCCACCCCGTATGATCATATCCTTGAGTCGGTCAACCACATAATAGTAGCCATCCTCGTCAATTTTTCCAAGGTCACCACTATGGAACCATCCATTGCGGAATGCCTCCTCAGTTGCTTCAGGTTTATTGTAATATCCTAGCATGATGTTATGACCCCGAATGACGATCTCCCCAATTTCATTGGGACCAAGCATATTCCCATTTTCATCCATAATGGCCATTTCGACCCCTTGGATCGGTACACCGATTGAACCAGGTTTCTTTGGTAGATCCATTCTAGAGAAGCTCGCTACAGGAGATGTTTCAGAAAGCCCATATCCTTCAAGGATAGTGACATTATATTTTTCCTCAAATCCTTTCATGATTTCCACGGGCATCGCAGAACCTCCAGAAGCACCCAATCGGAGAGTACGGGAAATTTTTTGTAGATCGTATTCATCTGCGTTGGGAAAATTGAGGAGAGCCCAATACATGGTGGGAACACCAGCAAAGACCGTGACATTTTCCTTTTCAAGAGCACTTAGAACAGCTGCGGGATCAAACCGCGGGATAAGTACCAATGTGCACCCTGACAGAAATCCAGCATTCATCTGAACGACTTGACCGAAACTATGGAACAAAGGAAGAACCACAAGATGAATGTCATCAGATGTTTGCCTGAAAAGTCCCTGAACCACGAATGCATTGAAGTAAATATTGGAATGGGAAAGGACGGCCCCTTTTGGTTGACCCGTTGTTCCAGAGGTATAGAGAATTACTGCAGGATCATTCTTATCAACAGACACACTCCAGAAATTGGGAGATTGACCATTCATCAAGTCATCAAGGGTTTGAACACCATCGAACGGATTATCAACACCAGGTGGAAGAACGATCCAGAAATGCTCACAGGAGTCAACCTCAGAAAAACCAGCAAGAGCTTCTTGCCCCATGGGGAGTTGTTCAGTCCCAATAAAAGCGAAATAGGCCTTTGCATCTGAATCCTTTAGATGGTAGGAAATCTCATTACGTTTGAAAAGTACGTTAAGCGGAACCACTGTTGCACCTGTTTTGAGAATGCCATAATAGATGATCGGGAAATATGGCAGGTTCAACATGGACAGGGCGACTTTGTCACCTTTTCCAATACCTTTCGATTTCAACCCGTTTGCCACTTGAGATGCCATCGCATTGATCTGATGATAGGTCAACCTCATATCTCCGTAAATTACGGCAACCTTCTCAGGAAAATCTCGAGCGCTGTTTTCCAAAAGAGAAGCAACATTCAGCCGATGAGCTTCGTAACCCATGGTTCGATTTTTCATCAACCATTATAAAAGGATAACCCATTTCAGCCAAATATTGGCATTTTTGGGACAAGACCAATTCACCAAACCCCAATCATCGAAGAAAGACAGTTGGAATGGAGAAAGAATGAGACCAATGAACGTTCACGACCAAAATACCATACAAGGATTGGTGTTCAAAGAAGAGTTTTTGATAGGGTGAATTCGGATTGGTCGTATGGCAGAGACGCCCTTCCTTTTCATATTCCTGTTGATCGGAGTATTGACATTTCTGATTGAAATGGCTCAATACATATCCGAAAGACTGTCCATTCCCCAAGTATTGGGAGAGATTCTGTTGGGAATAATTTTGGGACCGACTTTCCTCCGCATTCTTTCTTTTTCAGATCCCTCGTATTCGATTCTTTCAACCATAGGATTGGTTTCATCAAAGGAAATTGCGTCAGCAACAGAGATAATTGCCTTCATTTCCGAAATGGCAGGACTTCTTTTGCTTTTGCAGGTAGGTGTGGAAGTGGATCTGAAACTGCTTAGGAAATTGGGGAAGGATTCCACCAATGTAGCCATAGGGGGAACCATTCTTCCCTTGATTGCAGGGATCACGTTTGGATTGATCTTTTCGAAGACAGTGGCCGTGGAAGAATTTACCACATTCGACACGGCATTGTTTTTGGGGGTGGGTTTGACGGCGACAAGCATAGGAATTTCCATCAGAGTACTTATTGAATTGGGAAGATTTGGTGCAAAATCAACAGGAATTTTGATCGGAGCCGCGATTATTGACGACATTCTTGCACTTGTGTTATTCTCAGTTGCCTTAGGGTTTGTAGAGGAGGAAAAAGCATTTGGTGCAGGCGCATTGGTTGATATGACCATTATCTTTGCAAAGATTCTATCATTTGCCCTTATTGCGTTGATGATCCATTTTGTCCTTCAGAAATGGATTGTCAACAGTCTTTTGAAGACAAAGGATACATACAAGAGATTGACATTTGTTATGGGTCTTGTATTTGTTTTTGCTTGGCTAGCGGGAACGCTTGAGTTGAGTCCCATCATCGGAGCTTTCGTTGCAGGGGTTCTGACAACACAAAATGAAGAGTTGAAGGAGCTGATAGAAGACCTCATCACACCTCTTTCAAAGTGGTTGATACCCTTTTTCTTTATATCTGTAGGTTTTCGAGTGGATTTGGGGGTGGTTTCGGGAATGGAGGTGGTGGCACTCTCGCTGATATTGGCACTGATCGCGATACTTTCAAAGCTAATTGGTGCAGGAATAGGAGCATTAGCCAATGGAAATACGAAAATGGAGGCCATTGAAATAGGTCTAGGAATGGCACCACGAGGAGAAGTCATCATCGTCATTGCGACAACAGGTCTTTCAATAGGAGTGTTTTCGCCCGCGGTCTTTGGCATGCTGGTATTGACTGTAGCCATCACGGCCATATTCGTCCCACTTTCAATGAAAATGGTCATCACCCGACAAAAGACTGAAGACGAAAAACCAGAAACCCTGAAGCTATAGGGAAAAAACAGGTTATAATGTCCGAAGAGGTATGAGTAATTATGACAGTATCGATCAAGATCAAAAACTCACAAATCATTACAGGGGTATTCCTGAAAAAAATTGTAGAATCCATTGACAAGGATCAAAGCAATGGGTTTTTTCTGAAATTGCAGTTCGATTCAACTACAAGCAGTTCAAAGATCATCGTCATGGAATATGGGGAAGAAGAGATCAAGCTGACCCGCCATGGAGAAAATGATGATGAACTGAAAATTGAGGGAGGAAAAGAAGGGGTCATTCAATTTGTCAAATTGATCCTTCTCCATGGAACAATGATCTTTTCCGAAGAACTTTGCAAAGGATTGTTTTGGGATGAAACCCTGCATCGATTCAAGGATTTAATGAAGGAAAACCTTCAGAACGCGATCGGAGATGCCTTTGATTCCTGTCAAAGAACATCCTAGCTACATGACGAAAAGATCAATCACCTTGAACTGGTCAACGTCTACTACACCCAAATCCGAAAGCTTGAGCTTGGGAATGACAGGCAATGCCATGAATGAAAGAGACATGAACGGCTCAGAAATGCCCCTACATACTTCTGCGGAAAATCGTTTCATCTCATGCATCATTGCGGCGACCTTTTCAGGAGGTTCAAGAGACATAAGACCGGCATAAGGAAGGGGAAGCATGCGGTAGTCGAATTCACCATCAGTCATTTTTACGATGATCTGGCCTCCATTAGTCTCCATTAATTTAGTAAGTGCAAATTCCATGCAATCGGGAGAATTGCCCACAATCAAGATTTGATGACTGTCATGACCCACAGTTGATGCTACGGCCACATCCTTTTCGAATTTGAATCCATGAACCAAGGATTTGGAGAAGTGATTCGTCTTGCCATGACGATCCAAAAGGAAATAATAGGCAAGATCCCGGGAACCATCAAGAACAACTCTCCCACCCTGTATTCTAACTTTCTCAACTAGATGATCAGTCACCAAGGAATGCTCCAGAACACCAATGACATGCGCATCAATATATCCGTCGGAAATGGGAGCCTCAATGTGGAAATCGTCCCTAGAGGGGACAAATTTGGGTCGGACTGTTGTCAATGCCCAATCTGGATAAGTCACAGGTTCAATAGCAACCAATAGTCGACCCTCTGTAGCCACATGTTGACCCTTGGATACGACATCCAATACTTTAAAGTCAGTGAGATTGTCAACCCGAACTATGTTGGCAACGTTTCCGGGAGCAAGTGACCCCAAATCATCCCTTTTCAAATGTCGCGCAGGATTAAGCGTACATATCTGAATCGCAGTGATTGGGTCAAGTCCGACCTGATTGACCAAAAGCCTCAAAGAATGATCCAAATGTCCCGAATACAACAGATCATCGGCATGCTTGTCGTCCGTACAGATTATGACCTGATCCCAAGGATTTTTGGCAGAACTCAATTTTTCCTTGATGCCGGTTGCCAGTTTCACAAGGTTCCTTGCAAAACTCCCCTCCCGCAACTGAATCTTGCAACCGGAACGGAGCTTTTCAACCACCTCTTCTACAGAGAAGCTTTCATGATCCGAGGAAATACCTGCCGTAAGATAGGCCTGCAATTCCTTCCCAGTCAAAGCCGGGGCATGACCTTCTCGAATCTTGCCATAAGCCTCTGCATAAGCCAATTTTTTTAGCACCTCTTCCTCACCATGAATAACACCCGGAAAATTCATCATTTCCGCAAGACCAAAAAAATCAAGGGAGAAGAGAGTAGGATATTCATGCGAGGAAATGATGTGAGAGCCGGTCTCCAAAGTAGGAGCGGCTGGAACACAACTGGGAACCTCCACTAAAAATTCAAGCGGAAGTGATCGCACCTCATCAAGATACAGTTTCAACCCCTCAATTCCCAGTACATTTCCAATCTCATGCGGATCAACGACTACAGTGGTAGTACCACGAGTCAACGCTACCTGGGCAAAATGAGAAGGAGTCAGAAGAGACGATTCCGTATGCAAATGCGAATCAATCAGTCCCGGAAGCAGAAAGGAACCACTACAATCCATTTGGGGTGGGGAAAATGAAAGAAGATCACTCACATCCCCAACACGAACAATGCGATCTGACTTGATTGCAATGTCTGCCCCCATCAATTCACCGGTAAGCGTGTTTACGACTGTACCTCCAAGCAAAAGAAGATCAGGTGCCGTCTCCCCCATTGAACATCGTACATGCGATAGAATTTGTCGGTAATCACGTGCCACAAAAAAAATGCACTCCGCAATTATAAAGACCTTTCCCCACAAATAGCAACTCTGCCGAAACATAACCCACTTTCAAAAAAAAAAACACTACATACATCCTTGATAGAAAAAAGAACAAATTATAAAAAATTTACACCACCAACGTTAATAAGCATTAAACCATCATAACCCTAATGGATACATACCACCTCAAAATACTGAAAATTGTAGATGAAGGAAAGGATATCAAATCATTCTACCTCGAAAAACCACCGACCTTCATCTTTTCACCAGGACAATATTGCTTCGTCGGATCACGAGTCCTGCCGCATGAATACTCGCCCATGGCAATCGCATCCGGAACAAAGGAAGAGTTCCTCCTCTTCACAATACGTAAAGGAAACGAGGTCACCAACAGACTCTTTGAACTGAAGGAAGGAGACACCATGTTAGTAAGTGAACCAAAAGGAACTGCCATCCCATTAACCAAATTGGCAGGAACAAAAGTACTCTGCATTGCAGGAGGAACAGGAATAACACCAATAAGATCCCTCATGAAATCCCTTGAACAAGGAGAAGTAACAATACTCTACGGAACAGAAAACAAATCGACAATCCCATACAAAGATGAAATCAAAACATGGAACGCAAAAATAATATTCCAAAAGGATACACCGACAGGAAACGTTACGGATCTAATTCAAACAACAGAACATCAATTCGCATTTGTCGTAGGACCAACACCAATGATACAAGCAACCATAACAAAATTAAACAAAATAGGATGGAAAAATGACAAAATCTTCGTCAGCATCGAAAAATACCTCTACAACAAAATATTAGGACCTGTATTCCCAGTAAACGAACTAGAAAAACTCAAAACATTCCTAATTAAATTACTCCCAAAAGAAACAAAAGCAATAACTACCGAAAAAGATTAAATCAAAGAAAAATATCACCAAATTGAATAGGGCTCGTGGTCTAGGGGCAATGACGTCCGCCTCACACGCGGAAGATCGCCGGTTCAATTCCGGCCGAGCCCATTTTTTACGGGTTGAAATTGTCCAATTTAGCAAGTAATGCCACGAGTATTTCATTTCCTCTTTTGAACAGTTCTTCTCCGACATTGCTTATGAATTCCGAGAGTTTTAGGTCTTGAGGTATTCTTGCGGGCAATCCTTTGAGGAATCCTTCGAAGAGGGTATGAAATTGCTGATATTCGACAGGCATATTTTCGACCTGTTTTTGGGAGGAGTGAGCTTAGGGATATCTTGGGAGAGTTATTGCGGCTTCGATAAGGGTCTTTTTTGTGAACATCATAGTATTTTCGGGGAAAATTCTGGCCAATGATTTTTGTTTTTCAAGGAATTTTTTGAATTGTCGTTCCCAATGTTTTCTGTTTCTGAAGAGGAAATCGAACTGTCGATCGATGAGAACAATGAGAGCGAGATATGTTCTTCCCATCAATCGCGGGTCAGTTTGTTGTGGGTCGTTTATCCATGCAGTCATGACGAGTCCGGTCATTTGGAAGGGGGAGATGATTGGGAGGATTGCAGACCCTTCAATATATTCCTCACCTCTACCTAGTGCGGTTATTCCGGCCATTCCGAGAGAGAGGATGTTTTCATATTTTTCGTCTTCATTTGAATAGAATGGAAACTTGGAGTGAAACATGACCTGAACCCCTTTGGCACCGTATCCAAAAAGTGCGAACTGGACAAATTGTTTTTGGAAGAAGAGGTTTATTCCGAGGATTGCTCCCAATTGATTTACGGGATCTTTACGTATTTTTTCAAGGAAGATGGTGATTCCAGTGATGATCATGAATCTTCCGAAGAGATAGAGATATAGGGAAATCGTTGTGTTTTGAATGAGATTGGGGGCAAAAACGAGGATGAATCCCACCAATGCTGTCAAGAAGCCGGAAATGGAGACCAATGGATTTCTGTCATTGTTCAATGCAATCCGCAATGCGGTCCCAAGTAGCAGGTAAAGGAATATAGCACCCCTAAATGCGGAAAGGATGATGAAGAGAGGGTGTACTTTTGGGGAATATGCCCCATTTACGGTTTTTGGGACAACAAATGTTGCTTGGGGGAACACCAATTGTGCGAGTGCCAATCCGAAGAGTATCCAACCGAAGGCGAGGGCAAAATTGGTCAGTCGGAATGGTCTAGGGGTGAGCGGATAGTTTGCAAGGATAAGGGTCTGGATGGTCATGATGAACAGCAGTGTGACATAAGGTGCAGATGTCTGGAGCATGATGATGTTTTCCTCATGGAGAATGACAACTACAACAGAGAGAACAACCCAGATGGACAGTAGGACGTATCCCAAAAGGATGCGAAGAATGGCAAATGAGGAGAATCGTCTTAGGACAAGCAATAGCTGAATGAGATTGACAAGGGCACCTGCAAGCAAGAATGGGAAAATGTAGATTAAAATCCCAATGCCGTTCAACAAATCCATGTATTTTTCCAAGATTAAGTGCTTTATTGCAAAAAAACATTTAGACATTGCATTTTCGGAAGAATTTGGCCATTATTCCATATTTCAGATTTCCCTTGTCCTTCGGAGATACGAAATTGCAAGTCCGACAAGGCTGGTGATCACAAGGATTCCGAAAAGCAACCAAGTAAGGACACTGATGGTGTTTGCCCATCCCTTTTGTTGGACAATGTCCAATCCGACGATATTATCCCTGATGGTGAAAAGGACTTGTGAACCGATGAGGGCGTTGAGTATCAGAACCCATTTCTTTTGTTGGGCTTGGAGTTTTAATTTTGTTTTTTCCTGCAAAGCCTGTAGAGTTTCCCTGAGGGTCTCAACCTTCCGATTGATGGTTGCATTGGCTTCATTGAGGGAAAATATCCTGAAGCATTCCTTGATGACAGCAGTGGCATGTTGAAGACGGTTCATGAGTTTTTCTCGATCAAGACGTGTGGAGATAATGGAGACACTGAGTTTCATCTGCTCAATGAATTCAAGTTCTTCTTCAATTTTGGCAAGGGGGATCTGACCCTTGGTTTCGGAGATACGTTCTGCAAGTCCATCCAATTCTTCATTGATGGTCATCAGGGCGAAGACGATTGCCTTAGAGAGAATGATGGGGGTTATGAAGTTTTTTTCCATATAGTCCATGAAGGTTTCCCATCCGGGATCGGTTGTGGGCATGAAAATGAATGCGGAATTCGCTCTTATAAAATGAAGTTCTGAAAGTCGATTGGAAAGGTTTCCTTGGATTCGAGAATCATAGAGCTCTTCAGAGTAATCGTCCCATTGTCCGGAGTAATATTCGATCCAAGGACCGATCACCCTTTTGTGTTCACGGATTGTTTCAGTTGTCCAAAGAATGTCAGGATGTCCTTGGAGGGCATTTGCATGGATAACGGCATAGGGATAGAGACTGAATGTATCGAACCGGAATTCGGCAGAATCTTCATTGATTTTTTCCAAGGCATTCTTGATCTCCTTGCTTAGAAGAAATGGGTCGGAGGGTTTGGGCTCATTCCCCGTATCGACGGTTCCCAGATCGATTTCAAGAGACCCGAGGGAATCAAATGCTCCATAGCTGAAATCTCCGAGATGGACAAGTCTGAAATGTTTCGGCTTGTTTCGCATATCCATCGCAATATAGGATCGAATGAATTGGGAAATATCGGAGGGAAGATGCTCCTTTCGATAAAAGCATGATACAAACAGGCGAAAGTTATGGATGTGGAGTTTTGTTTCTGTCATAGTTTGTAAGGGACGGCAAAAGATATAAGACTATTCAGAGACCCCACATTCTACATTTTTTTTCGAAATATTTTTAAATTATTTGTAAATACATGCATTAACGGGTTCCGAATCCGACACAATCAATGCGAGATGAACATTATGAAACCAAGAAAAAATACGATTTTATTGCTTACAATCCTCGCTTTCGGAAGTGTTGCACTTCTACCCCAAACCAATACACAAATGGTGGAAGTAAGCATCATCTTCAATGAGGAAGTAAATCTGAATATCCTAAAAAACTACGATGTGGAAATTACCTATGAATTCTCCACATTTCCGGCAGTTAATGCATACATTCCAGAGGGTCTGGTAGAAGTCATTGCGAACATTCCGTTTGTCAAGACAGTGGAAATAGCTACAGAAGTTTATCTTCTCGAAGACACACTTGATTGGGGTGTGGATCGAGTTGATGCAGACATTGTATGGGGCGGTTCAGACGGAGCCCTTGATGTCACCACATCTATTGCAGGATCTGGAGTTAAGGTTGCAGTCATTGACACGGGAATTGACTATACACATCCAGACCTGGCAGCTGCATATGCAGGGGGTTATGACTTTGTCAATGATGACAATGATCCGCTTGATGATCAAGGTCATGGTACGCATGTTGCAGGAACAATCGCGGCACAGGATGATGAACCAAATGCATTGGCAGGTTCCTTAATAGGTACAGCACCTAAAGTTTCAATTTACGCGGTCAAAGTGTTGGATAATAGGGGAAGTGGTTCGTCTGCAGATGTTGCTGCGGGGATTGATTGGGCTGCAGCAAACGGGATGCAAATAGCTTCATTATCACTGGGATCCAGCTCACCAAGCACTACGATTCAAATTGCAGGTGAAAACGCCTATGCGGCAGGAGTTCTTTTGGTTGCAGCATCTGGAAATGACGGAGCAGAAGTAGGATATCCCGCGGCATTTCCGGAATTCATTGCAGTTGGTGCTACGGACATTAATGACCAAATTGCAGACTTTTCAAACTTCGGACCGGAACTGGAAATTTCAGCACCGGGTGTCGACATTACTTCCACCACACCCACCTACAAAGTGGGTAACGGAATTTTTGCACCTGCGTTAAATTATGATACATGGTCCGGCACCTCAATGGCAACGCCACATGTCAGCGGAGTAGCAGCATTGGTGTTTTCAGCGGATCCATCCTTGACCAATGTTGATGTAAGGTCAATTTTGCAGAATTCAGCAGAAGATCTGGGTGCTCCAGGAAAAGATGATTATTATGGATATGGATTGGTTGATGCAGAAGCTGCTGTTGCATTGGCAACTGGAGGAGGTGGATCGATAAATGACACAACCCCTCCTGCACAGGTAACTGGATTGACTGCAAGTGTGATTTCAAGTTCCCAAATTGATTTGGCATGGGATGCAAACAGTGAGAGTGATCTGAGTCACTACAATGTATATAGAGATGGAGTGCTGATTGCACAGCCCACAACCAATTCTTTCAGCGACACAGGTCTTTCTGCATCAACAACATATACATATGAGGTTTCTGCAGTAGACACGTCTTCAAATGAAGGTACAAAATCAGATCCAGTAAATGCAACCACCCTTGATGCAAGCACAACCACCATGTATGTTCTTAGCATAACCTTTGTTGAGACCTTCTTTGCAGGAACTTATACCACTTACGCAACGGTGACTGTTGTTGATGCAGCTGGCAATCCCCTAGAAGGAGTTATTGTAGATGTTCAAGTGACCTTTCCTGATGGGTCAATCGGTACTGGAAGTGGCACAACAGATGCCAATGGCGAGGTTGTTTTCTCATGGAATTCCAATAGTTGTGGAACCTATACGCTAGACGTGACAGGTTTAACGTTGGATGGATATGTATGGGATACAAGTTCCGGAATAACTTCAGCATCTTTTGACCCTTGTGCATGAAACGAAAATTAAACTAAAATTATGCCATGATTGCAAGATAAGACATTTCAAAGATGAAAACAAGATTTGGATCTAAACTTTTCAGAACCATGTGAATGGATTGGAATTAATCAAGGCATCGCCCCATTATTTATGAGGACAAATGGACAAGCAAGCACCTATTACTCGTTCAGATATCCATTCCGCTTTTGAGGAGACACTTCAGGCAAATAAGGAAAAAATGATTAAAGAAAAATGCATAATGATTGACATCAATATAAGGCACAGGCGATATATGATAGAACTTGTAGACAATTGCCCCACATTTCTGATCACAGAATGGCATCTGAAGGAAGGCAATTGGTACAAGGAATTCGGATATTATGCATATAACTCGGCGATTGCCATTGAACTCCTGTTTACGCTTATTCGGACATCCATGGAGGAAGAAGAGGATCTGAAGTCCAGTTGGAATAAAATTAAGGAAGAACGGGCAAAATGAGACAGAACAGGGGCAAAAGAAAAAATTACACACGATGAGGAGGAACAATGATTGATGTCGATCGAGTGAGGAAGGACACCCCAGGTTGTTTCCAGAGAGTCCATTTCAACAATGCAGGAGCATCTCTTCCCCCACAGGCCGTTTTAGAGACTGTTTTGGGATACCTTGAAGAGGAATCCCGAGTTGGAGGGTATGAGCTGGCTGCTGCAAGAGCAGAGGAAATTGCCAAAGTGTATGGATCCATAGCTTCATTGATTGGAGGAAAAGCGGAAGAGATTTCAAGGGCAGAAAACGCTACAAGGGCATGGGAAATGGCGTTCTATGGGATCGATTTCAAAAAAGGTGACAGGATTCTTACTACCTTCACAGAGTATTGCTCCAATTATGTCAGCTATTTGCATCTGGCAAAAACCAAGGGAATTGAGATCCACGTTGTTGAAGACGATGGAGAGGGAGCATTGGATCTCACCTCATTGGAACGGGAACTTGAAAGAGGTGCAAAATTGGTGAGCATCAACCACATTCCGACCAATTCGGGTTTGGTTAATCCAGCAGAGGAGGTGGGGAAGCTTGCAGAAGAGTATGGAACACTCTATCTTTTGGATGCATGCCAATCAGTGGGGCAAAAGCCCATTGACGTCCATCGCTTGAGATGCGATTTCCTTTCAGCCACAGGAAGAAAATTCCTTCGAGGTCCAAGAGGAACCGGATTTCTATATGTAAGGGAAGAGAGGCTTGGAGAATTGCATCCACCCATCATAGATGCTTTTGCAGCAAGCTACACTACCAACGATTATGAACCTCATTTGGATAGGCGGCGTTTTGAGACGTTTGAGTTTAATCCAGGACTTTTTTTGGGATTGGGAAGAGCGGTCGAGTATGCCATGGAGATTGGGGTGGAAAAAGGATGGAAGAGGATACAGATGTTGGCATCGCATCTAAGGGAATCGCTTGACCAACTGGAAGGGGTAAATGTAAGAGACTTGGGAAAAATCAGGGGAGGGATCGTGACCTTTGAAGTCAAGGGTCAAGATCATTTTGAATTAAGGGATAGGCTGATTGAAAATGGCTTCAATGTAAGTGTTACACAAGAATCCAACGCATATCTGGACATGAAGAGAAGAGGACTGGAGTCACTTGTAAGAGCGTCAGTCCACTACTATAACACAATTGAGGAGATTGAGAGGTTCTGCGAGGCAGTGCATTCACTGATCTAGGACTTAAGAATGCTTTCGCGACTGAAAAGACGGGCAGCAAGGACGAAACTAGCCATTACAAAAAATAAGAGGTAGAGAAGGTGGAAAAGGATATCCAGCCCTATATTCCCAGTAAGTGTTGAGTTGGAGAGGATTTGGGGGAACAATGCTTTTTGCAGCACGGCGATGGTATGCATCCAAGGAATGAGGTAAACCCATGTCAATGTTTCCGGGACTGTTCCGAAGATTGCGGAAATGCCGACAAAAATAGTTGGAATTAGCATTACGAATTGATAGACTGTGTTTGCAGTTCGAGTGTCCTTGGCAAAGCTGGTGATTGAGATCCCCAATCCAGTTGCCACAAATGCAGTGATGACGAGAACAAGAGTGACCACTGCCATCTGATATGGTGTCAGGATGTTTTCCGCATTGACCAATTTTGCGAAGACAATCATTCCAAAGATATTGGATGTTGCAAAAATAAGGGTAAGGATAAAGGCTGCGATCACCTTTCCCAAAAGGATGTGTATGGGTTTCATAGGCAATGCCAGCAACGCCTCCAAAGTGTGCTTTTCTCGTTCTCCTGAAAATGCAGTTGAAATGTAGCTTGCAGGTGCCTGTACTGCGATTAGCGTTGCGATGAAGGCAATCAGTCCAAGGAAAAAGAAGCTGGTTTCTTCCTCACCCTCAAAAACAATACGTTGAGGTACCAATTTGGCAGTTTTGTGATAGGTGACTTCAGTGAAAGGGGAGCCTGAAAGAATGGTTCGGACAGTAATGGACAGATCATTGAGAAAAAGAGCGTCATCATCAGGTCTGCTCAGTAAAACAATGAAAGGAGTAGGGGATGTCATAATCGAGGTGAAATTTTCATGAGCTTCTGTGAAATTCTTTGGAATGTAGATCAGAGGAGAAAGTCCTTTGTCTTTGACCAGAGAAACTGCCTGATCGAAATTGTCCGCGGAAAGGGTGCGGTTCATGATTGCACCATAAAGCAAGGTACCATTGGTTTTGATAGTCAGATCCAGTGCATGAATTAAAATATCACCCATATTGGTTGTCGAGTTCCCCTCATCATTATTGATGATGAAAAAGGTTTGTCCTTCGGAAACGCTGCTACTGGTTGCGAGAAATTGAATACTCCCTTGCATACCCCACATAAAGAGTGGGAAGATTACAAACATGAACATGAGACTTTTATTTCTCATGGCTTGTTTAAGTTCTTGCATCACAAGGGTCATTAATTGCCGTCTCATGCATCGACACCTCCAACTTCACCTTCCACGAGTGCGGCAAAGATTTCTTCGATGTTTGCAGATCGGAACTGGTCTTCAAGTTCATCTGGACTTCCAATTGCTTTAAGTTCACCATCAACCAGGATACCGACTCTATCACATAGTAAGTTGATTTCCGTAAGGTCATGGGTGGTAAGAATAATGGTTTTTCGTTCCTCCTTGCTCAATCGGTGGATTAAATTTCGTACCTTACGAGCACCCAATACATCTATTCCAGTTGTCGGTTCGTCAAGGAAGAGCAATTCAGGGTTCCCCACCACAGATCGAGCCACTAGAACTTTTCTTTTCATCCCTCCAGAGAATTTTTTGGTCAATTCATTTTCCCTTCCCTTAAGGCCGATAAGCTCAATCAGGTATTGTGCTCGGTCTATTATTTCTTCTTTAGGGGATACACTTTGCATCAGCCCATAGTAGACAATATTTTCGAAGGCCGTCAGATTTTCATATGCTTGACATTCCTGAGGAAGCAGTGAAGCTCGTTTTCGGATTGGAAGAGGCTCTTTGGATGGATCAATCCCAAAAACACGAACAGAGCCAGAAGTTGGTTTTAGAAGTCCCATCAGGATACGGATGAGAGTTGTTTTACCTGCACCATTCAGGCCTAAAAGCCCAAAGACCTCACCTTCTTCAATTTTGAGCGTTACATCACGGAGTGCCTGAAATTTTCCAAAGAACTTGTTCAATCCATTAATTTCAATAACGGCCATAGTGCAGAGAGGTTTGAAAGCGTAAAAAACCATACGATAATACTGCATTCGATTTGTTTGGTTGTGACTAGGAGATGGGTGGAAATCCTGTATTTTTGCTATATGCATATAAATTACGAAACTGATACTGAGGTATGGGTGTTCTTCCTTCACACTATTCCATACATCTGGAACCGGATCTAGAGCATTTTGGGTTTACCGGGAATGTTGAGATTTCAGTCACCGTCGATGAAGAAATCGACAGGATCGAATTGGATGCACTTGACCTAGAGGTAGCCAAGTGCAAGGTGAATAACAAAGAAGTCAAACATGAACTGTCCTTGGAGAGACAGAAATTGATTTTGTTTCTTGACGGAAAGACCAAAGGAAATCTGAAATTGGAAATTGATTACAAGGGAGAAATCAACGACAAGTTGGTAGGCCTCTATCGTAGTAAATTCATTTCAGAAGGTAAGGAAAAATTTGTGGCAGTGACGCAATTCCAAGAGAATGATGCCCGGAGAGCGTTCCCCTGTTTTGATGAACCAGGGAAGAAAGCTACATTCGACATTGAGTATGTGGTAGACAAGGATCTGTTTTGCATTTCCAATACCTCGATTATTGAGGAAAAGGATCTTGGAAATGGGAAGAAATTGGTCAAATTTGAACGTACACCAATAATGTCAACCTATCTTGTTTTCTTTGGAATTGGAGAATTTGAAGCAATTGAGGCGGAATCACGTGGCAGACCGATCAGACTGATTGCATCCCCCGGAAATGCCAGTAAATATGGACAATTTGGATTGGATTTCGGGATCAAATCATTGGAATATTGTGAGGATTGGTTTGGAATACCCTATCCTATTTCCAAGCTTGATTTCATAGGCACTGCGGCATTTGCGCATGGAGCAATGGAAAATTGGGGAGCCATTCTTTTCAGGGAAAATCTGCTTTTGCATTATCCAGGCATAACCTCAAAAATGCAGGAATTAAGAATTGAGGAAGTCATTGCACATGAAGTTGTCCATCAATGGTTTGGGAATCTTGTTTCACCGGTTTCTTGGAAATATCTCTGGTTGAACGAAAGCTTTGCGACCTTTTTCAGTTTTCTTGTTGTTGACCATTACTACCCACACAAGCGAGTTTGGGAATTCTTTGTTGCTTCAGAAACCGCACCGGCACTCAATGCCGACGGTCGGCACGCCACCCTCCCAATAGAAGTTCCAGAGGATACAGGACAGGGAATGACCATCAAGAATGTGAACATCCTCTATAACAAAGGAGGCAGTGTCTTAAGGCAGATGATGGCCTATCTTGGAGAAGAGAGTTTTCAGAAAGGTTTAAGGCATTACCTTGACAAGTTCAAGTATTCCGTAGCTTCATCAGGAGATTTATGGAGGAGTATTCAGGAGGCTTCAGGAAAACCGGTTGTGGATTTGATGGAAAGTTGGGTTTTGCAGCCGGGCTATCCTGTCGTTTCAGTAAAACGAAATGGGAATACCCTTCTGTTTTCTCAAAGAAGGTTTACCTTCCTTCCAAACGATTCGGAACAGGTATGGATGGTTCCAATTTCAGTAAAGGTATTCAAGGGAGAGAAGGGGATTGAAAAGTCCTTTATGCTTACGGATCGGGAAGGAAGTCTTGACCTTGGGGAAGAGTTTGATGCATTCAAAGTGAACATGGATTCCACGGGGTTTTACAGAGTTCAATATGAAAAAACAGAGTGGGAGCTTCTTGGAGAACTGATCCGGAAGAAACAAATTTCAGCTACTGACAGATGGAGCTTAGAAGAGGACATGTATGGGTTCCTAAGGAGCAGAGACATAACCTTGGAGGAGTACCTTGGTTTTCTATCATTCTATGACCAAGAGGATCATGCCATGCCTTTGAAGAACATTGCAGGGCATCTTTCAACTCTTTTTGAATTTTTTGACGATGGCAGAAGAGAGAAGGTTGCAGTGCAAGGAAAGAAGATTCTTGAACAGGCAATTGAGAAGATTGGTTTTGACCCTGTGGATGGAGAAGATCTTGCAGTTTCCATGGCTCGACCGGACATTCTTTGGGCAGCGGTAAGGCTCGGATCAGAAACAATCAGCTCAAGGGCAATGGAACTTTTCAATAAACTGAAGGAAGGAGAGAACATTAGTGCAGATCTTCTTGCAACCATATTGAAGGTAGGGGCTCTTAAAACCAACGATTTTGATTGGTTTGCCGAAAAGCTCAGATCAGCCCAGAATGAACAAGAAATTGTCAATTATGGTGCTGCCATCACACAGGTTTCGAATCCGGAACTGATCCCCAAGGTAGAGGAGTTCATTTTTGAGGAAATTCCTTACAGAAACAGAGGGGGAGCCATTGCACTCCTTGCCAGCAATCCTGTTGCAAAAGAAACCCTTTGGGAATGGTACTTGGCAAATCTTGACAACTTTGAAAAGCTTCATCCGTTCATGTATCAGATTGCGCTTGTCAGCATCATCTCAAGGTCTGTTGACAAGGAGAACGATGTTAAGGAGTTTTTCAATGGTTATCTTAAGAAAAATCCAAGTATTGCAGACGCCATTGAAGTGGGGTTAGAAAATTTGGAGATGATCAAGCACCTAACCCGTCAATAAAGTTCACGTTCAATTTCACGATACCAAGCAAAGAAAAAATCATAAACTTGTCTGGAAATATCGAAATTCGTGGAACCCTGTTGAATCACCCAATGCTCAACCTCATTTCTCATGATTTGCAGTGCATCCAACAAACGATCAGGACTGGAAGTTGACTTTCTTGCCTGCATCAACCCATTGTTTAATTTCTCCTGTAGTTCAACAATTGATGATGGGTCAAGCTGATCTAGAGGAACGGATTTGAGCAGTTCATCAGCGAGATTTCTTTGTAGAAGAGATTTAACTTTTTTGGAGACTTTTTTTGGGGATGGGGGCGAGGAATCCTCAGCCTTTTCACGAGACCAGTAGGAAAGAACAAGATAAGTGCCAAAAAAGGAGACAAGAAAGGCTATTGCTATGATCAGGATGATAGTAAGAAAGGGATTAAGAGCCATCAATAGAAAATCTAAAGAATAAAAATTAATCTTTCCTGTCAGGATTGGAAGATTAGCTAATAAGACCAAAGTTTTTCTCAAGTTCCCATGAGATAACAGTATATTTTTTCTGATCAATTTCATAGGAAGTCAAGGTATTTCCGAATTCTGCAATAAATGCTTGGCTGAATTTTCTGAGAGCGGATCTCAGGAAGGAAGATCGTTTTTGTGCAATTAACATGAAGATAATTTCTTCATGGACTAGGAGAAGGATTTCCATGCCCCGAAATTTGATTTCTTCAAGGATACCATTCTTTCCTA
This sequence comes from uncultured archaeon, assembly GCA_964645535.1. Taxonomy (GTDB): domain Archaea; phylum Asgardarchaeota; class Heimdallarchaeia; order Heimdallarchaeales; family Kariarchaeaceae; genus WAKA01. Next base: position 70,436 of record CAZYCQ010000005.1, on the reverse strand, counting down.
GAACTTCAGAGGCCACGGTTTTGATTGCCAAAATCAGCCCACTGAGCATCATTTCATTGACATCATCATTTTGGAAAGCTTTGAATTCATAATCGAAGAGAGGCATTCCCGATTCATGTATGACCAACAAACGTTCCACCTTATTCGGTTGGAGAAAGAGTAAGCTGTTGTCCAAGGCATATGAAAGAAGAATGAAGGCAATGCCTAGGGACATAAAAAGAAAACCGGCAAATTCAGAGATCCATAAGCCCACTTCAGCGCTAAAATAAAGGGAGATGGCATCTCCCATGAAGGAAAGGAGGGGACCTACAAGAAAAGCGGTCGCAACACCTCTTGCCATGAGTTTAAGTTGGTTTCGGTGGCGATAGCTTTTGGTTTCCTTGATGGAAGTTCTAAGCTCTCGAAGAGTCCAGGTGGCCAACAATGTGATCTGAGGAACCATGAACAGATAGGAGAAAGGAGACCAAAGGAAGATGAGAACGCCCTCCCTGACAACAGGAGTATGCATAAGAGAAAAATCCCCGAAAAAATAAGAAGCAAGCATAAGCGTAAAGACACCAGTAATGGAAATGACACCATGCGATAATCTCCATACCTTTACATCACCACTGAATATCTCAAAGAAGAAAATAAGAAATCCAATGTTTGAGGCCATAAGGACAATGGTGAATGATCCGACGATCATGACTGTAGAATTGTCCATCTGCATAAAATTAGGAAGTAAAAGTAAGATATTCACCATGACGTAATTGACAATGACCATTGTCATAAGATGGAGGAATTGGATGTGTGTCTGTCGTTCTTTTCGATGATTGACCAAGGCAAGAACGCAACCACCGAATATTCCGGACAGATGTGCGAAATAATATCCAATCGCAAAGAAAGTGACCATCAATGAGAAATCTCCGAGGAGTATTTTAGGATAACTATCAGAGAAAAAGGACGGGAAAGAATCTAAGAAGAAAATTAAGCCATCAGTTTGCAGGAGGGGTCAGATGATATTTTTGGAGTGAGTCAATAGTCTCTTGAGGGAGGCGGATAGATCGACCTTCCCTTCGGTCAATAAGAACTTGGGTAGTTAGACCAGTAGCATAGCGAGAGCCATCGGCGGGGTTGATGAGTTCATATGAAAAATCCCAAGATTTCCCACCGATTCGGGAGACGTAGATCTTTCCAAGAATTTCATTGTCAAAAAAGATAGGTGAAAGAAAATCAATCTCAAGATGAACGATAACGAAACCGACAGTACCATGTTCATCCAAAACTTCTTTCCACTCCTCATGTTTTAGCCATTGGGTTCGAAGCATTTCAAAATATGTTGCATAAACGGCATTGTTTACATGCCCATATGAATCCAAATCAGAAAAACGAGGGGAAAAACGATACTCAAGCATGGTCATCACCGAAGTGGGGTTCCACAGAACCGGCAGAATTTTGCATCGGGATAATTTTCACTTCCGCAATTACCGCAGATTGGTGTAACAGGAACCTTGGAAGGGGTAGAAACAGCAGTCACGCTGCCACATCTTCGACAAACGGTGTCACCAGGAAAGAGAGGGCCATTACAAACTGCACAAACACCGATATTGACGGCAGCTGTGGGAGAGACCCATTGTGGGTTCTGGATTCCACAAAATGGGCAATATTTTGCAGTAGCCTGAAATACATTATTGCAGTTGGGGCATGTAATATATTGAGAGTTGGGAGGTGGAGTTGGAGGAACCATTGGAGAAGAAATAACTGGTTGAGGAGAACTGATTTGAACTGGTACAGAAGTTGCATGGGGCGGAAAAGTTTTCTTAAACCGATAATATCCATTTTCATAGGCCATTCTGTCGAGTTCTGTGACAAATCGCAATTCCTTTCGGAGAATGATGATTCCATAAACCATTATTCCAATTAAAGCCAAATATCCCACAGGGGTGATGCCACTGATGGTGGCTGCAAAATTCCAGAGCATGTGCAAACCAATTCCTTGGTTTAGTTTTTGGTATTTCGATCGGTAAAGACCGACCTTGTATCCTCCAATACCAATCCCGATGAGACCAGTGTATAATGGATGACCCAAGATTTGGGTAATTCCTCGAAGTAAGGTCAGCCCCAATGCAGCATTGAGATTAAGTTCATAAAATGCACCCAAGCCATAGACCACGTTTTCAGCCATGGCAAAACCAGAGCCAACCATTGCACCATATATCAACCCATCAAGAGGGCCATCGAAATCACGATGTCGAGAGAGGTAAATAACCATCATTGCCTTTGAAAGTTCTTCTACAGGAGGGGCTATGAAGATCGCCAATATTGGCTCTGAGGCAAGCAATCCAAAGGTAAGTGCACCTCCGATTAGGGCAATGAGGAGTTCACCAATCAATGCAGGGATGACAGAAAGTACACCAAGAAAAAAAGCAAGAATAATCCGAGTAAAAGGTTCAGGCTCATATTTGTCCTTTCTGTAATAAAATACAATAGTCAATAATGTGAAAAGTCCAGACAGTGCCACAATCTGGACAACTTCAATTGCAACACTCACATTTACAATGTGGTTTCAGCATTTTTTAAGAATCCCTTTCGGGAGAGTAGTCAAAAAGTTAAATTGAGATATATTCTTCAGGGATAAGTCCCTGTTCATAAAGAAACTTTGCTTGGTTGGCGGAATATTTGTGCTCCAAGATTCCTTTCTCTTCGGGATGCAATCCATATTCGGGAATCACCAAAACAACGTCTCCTGTTCGCGACCACATCCGTTTTCGGTATTTTCCAGGAATCCGAACTTTACGAACATGACCATCCACACACCGAACCAATAGAAGATTTCCGCCCAACAATTGAATTATTTGGCCTAAAACCTCACCTTTTTCGGGATCGGGAAGGCGAACCCGAATCACTTGACCGTCATCACTTTGCCTTGACTTCTTTTTTCTTGCCATATTGTTTCCACTTCCAAATAAGAATCAGCCTGATTGAAAATAAGGGTTCCTGTCATTACCTATCGATTTCCAGCGGCAATCATAAAAGGTTTGCCGAAATCCGAAAATATTTCACTACACCTACACAAGTTGCATCTCTGAGCCATTACAGCGAATTATTGGTAGAAAATGGGAAGAGAAAGATACAAATAGATTTAGGAACAGCGGAAGTTAGCAGAACGAATAATGGACGGCAGGTACGAAATGATGCACAAAAAAATCAGATCACTCATTTTTGTGGCATTCACCTTCATTGTTCTACAGAACAGCATTACGGCATCCGCAAACTTCAGTGCGACAACAACAGTTCTTGATGGATATTACACTGATTCCGATTTGGACGGATATAGTGATGACGTTATTGCATATGTTAGTGTAGATATTTTTTGGGGATATTATGGGATGAGCTTGGAGGTGTATGTAGGATTAACGCTCCCTAGTGGGACAGAACTTTGGTATGTTGTCAATTTGCGTGTGTATGAATCCTATTTTGTCATGAAATTGACATTTTTGGATTCTGCAATTGAATCAGGTTGGTATACAATTCATGCAGCAGCTTTTGCCCAAGTTGATGATTATGCAACAATGCACAGCTATACTTTTGATCCACCAGGAGGAGTCAACAACAACCCACCCCAATTATTGGTCAGTATTCTTTAGAAAGAGTGGTTGAGAGTTCAACAGGGAAAAGATTAGTCTTTTGCAATTCTTTTAGGGGCATAGTGGCAATCCAGTCAATCGATGATTTCCATGATTTTGTGACCGTGTCATAATTTCGATGCCAAAGATAATATCGCATTGCAGTTCCGCCCATGATGAGTACGCGGATTTGGGTGAACTTTTCATAAAAGAATCGAGTCAATTCAGCAAAATCTTTTGGAGGGAGTTGTACCCATAAGAAAATTTTGTCCTCGCTTTGATATAGGATGTTGGGGAATGGAATGGCTGCATCATCAATTGCCTTCAGGAGTTGGCTGACTTCCAATGTTTCATATTTGATGATATACATAGCTTGAATAAACAAGTCAAAGTACTCAGGATTGACAGAAAGTTCGCTGCCTTTATAGACACCCCATTCTTTTAATAATCGGAAGTGTCTTGAAATTGTCTGCTGGGATCTTTCGATGATATGGCGTTCTTGATCGTATTCATGAGCATATTTTGTGAGCATGTCTTGAATGATTTCCTTTTGAGTTCGGAGAGTATTCCGAGTCAACTCCCGAATAAGAATGATATCATAATAGTTCAGTTTATGGAGTATGGATTGGGGCAATTCTCTCAAAGGAGTCTTGATGACTGCTTGATTGAATATCTCTTCCAATTGAGAGAGATCGAAGTCCCATTTGTTTTTCTTGATATTCCATTTTGCCATATTGCCGCGTCTGGAATCCAATTTCTTTGCTTCGACGAATATTTCATAGTCTGAGATGATTCTATATTCATTTTTGAGAATATCGAATGCGTGAACCAAATATCGAAGGCTGTCATGATCCGAGGGAAGGATAAACATGGCCAACATTCCATTGACATCCCCGAAGACCATGTTTCGGTAGATGGTATATGGATGGGCATCACAAAAGAGTTCAATAAGCTTGATATTCTCTTCCTTATTTCGGTCATCAGGGATAAGCAAAAAGAAATGAAGGTCAAGACCCAGCTTTTGGAGGTCAATATTGGCTTGGGCAACAGTAACGACCTTTTCCTCCTTCAGCTTTTGAATATGACGAGAGACAGTAGCTAGAGAATACCGCCTATCAGTAACCTTTCTGATTTCATTCAAAATTTCTTCGGTAGTTCGATCAGGGTTCTCATACATTGCAGCCAAGATTAGCCAAGTAACTGGTTTCAACTTCATATGTATTGGATTGTTTTGAGTTGAAGAAAATATAACTTTTTGCAATGAGGTTTGTTATTTTGAGAAAAAGGAACAGTGAAAAAATTCCAATTGCGGACCTACCGTTCTCCTTTGCCTTTTTCGGTTAGGGAGAAAGTGTCTTGACTTTCCTCGATCAGGTACCCCCGTTCTAGCAATTGAATAATTGTTCGGGAAATGATCACAGGGGATGCAGACATTACCTTCCCTTTCAACTCATTGATGGAATAAAGCCCAAACAAGTTCATATTTACTAAAATTTCATATGGAGGGTATTGCATTAGATTTTCGGGATGAAACGATTCATTCGGGGGAAGCAATCCATCGGAGATCAAGGATCGGTAAATTTTTTTGAGGCGTTCTCTATTTTCAGAGAATTTCTGTTCCCTTTCAATCCGTTCTTTCCTTCTCCTTTCTTCTTCTGCCATTTCCTTGACCTTTCTCTCATCCTCATTCAGAATGCTGCTGATTTTTTGGGTCAATTGCCAGCTGTCCTCAGTTTTTTGTTCAATAACTCCGTCAATTTCCAATTGAGTTAATGTACGAGTGACCAGAACTGGAGAAATTGAGGGATTACGTTGCTTAATGCCTTGTTGGTCAATTAACGGATGATCTTTGATGGTTTTTATGATCGAATAATTGATATTTTCTTCCAAGGGTTCACCATCCCTAATATAACCAAGTTTCTTTAGGGCGTTCTGAAAAGCAAGTTCCTCTTCATCCACGGTCTTGACAGGTTCCGATTCCGGAGGTGTTTCCGGTTCTGGTTCAGGAGATATCTCTTCGGCAGGAGGAGTAGCAAGGAATGCAGTCAATTTAGGAGAAAGTTCATACATATAGCTTTCTTCAACCACCAAGCCATCTGCAACCAAGTTGCTTAAACTCAGGGAAACAGAAACGGGAACTTCAACAAGATGTTCAATTTGGTCTCCGCTCAAGCTCCCATGTTGTAAGAGTTGAAGAAGAATATGGAATTCACCACTTTCGGGGGGAAGAGAGTGACCCAATTCCTCAAGAGCCTTGCCTAACTTTTTCTCAATTGGTTCATCCGCGGGTGGTTCAACGTCTTCAATCGTGGCAGAAGGACTATCAGAAGCGGAGTCTCCTACAGGAGAGACATCCTCATCGTCCGCACTCATCTCAGTCGGAGTAGAATCAATTTGGGAAGAGTGATCACCAAGCATTTCAGGGGAAGATTCCTCTTTTGCAGAAACAACAATTTCCGGATCCCTAGCTTCGCCCATCTTTACAGGATCATCGGAAGGAGAAACTGAAGAAGAAGGACGGTTCATTTTCGATTGAAGAAGTTCCTTGACGCGTTCAAGATCATCTTTTTCAAGAGAAATCTTTCGAAGTTTGATTGAAAGGTCTTCATTCAGGTGCCAGTTGTAAGAAGATTCATCAGCCCTTACCAATCCATCAGCAGCCAAGTTGCTTAAGAGAAGGGAAATTGGGACATCATCCCCGATTGTCTGGAGGATTTGCTCAGTTGAAATCGGTTGATTTTCCATAATAATTTGAAGAATCTTGAATGAATCATCATGGATTAAGGTTTGTTCTGGTTGATGTCTGAAACTTGGATGTTCCTTCAGAACCTTCAGAAGTTTTGCTACATCACTTAAGGAGGCCAAATGCGAGAGATTGGCAGGTTCTACCATGGGTTCAGTTTCAGAAGGGGGGGATGGTTCGGACATTTCAGGAAGAACAGAAATTTTATTACTGAATTCATCCAACAGTTCAGTATTAAGTTTCCAATTGTAATTTGAAGTTTGTTCTATAAGACGATCAGCTTGGAGATTTGACAGAACCAATGAAATTGAATCTGTACTGACAATGACCTGTTCAAGCCTGTCTGTGGATAGTTCCCCCGCTTTCCACAGTTTATAGACAACCTCAACTTCAGGGATGTTTAGCAAATTTCCACGTGTCCAATCAATAGGCACACCTTTTTTTTCAAGAATTTGGGCAAGTTGGTTGAGTTCACGACGCCGAACTTCCTGTATTGCTGCGTCTTTATCAACAGTTTCTACCTCTTGGGATGGGAGAACACTTTGCATCATCTTTTCAATCTTCGCCAAAAGAGCATCACTTATCTCCCATTTGTAATTATTGGGTGATTGAGAGATCAATCCATCATTTTGTAAATTTGAAAGCAACAGAGGGATTGAAGGAAGGTCTGGATGGTTTTGCTCGATCTCTTCAGTGGAGACAGATTCATGTGAAAAAATGAATGAAATTATTTGATATTCAGGGATTTCACGATACCGACCAGATTGGGCATCGATAGAGGAAAGGTATTGATTATTTTTGAGTTCGGAAATAATGACTTCCCGTTCCATGTCCGTAATCTCTTTCATTTGAATCATTGTTGGATTCTAGACAAGATAAATCATTTGGATAAAAAAGTAGTGGAGTCATTTACCAAGATAATCATTTTCCAGACTAGGGGACAGATGTCGTCTCCTCCGCGAAAAGTATTTCCAAATGTGATACCCCCCCAATATGAGGAGGAGAGGAGGAACTGCCAATAGCAACATGGAGACAAATGGAAAAGGAGAGATATCCGGATTGAGGGGAGATAAAAAGGAAATTATCGAATAACCCACCTCACCATTCGCGACAACAACTGCAGGATTATCCTCGAATGGGAGGTAGGCAGCATCAAAGGAAATTTGAGACAAAGAAAAATTTGACAAGGAATTGAGTGTTAGTGGATGAATAAAGGAAATTCGAGTCATGGTTACAAGAAGTATACTTTCATTATTGAATGGAAACAGAGAAACACCGAAATCAAAATCAGAGACCGATGGAATTGGAGAAAGTTGTGAAATCGGGAGAGTCACCCGTAACAGGCTGTAAGGATTACCAGTCAAGAAAAGAAATCCATCAGCAACGTTGAGATCGTTTATCGTATTCATTGCAGGTATAGAAGTTGTTGCAGACGATTCAAGAGAATGGGAAGGGGTCAATGTAATCTGGCCGACTGAAGAGTTTGTTGCGTAATACAAAACATTGTCCATTAGTTTCAGAAGTTGAACATTTGAAAGACTAGCTTTATCTAGCAAGACCGGAGATTCGGGGGATGAGACATCAAGTAGCAGAATGTCCTGTGAGTTGGCAATTGCCAATAAGTTACCATAAAGAGAGATTGAAAAGCCGGCATAGTTGTTAGAAGAATAGATGACATGAAGTGAGGAATCCGCTTGGTATTCCAAAATTGTCAAGTGAGTTGAATTGATCAGAAAGACATAGGGATAGAACACCTCTAAATCCAAGACCTCATACCGATACGACATATCGGAAACACCATCATCCAACCCAAAGAAAAAACGAATACGGTCGTATTCTGAGACCAAGACAGTGAAAAAAGCATTAGGGGAAAAATCAACGAATTTGACGTTATTTGAAGGGAGGTCAGTGTAGTCCACAAATCTAAAAGTTCCTGAATTGGAAACGATAAACCGATTTATGCCCATGATCCCTTGTGCCACATAAGCGTAGCCATTATGGAAAACAATGTCGTTGATTAATCCAACCCCCCATAAAGGCATTTTTTCTTCGAGGGAATAGTCAGAGTTAAGCAAAAAGAGACCCTGTGAATTCAATAGATAGTTAAAATCCCGATAAGCAAACAATTGATTGATTTCGAAAGAATAGGATCCCTCTTCCATGAGTGTTCCATTTACTATTTTAAACACGATACCTTGGGTAAAAACAAAAAGATTCGAAGGAGTTTTTAGAAAACGATCCCTTTGTGTGAATGTAGGAGTACCGTTAACCCTATGCAATGAATTTGTTGAAGAGATCCGGTCATACATCAGAATGCCCTGATCAGTCAAGAAATATGTGGCATCAGCAACCACACCAATATCATAGACAGAGATACTGGAATTGAGGAACAGTTCACTTAAGCTAGAGCTGTCATAGATACCAAGCCCGTTTCCATAAGCGAAAACAAGACCATTCTCTACTAAAAGACCCCTTAGGTTGGTGACCGTAGCTATAGATACAGACCCTATTTCTACCAAAGTATTGCGATCATAAGCTTTCAATTGCCTAATGGAATCATCAAAGACAATAATGGATTCTTCCTGAACATCAATACCAGAAAAACTGGAGAAGCCATCACCAGAGAGACGACGTAGCGGAATCAAAGTCCCAGTCTGATCGATCAGATAGATAGAAATACCATCTTTTCCGTCTG
>CAZYCQ010000005.1:0-61383 GCA_964645535.1 uncultured archaeon | reverse complement strand
CTGCAACATATAATTCCGAGTCAAAGAGTGCAATATCTTTGAAATCAGACAATCCAATTGAAGTAGTTGTGCTTTGAATTTGGGAGAAGTGAGAATCAGTAGTGGTTTGTCCCGCAGTTTGGGGAATTGAGAAGAAGACAAGTAAACATAGCAAGAACAAGGTCCGAACAGGCTTTTTCAACACCCTATGATTTCTTTGGGCAAAAATAAAAGTTTGGACATCGTGAATGGCAGCATTCCGCCCAAAAAGTACAACAAGGCTTAATTTGTGACAATCCGCCCAAGAGTAGGTTTGTCTGGACATAATTCCAATCAAGATAGTTTTTCCAATATCCCAAAATCCCAAGTGATCCAGGCAATATTAAAGTCACCCATTTATCCCAAAATCATATACATTGAAGAAGAGAGAATCCAAATTGCCCTCGGTGCAAATGAGAGAAAGTATCCTCGTTCCCTTCTCATGGTCAATGAATTTATTGAAAAACTCAAAAAGAAGTACGAAAGACCATTTCAGATATTTGGCGTGTTACCTTTTGATTTTTCCGTGGAAGGAACCATATGGGAAGGTCTACCCCCTTCAATAATGGTTCTCCCCCAATGGCAATTCGAATGGGATAATGGGAAAGTGACAATAAAATGGGCTGAAAACGAAACAGAAGCACATATGATGATGGATAAACTGTTGAGAGAGACCGTTGTTGAGATAGGAGATTCAAAGTCAGAAGAAAAATTGCATTTTCAAGATATCCCTATGGAAGAAGATTGGAAAAGACTGGTTACTGAAGCCATTGAAGACATCAAAGCAAACAAATACCAAAAAATAGTTCTTGCCCGTGCAAAATCATCAACAATACCAAAAGGAAAACAGATTGACCTTGCCAAGACATTTCTTTCCCTCCATGAAAACTATCCAAAATGTCTAACATTTCTTATCTCATTGGATAAAGAACATACATTTTTTGGATCCACCCCAGAGACCCTTGGAAAAAAGGAAGGGGAAGTATTCCAGACAATGGCTCTTGCGGGAACGGTGCCAGTATCAGAAGGAGAGCAACAAGCCAGAAACCTTTTGCTTGGGACAAAAAAATTGACTGACGAACACAAGATTGTTGTTGAAAGCATTGTTGAGCAATTAAAAAAGGTCAGTAAACAACAAACCATTTCACAGCCAGAAATACTGCGTTTGAAAAATGTGTTCCATTTACACACACCCATCCGATCAATTTTGAAATCAGACATCCCCTGGTATGAATTGATCAAAGTCCTTCATCCAACACCAGCTGTTGGAGGGCGTCCAAGGGACATTGCAATAAGCAAGATTCGATCAATGGAAAAATGGAGCAGGGGGTGGTACACAGGACTTCTTGGATGGGTTGATCATCAAGGTGATTTTGACCTTCGCGTTGCCCTGAGATGTGCATTGATAAACCATGACATAATTTGGGTTTTTGCAGGGGCAGGGATTGTGGACGGATCAGAACCCGTGAGTGAATGGGAAGAAACGGAAAGCAAGTTTCAACCAGTGCTCAATTCCCTTGTTCTTACGGAGGTGGAAAAATGAAAACATATAATTCAATCATTGCGGAAACATTCGTTCAAACCCTCTTTTTGGGAGGGATAAGACACATCTATATTTCACCAGGATCACGTTCCACTCCCTTGACCTTGGCATTCGCCAGAAATGCAGAAAAGTTTTCTTCGATAAACATGGTTTATGATGAGAGAAGTGCGGCGTTTCAGGCACTGGGGTGCGCTTTGGCAACGGGAAGACCAACCGTTTTAGTTTGTACCTCTGGCTCTGCGGTCGCCAACTACTTTCCTGCTGTTGCTGAGGCATCACAATCGGAAATCCCAATGTTGATACTTAGCGCAGACCGACCCTTTGAACTGCAAGACAGTGGTGCAAACCAGACAATGAACCAGAAGGATATTTTCGGAAAATTTGTCAAGAAATTCGTTGAAATGCCAATTGCCGACAATCCCCAATGGTTGACAGAAGGGAAATTAAGGGACTTCATACGAATGAAAGCGGCCATGGGCATTGCCCATTCCATTCAACATCCACAAGGTCCCGTTCATTTCAATTTTCCATTCAGAAAACCGTTGGAGCCATTGAAAGAAGAAAAGACGGATGAGATCAAAAAGAAACAAGTGCAAATAACAATGGGACATCTTAGTCCTTCAGAAGACCAAATCAATTTAGCCATTCGATTGATTTCAGAAGCAGAAAGACCACTAATGATTTTGGGACCGAATGCCTGGAGAGCAATTGACATGAAAATAGCAAACAGGTTTTCTAAAATCATGGGCATTCCAATAATTTCAGACATTCTTTCTGGTAGAAAGATTACTGCCCATGAGATTTTTCTTGCAAGCAAGAAGGTCAGAGAGGCATTGCAACCTGATTTGATTATCCGTATCGGAAAAGTTCCGATTGGGAAGCAAATGGGAAGATTTTTAGAAGAAACGGAAGCTGTTTCAATCCAGATATCAGAATCCCTGAGGTTGCATGATGACCATCTCAAAATGCATTATTTTTTCAATGCATCCCCAAACATCTTTTTCAATAAGATTATTGAGCGAGTTGAGCCAAAACCTTTAGGACATTGGTTCAAGAAAGTTGAAGAAATCAATAACGTGGCAAAAGAGCAACTGAAGCAAATCATAGGAAGGGAAAGGATTGAAGGAATTATCGTTGGGAACCTTCTCAATTCATTGAATGAAAATAATGTCGTCTTTTTAGGAAATAGTCTGATCGTCCGCCATGCCATGACTTACGCAATAGATTGCAAGGCGGCAATTTATGGGAACAGAGGGGTCAGTGGAATTGACGGGAATATTTCAACTGCATTAGGCATAGCAAAGGGATTGCAAAAAGAAGTTGTTGCAATTGTAGGGGATTTAACGTTCATCCATGACTTGAATGCCTTGAGCTCAAAAGAAAAGAGAAAATTGACCGTGATTGTGTTGAACAATCATGGAGGGGGAATATTCAGAAGATTACCCATTTCCAAAGAAAAGGAATTCCATCAATTCTTTTTGACACCACATGAATTCACCTTTGCAAAAGTGGCAGATTTCTTTGGGATGAAATACCATAAGATAGAATCTGACATCCCAAGTCCAGAAACAATAAGACCGAATTCACTCATAGAGATCATCACGGATTCCCAAAAAGATAATGAACGGCAAAAGCAAATTATTGACAATATTGCACATCTACTGGAGGAACGAATTTAGATATTTCTTTCAACACCGCGGACGATGTCCCTTATGCTCACGATACCTTGCAAATGCCCTTCATCATCAACGACAGGAGATCGTTCAACATCCGCTTCAAGCATATGATAGATTGCAGCCTTTCCACTCATTTGTGGAGAGACAAACGTAGGTTTTTCCATATATTTTTTGATAGGATCGTTGGGGGACGCATGATCAAGATTCTCAAGATGTAGCATTCCCACAACTCGATCACCTTGGAGGATCGGAAAATCACGTTTTCCTGATTTCCGTAATTTGGGAAGGACGTCCCCTATCGTTTGATCAATTGATACATAAACAACCTTTCCTCGAGGAGTCATCACCTCTTCAATTTTGAAGAATTCCTTATGATCAAATTTGGAAAGCTCAGCCATGATCTTCATTGTCCGAGTGGTTAATTGTCCACGATAAAGTGAATCCGATCCTGAAAAGGCATATGAAGAGAGGTTAGCCAATACAATGGGAATGACAAGCAAGGGAAGTCCAGTTATTTCAAGGATTAGAAGAACTGAAGCAATGGGGGTTTTCGTAGTTGCAGTATGGGATGCACTCATTCCAACAATGGCCCAAGCCGCAATCAGAGAGACCGAGTGAGGAGTTACAAGCAGTCCAAATATGATTCCTGCCAATCCACCCACAGTCAATGAAGGTCCAAAAATACCTCCCGGAAATCCAACCCCAATGACAGCAGTTGTTGCAATCATTTGGAGGAAAAGAAGGGAAACCATAGTCCACATCAGTCGTGGAGAGGCATTGGTTATGAAAAAAGTGATTTGGGAATAGAAAGAGAGGTGGGGGATGAAGAAGGAATCTTGGAAGATGAAAACACCGATACCAAGAGTTAGAAGACTGAGTAAAAGTCCCAGAGTCATCCTTATCAAAACCGGGAACTTCTGCATCCCATCACTATACCTATAATAGAACCAAATGAAAAAACGCCCAATGATTCCAACGGCACCTCCGAATACCAAAGCCAAAACGGCAGTAGGGATATTGACAGGTAATGAAGGGATTTCGGGGACAACGAAGACGGAAAAGGGGACAGGGTAAAAAAAAGAACTATAGATCGCGATGAGAGTCTTGGCAGTGACAGCAGCAGAAACTGAGGAAAGAAACGCACCCATCATCATTGGTTCATCAGAATCCTCTTTGTAGGGAACTTCAGCTGCAAACACAGCGGATCCGAATGGTGCTTGGAAAAGAGCACCTGTCGAAGCGGCTGCCCCTAAAGTAATGGCACGTGTCCTTAGATCGGGGGAAACATTCATCCATTTGGATAAAAGAGAGGTTAATGCACTTCCAATGATTAATGCCGGACCTTCCCGTCCCATTGGAAGGCCACTTCCCAACCCAATACCAGAACTCAGCAATTTCTTCTTTCCAACTTCAAATGGAACCTCTTCACCCTGATGTTTCTGACGGATCACATAGGAGATGCCATTTTGATCAGGCCGTTCAATTTTCAGGATCACAAGTCCAATGATAGCTATTCCTCCAATGGCAGCAATTGCAAGAGGATGAAAAGACGGGAAAAGGAGACCATAGCTAACAATAAAAATGTGGAAGCCAGCCATTACACTCCCAACTACCAATCCCACAACCATTGCAAAAGGAAACCAAAAGCGGATTTGATATTCATATCCCTCAGGTGGATCTTCCTTAGAAAGAATTCTTCGATATATGGATCGAATATCCATTGTTCCATAATAAAGGAGAACCTTCTTTAACTTTGAGGTGAAACATATAACCGCAGGATAGAAAGGTTACAGTTCTGGTTTTCCTCTTCTTTATTATTTCTGGATAGAAAAATACCTCATGCCAAACGTACTAGAAAGATTACGAGAAAAGCTGGAGGCGGGAGAAATCACGCAAGAAGAGTATGAGCAATTATTAAAGGGTCTTGAGAAAATCGGGGCACTTGAAGACGAGACTGCTGGAGAAAATGACCCCTCAGAAAAGGTATATGATAAAATTGTAGTAAATGGTGCAAAGACAATCCCAGGAGGAGTGAATAAAGGATCAACCCATATTAATGGGAAGTTACGATCAACTGGACCATTGGTTACAAATTCATTGAATATCAATGGAAAGGCAGATTTTGAGCAAGGAATTGAAGTGAAAGGAGATACGAAAATCAATGGAAAGGCCAATGTCATTGGCAAGGCAGTTTTTCTTGGGGCTACCAAGATATCTGGGAAATTGGAGGCAAAAAATAATGTCGTTTTTGGTAGTGAAGCACGAATATCAGGAAAAGTGAGCACTCAAGGAGAAGTGGTTTCTGGAGAGATACTGAAGATTGCTGGAAAGATGAAAGCCCAATCCCTTTCCTCAACTGGAAAAATCATTGCTTCAGGCCCCATTGAGATCTATGAAGGAATTGTCGCGGAAGAATTCATTTCCAAGGCAGGAGGTGGACAAGCCAAATTCATCAAGGGAAGAAGAATTGTTGTGGGAGAAGAATATTCCTTACGCTCTTATGAATCAAAAGGAAAAATCAAGGTTGATGAAATCAATAATTTTGCCGAATTGGCCCGATATCTCACCGATGTTATTGCAACAGCCGTTTTCCGTTCAAGGCATTATGGGGAGCCAAGAGTGTTTGAGATTGAAGAGACCATTGAAGGGGAAGAGATACAGCTATCATATGCACATGTGAAAGGCGATGTCATTGGCGATCGGATCATCATTGACGAAAATACGCAGATTGAAGGGGTTATTCGATATCGGGAAAGTGTCACATTACCTGAAAACGGGAACTATGAGACAGTCCAAATTTAATCCGTGATGGGAGAAGATGGGAAGACCCCTAATTTTTTTTGGAGAAGCGTGTCTCTTGGAACTGGTCCGGGATAGGGATAGTCCTTTGTAAAATGCGCCCCCCGACTTTCTTTTCTGAAAATAGCAGAATCCACGGTCATTTGAGCATTATCCAACAGATTTCGTAGTTCAAGGAGGGGCTGGGTCACCTGATAATTCCAATAATATTCCTCAATTTCGTATCGGATCAGTTCAAGACGTTTTTTTGCCCTCAGTAGACGTTTTGTAGTGCGTTCAACACCAACATAGTTCCACATTGCCCTTCGGATTTCGTCCCAAGCATGAGTTACAATGACACCTTCATCACTTTCCACAGCATCGCCAGTGACCCATGGGGGGAATGATAGAAGGGAAACATTTGAATCCAATTTTTCCACAATTTGGGTAGCTGCATTTTCACCCATGACTGCACCTTCGAGAAGAGAATTACTTGCAAGACGGTTGGCACCATGGAGTCCAGTATTTGCAGCCTCCCCAATGACATAAAGATGGGGGAGATCAGTTTCACCACGGAGATTTGCTTTGACACCACCAATGGTATAATGTGCGGCAGGAACAACAGGGATCGGTTCTTTTGTCATGTCAATTCCGTATTTCAGGAGGGTTGAATGAACATGCGGAAATCGGTCAACAATGAATTCTGGATCCTTAAATGAAATATCTAATAGGACGTAGTCATCACCAGTCCGTTTCATTTCCTGATCAATTGCCAATGCTATCACGTCACGCGGCGCGAGCTCAGCCATCTCATGATAGTCCACCATAAATCGCCTTCCACCAATGGTCTTGAGAATGGCACCTTCTCCCCTTAAGGCTTCTGTAATCAGGAAAGATTTGGCATAAGGATGATAAAGACATGTAGGATGGAATTGAGTGAACTCCATGTTTCGGATGGTTGCTCCTGCCCGATATGCCATGGCAATGCCGTCTCCAGAAGCGATATCAGGGTTACTGGTATAGAGGAAAACTTTTCCAGCGCCTCCTGTGGCAATCACGGTATATTTTGCTTGGAAATTATATACTTCACAAGACAGGTTGTCAAGCACATACGCACCTGCAATTCTACCATCGACAATGGCAAGATCAATGGCAGTGTGGTTCTCATAAATCATCACGTCATCTAGTCCCTGCACTTGTTTTACCAATGCCTCTTCAATTGCCTTACCAGTAAAATCGCGTACATGGGCGATTCGCCGATGATGATGCCCCCCTTCCCTTCCCAATGCAATTCCATTTTCGTCCCTATCAAAAGGAACCCCAAACTGAATTAACTTGGAAACAATGCTAGGACCTTTTTTCACAACTTCTTCGACCACATCACGATGACATAGCCCATCTCCCGCAATCAAAGTATCTTGGATATGCCCTTGGAAATCATCCTTTGGATCAAGTACTGCTGCAATACCACCCTGTGCGTATCGAGTATTGCTTTCCGCGACCTCACGCTTGGTGACGATGTTAATGGAATAAGGGCTTAATTCACGAACCTTCAAGGAGAAGATCAAGGCAGATATTCCAGAGCCTATAACCAGAATATCTGAGTTGCGCACATTTGTTGCGGCAGAGACCATAACTCAAATTTCAGGATAGGAAAGAAAAGGGTTATCCTTCTGCGGAATTAAAAGAACAAATCTCTATGTTAATATGGAGAGAAATACTAGCCATATCAGTTGAAAAACCAGAATCTCCCAGTTGGAACCATAGATATGAGGAATGGCGAATTCAAAGTCATTAATGGAATAAAGTTTACATGCAGAAATAGCGGAGATTGCTGTAGGGAGAATGAAATTCCAGTTACGGAGGATGAAGTACTGAGAATACAAGACCATGGGTGGGAACTAGATCAGTTCTTGGTTTCATTGACGCCAGTCTCCCTACCAGGAAAGACGAAAGGAGCGAGAATTAAAGCATTCATTTTAAAGAAAAAGCCGTTTACGAGAGACTGTGTATTCCTAGATGAAAAGAACTATTGCAAAATCCACGAATACAAGCCCTTTGCCTGTCAGATGTATCCTTTCAGTTATGAGGTTCTTGATGATTTTCTGGTTGAGGTGAGAGTACATCCCCAAAGTGTCTGCTCTAATGTTCAATATGTTCTCGGAGAGAAGGGGGAAAGCATTGGGATTCTTCAAGAAGTCTATCAGAGGCTCAAAGAGAAGTTTTTAAGGGAACAGTAGATTGAAAGGAAGATGTATTTCGGAGCACATTTCTCCATAAAGGGAGGATTCCATATTGCTGCGGAAAAGGCAAGGGAAATGGGATGCACCACGCTGCAAATTTTCACAAGGTCGTCCCGGATCTGGAAATCCAAACCTCTTGATGAAAAACTGGTGGAAAAGTTTAGAAGTGCAGTGAACGAATTGAAGCTACATAAACCGGTAGTTCACCTTCCCTATCTCCCGAATTTTTCTACGGATGACCCAGCCATCTATGAAAAATCACACCATTCACTGCGAGAAGAAATTCTTAGATGCGATTCTTTGGGTATTCCCTATTTGGTGATTCATATTGGTTCACACAAGGGAAAAGGAGTGGAAAATGGAATCAAGAATGTAATTTCCCATTTGGAAAAGGTGCAAGAACAGCTTGACAAAACTGGAGTGAAAATTTGTCTTGAAACAATGGCAGGAACAAAAAACAGTACAGGAAGCCGTTTTGAGGAGATCGGAAAAATAATTGAGGGGGTTAATGACAACAAGCAGTTGGGAGTATGTTTTGACACAGCCCACGTCTTTGCAGCAGGTTATGACATAAGAACACCTGAGACTGTAGAGAACACAATAGAAGCCTTTGATGATGCGATTGGGTTGGTTAGACTAAATGTAATCCATTGTAATGATAGCAAATTTGATCTTAATTCCGGAAAAGACAGACATGAGCATATTGGACAGGGCCATATTGGGAAAGAGGGATTCAGAGCCTTTTTCACAAACAAAAGAGTTGCAACCCTTGATGTTCCAGTTATTTTGGAGACACCTATAGATGAGAGAGGGAACCATGAAACGGATTTCAAAGCATTGAGAGAAATTGTAGGATTTTGAACCCTAGAGAACAATTTTTCTAGAGAAAATCCCTAGCTAAATCAAATGGAAACAATCGATGAAAGGGAAATTCTAAAAGAAGCGTTGGAAAGCATTGGACTGAAAGACCGATATTCTGAGATTCTTGAGAGAGAACAGACAATCATCAGTCCATTTTTGGAATTAAATAGCATAGATCTATCGAATTTGGAACTCAAGATTCTTCCTCCCGAATTCTTTTGGAGGTTCCCTCATCTCTTTGCAATCAACCTAAGTGGAAATCAGTTGACATCACTGTCATCAGAGGCATTTGTGAAAAACAAGAAGCTCAGAGAACTTTTTCTGAGGAATAACCAGATTTCAGATCTTCCAGATGGTCTCTTGAAGAATGCCCTCCATCTGCAAACGCTAGATCTTTCAGGAAATGAATTACAGAATCTTCCAAATACATTCTTTCAAAGAACGGTCAATCTTCGAAAACTGAACTTAGCAGATAATAGGCTGAAATCACTTCCCAAGAGCTTTTTCAGGTTAAGGAACCTTTGGACATTGGACTTATCAGGAAATGCACTCCCGGCAGATTTGAACAAGGTTGCGATTGACGAAAACAGTGTAAGGGAGTTTATTAAGAGAATTGAGGAAATATTGGGTGATCATTAGTGTCAGTCAGATTTTCTGAGATGAGTCACACCACCCTTGTTGAAAAAGCAACAGCAGTGTTTTTTAACCTTTCACCAATATTGGTTTTGCTGGTGTGGAAATTCGGACCCACACAATTTTCGTTTTTTCCACCATTCGGGATGATCATCGCCATCTTATTAGTGATACTATATGTAAGGGACATTTGGAAAAAGAGAAGCAATTCTAGGGTTTTTGCTTTTAGTCTCCTAGTCCATCTTCTTTCGATTTCAATCTTCCTAGGCTACCTTTTTGGGAATCCTTCCCTTTACAATCTCGCCTTGCTGATGAATTGGCTCTCCTTCAATATTTTTACACCTGTAAGGAACTATGAGGACATGGTTAATTATGTGAAAACACATCAAAAGACGAGAGGTTTTGAAACAGCACTTATATTGGAAGACTTGCCATTCAAAAATGATCTCCTGTCACCTTTGGACATTGCCATCACAAAGACAATGTTTCTCAAATTCTTTACTGGAGATTTTTATTCCTCGAAACAAAGTGCAATTCTTTCTTTCAATCTTTCAACTGTTGTTATGGTCTATATGTTTGCATTCATCCCTACAGGCCCATCATTCATGAATCTTTTAATTTTGGTGACCAGTTATACAGCAGCCTTCATAATTGGGCTTTCTTTCAGAAGCCTACTGGCATTAAGTCAGTATCCGGAAGATTTAGTGCTTGAAGCGAAAAGCTACATTAGGATTGGAGATAAGCCTGCGATCATGAAGGATTTAATTCGTAAAGGGATCCTAATCAGTACAGGATATGGTGCATTTTTCATTCTGTTGGCAATAGGATTGCAGGGGGAGACACGACCCCCTCTTCCCACATATGGATTTGAAGTAATTGATTGGCCAAGCTTCCTTTTTTTCCCATTGGTTCTATTGATGACATACCCGATTCAAAAGATATGGAAATCAACTGTCTGGTCAAAATTGAAGATTGAAAAGAAGACCAAGAAAAGGAAGAAAGGGAAGAGAAAAAAGAAGTTGTAGGAGATAGTAAATTTTTAAAGCGCGTAGAGATAATCAGTTAAATGAGAGAGTTCCTTGAGACAATCAAACATCATGTCATCACCAAGGAAGTATCCTGGAAAGACACCGTAACCGAAGAGATAATCAAGCACAAGGAGGAGCCGATTATCTTTGAAAACGTTGAAGGACATACGACAAGAATTGCGGCAGGAATCGTGTCTACCCGTGAACTTTTAGCAAAGTCCATAGGCGTCACCCCAGGAGAGCTTGCAGACACGGTCGGAGCTGCATTCAACAATCCCCTACCCCTTCGAAAGGTGGAAACTGCACCATTTCTGCACACACACATTGAAAACCCAGATATCGCAAATTACATCCCCATTCCGGAGTTTTTTGGGGGAAAGAGATATCTGACAGCATCAATTGTTCTTGCATTGGATCCAGACACAGGAAGAAGAAATGCATCCATCCATAGGATGATGTATTTGGGGAAGAACAGGTTTGCAATCCGACCAGTACCCCAAAGGCATCTACATAGTTTTTACACAACGGCTCTTGAACGTGGGGCAGATCATTTGGATATCGTGGTTCTTCTTGGTGTTCACCCAGCCTTTGAATTGGGGGCGGCAACATCCTATCCAGGGCTTGATGAGATGGCATTCGCATCGTATTTGATGGGAGGGGCAGAGGAGTATATTCTAAATGGAATTGGAGTACCAAAAGAAACGGAAATTGTAATGGTTGGAAAGATGCTCAGGGAAGAAGTCGAAGAGGGACCGTTTGTTGACTTGACGGGTACACAAGACCATGTAAGAATGCAACCGCTTGTGGAGATCACGGATCTGTACATGCGGGAAAATCCGATTTTCAGGACAATCCTTCCAGGGATGAAGGAACACAAAATTCTGATGGGAATTCCGCAGGAGCCGCGAATGAAAAAACTCATCAAAAACACCGTTCCGACGGTGACCAATGTGGTAATGACTGAAGGAGGAGGATCGTGGTTGCATGCAGTAGTCCAAATAAAGAAAAGAACGGATGGTGATGGCAAAAATGCGATCATTGCAGCACTTGCGGCACATCCGTCCTTGAAACGTGTAGTAGTCGTTGATGAAGACATCGATCCAACTGATCCAGTCGATGTGGAATGGGCAATTGCAACTAGGTTTCAGCCAGACAAGGACATGGTTCTTGTTCCAGGAGCAAAAGGGAGTAGTCTTGATCCTTCCGCCACCAATTCAATCACATGCAAATGGGGGCTTGATGCAACCAAACCCCTTGGAGCAACTGGATTTGATCGAGTGATTTGACTCGATATCGGAATAGTTTTAAGAAATGTCGCGCTTTCAATTATAGAATGGCTTCATCTGATGATCATGTACACCTGTCATTTCCCAAACCCCGTGAGAGAGCCTTGACCGAAACAACAGAAAATTATCTCAAGAGGATACTTTGGTTGACGGAAAACAAGGAATATGCAAAGATTTCGGAAATCGCGGAATTGATGGGAAGAAGCTTAAGCTCCACTACAGAAGCAATGAGGAGGCTTGAGGAACAGGGATTTGTCAAATACATGAAACAAGGAAAAATACAATTAACTGAAAAAGGGATCAGTATTGCAACTCGGGTCAATGATGCCTATCAAGTGATTGCGGATCTTTTAGTCCTTCTTGGGATTGATGAGGAAACTGCAAGTGAGGATGCATGTAGCATGGAACACGCCATTTCCAAAAACACTATTGCAACCATTTCAAGGTTTGTTGATTTCATTAATTCAGATCCAGTGAACCGGGCAATAATGGAAAAGTTCAGGAGCTTGACAACTTAGCATAAAAATGCAACGTCAGATAGGAAACACGATCCTCCTCTTTTTTTAAGGTTTCTCGTTCATGAGAAACAACCTTTATTTCCTCGAAACCGGCACGTTCTAGGGAATTCGTTAAGCTGGAAACTGAATGAATTGTACGCAACCCGTCATTAGGGAATTCCGGAGTTTCAGCACCTGCGGTCCTACCAATGAAGATTCCATTTGGTTGAAGAAGAGTGGAAACTTTGCGGATAAGGTCTTCACCTTCATTTTTTTTCAGGAGATGGAGTATGGAACCTGCATGGACGATTTGGAAGCGATGAGAGAAATCACCCCATTTGAAGGATCGTTTCTTGTTTTTTTTGATCATTTCACCTTCACCCTCTCCAAGTGCACCAATGAGGAAGGTTAAATTCGATTCGAGGGAGTTTCCTCTACCAGAGATTGGGGTGAAAAGGTCAAAACCCAATTTTATGAAACCATCATGAATATCATGACCAAAGAGGTCAGATGGGAGAGCCCCATGAAGTGCAAGGTAACGGATATCTGTCCCAAATCCGCAGCCGACATCCAGAATTTTTCCTTTTTTCAGAGGGATCATCGAAAAAAAGGGATTTGAAGCAATACGAGGATGGAGAAAACGGAATGCCTCAATAAATCGATATCGGTGCAACTGCAATGCCTGTTCCCTTGTAGCAATTGCACGTTTTTCAAGGGTGGATCGATCAATTCCACAATATGATTTGAAAAGATGCATCCCTTCAGGAGTTATTGGAATGCCCACATTAGAAAAAACAGGGAGAGAGTTATTATCATTTCTGTTAGGCAAACAGACAAACCAATAACTATATACAAGGAAAGCTTATTGGGAGAAATGTGGCAGCAAGGAAACTGAACATTTCGTTTGCACTCGAAAATTCGGCAGCCATTTTTCCATCAAAGGTGGCCATTATTTCAGGTGAATCAGAATATACATACAACGACATCAATGGGTTAGCATCTCGTCTTGCATCAGGGCTTCAACAGTTGGGAATTAAGAAAGGGGAAAGAGTTGCAGTTTCCTGTCCAAATACGTGGCAATTTCCTGTAATCTATTTTGGAATACATAAAATCGGAGCAATCGTTGTTCCTCTCAACATCTTGCTAAAAGCAGGGGAAATCGCATATTTTCTCAAAGATTCAGGGGCAACAGCCTTTATTTGCCATAGTGGAGAATCCGGCAAGATATTGCAAGAAGGAAGGAAAGCCTTCTTGCAGACGGAAACATGCAAACATATGATCGTAGTGGAGGAAAAACCAATTGGAGAGGAAATCGGTTTCGAAGAGCTTCTTCGGAGTGAAGAGGAATACAAAGACATTTCCACAGAAAGGGAAGAAACGGCCGTGATACTTTATACATCAGGAACAACGGGACGTTCCAAAGGAGCTGAGCTGACCCATGGAAATCTTTTTGAAAATGCTCTTGCAGTTGCAGGTCTCATGCAGTTGACAAGTAAGGATGTCCATTTGGTGACCTTACCATTGTTTCATTCATTTGGACAGACAGTCCAGTTGAATGCAGGATTTTTTGCTGGGTCAACGTTGGTTCTTCAAAGACGTTTTGATCCAGAGAAAGCACTCCAAAAAATGCGAAAATACCAAGCAACCATATTTGTCGGAGTACCCACCATGTACTGGGGGCTTCTTCATACGGAAATTGCTTCAGAGGCAGCAAGAGAAATTAAAGAAACATTGAGATTAGGGGTATCGGGGGGTTCGGCCATGCCAATTGAAGTACTGAAGGAATTTGAACGAAAATTTGAAACAATTATTTTGGAAAGCTATGGACTGTCAGAAACATCACCAGTTGCATGTTTCTCAAGAATAGACATGCCACGAAAGGTGGGATCGATAGGGGTTCCCCTTCCAGGAACTGAGATGAAGATTGTTGATGAGGAGGGCAATGACCGCCCAATTGGTGAAATCGGAGAAATTCTGATACGTGGACACAATATCATGAAAGGCTATTTCAACAGACCAAGGGAAACAGAAAGAGCATTCAAAGGAGGATGGTTTCACACGGGGGATCTTGGTAAAATGGATGAAGATGGATATTTCTACATCGTCGACAGGAAGAAAGATTTGATAATTCGAGGAGGATATAATGTATATCCCAGAGAAGTAGAAGAGATAATGATGACGCATCCATATATTTCACTGGTGGCAGTAGTTGGAGAAAAAGACAAGAAGTATGGAGAAGAAATTGTGGCTTACGTTGTACCTAGAAAAGACACCAAACCAGATGAAGGAGAGATCATTCAATGGTGCAGGGAAAGAATGGCAGCGTACAAGTATCCTAGAAAGATTCGTTTCGTCAAAGATCTTCCAAAAACTGCAACAGGCAAGATCATGAAACGTGCATTGAAGAAGAACTAATTCACTGAAAAGAAAAAATACTTATTTTCAGCAGACCCAACCATCTTATGCAGGAGCTTGAGAGATTCGGAGACATTGTTGAGAATACAATCCAACACCAAGAAGAGTTTTTCCAGACAGGCAGGACATTTGACGTCAATTTCAGAAGAGAGGTTCTAAAAAAGCTTCGGAAAACTATTGTCAAGAGGAAAGAGGAAATCCTTGACGCACTTTACGAGGACATGGGAAATGACAGATTGACCGGGTTTGTAAAAGATATTGGAGTAACGATACATGAAATTGATTATATTCTGAAAAATTTAAAGAAATGGTCCAAGAGCAAAACAAAATTTGCGGGTCTCTTGGCATTTCCTGCATTAAGGGCAAAGAAAGTCCCCATGCCGCGAGGAAGAGTGGTACTAATCACGCCATGGAACTACCCGATTTTGCTGACATTGGTACCGCTTGCGTATGCAGTTGCAGCAGGCAATACAGTCATAGTTAAACCTTCAGAAATAAGCAAAAAAACTTCCCAAGTGGTTATGGAAATCATTGAGGAAACGTTTGATCCTAGCCATGTCACCTGTTTTCTTGGAGGGAAGGAAGTTGCAACGGAATTGATCGTTCGCAAGCATGGTCTCATTTATTTCATCGGAGGTGAAAAAGTAGGCAGGATCATTGCGGAAGCAGCAGCAAAAACATTGACACCCACTGTTCTTGAGCTGGGAGGTAAATCACCAGCCATAGTGGATGATGACAAGAGCATTAAGGTAACAGCAAAAAGGATAATTCTTGGAAAATGGGTCAATGCAGGACAGACATGTGTTGCACCAGATTATATTCTGGTGAGAAAGGAGATCAAGGAAAAATTAGTACAAGCCTTGATCAATGCTCTGAAAGAGATGAAGCTTGACAATGCGGAACCTACGACAAGCAGTAAAATCATAAATGAGCATCATTTTGAAAGATTGATAAGACTAAAAAAGGGGTTGGAGGACAAAATTTTGTTTGGAGGAGTAACTGATCGCCATGCAAGGTTTATTCAAATCACACTAATAGACAATCCACCCTTGGATCACCCCATTATGCAGGAAGAGATTTTTGGACCTCTTCTGCCCATATTGGAATATGAGAATGAAAATGAACTTCTTTCGATCATTGGACGGAATCCTACGCCTTTGGCTCTTTATATATTCGGCAGTGACAAGAAATTCACAAGGGATATCCATTCAAAGGTACAATTTGGAAATGGATGCATCAATGACACTCTCTTTCAGTTTGGAGTTCAAGGTCTTCCAATTGGAGGGGTAGGAACGTCTGGATATGGTTACAATAAAGGAAAAGAAAGTTTTGATGAATTTTCACGCATGGTCGCGATCCTGAAAAAACCGAGAAAAATTGACAATCCATTTTTCTATCCACCGCATGGTAAACTTTCGAAATGGTTGACAGAGTTGATCTATAGAACCAAACTATAAATTACAATGCCCAATCTACATGCAAATGGTTGTCATGTCCAGAGTAAGATGTACACAGGCCTTCTGAGACCAGCACAGGATCATTGAAAAGAATACGAACCACCATTCCAGTATCCCAAAGCATTTGCAAGAGTAACCGGGTAAGAGAACGACTATATGACCCCCAATTCCATTGTGTAGCACCTTCTACCCCATCATTTCGGATAGGGCGAATATCAGTATCTAGTCCATCCCTATGGGTGGAATGCGGAGGAAAATAACCGCCATGCTCTCTGCTAATGTCACCAATTCCGATTCTTGGAGATCCGACAGCGTAATACCAATCCAAGGCCACCTTTTTGAGCTGTGCAATCACATTGGCGGTTGCCCAATCGTCATTTCCATCATCGCCATAATGATACCATCCAGTTCCAGATCCGCCATAGATGGTAAGATCTGTAAAATGACTGATTAGATAACGCCAAGTGGTAGGACCGACAATACCATCTGCACTGATTCCAACATGCGATTGAAATGAAATGACCTTGGATTTTGTACCAGAGCCAAAAATACCATCTATTGCCAAAGAAGTGTGGTGTTTCATATTCAAGAGTCTTTGAACTGCGCGGACAGCATCGCCACGGGATCCGTACTTGACAGTGATTACCAATTTGGACCATGTATTTGACCCAACAATTCCATCAGCAATCAATCCTTTTGAAGATTGGAATGCTTTCACAGTTGATTCTGTTCCGCTACCAAAAATTCCATCAACAGCAATGGAATAGCCATGTGCTCTCAAAAGATATTGTAAAGCATAAACGTCTTCGCCGCGAGCACCTTTTTTTAGCAATGGCCATGTACCCAATCCTGCATTGGCAGGAATCACATGAATTGTGGGCAATAGCATTAATCCAAACAGGAATGTTACCAGAAGGTTTTGTTTCAAAGATTGCACAACGAGGAAGAAAAACAACACGATTTAAGTTTTTTCGAAAAAAGGATAAGAGATGCGAAAAAATAGCAAAATGCGGAAATATTGGTTCGAATAACGGCAGCCACATGCAATTTATTGTGACTGGGAATCATTCAAATCTAATTTCCAACCATACTGTTTGATCAAGATTTTTTTGAGGGCTTCATTTGCAGTAGTTTGGACTTCAAGAAATTCATCCTGTATCAACTCATACAATACATTAAGAAGATCTTGTGGCACATCCGCCAATTCACCGATCAAGTAAGCTGCTTCCATTCGTTCTGTTTGATCCGAAGATTTTGCAAGCCTAATGAGTTCTTGGGCAAATTTATCCACAAAGAACATGAAGACGACTTAACATTAAATACTTTGTTTATTCAGAGATCAATCATTTATAGGGTGGATTGCAACCTCTGCCCTTTTGAATACAGGTGTTTTGGAAAGCGGATCGATGATTGGGGGGATAACTTTATTGCCTTCGGGGAAGAACATAGCAACATTTCCTCTTCGGATTGGAGCCTCAAATGCCTCCACGACGACAGAATCAAAATCAGACACCACTTTGACTAGATCACCATCTTTAATACCCAAATCCAAGAGGTCTTTGGAATTGATGAAAATTACATTTCGATGGGTAGATCCTCTGTAAACGTCTTCATCATCATAAATGATGGTATTGAATTGTCCTTCAGACCGGAAGGTTGTAAGATTGAATTTTCCAGGAGGAGGTCGGGCATCAGGAGGAGCAAGGACTTTCAAGTGGGCTTTTTTATTTTTTGTGTTGAATTGAGGGGTATGTAGGATTCGCCCCTCAATGGTAAACTCATGTTCTTTTACATTTGAAATGGCTTGCATTCCCGGAATGGTTTTCCCAATGAAATCGCGTATCCGATCATGATTGGAAAGCGTGTCCCAATCCAAAACATCAGGAACTAGGCGTCGGCCAATATCCACCAATATTTCTGTTTCGGAGGGGAGGTCAGATATGGGAGGAGATTGCCCACCGACGGAATATCGAACATAATTAAACATTGATTCTTGAGTCGTGCCCTGTCGTTCCTCATCTCTTGCTCGAACGGGAAGAATCAGAGCTTCCTTCCCTTGGCCATGGATATGTCCCAAATTCAGGGTGGTACTGAGTTGGCAGGTGAAGGGAATGTTTGAAATGGATCCCCCTGCCCATTTCGATGCAGGATTGGCACCATAAAGGTTGCCTCCAAGAAAGAGAGCAAAATCAATCTCTCCGTTTTCTGCTGCTTTCATAGCACTAAAGGTATCATAGCCGTCAGTAGAGGGAACATTGATACCAAGATGTTTTGCTAATGCATCGATCACAGAGGGTTTCAATCGTGGAACTACACCAACTGTCCCAACTCCTTGAACATTACTATGCCCGCGAAGTGGAAGAAGTCCACTTCCTTCCCGTCCAATTGCACCTACCATCAGTGCCAAGTTGGTAAGCATCTGGACTGTTTCTACACCATGACGTTGGTGGGTAAGTCCCATTGCCCATGCAAAGATTGGGTTTCTTGCTTGAAGAAGAAGATCGACAAACTGATCTAGATCTTCCCTGCTGACACCTGACTGAGATAGCAATCTATCTACATCAGCCTTTTCTAGGTCATCAAGGAATTCTTCTACATTGTTACAATTTGTACGAAGAAAATTAAGATCGGTTTGTCCTAGTTGATGGATTCTGGCGGCAATGGCTTTAAAAAAGCTCATATCGCCTCCGCAGTGTGGCTGGATATACAGATTTGCAATCTCGGTGGGAAACAGAAGTGATTTCATATGGCTAGGGATGGCAAAACGTTCCAAACCTACTTCACGAAAAGGGTTGATCACAACCACATTTCCTTTTCTTTTTCGTAGATTCATAAGGTGGGTCATGAAACGTGGGTGGTTACTGCTTGGGTTTGCACCTGCAACAACGATAAGGTCTGATTTCTCTACATCCGCCAAAGTGACAGTTGCAGTACCTGAGCCAAGCATTGAAGAAAGACCCACACCACTTGCCTGATGGCAGTAATAACTGCAATTGTTGATATGATTTGTTCCATAGGCACGTCCAAGAAGCTGAATTAAAAATGCAGCCTCATTGGAGGAACGTCCGGAAACATAGATAAATAATCTTTGAGGATCGGTATCCATCCATCGGTTAACAAGTAGAGAAAGTGCGTCATCCCATCCTATTGGAACAAATCGGTTGTCACCAGGTTTTTTGTGGATTGGAAAAGTTAGCCGACCAAGAAGTTCCAATTCTCTTCCGCTCATCTGTTTCATTGCATCCAAGTCATGATCCTCGAAAAATTTCTGTGAAATCGGAGGGAGCATGTCCTGTGATTGAGCCTGCATAGCCTTTTTGCAAACTTGAAAGCCTTGGCCAAGTTCATTGCGCATTCCTTTCATTCCAAAAGCACAAGCCTTGCATGTGTTCGATTTGCGCAATGCACTGAAAAGCCGAAGAGTTCCACCTGCCCGTTTTCCCATCTTGTAGGTGTACCTAACGGCATGCCAGCCCCCACCATGTGAAGGTCGTTTTCTTGCCATAACCTATTGAAAAACTAAACAATTAAGTAGTTTTTCTCCAGAGGGATCATTCAGAAGAGAGAATGCCTTGTCCAGTGATCTCGAATACCGCTTCACTTTCTGGAAGAACAGGGCTGTCAAAGACCTTAATTACCCTTTTTTCACCTTTTGATTTTCTTAAATAAAACCGGGTACCTGCCCAATGTCCCATGATGTTCCCGCCAACTGCCGTGGTGGGGTCTCCGAAAAATTGAGCAGGATTCGCCTGTACCTGGTTGGTCACGACAACTGCTACATTATAGGTATCTGCAATTCTATGTAGAGAATTGAGATGGGCATTAAGAATCTGTTGACGTTCTGCAAGGGTCCCTCGACCGGCATATTCAGCTCGAAAATGTGCAGTGACTGAATCAACGATCACCAGTCCGAATTCATCAGGACATTTGCCAAGAAATTCAAGTAATTTAATTACTGCAGCCTGTTGCCCATCACTGTTTTTGGCTCTAGCATACATCACATCGCGCAGCACATCCTCTACAGGTTTATCCCATCCTTTCTGTTCTTTGAAACGATTTGCGATCTGAACAATCCGGGAAGGAGAAAATGTCCCCTCTGTGTCGATATAGACTGCTTTTTTGCCCAAACCACCAAGTTCGGGAGGAAGTTGGACAGTCACTGCCAACTGATGGCACAATTGGCTTTTGCCGGATCTAAATGATCCAAACAACTCATATGTTTCACCTCTGCGAACACCCCCATTACCAAGCTCGTCTATGAATGTCAATTGATCAATACTTTCAGCACCAAAAGTGAAGGTTTCGGATTTTTGCATTTTTTCAAGTATTTCAAGCCCGTTCGTAAACATTCCACCTCTCAGGTTTTCTACAATGAAGGTTTGGTACTTGATTGCAGCATTAGCGGTAAGACCATACCTTTCTTCCAATTCTTTAACAGGAGTGGTCTCCAAAAGACCAACATTCATCCCCTTTTCTCTCAATGCTCTTGCAGTTGTAGGACCAATACCTTCGATGTCTTCCAAATCCACACCTAAGTGGAAATCCGGGAAAATATTTGGAAACATGTCAGCAATAGCCTGCTTTAATTTCTTTGCGGCGGGTCGCGTAAGACCAGCCTGTTCCAATTCATCAAAGGAGGATTCCATCAATCGAGCGGGGGTATCGATTCCTTCATCTCGTAACATTTTGGCGGTTTTAGGTCCTAGTCCAGGAACATCCTGAAGAGTTAGATGGAGAAGACCATTCTGCTCATTATTTTCCATTTCTGTTGCCATTAATGATATTATGAATTCTGAGGATAAAAGCACGTACGGAGGGGGAGAAAGCTAAAACTGAATCAATATTCTTGCCAATGGAGTTTTTGATCTACCTTCTGAATTTTCAATAGTTTTCTGTTTTCCAAAGGTTTCCAACTGATATCCGGGGTTTCCAGTAATTTTTCTGAGGCGATGACCAACATATCCTCTGTGGCAGCATACTGCATGGTAAAATATTTGGGGTTATCACTGAAATTAGTGGATGCATAAACCGTGAGGGGATTTTCCCGAACAAGGATAAAGTTCGCAGATGAACCCGCGGGAATATGCTCAATTGCATCCTTGAGTTCCTTTACATCTTCATCTAGATTCCATTCCATCCTACCAACAAGATAGTAAAATAGCCGTTCACTGTCCGATTTTGTCAAAACTTCATCGGCATAATCCACGAGACCTAATGTTTCATAGTTGACAATGGTACCATTGTGGACAAATGCCATCATTCCTTGTTTAGTACTTCTAACAAATGGATGAAGATATTCGCATCCTCTAGGGATTCCCGGAGAGGCCTTTCTTACATGAATCATGAAAAGAGGGGAATCAGCGGCATGTTGCAGAACGGGTTCGATTTCCTCAAGATCTTGTTCATGAAAGGGTGTCATGCTTCGGTAGCTTGCAAAGTGACCAAAAGAATTCAACCATAAGATCCCCCACCCATCACTATGGGGAAATGTTCCTCGACCATCCTTATTGTGCTCATGATCCATTGTCTGATCAGCAGAAGCTTTTTTCATGCATTGGACTATTTCATCCACAACTGTTCGATTGAGTCGTTTGGTTGAAACAGCCAGAGCCATCCTGCACATACTATATATATCAAAAACACAAAAAAAAGCATTTCTGCTAGATCTCTCTAAAAAATGATTAATCAGGATAAATGGCTTCTTTGGGAAATATTGAGGCCCATGCAACGAGAAAGGCAGGAATTAGGAGAAAAGAGAATGCAAGCAGATATTCAATAATCAAGACAACACCAAGTGCACTTCCCAAAATGCCCATGATCACGACAGCAAGCTGCAAAAAACCGATATATCGCAGCATCTCCCCATGATATTTCTCCTCAAGTCGTGATGAGATTCTTATGAAAAGTAATGTTTCCAAACCCATAGAAAGATGAAGAAGAATGACAAAAAGAATGCCAACCAAAGGGGATGGATAAAATTCAAGATAAAGAATTGCCATGCCTTTCCAAAGAAGGAGAGTGAAAAGGTAGAGTTGACGATAGAAATGCAATCGCCGTCCCAGAGGATCAAAAACCTTCAATTGTTTTTGGATGACAGGAACTTCCACCAATACGATCGCGATTGCACCGCCACTGAAGAATTTTGCTAACAGCATCTGATACGCCAAAAATTGGAAAAAACGGGCAAGTGCATATTTTCGAATTTCAGAAGAAAATTCAGGGATTTGTATCAATGAGGACAATTATCCCAATAGAATTTGAACATTGGGGTTCATTGCCATTCAACTTTAACTAAATCATATCATTTTCTGGTTTGCCGAAGGTAGTATCTTCAAATACATATGGATTGATAGAGATTTGATGAGTTCCCATATTAGTCTAGATACCTGCATCACATTGAATAACGGAGTTAAGATTCCGATTTTTGGACTTGGAACATATAAAGCCAAATCAGGAGGTGAGACTGAAAGGGCAGTCCTTTCTGCCTTAGAAGTAGGATATCGTCATATTGATACTGCGGCAATCTATGGAAATGAAGAAGATGTTGGAAAGGCCTTACACAAATCAGAGGTGCCACGGGAAGAGATTTTTGTAACAACAAAGCTTTGGAACAGGGATCATGGATATGAAAGCGCGCTGAATGCCTTTGAGAAATCGCTGAAACGATTGAAACTCGACTATGTAGATCTATATTTGATCCATTGGCCAGTTGAGGAGTTGAGGCTTGAAACATGGAAGGCCTTGGAAAAGATCTACAAGGAAGGAAAAGCAAGGGCAATTGGAGTCTCCAATTATATGCAATGGCATCTAGATGAACTTCTACCAGTTGCAGAATTTGTTCCTGCCGTCAATCAGATTGAATTTTCACCTTATCTTTACCAAAAGGATCTTCAACAATTCTGTGAGGAAAGAGGGATAAAAATTGAGGCCTATAGTCCACTCACCAAGGGTAAAAAACTGGATGATCCAAGGCTCAAACAAATTGCACAAAAATATAACAAAACCACAGCCCAAATTCTCCTCAGATGGGCTGTGCAGAAAGGAACCATAGTTCTCGCAAAATCTTCAAAATACGAGAGGATTCTTGAGAATGCCAGTATTTTTGATTTTGAAATTAGTCAACAGGACATGAAAACTTTGGATCAATTTGATGAAGGATTGCGCACCGGATGGGATCCCTCAACACAGAAATTGTGGAAAGATTCCAGATGATCAGGCCTTCAGAAGATTCAAGGCAGTTGTTTCAAACTCTTCGAGAAGAGTAGGCAAATCAATTCCAGTCGGAACACGGTTTCTAAGTTTCCAAACACCACCAACCATTACATCGGAGACATCCGATCCTTTGACGGCATAAACCAAATGTGAAAGAAGTGTTTTTCCGGATGGGATAGGACGGAGATGGGGTTTATTTAGATCGACCACCACAAGATCTGCATACATACCAGGAAGTAAATCACCGACTTCTTTCCACCCCATTGCCGAGGCACCGCCAGAGGTTGCCATGGAAATGATTTCCGAAGCTGGAAGCCTTGTAGGAACTGTATGGAACCCTTTTTGGACAATGGCAGTAGATTTCATCGTTGAAAACATATCTAGTGAATTATTGGAGCACGCACTGTCGGTTCCAAGCCCAACAGACATACCCAATTGACGATATTCTTGGGCAGGAGCTACAGAATTAGCCAGTTTCATGTTGCTCTCCGTGTTCACCGAGACAGAAACCCCATGTTTGGCAAGTGTTTGTTGGTCTTTTGGTGGAACCTCAATTGCATGAGCCGCTAAAGTGAATGAACGAAGAATGTCAAATTTATCAAGGTATTCAACAGGTGTTGAGACATCAGGAGGTATCACGATACCTTCTTTTTCTGCAAATCCACGAATAGCATCCATTTCATCTTTTGCCTCGGCAACATGAGTATGAACAATCATGGGAGGGCCATTGCCCTTTGCATTGAAATTTTCGACAAAATCATTGATACGAGCATATTCTTCGGGAGAGACAGTATAAGGAGCATGTGGATTCATGGATATCCGAGTCATATCATCATTTTTGCCATGGTATGTTGAAATCAATTCTTGGGGAAAACTAAGCCCAGCCATCCCGGAAAGGACAGGAGGCCCACACACAAGCCTCACACCCACTTCGAGAAAAGCCTTGGCCTCCATTTCAGGATGCCAATATTGCGAATTGAAAAGAGTGGTTCCAGACATCAATGCTTCTACAGCAGCGAGTTTTGCACCGAGGTACACGTCATCCTTGGTCATTTTTCTTTCGATTGGCCAGATGTATTCATTCAGCCATTGCTGAAGAGGCAAATCATCAGCATAGCCTCGAAACAGAGTCATTGCTGCGTGAGAATGGGCATTTGCGATACCAGGCATGACTGCATGATTGGGAAAATCATAGACAAGATCTGCATGATCTGTGAATTCCTGTTCAGATGCGACCTTCATGATTTTTCCGTTTTGAATTAGAATGGCACCATCTTTCAGTACGGAAGGATAGGATGACGTATTTTGGACGATATATTTTGCTTTGACAAGTATTGTTTCTTCAGACACAATTATTCTTTACAATTGGATTTTTAGGGTTATGTGAAAACCACAAAACCTCTTGATTGAATTAGAACATTTATTTAAGCATAGTCAAGAGGAAATTCATGGCAATTGGAATAATTGGGGGATCAGGTTTCTATTCCTTTGGAGAGGGAGAACGTATCCGACAGAACACCCCCTTTGGAGTCAGTGGGGAACTTGTTTCGATGGATCATCAATCAGGAGAGAAAATTTACTTTCTTGCCCGACATGGGAAGGGTCATACGGTACCTCCCCATAGAATCAATTATCGAGCCAATATCCATGCCCTTTATACCTTAGGGGTGAAGAAAATCATTGCAACGAATGCAGTAGGAACCACACAAGAAAATATTGATCCCGGGACATTTGCAGTTCCGGATCAGATAATCGATTTTACATCCAATCGTGAACATACGTTTTTTTTGGGGGATAGTGACGTCACCGCCCCTCGTGAATTCAAGAGGGTTGTCCACACAGATGTTTCTGAGCCATTCTCACAGGAACTCAGAAACCACATCATTGAAACAATGAAAGCCTTGGATTTAAATTTCGTAGATCACGGAACCATTGCAGTGTCAAATGGTCCACGTTTTGAAACAGCGGCCGAGGTAAAAATGTTAAAACTGTTGGGTGCAGATTTTCTTGGGATGACATCAGCCCCAGAAGCATTTCTTGCAAAAGAATTGGGTCTTGAATATGCAACAATTGGTGTCGTAACAAATTTCGGTGCAGGCATGCAACAACATGTCACCCATGATGAAGTTATTGAAATTTTCAAACAGAGAATGCAGACCCTTCAAAATATTGTTTTAGCATTGATCGACAGAATTCTCTCTCACTGAACCACACCAATACGGACATTTTCAAACCGTGTGGTTGAAGAGCCATGGCCAGTATACATCACCTGTCCAGGTTCACCTTTTCCACAATTGGGGGTTCCATAGATTCGGAAATCATTTTTGTTGGCAATGGCAGTAACAGAGTTCCAGAATTGGGGAGTAATGCCGGTATAACTTGGGTTGCGTATGATGTGTTTGATTTCCCCGTTTTCGATACGCCATCCGATTTCACATCCGAATTGGAAAGACAGGCGAAGATCATCGATACTCCAAGAAACGTTGGTGTCGAACATATATCCGTCTTTGGTGTCTTCAATTATTTCCTCATATTTCCAGTCACCAGGTTCAAGATTGATGTTAGTCATACGGATCAGGGGCATTCTATTGTATGCGGATGAACGCGCAGAGCCAGACGAGCGATCTAAGCCAATCAGTGGAGCAGTCTCCCGAGAGGAGAGATAGCCTACAAATTTCCCTTTGTCCACAAGAGTAGTACGTTGAGCCTTTACTCCCTCGTGGTCATAGAAAAATGTTCCAAGGCCACCAGGAGTAGTTGCATCTGCGGTAATGGTAACCAATTCATTTCCAAAATCCAGCTCATTGAGGAGATGGGGTTTCAGAAAACTGGTACCTGCAAAAGCTGCTTCATAATCCAATGCGCGATCCAATTCGAAACCATGACCATTTTCATGAGTTTGGAGCATCAATTGTGCTGGTTTAAGGATCAGGGTGGCTTTATTCTTGCTAGGACAATTAGGAGCTTCCAAAAGAGCCAAGGCTTCATTGGTGGCTTCTGGTGCAACTTCGATGAGCCTTAATGATTCAAAATATTCATATCCTTCCGTAGAAAGATCTCCACGGAAAGAGGAGGGTTTACTTCTTGTTTGGGTTTCACCATTTCCAACTGCCAAAGTTGAAACACCACCGCCCGTCACCACAATGGTTTGATCAATGCGAGATCCTTCAGAAGTCCATAGAACCATCCGATCTTTCCAATGGTTATAATAACCATTTCTTGCTTTAACGCGGGGATCGCCCATGTCTGCGGCTTTAGTTGCATCGATCAATAATGCAATGGTTTCCTCCAATGGAACCTTGGAAGGATCCTTTTTCATAGGAGTAATAACAGTATCAACATGGACAGGCTCTTCAGCCAATTTAATTGGTCGTTTCATTGCTTTTGAGGTGGCTTTTGCTACGCGAATAGCCCTAGCAGCAGCTTTCTCGATATTTTCCCGATCCAGAATATTGGTGGATGCAAAGCCATAACCTCCGGAGTACAGTACTTTGATTCCAATCCCAGCGGATAGGCTTTTGTTTGTACCTTCAACCACACCATTTTTCACGGAAATAGAAACACTGTTCCTTTCAAGAAACTTCACGTCAGCATAGGAAACCCCGTCACCCATCGCTTGATTCAGTGTGAATTCCATCAGGTCAGGATCAATATCCATAGTCGATCTGAAGAATGACATTTAATAAACTAGAGCAGAAAGGAGATTCTGGATTGCCAAATGACAAAGGGAGATTTAGCGGAATTCAATTTATGTGCACAAGACCACTCCCTTGGATGTAAGTCTTTTATAGATATTTTATGCAGATATAATAAGCAAGAGGAAATAAACCGACTGCATAAGTGGATGAAATATGAGCATTGAAGATTTAGAGAATTTTAACATCAACGCCAAACGCAAAGAATTGATCAACAATTATGCACCAAAGCTTGGTTTCGACCAAGATGCAATAGACGTTTTTTTTGACGTCCTAAGCACGGTGGATACCATTCTTGAAAAACGAGACGCAAGAACCAAGGCTCGGGAATGGGATCATGTAGGAGTTAGAGTGGAAGATGGCAAAGTCATTCTTCCGAAAGACTTCGAGGACATTGTTTATGAAATTGTAAGAGACAACCAATTATATACATTCTTCCTTCCAGAACATCTTGGAGGGATGGGATTCGGCAATCTGTTTCAGGGGCCAATAAGTGAAGTAATAGCAACATATGACATATCCCTCCAAATCATGATAATGATTTCTCTATCAGTCATTGAGGCCTTGGTGCAATATTATAAACCAAATTTCGATCCGATATTGGAAGAATTCGGAGAAGGAAAGAGATTGGGATATGTAGCGTTCTCCGAGCCGGGAGCAGGTTCAAATCTAGAAGCAGTCAAGTCCACATCCGAGCTTGTTGGTGATGAGTATGTTCTGAATGGAACGAAAGTTTGGATCTCAAATGGAGGATATGCAAACACTGGTCTTTTCTTGGCACAGAATATTGTTAACGGGAAACGAGAAGGCACCAATGTTTTTCTCGTGACGGATTTGGATGGAATTACGCCGTTAAGAGTTGAGGAAAAATCAGGGCTCCATGTCTCACCAACAGCCCAACTTCTTTTTGAAAATGTCACGGTTCCTAAGGAAAACGTGATTGCAGAAGTTGGGGATGGATATAGAAAGGTACTTGAGCGGTTAATGGGAATGCGAGTAGGAGTAAGCTTTCAGGGAATTGCCGCCGCAAAACGGCTCTTTCTAGAAGCATTTCAATATGCGAAAACAAGAGAACAATTCAAGAGACCGATTATCCAATTTCCAATTATTGAAAACAAGCTCAGGGAGATGATGCGTACCATCCCTAGAATGGAAGAATACGGATATCGAGCAGCATATACTCTAGATAGATACAATAGAGGCTGGGTACCTGCCGATGTCGGTGCAGGAGGAAAGGAAGGCCCGGAAAAGCAAGCCGCATCAATGGTTCCAGGTGCAGTACGTGGAGGACTTGCACACCATTTTGTCTCTTCAGCAAAGATCTATACTTCAGAAGTTGTGAACCAAATGGCCTATGATGCCACACAAATCTTTGGCGGCAACGGCTTTGTTGCAGAATACGAAGTCAACAAAGTTATGAGAGATGTGCGGGTTCTGGCAATTTATGAAGGCACCTCGGAAATACACAATCAGATTTTGAACAAGACGCAGAAAGCAGTGGCAATGATTCCTAACCTCAAGAGATTATCAGAAAGCTTTGATGGAACTACCGTTTATGAAAGAATCATGTATGAACGGTTCCCTGACCTGAAAAATCTTATCTAATACATTATCCCCAATTTGTCCGATATGCAGATTGTTTTTATAATCAACCTGAATTGAGCATTTAGAATTGAGAGGTAGACCGAGTTGAGCACAGCAAACCCAAAATCCATCATTGATGTCCAAGAATATGGAAACCCATTCGAAAAGCTTGACGAGGGAATTGCATTCCTTATGAGATTAGCTAAAGAAAAAGGTTATGAAGCCCAAATAACAGCAGGATATGTTTTTTCTGGAACAACAAGATATGCAGTCAATCAGGTGACACAACCTACTGAGTTCGGGGAGATATCATTTTCTTTGAAATTAGCCGCGGGAAAATCAGTCGGATCAGGCTCTACAACCATGGTCAATGAAACCGGATTGACAGAACTTTTTAAGCAGGTTGAGAACATCGTCCAAGGAGCTCCAGAAATTCCGTTTTTCCAAGGATTGCCAGACCCAAGACCCGGAACGCCGAAAAATTTAGGTTCAGATGATTGGACAGTGGAAGAGAGAGCGGAAACAGTAATTCAGGCAATCAATGCAGCAGAAGAAGTCCAAGAAAATGTGATTGTTTCAGGTACAGCATCTACCTCAATCAATTACCAAAGGATTGTAAATACAGATGGGATAGATGTTGAAACTTCCACCAATGGACATTACTTTAAGGTCAATTGTATTGTGGAATCCGATACGGACAAGTCTCATCGGGGATATGGACAAGAAGAAATACATTTCAGAACCAATCGTCCAAATATTGAAGAAATGGCCGTTGAAGCAGCAAAAACAGCAAAAGATACCCTAAAATTGATCGATTTGCCTGCAAAAGAATATGAAGTTGTATTGGGTCATCAAGCAGTTTCAGACCTTTTCCTTTTTGCCCAATTTTCATTGGAACCGGTAGGGTTTCATGAAACCAATAGTTACGCATCTGATAGGATCGGAGATCAGATTTTTGATGAGAAGATCAATGTGGAAGACAGACCCTTGGATCCATCCAATGCCAATGTTGTCCGTGCTTTCGATGGAGAGGGATTGCCAACCAGCAATGTTCAGGTCTTTGAAAAAGGTGTGCTTAAAATGATCCCCTATGATTCATTCAATGCCGCGAGATTTCTTGGGGACAAAAATGCAGCTACTGGACATGCTTTCACCTTTTTCGGACAAACCACAGGAATGTTTGCCTCTTTTGTTTTGGAAGGAGGAAACAAACCCTATAGAGGACTTGTAGAAGATATCGAGAATGGTCTGTGGGTGAAAAATTTCTGGTATAACCGGTTCACCAAAAGAAGAGAAGGAGGATTGACCGGTCTGACACGGAATGGACTTTACCATGTTGAAAATGGAGAGATACAAGGAGCGGTGAGAAACCTCAGATACACCGAAAGCTTTGTGAAGGCCTTTGGACCCGACAACGTCATTTCCCTATCTTCGGATCGAAGGATGTATCAACTAAACACATGCCCAGCAGCCCATTTGAAAGCGTTTAATTTCTCAAGTGTTGCCCATACCACCAAACAATAAGGAAAGTTTAGGTTCACTTTCTGTTGGCTTTAATATTCAAAAGGATTTGAAAGGTTGAATGAGATTTGAAGGATTAAAATGGTTATGGCAAATCCATATGCGTTATCCGTTCAAAACCTTCTATACATTAATTGTTTCTTTTTTTGAGGCGATGATTTTCACAATTCCCATATCACTTACGTCAAAAGCTATTGGAACACTTCTGAACACGAAGTCTTTTGACGACATTGTATTTATCCTTGGACAGATACTGATAGTTGCAATCATTCAGGCGACCATTTTCTTTTCCGTCTCATTCATCAATGAAGTATTGGCTCATCGAGTCACAACAGACATAACAGAAGATCTGTTCACCAACCTCCAACACAGAAGCCTTACCTACCATGATAAAGTGAACATTGGGGAAATTATGGGACGTGCAACGGGGGATACCAGAAATATCAACATCGGTCTTTCTCCAGCGGTTCGGATCATAATATCGGTATTTGCCATTTGGTTAGTTACTATTTACAATGCTTTCGAAGTAAATCCCATTTTTGCAGCGATTATGGCATTCGGCTTCTTTCTTTTCATGTTAGCGACTGTCAGATACACACTTTCCATTTTGGGATTAAGCAAACGAACGCTAGAAGAATATGCAAAGCTTGCAGATGTTTCGGTGGGGACGTTTTCAGGAATTAGAGAGGTTAAAAACTATGTAGCAGAACCTTTAGTGAAGAGAAAGTTTGCAAAAAAGGCGTTTGACCACATGCGTGCCAAGATCACAGAAGGTGAAAAATGGGCTATATTTTATCCGATTTTAATTCTCAATGTGTTTTCTGTTGGTGCAATTGCAGGAGTGGTGTTTTATTCTTCAATCAATCCACAAATCCTTCCCATCGAAAGAGTTGTATTATTAGTCGGGCTCCTCCTTCTCGCAAGAGGAATTTCAAATGAATTACATTGGACATCATGGATGACCATCACCATGATTGCAGCAAGCCAGAGGGTATACAACATCATCCACAGTCCAGACCCAGGTGCATTTGAAGATGGAAGCATAGATTATGGCGGAAAACCAGCAACTGTTGAATTTACCAACGTTTTTTTCAGATACAATCCTCAAGAGCCGGATGTTCTTAAAGATGTCACTTTCAGAATTGATGAAAATCAAACGGTAGTGATCATTGGGACGCCAGGATCTGGAAAGACCACACTTACGAAGCTTATTCAAAGACTTTATCTACCAACAAAGGGCACCATCAGAATCGGTGGACGAGATATTCAGGAATATACCAATGACAGTTTGAGGAAGCATATTGCCACAGTTGAACAGGATATTTTTCTATTTAATGACACCATATTTGAGAATATCCGGTTTGGGAAGCCTGATGCAACACTTGATGAGGTGATTGAAGTTGCAAAGCTTGCCCAAGCCCATGAGTTCATAATGGAACTTCCCCAAAAATATGACAATCTTGTAGGAGAGGGAGGGGTAAGGCTCAGTGGAGGGCAAGCCCAACGAATTGCCATTGCCAGAGCCCTTTTAATGGATCCAACAATTCTCATCATGGATGATGGAGCTTCAGCGTTGGATACTCGAACAGAACTCAAGATACAAAAAGCCATTGAAGAAGTATTGAAAACCAGAACAACAATATTGACAACACATAGGCTTTCCATCATTGCAAAAGCGGATGTCATCCTTATTTTCGATAGAGGAAAACTGGTAGGACAGGGAAATCATGCAATGTTGATCAGAACCAACAAGTTCTATCGAAGATTGTTCGAAAGACATTATGAGCTCCCACCAATGGAGGTCTTCGGAAAATGAAAGAGAAAATGCAACGTCCAAGTTTGTTGGGGTTTCTGTGGATCTACATCACCCCATATAAGAAACTGTTTTGGGGAACAGTAGCCCTTTTAGTTCTTTCCATCGCAATCTCAACAGTAGCCCCCATTGCATTCCAAAGAGGATTTTCCCAGTTGGTGGAGAGCCATTCAGGATATATCGAGGCACAGGCAATCCTTTTACCTTTAGTAGTCTATTTTACCTTGTTGCTTACTCAATGGGGAGTTCAGATCCTTAGAGAGGTGGTAATTGTCAATTTTAACTCAAGAGTGATCAAGGACATGCGAACAGACATTTTCAATACGATAGTGCACAATAAAGTTTCTTTTTTTGATAACCAAGAAAGCGGTGTTCTTTCTTCAGCAGTAACCAATGACGTACAAGAGATGTATGATGCAGGCTTGAATTTTGCACATGTATTGACGAGTATCATCCAATTATTTGCCATCATTTTTGTCCTTTGGAAATATTCGCCGAGGTTGACAGTAGTGTCTATTCTTTTCTTCCCTACCTTCTTTGTGATTGCCTTCGCATTGAGGAAATATCAACGTAAGGTCGAAAAGGTATGGAGAAGAAATTTTGCATCAGTCAACCAGAAATTCAATGAAAGTCTACGTGCCATTGTAGTAAGCAAAGCTTTTGGAAGAGAGAAGAAAAACATTGAATCTTTTAGGGAAGTGAATGAAGCAACATATCGAGCGTCAATCAAACGGGCATTCGCCATTTTTATCATTTCCCCAATAAATGACTTCTTAAGACATATTTCCTTACTCGTGATAATATTCTTTGGTGCACAAGAAGTTCTTGCAGGCAATGTAGAACTGGCAGAATTTTACATCTTCATATTTGTGATAGATTATTTCTATGAACCGGCCTTAGGATTGGCCCGTAATTACAGCAGGTTTCAGACCCTCTTTGGCAATCTGGACAGGGTTCTTAAATTGACAAGTGAAGGAAGGTTCAAGGAGAATGAAATAGGAAACAATACGAACAAGCAAATCGAAGGGAAGGTAGAATTCAGGTCAGTTAATTTCAGCTATATAGAGAATGAACCGATTCTTCATGATGTTTCATTTAATGTCCATGTTGGAGAAAAGATCGCGATTGTAGGCCACACTGGAGCAGGGAAAACCACCATTGCAACACTGTTGCTTCGTTTCTATGAGGTGAAGAGCGGGGAGATTTTGATAGATGACATTCCAATTGAGGATTATGATCTTTATAATCTCAGAAAACAAGTTTTCATGGTAAGTCAAAAGGTTTTCATCTTTGAAGGCACATTGCGCGAGAATCTCACCATTGCAAAGCCAAATGCCACGGATGAAGAGATATTGAGGGCATTGGAAGCCGTGCAGGCAATGGAGTTCATTAGACTGCTCCCGGACGGGCTTGATACATACATCACAGCAGGAGGAGGAAATCTGTCTGCGGGACAGAGACAGATGATTTCGTTTGCACGAGCCCTGTTGGCAAATCCTAAGATCATCATTTTGGACGAGGCAACATCTGTCGTTGATCTCTATACGGAAGCCAAGATTCAAGAAGCCACCGATGAGTTGCTTAAGGGAAGAACAGCAATTGTCATTGCCCATCGATTGACAACCATTCTTAATGCGGATAGAATCGTAGTTCTTGAGAAGGGGAAAGTGGTGCAAAAGGGAACGCATGAGGAACTCATCCGTCAAACCGGACCATATGCAGAAATGTATGACCTGTATTTCAGAACACAATCTGCAAAATATCTTGAACAAATAAAGATGAAAAATTGATTGCAATAAATAATCCAAGATGGAGAACACAAAAATATCACGCAAAATCCATTTAGTCATGAAATACACAAAGCTTGGAAAAACTGGAATTACGGTTTCTAGATTATGTCTTGGGATGATGAGCTTCGGCAATAGTCAAGAATGGCAATTGGAGATAGATGAAGCTCGCCCGCTGGTTGAAATGGCATTGGATGCAGGGATAAACTTTTTCGATACTGCAAATGTATACTCAAGAGGGAGAAGTGAGGAAATCACAGGAGAATTGTTAAAAGATGTCAGAGATGATGTCGTAATTGCAACAAAGATCAGATTTGCCATGGGTGAGGGACAGAATGACAAGGGGCTTAATCGATATCATATGGCTAGAGAAATCGAAAATTCCTTGAGAAGGCTGAATACAGACTTTATTGACCTCTATCAAATCCATCGATGGGATGTTTCGGTTGATCCGGAATTCCTGATGAGGTCATTGAATCAATTGATTGACGGAGGGTATGTTTTGCATATTGGGGCAAGTTCAATGTACACTTGGCAACTGGCCAAACTCCAATTTACTGCCGAACGGCTAGGACTGGAAAAGTTTGCGACCATGCAGAACCATTACAATGCGGTCTATAGGGAGGAAGAAAGGGAGATGATTCCATATTGCATCGATCAAGGTATGGGGATCATTCCATGGTCACCGCTCGCAAGGGGATTCCTCTCTGGGAAATATAGTCCTGAGGACAAGGAAAAGGATCGTCACCCAAGGTTGAGATCAGACCCTTATTTGAAAGCGAGATATTTCAGGGAGAATGACTTTCAGGTTCTTGAGGCAATAAAGGATGTTGCTAAGGAAAAGGGAGTGACACCAGCACAGGTGGCTCTGAGTTGGGTTCTCCATAAACCAGGGATTACGTCGCCTATTGTGGGAGTGACCAAGATGGAACATCTTGAGGAAGCGATTGAAGCAGTTGAATTGAATCTCACAAAAGAGGAACAGAATCGCATTGAAGAGGCCTATCTCCCACATCCAATTATTGGACACAGCTATGAACCAGCAGATGCAATGGTGGATCTAAGTAAAAACAAGTAAATAACAGACGCGCGGATCAACCTTTTTAATACTGGTTGCTCACAACAGGTATTGTGGGCTTTAAGATCAAAGGAATTTGCATCAGTGCAAGGGAAAAGGAGGAGTACCTGAAGATCAGGAAGTACATCAATAGTCTTTCACCAGACACGGAATGTTTCCATTTCAGTGAAGCGATTGTCAATCCAGAGATTCTTGACCGATGTGACTTTATTTTCACGGTTGGTGGAGATGGGTCGGTAGCATGGCTGGTTCGAACCTTCTATGATTCATTCGGAACCATAGACACATTGAAGCCATTGGTTCCAGTCACACGACCTTCATCCGTAGGATACCTGAAACAACTAGAATTTG
This sequence comes from uncultured archaeon, assembly GCA_964645535.1. Lineage (GTDB taxonomy): Archaea > Asgardarchaeota > Heimdallarchaeia > Heimdallarchaeales > Kariarchaeaceae > WAKA01. The sequence goes on along the minus strand of CAZYCQ010000005.1, from coordinate 25,907 downwards.
GCGAGAACAAATTCAAGGAAGGATTTCAACGGATCCTGAATGGGGATTTTAATATACACAATCGAACAATTCTCAAGGTCGAAGCATTTGGTCAGCAACATCTGGCAGTCAATGAAGCGTATGCACAGGTAAATCCTCATCTAGCAAAATTCACGGTTGAAATAGAAACTGGAGAGGAAAATCGGTTCAGTGCGATCACCAGTACATTTGCGGATGGAGTAATGATATCAACCTCTATAGGATCAACAGGATGGACACTTTCTCATGGTGGTTATGTAAATTTGAATGAAAATGCACTTCAAATTCTGACATTGGGAGGAATCCATTCCTCTGCAAATTTCATCGTACCGCGAAAGAAGGTAAGAGTAACCCTTGATTTGAAGAATACCACCATAACAGACCAAGCACTCAATGCATACAATGAAGCAAGGATAAGAGAAGGTCTGAAACCAGATGAAAATCCAAGAAAGACATTAGAAATCCTCTATGGGTCAAGATTAGTTCTTGATGGCAAAGCCCTGAGTTTTGGGGTTTCGGAATTTGTGGTGGATCCGTCGATCACCATCCCATTCGTGACACTACGTAAGCATACAGAAATCGATAAGGTAAGAAGACTCACAGAAATTCAGTTCTGATGCAGTAGGTATATAGGAACTTTTCACGGAAATAAATTATGGTTCGGATCACAGAACCGGTCACTACCATCACGGACTATATGATTACTATTGAAGCAATCTTTCTAATGATTTTGCTTGGTGATTTGGATCTTGGAGGTTCGGCAATGTGGATCAAAGGATATTTTATCCTTCTGGGCTTGGGAGCACTACTAGGAGGAACTGCTCATGGGTTTAAGGAATATGCCACACAAAAAATGGAATTGCTTGTCTGGAGAGGGTCATTGGTGGTTCTTGGTGCAACCAGTTTTTGTTTGGTGGTAGGTCTCTCATATGTGTTTGTTGAAAACATTGCCCCTTGGGTTCAACTGGTCTTTGGAATTGCATTCATCCCATATCTCTGGAGAGTGAAGGTCAATGGGGAATTTATAGACGCAATCATGTATTATGGAGTCGCAACGCTTGTTTCAATAACCATCACAGTGTTTGCCATCATCAGCGGAAATTCAGGGGCATCGCTCATTTTGACAGGATTTCTCGTTTTGATACTTGGAACATTCATTCAAATGAAGAAAATCGGAATACATAAACATTTCAACCACAACGACATTTTCCATGTTTTTACAATGGTGGCAATCTGGTTTATTTATAAGGGACTTCGTTCCGCATTCTAAAACTATTTTGTGGTAGGATAGGCTTTTTCGAGGAGATCCGGTCTTGTTTCAAACCTCTTACGCACAGGTTCAAGAATTCTCACAAGGTAGCTTCCGATGGCTTTTTTCAAGTCTGCTGGATGAAGAGCACCAGATCCGTATGCATTTTCCAATTGGGAATATGTTTTGAAGGAAATATCACCACCAAATTTTTCAGGACGTTTGACTTCAAATTGTTCCTCGATTCGTTCAAGATAGGGGAAAATAACAGTCTTTGCGAAGAAGAGAACAGGATTGTCATCGATTTGCTTTTCAGGACAGAAGGACTTTGAATATTTCTTTTGAAGGGTTTTGGGAGGTTCCAATGCATCAATTTTTGTGGATTCCTCAGAAGCGCTCATTTTTTCACCGGTCAGACCTGGAAGAAGAGGGTTAAAGACACAAATCGGCTTCGGATACCCGATTTTGGGGAGGTATTCCCGTCCGAGCATGTAAATTCCTCTCTGATCAATGCCACCAAACGCAATGTTGCAATCAAGATACGGAACATCAAGAGATTGCATAAGAGGATAGATGAAAGCACCCAATTTTGGATCATTGGCAGTACGAACCACTTCTGCACCCGCGCGCCGGGATCGGTTCAGGGTTACCATTGCTGAAAGTTTCAGCAAGTCAAGTGAATAATTGGAATCTAGCTCAAAATCAGTGCCAATGACAAACTTAACTTGGTGAGGATCGACACCAAGACCTTCGAGCATTCCCAAAATCACCTGTCGATAGTATTCAGTACGATGTTCAAGCAGTTCAAAAGGACTTTTCATATCATCCAAGTGAGCGTGAAGATTAGCAAGAAGTATTTTGAAATCAACACCAGCATTCAAAAAGTCTGCAATCTTGCTCATGGGGATAAGGTATCCGATATGAATTCTGCCTGTTGGTGCAGTTCCCCAATAGGCTTTTGGATTTCCTTCTTCAAGAACCTGACGTAATTCATCTTCATCGACAATTTCCTCGGTGTTTCTTTTAATTAGTTCAAAAGCCTCCTCTGTTGAAAGTGTCACATCATTCAACAGCATTGCGCATTTATGATTTTTGCGAAAGCACACTCATTCACCTAGTCGTAAGCGGATGATGCTCTTCAATTCATCATCAGATGAGGTGAGAAGAAGGATTTGCAGATCCAATGGATCTGGAACAAGTTCAACCACCTTTTTCTTAAGCTTCAGTGGCACATGAAGATCCAATACCTTCAATAAATAGGGAGTGTCAATCAAGAACTGAAGAACATTATCTGCCAATTGTGAATCGGGATGATCCTTGAGATAATTGAATGCCTCCTCTGGAGATTCAAACTCTAATTTTGTTTTTGTTTTCAAAATTTCATCAATTGTCCCAATAATCCACTCTCTCAAATCCGGAATATTTCGAAGGGAGGTGAGTTTTTCGGTAGACAGTGTTTGCATTGCTTTTTTGAGGGAATCTGAAGAACGGAACGATCCCGCGATTCTTGCCAGAACTGGGAGATTATGTTCTTCTTTGAGGAGATAAGAAAGAAATTGTTCATTTAAAGGAGTTTGTAAAACTTCCATTTTGGTTTTAGTATCAAAACCCATGAATAAGGCCGATGCTAGCTTTTGTTCTTTCCGATAGTTAACAAGATGGGCAAATGCGGGGGCTACAAGACCAATTTCTTTCTCAACAATATCCATAATGGGTCTTGAGGATTTGAAATGAGGAAATGTTATGATGCGAATGGATTTGGGAAGAGAGGGATCATGCAGAATTTTTTCGAGCATGGCTTCGGGAAGACGTGCGATCGTTTGATCAAGAAAATTTGAAAGAGAAATATCAACATTCATGGAAAGAAGATCTTTGGTGTTAGAAGGCAATTCCTTGGAAAGTACAAGAATTAACTTATACAGTAATTCTGGGGTTGTTATGGATTGAGCTGCCTTCATACGGTCTTCTAGTTCAAATTCGACAGATGAGGCGATAGCAAAGAATAGTTCGTTTAAATCCAATAAGGGATCCTTAAGCTGGATTTTTTCAAGGGAAGCCCATTTGATTGCGATATCCTTTGATTTTTCAGCAATTTCCAGAAGAAGATTCAAATCCTCGATTTTTTCAAGGGCCTTTTTCCCTAAATATCCACCTTCTTTAATTGCTACAGTGGCAAGAGAATGAGGAGTATACAACTTCTCAAATGCGGCCTTTCGACTGGTTGGAAAGTCGCTTTCATCAATGATACGCAAAAGAGAGGTTTCAGAGGTCAATTTTTCAATAGCCAAGGCACGTAATGGTTCGTGTTTGGATCGCATGGCCACCAAGACAAGATGATTCTCATCCGTAATTCCTTCAAGTGCTGCCTGTCTTACCTTTCCAGAAAGATCATGAAGAACGAGGTTAAGCAAGAAATCCTGGTCTTTTATTTTCTTTACTGCTTTAACTCTATCATCTACCTCCCAAGCATTCAAAGCAGTAAGTTTCAATTTTTCATGGTCAACCTCATCTTTCATTGATTCAAATAACCATGTCAGCAATTAAAACCTAGGGTTTTGAAGATATCAAGCAGAAATCATGGCCTTGATTTGATCATTGATGAAATTCTTCAATGGACGGATAGTTCCTTCATCACCTCGCCAATTTAGGAGGAGAGTCCTACTCCGTTCTTCTAATTCATCAGCAAGGGATTCGCTGAATTTAATCAAAGCATCGGTCAGGAAGTCACAAAAAACAGCTACATTCACGGTTTTGCGATTGCTGATGTAAATAATCTTTTCAGCAGTTATTATTTCTCGGATTGCACCACCCAATCTCCGATATTCCTCAACAAAAATGGAATTAATTGCAGTTAAAACTCCACCAACCAAATGAGCAAACGGTTCAACATTTCGATCCAATTCCGAGGTCATTTTTGCATAATGAATAACCCGTCCATCTTCTGTCAGAACGAGAATTGAAGGGGGTTCTTGAGGGATCAGGTATTGAAGGGATTCCCGGTGTGTCTCCACCCATAACCGAATTTCTTCAGGGGTATCAGGAATTTCATCTGAAAGTAGTTCATACGCTTCATAGAGTTCGTCAAGCTTGAGTTTAACTACAGGACGGGTATCATCCTTGATTTCAAGCAGGACATTTCGGCAGACAAAAAAATGGGACTTGATTTCACGAACGATTGCGACGATATCGTGCCCAAATTCCAATGTTCGGACAATTATATCCAAACTAAGAACCAATGCTCTCCATGCTAGGCCAATGCCACGATCAATATCACCGAAGTAACGATACATATTGGCAGCCCTTGCAAGATCTGAAAAATATCCCAATTGGGAAAAAATCATGTATTTTGAAGCGTGTTTTTTGTAGATATCAAGATCAAGGGAAACATTCAGTTCATAGATATTGGTAAAAACCTGCTCTGCCAAGAAATAGTTGCTTTCCACAAAATACCGTTTCCCCAATTCAAAAAGACGTTTCAAGGTAGGGGCAAGATATTTGAGACCATGAGTTGGATGAATTTGGTAAAGCCGAACGGTAAGTGGGATTAAAAGCCGAAGAAATACCTGCGTCTCATCCAAAGAATCTTGAGAAGACGATTCCAATTTAAGTTCTAATTGGGAGATGAAAGAGACAAGATCATTTTCATCCACATCTTCCAAAGATGAAAGAAGATTATTCAAACCGCGAACATCCCCTTTATCTAGGTAATCTCGAAATTTGTCGTGGAAATCCACAAGGCAAATAAACAATTGAACTTAAAGCATTTTTCCATGGAAACAGGAAAGAAGCCAATTGATCAGGAAGAGAGGGGGTTTTGTTAAAAAATAAACTCACTCTTTTTTAATATCATAGGAAGCATAAACATATGGAATACGCAATCAGCACAAGACTCGATGTCTCTCCAGAAAGGTTTAATGAAGTAGAGGAAAGATTGAGAGAGATCCTGCAGTCAAAAGGGTTTGGAATACTAACGGAAATAGATGTTAAGGAAACCTTAAAAAAGAAACTGAATGTTGAATACACGCCCTATAAAATATTGGGAGCTTGTAACCCTCCTCGAGCCCATCGGGCACTTCAGGCAGAACCAGACATAGGAGTTCTACTTCCCTGTAACGTAATTCTATATGTGGAAGGAAACAATATCATTGTTTCAGCCATGAATCCTGCCTCAGCATTGGGATTGGTTGAAAACTCGGAAATTGACTCTGTTGGAAAAGAAGTGGAAGAGATTATGAGAGAGGTAGTTTCGGAAGTGGAAGATAGTTTTAAGAACTAGCTAAATGAGAGAGGTCTTCAACTAGCTGATCAGTCATGATATCGATACCCAAATCTTCTTTGGATGAAATAAGGAAATGCTTCTGAATGATTTCACCACCAAGATATTTTTGGATCAGATTGTTCAAAGCTATTTGTTGACCTTTGCTGGTCAGATCAACTTTCAAACCAACAAGGTACCGTAATGTCTTGTTGAATTGGGGATGGGATTTGGCGATTTCAACCCATGCATCAATCTCCTCAATGGAGGTCGTGTTACTGGTATCATAGCAAAATAGGAATGCAGAAGCCCCTTGAACCATATCTTGGAAGATGCCCGCGTTTCTGAAATGGGCCTGTCCTGCATAGTCCCAGACCTGAAGACGAATCTGATCCTTTTCAAATTGAACCACATGAAAATCAACACCAATGGTTGATCGAATTTCTTTTTCATCAACTTCTTTACCTGAAAGCTTGATCATCAGGGTAGTTTTTCCCGCCCGTGGTGTGCCAAGTATCACTATCTTGTGGAGACCCTTGGTAGATTTTTCCATAGGATGATTTCGTCAAATTGTTATTTAAATCAATCCACTTAACATGAACAGTTTTGATCAGGTCCCGAGGGTCTCGTAGACATGCAATATGTCTGCAAGAATGATATCTATTACTACAAGTACAAGAGCAAGGAGCATGATTGGATGAAGATAATCTTTGAATTTCTTTGCAGTTTCATAGTTTGGTTTTTTCAAGAGGGGGACACCATTCAGCAACATTAACCCAAGAAAGGATGCTGCAGCTATAATGAAAACAGGACCAAAGACACCTTCCACCACAGGAATGATTGCCAGCAACAAGGCTAAACAATTCAAGACAATGACAAACCGTGAGGCAAACTTTGGCCCATATTTGACTGCAATGGTTTTTACTCCATACTTACGATCACCTTCCATATCCATAATCCCTTTTGTGACTTCTCGACTGGTGTTCAGGAGAGCAGAAATAAGGAACAGGTAGACAGATGCATTCCAATTGGAAGGAGGCCAGAAATGTGAAAAACCAGCGGAAACAGCATCGCCATAGATAAATGCGGAAGTTGCGGTATATCCCACAATAAGATTCCCAATAAAACCGGTTTTTTTCAATCGCCAATTGTAAAGAAGGGAAAGAACTAGGGTGATAAACATGATCAGAACACTTTCTATTCTTAGCCAAACACCGACAGAGGTGCCGATCACAAAGAGAATTGCCATGTAAAGCAAAGCGGCCTTTTTGCTTACTCTTCCAGAAGGAAGAGCACGATGGGGAGCATTGATACGGTCTATTTCAATGTCAATGATGTCATTATGGATCATTGCAATACCAGAGTAGGCAATAGCGACGACAATACCAAAAAGATAGTTGATCAAGGTGGATGGAAAAGAGAATGTGGGATTTCCGAACCACATCCCTGCAATTGTCATCGCGGTAATCATTCCCACATTAATCGGACGCAACAGGAGAAGGTAATCTTTTGATCCCATTTAAGCCTACCTGAATTCTATCAATGAAACCCATTAATAAATATAAAGCAATTTCCTCATTCAATAACTAATCAAAAGGGAGGTGTTCATCCAAAGAGAGTTTGGTCTCCCATTCATGGATCTTTTCCAAGTCTCCTTTCTCCCGGTAGTATTCGAGCAACAATTCCATTGCCTCTTTATGTCCCTGATTTGCAGCCTTCTCCACCCAATCAAGTCCATCCTCAACATAATTGTTTTCCAAGAGAATGGTGCCGTAGGCAAACTGTCCTAAAGGATCACCAGATTCGGCCAATTGAGAAAAGAGGGGAAGAGCACGATCAGTCTTGCCAAGTAGGGCATAAAGGGAGGCCAGATTATAGACAGAACGAGCATGACCACGTTTAAGCCCTTCAATCAAGATTTTTTCGGCCTCATCATATTTTTCAAGAGCGGCAAGTACAAAACCAAGGTTGGAAATAGAATCCAAATGCCCATTTTCCATTCCCTCTCTTGCAATCATCTCTGCCATTTCAAGATCATCCTTCATTAGAGCAATGTCCAGAAGATAAGAATAGGCATCAAGAATCTCATGTTCTTTGGCTTTATTGAAAGCCGCAACTGCTTTTTCAAGCTCACCACGTTCCCGGTAGATTTCTCCAAGGGCGATCCACGCACGGTCATATCCAGATGTTGCACTTTTTTCCACCCAATACTCTGCCTGTTGTAGGTCATTTTTTTCAGCATGAATATTTGCCAAGTTGAACATTGCAATGGCACTACCTTGATTTGCTGCAAGAAGATACCAATTCTCCGCCTGATCAACCTCACCCTTTTGCTTTAATAAGAAACCCAAATTGGTCATTGCTGAAAGGTTACCTTCTTCTGCACCTCTTCGGAACCAAAGAATGGCAGATTCTAAATCATTTCTTCTAAGAAAGAGTTCCCCTAAAAGAAGAAAGGAACGTATATTGCCCAGTTCGGCTGCTTTTTTGAGCCATGTTTCCGCCTCATCGTATCCTTCATCCTCAAGAAGAAGTTCAGCAAGCTCGACCATTGCCTTTTCGTTTCCTGCATTCGCATCGGCATACAGGTGGGCAAGCCTTTCCTTAATTGTCATTTTGTTGTTATCAGAGTTCCTATTTAAAGAGACTTTAGATGAGGAACCTTAAGTCCAATCGAGTTCAATGGATCCTCTATAATGTAATTGTAATCCGTCTTCCATCCCTCACCCTCTTTGAAGTTAAGATTATAAAAGAAATAAGAAAACCGCGAGTTCCGATCCAATTGAGAGATTTGAAGGTTTTTTGGTGAAGTTCTCCTCCAAAGGAATTTTGAAATCTGTGCGGAATAGGAAGAAGGTGCAGTTGTAATCCAAAGAAAACGGGAAAAATCATGGTAAAGAACAGAAGTAAAGGGAAGAACATTGGCTCGGACAAATTCTTCAAGAATTGAAGGAGTAAGTTCCCCATCAGGAAGAAACTCGCCAGAAATCACTAAGACATTATCAAGATTAAATGCACTAGGATCATAAACCAATAGCCCTCGTTCGACAAATTGTTCTCGAATGGTTTTCAAATGTCGTGAGACACTTGGTTTTGGTCGCCCATATTCATGTGCTAAAAACGTAACCGGAACCTTTGCATTAATGGTTAGCTCTCTTAGAAGAGAAAGGTCAAAATCGGTCAATTTTTTGGGAGGAGCATTTGATTTGGCAGTTATTCCCGTCGGTTCGAACTCTGCCCATAGATTTTCCAAAGGAGGCATTTTCCACCCATCAAAGATGGAAAATTCAGAGAAATCAGGTACTGAAGAGATGCGGGTGCCAGTTTCCAGTATCGATACCTGCAAATCCAGCATTTGGCTTAAATGGTAGAAAAGTTGTTCCATCTGTTTGCAGATTTCCGGAGGTACATCGAATTGAGTATACAGGCCAAAACCTTCTCCAAATATCACTGTGCGGTAATGCGTGTAAGGATGGGCATCACAGAACAGAATGAGTTTTTTGAGGGCATCCTCAGAAGGAATATGGGTGAAAATCACATGTTGCCGAATAAGTCCGAGAGAGGACGGATCATAGGCAACAGAAACTTCACTTGTGACCCGAGTTCCAAGAACTGGATCGGAAATTTCAGCATCTGGACCTAAAAACCCCCGTCTCTTCATGGAGGAAATTCGATCACGAACCGTACTGGGGGCAAGACCCAATGATTGAGCAATTCGGTTTGCAGATTTAAATGGATCTTGCAATAGCTCATAGAAGATTAAGAAATCATTAAAGTCCATCTGGGGAGGCTGTGCCATGTTCGTCCCCTTATTCAGAATGAGCCAGACGTAACGAGCGAATAGGTGGGATCGGTAGGAACTCCACCAGGAGGGTCAAACACATGATGATAGGGATCATATTGCAACCCCCCAGTTCGGGTAACAATCTCTACAATGAAGGTATAGTCACCACTTTCAGACACATGATCATAGAAATAGTTGGCAAGATGAAGATAAGTATAGCGAGTACTAATTCTATAGGCATAAGTGAAGCTCTTGCCAGAAGGAAGGACAAGAGTGATATAGTAATCGAATGAAACCCGTTCAGAACCGCTTATGAAGAGATCCACACCGCCGAACACGTCATCGGAATACCCATCCCCATCCAGATCAGCATAATATGCGTCTGTAAAATGTAATGAGATTGAAACCTTTTCGGTGGAAGATGCCGACAAGCTCTTTGTCTGTTTTGCGTCAATCAATGGAAAAGTGGGCATGAATAGAAAAAGGGTGATTAGAAGGAAAGCTGCTTTTCGGGAAAATTCCATTAATGAAAAATTTGTCAGGAATTATAAAAATATTACGATATTCATTTTGAAAAAACAGAAAACCATACGATTTTCGAAAAACAGAAGTCGAGTTTACTACCAATTATTTTATAATCCCAAAGCACCATCAGCCTGTACGAACCCAGCACCCCAAGTTGTGGAGGGACCAATGGCATATGCTCCTGCTTGCACTTGGCTGACTAAGAAGCTGACAGAAACAGACCCGTACATGCTGAACATCAATGCGAATACACCACTCAGCTGAGGACAACTAAATGAGGTTCCACTGATATATTGATACGAATTGTCCCATGTTGGCAATGCTAGGTTCCAACCAATCCCAGTGATTTCTACCTTGCCTCGAGAGGAGAAATCAGCAATGACAAGGTTGGAAAAATCATCTTCTGGAAGATTGTCATCAATTCCTGCAACACCATATGCTCCAGTATAACCATTCCACCCGGCAGCAGCCACTGAAACGGTGTTAGCGAAATTTGCAGGATTACCGGTGGTGTTTGGATTTGGCCCATCATTTCCTGCGGAAGCGGAGACAACAATTCCATTTGCAACTGCGTTGTTGATTGCATTTTCTAAAGCCGCATTAGAAGAACTTGGGGCAGCAGAAGGATTATATCCTAGACTCATAGAGATGACCATGTTTTTACCGGAAAGTGCACCGTTGTGAAGATTGATTGCATAATTGATTGCCTGAACCCAAGAATCAATCATAGCGGCATAGGTAACACTGCCACCAACCCAATAGACAACCCTAAGCATGACAATTTCAGCATTTGGTGCAACACCCATGACATAGTTGTTTACCATTCCCCAAGAACTGGGGACATAGTAACCAAGAATGGTAGCAGTGACTGAGGTTCCATGTCCTTCAGTGTCCTGGTTCCAATCAACATTGTCGTAACCAAGTGATTTGGTGTATGAATGGGAGTATGCTGAAAGAATGGATCCAGCAGGAAACAGAGAAGTGTAACCGCTCCCTAGCCCAGTGTCAAGAACGACAACAACCGTGTTACCACCATAGCATCCAGCGGCATGAGCTTTTTCAACATCAATTGCATCATTCCACCAAGGCATTGAGCCGGTGACTCTAGGTGTTTCACCACATCCCGTTCCACCTCCGCCACCATTGCTTACGGTGACGGTGACTGAATCTGTTGCGGAATTGCCAGCGGCATCATAGGCAATTGCCGAAACAGTGTGAGATCCATCGCTTGAGGTCGTGGTATCCCAATTGAAGGAGAAAGGAGAGGTATAATCCGTGAATTTCAGGGCACCATCAACCTTGAACTCAACACGATCCACACCGACATTATCAGAAGCAGATGCAGACACGGTAGTAGTACCAGAAACTGTAGCACCGTTTGCAGGAGCGGTTATGCTAACGGAGGGAGCAGTTGTATCCCCTCCACCCTGTGTGACGGTAATTGTCAGATCATAATAATCTCTTCCACTACCTGAGTACCGCTGAACACGGAACCAATGTGTTGTATCAGCCGGATTGGTAATAGTGAGAGATTCATCGGCACCGCTAGTCCATGAAACTGCATCATAGGTGGAACAAGTATAAGTACCACAGCCAGACACAGCCGCACCGGCACGATAATAGAGATCGAGATCATCGGTAGTTTGACCATTAAGGACTGCATCAATTTGTGCAGCACCAGATGTTGTGATATAAAATTCATCATATCTTCCACTACCCCAATAAGTAACGGAATAGTGGTATGTTTGCCCAGAAATTACTTGTGTGACAGAACCATTGATGAATTTTGTTGTTCCTTTTGCATTTGGAAAGAGAAATCCACTCATTCCAACAGTTAGAGCAAATATTAACCATAAGGTCATGATTTTTGTTGTTTTTGACACATCAATCACCATAATAGACCCTTTTCGGGAATTGCATTCAAATTGTTGGATTTTTTACAAAATCCTCCAACCGAATTATGAGCTAAATCGCGGAAATCCACAACTGAATTTAAAGCTTTCTTGGAAAAAATCGAAAAATGATTTTTGTTTTCGGATAAACATGGCAACCATGGAGTCATAATTTCGTACTAAAATTAAAAAAAATCGAAAAAAGAGCGATAACAAGAGATAATTTAAAAAATGAATGAACAAAACAGAATGAGAACAACATACAGGATTCATAAGCAACTGAAAAAAGCTAAATCAGCCCAAGTTCTTTTCCAACCTTTTCAAACTTCTCTAATGCAAAATCCAAATCATCTTTGGAATGAGCGGCGGAAAGCATCACGCGGATGCGGGCAGCACCTTTTGGAACTGTGGGATAGCCAATTGACATTGCAAAAATATCTTCTTGGAAGAGTTTTTTCGAAAATTCAGAGCTTTTCTTTGCCTCCCCGATCATGATTGGGGTGATGGGAGTTTGGGTTTTTCCTGTGTCAAAACCTAGATCCCTCATCCCTTTTTGAAAGTAATTTGCGTTATCCCAGAGTTTTTTCACCAATGTATCATCCGCCATAAGAATGCGGACAGCCGCAATTGATGCGGCAACATCAGGGACGGTGACAGCTGAGGAGAAAAGGAAGGGACGGGCTTTTTGTTCTAGAAATTCTTTCAGTAGACGGCTCCCGGCAACATATCCCCCAACAACACCCATTGCCTTGCTTAAAGTTCCAATTTCTATATCGACCTCACCATTATGAAGACCGAAATGATCTGCAATTCCACGACCATGATCACCCAAAACACCTTCACCATGGGCGTCATCAACCATGAGGATGGCGTCATGTTCTTGTGCAATTTTGGCAATTTTATCCAATGGAGCAAGATCCCCATCCATTGAGAAGACCCCATCGGTAATGATGAGTTTTCGGGAATAATTTCGTCCCTCTTCCAGTTTTGCAACAAGATCATCCACATCATTATGGCGATAGATATATCGCTGAGCCTTTGTCAAACGAACACCATCAATGATTGAGGCATGGTTCAGCTCATCTGTGAAAATAGCATCAGCACCAATGGCAGGAATGACAGCTTGGTTGGCAACAAACCCAGATTGAAGGCCTAGGGTATCTTCCACCTGCTTGAATTCCGCAAGGATCTTTTCCAATTCACGGTGGATCGCCATTGTTCCTGCAATGGATCGAACTGCACCAGGACCAACACCATATTCATCAAGAACAACCTTTGCGGCTTCAATGAGCTTAGGATGATCCGCCAATCCCAAATAATTGTTTGAACACAGGTTCAGGACCTTTTTGCCTTCGATTGTTAGCCAAGCACCTTGAGGAGAGGCAATGGTTTTGATTGAGTTGTAAAGTCCGACTTCCCGAAGCCGTTTGAGTTCCTCCTTCATAAAATCAAGTTTTCCCATAGGTATCAAAACAGTCTTGCATTTCAAAAATATTAATTTGTAGGAGAAGCAACAATGCCAATGATTGATTTTGAAAGATTAAGTTGCAAAATTTCAGGTAGATTGGTTAACACGCTTGCGGTTTTCACTCATGGAAATCGGAGAATTGGGATCGGTAGGATCTGGAATTTCCGTATAATGACTTTCCTGACTTTTGAGAACCTTCTGCCGTTTTCCTCTTCGGCGTATCCAAGGAGGACGAAGGGAATAAGTCCATTGTTGTACCATGATTAGGAATTTCATCAAACGATCTTTTTCAATGGTAATCCGGTAGGCTCCTTTTGAACCCCCTGCTGTTTCAGCCATGGCAAGCTGACCCAATCGTTCCAAATCCACTTTAATTCGGTAATGATTTCGGACACTCACACTATAGTAATTCGGCATCTCATCAGGAGTGATGAAGATAATCACAGCACCCCACTCCCCTGCAAGATGACCTGCTATCGTGCCCCTCGCCTTTCCAAAATCATTGCGATCCAAGCAGAACACTGCAAGGATACGTGGATTGTGAGAAACCTCAAGCACATCGGCATGTTTCACAACATAGCGATAAAGCCTATCACGATGTTTGTTTGCCTTTCTTGAGAGTTCTATCACTTCCTTATGGGTTGTGAATTTCAGGTTCGGGTTGGCGATCAATTCTCTGCTGATACGGTGCAGGAAGCTACGTCGTTTCCATGCGCCCCAAGCCACGGCGGCCTGCAACATGCGCAGACCCTCTTTTTCATGAAGCATGTCCCGAGCCTCATTAAAGCTAATTTCACGGTCAGATAATGCACCAAGTTTTCTGAAACGTTCAGTATCTGGAGTGCCAAGGTATTCTTGGATGATTGACGCTGCCGCAGTGCCAATTTCACCAAGGTGGACAAGCACACCCGCCTCTTCAAGGATGGGAACCAAAGTCTGGCCATTGAATTTATTGGAATGGCTGTCAAAGTAGAGCAGTCGCATTCCCAGACTTTTCATCCGTCGGGCAATTTCGGCGAACTCGTGGATGGATCCTCTGTTGATGCCCACATCCACGATGTAAACATCAAGATCGTTAAGATCCACCTCATAGGCGGATGATTCCACCTTGTGGAGGAATCTCCTCATGGCGTCAGTCAATGATCGGGCAGTGACGAATTTCAGTTGATAACTGTCAGGGTATTGTTTCGCAACAATCACCCCAGACATCAAGCCGTCAACATCTTCGTCGGCAAATATTATTGCATGTTCCCTTGGCACCCAGCTAATTTCTTTTTTCTTTTGCTGGGCCATATTACTCAACATATTGTGTTAGAGAATACTCTCTCTTAATTATTTCGTAAAGAGACACCTACCGATTTGAGGATACACCGAGACATCGAAGAAGGTTTTCAATGATATATCCCACAATAGGAAAGGCAGCCTTGGGATGAAAATAGGAAAAGTGATGACCGGCAATGATAAAGACATGGCGTTCCAGATCACATTCCGAGAGAGGATCGGGTCTGGATTCAGGAGGACCGATGAATAGAGAGGTATAATTGACAAGATCCATGCAAGATCGTTCAGGGAAAATTGAAAATCCATCAAGAGAAAAGGCTTGATCGCGGTTTCCTATGACAAAAAAGAGCGGTTCATCCACAATCATTTCACGTTCTTCATCGCGGAATAATGCATTATCGGGGAAGTTGGGATCAAACCAGGAACCGATTGTGTAGACCAATTCTTTCCAATGGGAACCGTGCATTTCCTCCATCCTTTTTACCCATCCGCTGATACGGTAATGACGTTCAGAAAAGAAAAGACGAATTTGAGCCAATTGTGTATCAGAGATAAAAAGACCAACACCAATCATGATTCCTACCAATTGTTCAGTCACTTCTTTCAATTGTCTCCATTTTTTAATGGTGAAAATGCCGCCCATGCTGAATCCTACGATAAGTAATCTCTTATTTTCTACCACAGGGCGAATCATCTCGAAAAATATGTTTGTGGCCTCAGATACGTTTTTCGGGAGTTGTTTGCTCATCGATCCATGACCAGGGAGATCTAAGGAATAAACAGTTGAGACATGTTTTTTGAGGAGGCGAACTAGTGGATGCCTGTCGTCGTAATGAACCTGTGTTGATCCATGAACTACCACGGCCACCCAATCTGACGTCCTCTCCCCTTTGTATTCAAATAATCCATCCATCATGTCAGTTGAAATTAACAAGATTAATCATTTCCGATTGGGAAAAATACGAAATGTAAATATAGTGGATTCAGCCCCTTTTTCAATCACTCCCCAATCAAGAAGGGTTTTCAGGAAATGATCATAGTTCATAGCAGAACCAGGAATTGCAAAACGAATGTTTTCACCTATTTTTTCACCTTTTTTGTTTGTGCTTTCCCTAAGTTCTAAAACCAATTGTGTTTTCCAGTAATCGTCAAGGGTAAAGGAATCAGGAGTTAATTCCTCAACATAGTCAATACGGGGAACAATTGAAAATTCAACGATTTGATCATATCGCGCAGGTTTTAATGGAACTCCAGTTTCCGACCGATATTCAAAGACACGCATCCCCTTGCGGAACAGAAGTTCTTTTTTGGGGGTTGTTCGAACTTTATAGGTAAGAAACCCGATTCCTCCTGCTAAAAGATAGGGGAAAGGAGAAGGAGGGATAAGCAAGAGGTTGGAGAGGGGAAGGATAAAGAACAGCAACAGAAATGAGCCAACAGCACTTATTCCAAGAGCCATCACCCAATCATCTTTTTCTGCTACCCAAGCCAATTCGTCCATATGCAGTCAATAAGTTTGAAAAGGGGTATATATATTCTCGTAATGTTGCATCAAGATTGGAGGTTCCATAAGTAATCGAAATTGTTCTGAAAAACCTTGACAATCCCGGGGTTAGTGCTGAATTGTGGTTTGAAGATTTTTCTTGGATGAAAAGAGCCAGTTTCTGTTGCCCACATGACAAAAATAACAGTTTGGCCATCTACAATCGTCCCACGGGTTTTTATTGAATCATCCAGATAGACTTTGCATCTTCCGCCATGGCTTTCTAGTTCGTCCTTGATTTGTGATGATAGTCCCCCTTCCCTTGACTGAAGTAATACACGAACTTTTATTCCTCGTTTTAAGGCATTGAAGAGAGAATCCCTCACCTTGTCGAACCAATTGAATGCATGAGTAAAAATACAAATTTCCTTTTCAGCCTGATCCATAATTGCCAAAGTTTGCAATTCTGCATCCTCAAGGGAATTCAGTTGAGTAATAAGGTTTTCAGGGTCAATCTCGGTGTATCTTCGAAGAAATAACGGCTGAACAATTTCCACGAACTGCCGAGTTAGGTTTTTGATATTCTCCAATTCATTTTCAAAGTGAATTCGCATTTTTTCTACATAAGAATTGCTAGCTTCGGATGGGGAAACAGCAGAATAAACCCTAGGACGACTATTTGAGACTTTGAGGAACCCTTTGCGGGTAAGCGATTCCACGGCATCATAGACACGAGAAAGAGGAATGTCTGCAATTTCTGCAATTTGGTCTGCTTTTAGGGGGCCTTGGCCATAAACTGCATAAATCACGCCAATTTCATAGTTGGTGAAGCCTAACTCTTGAAGACAAGTGCGTAGTTCCTCTTCAATTTTTTTCGAAATTATGGACATTCGAATTTCAGTTGGATAGCCTATTAAATTAATGTAAGGATGCTTCAATAAGGAAATGCAAGAGAACGCCCACCGATAGGCGCAAAAGCCATAAATTTATATGGTATGGTACATAAAGTATAATAGAAGCGGCAGAAGAGGAGGTCTTGAAAGTGAAAGAAATGGATATTGACAGGATATTGGATCTATTGTCCAATAAGCATCGCCGTGAAATACTGCGATTGCTGAGCATTGAAGATAGATACGCATATGAATTGGCCAAGATCCTGAACATCACACCTCGAGCAGTAAGCAACCACCTAATTATGCTTGCAGAGAATGGATTAATTACTTCCGAAAAAAGGTCTTCCGGAATTGGCCCAGACAGAGAATATTATTCCCTCAAAAAAGATGTTAACCTCCGGTTCACCTTTGGAAGACACCTCTTCGCCGCTCACGCAAACCAACTTTCTCAATCGGAAGTAGGAGAGACCAATCCACTTCAACTGGAAGCACCGCAGGAGATGGAGAATCTATCGGACATTATTCGCACAGGATTGAAAGAATTGCCACAGCTGAAAAAACAGGTGGACATTCTGGAAACTGAAGCCGCAAGATATATCAGAAAATATCAAGGCATGATTCTCCACCTCAGTGACCTTCTCAGAGGAAAAGGGTTAAGTGCAGATGAAACAGATTTGATTCTGAAGCTAATTGAGAAGGGAGGAAGAGCAACCTTAGATGAGTTATGCGAGACCATGAATAAGTCGGAAGTAACTATCAATCCGACGATCCAATCATTGAAAGAAAAGCAGATCATAACGACGATTTTCATTGTTAACGAGAAAGGAAATGAAAAAATTGGCTACGAGCTAAAGGAATTGACGAAACCCAATATCATATATCAGTAAAAAGCAGAAATAAAGTTCAAATAAGAAGCAATTATATAATGCCCATGGAAGAATTCAAGAAAAAACTTGTTGAGGTCTTTCCCTCTGTCGGAACAACAGTGACTGAAGCAGAGCTAAAATTCCGATTCGGAGGTATACCTGACTTCGAGATAAAGCTACAAGCACTTGTAGACCAAGGAATTTTGCATAGATATGAATTTGGGAAATCATTTCATTATAAGTTGAAAGCCCCCCTAATCGGCGCCAGCCCCAATAAGCAGGGGAATGGCGAAATGGATCTCAACCAAAAATTCAAGGAACTTGTAGATATCGTGAAAATCCTAGCAGTAAAAGCCAATGCACAAGATCTCCTTGAGAGATTGGAAGATCTCCAATAGATTCGGAATTGGCGCGTTTTTCACCCTATTTTCACCTGTAAGAAGGTCCCTTAGAAGATATAACCAAGATAGGACTATGTTTTTATTGAGTTTAATGAAGGAAGGCACAATACGCAGGTGTCACTGAGAGCAGACCTCCTTTGATAATTCTCAGGAGAGATTTTTGTATGATTCCGACCATGTTCCAATCGTTTGCTTATGACCATTCCCAAAACCCGGTCACAAAGGGGAAACACAGAAGATGCTCATACTGTTTTTCAAGAAACAACCTTCAATTGCAATCAGTCGGAGTTTACATCTGCAATCGATGCAAATCTGTGATAGAACATCAAGAGAGTACGGATCAAAGTTTGGAAAAGGAAATTTACAAAATAGTGAAAAGGGAAATTCCAATCTTTGAGTTACGGGCATTGGGAGAATTTCTTCGATATCTGGTATTTGAGCCAGACCATCAGCTTGTGAATGGAATACGAAGGGAATTGCGAATAAGAGGAAACATTGACAAATATTTCCTGGATTATCTACGTTCTCGTGTTGAAAAAATAATAGAAATCAAAAAGGGGATTCTTAATGAAGCCATTGATCCAAAGTTTGTTGCAAAATTTCTGAAGATTACGCCCACATCTCTTTTCCATATTCTTGCCCACCTTTTGAATCTCCACTATTTCAAAGAGGAGACAAAGGGAGTGGTTCAATCCCTTTTCTCAAGTTTTGGAATAAACAATCCAAATAAACTTAGGACAATCATGTTGGAACTTGCTAGACTCTCAGAGGCAATTTAGGAATAGACAGTAGGATCAAACACCACAGCAACAATTGAGCAACCATATCTTTTTTCAATTTGAAGACCATTAATCACTCTTAGAAAAGGAGGGAGAGGGGATTGTCGAAGAGAAATCGCTTCCTGTATCATTAATTCAAGCCTTTTTTTCAGGGAACTGTCAGGTTCTTTTCCATGAGCTTCAAAGACAACATAATGTGGAGAAGGAGAAACCACTTCCCCAAAAGCCATACCCGCAGAAATATACTCTCCTTTCTCTCCCTCGGCAATGGCAAGAATAGTACCAGTACGGGATCCAGGGGCTATATTGACGGGAGGAGAAGAAATTGACGCGTTTGCAGGGAGGATAGAAGAATATTGAATCAAGTTTAGATGGCCGATTCCTGCATTGACTAGAGCGGCATCAAAAGCATTAAGGGGAGAAACATTACTCTCCCCATTTCCAGTCACCAACCAAAACCGTGAGGGAAGTGAAGGGGAAAAATTTTTTGTCGAAGAAGGTTCAAAGTGGGGGAAGAAATTGTAAGGATCGTCCATTGCTATGGAAATCGTGTTTTTGAAAGATAAAAAAGCTCATATCAATAACAAAACATTGATGTTGATCAACCTTTACCCTTTTAATGAAGTAAACAGAGGATTGGTTTAAGATGAGTACTAAACAAATGGAGCTGCCACGTAAAAATGACTTGGTCGTTGCTTCGATTTCAAAGATCATGGGGCATGGGATATATGCGAAACTCTTGGAATATCCGGGAGTGGAAGCATATTGCCACATATCAGAAATTGCACCCACTTGGATCAGAAACATAAGAAACCACGTCAGATTGGATCAGCAAGTAGTTGCCAAAGTCATGCGGGTTGATGAGAGATCCGGACAAGTGGACATCAGTATCAAAAGGGTATCCGCCCCGCAAAGAAAGGAAAAGATCAGAGAATACAAACTCATGATGTCGGCCAAAGCAATAGTCCGCCTGATTGCAGAAAAACTTGGGAAGACCTATGATGAAATAGACAAAATGATCCGTCCACCTTTGGAGGAACAGTTCTATAGTCTTTATGCAGGATTTGAAGCTATTGCAACAGACGGAGAGGAAGCCTTGGAAGGAATAGATTTTCCAAAGGAAGTTAGAGATGCGATTGTGGAGATTGCCACAGCAAGTATCAAGGTCAACATTGCAGAACAAGAAATCATCATTGGTCTCAGGTCATTTGCTGCAGACGGAGTCTTCCGGATTAAAGAGGCACTATTGGATACTGAAAAGGTCTTGAACGAATTCAAGGATGTTGAATATGAACTGACGACTGTGGGAGCTCCAAAATACAGACTTTATCTAAGCAGCAAATACTATGAAGAAGTAGATGATGCAAAAAAAACAGCTCTTGACATGGTGAAGAAGAAGGCAGAAGAACTCCAACTGGACTTGGCGGTAACAGAAGTGCAAGACAAGAAATAGAGTGATTGTGATGAAAACCTTGCGCAAATGCGTAGAATGTAAAAGATATACATTAAGTAAAAATTGCCCCAATTGTGGTGCGAAAGCAGAATATCCATATCCCATGCGTTTTTCACTTGAAAAGGAAGTGAAATATCGCAAATACATCAAAAAAAGCAGGTGAGAGGAATTAACAAAGATCAATTGGAAATCTTTCTTACCAAGAAGATCAGAAGATTTACCAATGCCAAGGTAGAATTGGAGCAATACGCCACACCACCACAAATAATTGCATCAATTGTACACCATGCACACATGGCAGGGGATATTGAGGGGAAAATTGTAGTGGATCTTTGTGCTGGAACAGGAGGATTTGCCATTGCAGCATCCCTTAAAGGAGCAAAAAAGGTTTTCGCAGTGGAATATGACCTTGAGGCAATCAAGATACTTGAGGAAAATATTCGCCGGACAGAAACTGATGTGCAAATTATTCAAGCAGATGGACGAGCATGGAGGCCTCCTGAAAAAGCAGACACTGTTTTTCTCAATCCACCATTCGGGATCAAACAGAAAACATTCAAAGATTCTCAATTCATCAAGCAAGCATTTCAGTATTCAAAAGTGATATATGCAATAGTTGATGGTGTAAAAAGAAACCTTCCGTTTTTTTCAGAAATGGCACGAAAAGAAGGATGGATATTGAAAGGGTACTATTCGGAAAATTTTGACTTGCCTGCAACGTTGAATTTTCATAAAAAAAGAAGAAAACAGATTCCGGTATTAATTTTGCAGTTTTTGAAGAAGAAGTGATTACCGGAGAAGAACGGATGCACGTTTCGGATCGTATTTCCAATCGGCAGGAATCCGCCCAGATTCCCGATAATACTTGGCTAAACGGTAGATTTTGGATTCAATTCTCTTCAACCCATGAGCAGAACTCAGATCCTTCTTGTTTTCTGAAAGATGGTTTCTCAAGTTCATTGCCCGTTTAATAAGATTAATGAGGTCTTCGGGGAATTCTGGTTTCAATTTTGCCTCCTCCAAGATTTTTGAGATCTTTTTGCCGGTCACCAGTTTCACGCTTGGTACACCATATTGATCCCTCAAGATCAAACCAACTTGAGCCATCGGAGTACCTTTTCTATATAACTGAACGACAAGATCTTCGACCTCCTTGGGAGATAGAGGAGTCCATTCGGGGATTTCAGTCACATAAGGTTTTCTGCTTTTTGCTTTTCCTTTTTTTCTTGAATGCATTCTTGCCATGGGGCAACACTCCTGAGGAATACCAGTTCCTTCTTTCCAGATAGCACCAGTATTCTCAACTTAACGGAGAAATGATTATTAAAAAATAATTTGATAGAAACTGGCTAAGTAAAAAGAATAGAAGACCACTAAGAGTTCAAGAAGTTTAAGAATTCACATGATCATTTCAACTTGAATGGAAGATACGCCAGTAGTCCAACGGTTTAATGATTTCCTCAATGCAGCCATCCGGGTTGCGGAAGGAATCAATAAAATGGAACCACCAATAACCATCCATTATTCAAATAATGTGGATTCAGCAGTTGCAGCGACCATTTTCGCCAATGTTTTTTATTCGAAATCACAACCATGCCATCTCCGTAATTTCACAAAATTCAAGGAACTTAAGGAAGAAATTGAAGTAAGTGAAACATCCGCGATCATTATCGGAGTGGGGATCAATGAAGCAAAACAGATTCCTGAAAAAGAAGAGCCCATATTGATACTTCCCAAACAGGAGGAAAAAGAAACAGAGATCGGACAAAATGTGTTTTCTGCGGAACCCTACGGGTATGGTAAGGAGTTAGCGACACTTTCCTCGGTTGCATTTTTCATCGCATCTTCTTTGGTTCATGATGTGACCTCCATACTAATAAGACCTCTTGTTTCTGCCTTAGCAAATCATGGAGCAATTAAAGGACTCAATGAAATGATACTTCATGATGCAATTGAGGCAGGTGTTGTTGAACAGAAAACAGGATTCAAGATTCTAGGAAGCAATTACTTTTCCATTGCAGAAGCAATATACTATTCTGTGCTTCCCGTTTTCCCAGGTCTAACAGGAAACAAGAATGCAGTTGAAAAGATGTTGATTAAGGCAGGAGTTGAAATTGAGGATAGAGAGGGAGAAAGAGCACTTGAACAACTCAGCGAAAATGAAATGAAGAAATTAGTCAACGCAATCGTTGTTGAGACAACTGGGAATAAGTTTCTACCCGAAACTGTAATGCCGATTGCAGACATTTACATTTCAAAAATAGAGCCCCCAGGCTCAATCTTGCGATATCTGCATGAATATGCACAACTGTTACGCGATTTGGAGCACGAAGACCAGATACATCTGGCAATTCCAATTTTGTTGGGAGATCGTGATGAGATTTATTATTCCATCAGATCAAAAACCATTGAGTTAAGAAAACAGGCAATTGCGGCATTTAACCAAATCCAGGCACGTCCAGAACCTGAAAGGTTAGTTCATCTTAGTTTTTCCCATTCGGATTCTCTTCCTTGGCAATATGCCCAAGCTGTCTCTCAAATAATGGTAGCAAACGGTCTTGTTCCATCGGAGGAAGCAATTGCCATCATTGCCAGAAAACAGAACCAAGTGGCAATCGGATTGACACTTCCAAAGCCAATTCGGAAAACTAGAGATGTGAAAAATTTGTTTCGAGAGATTCAACGAGAACCAGGTCTTGGACTGAAAATTATTCAAATGCCAGAAGGAACCATTTGTCTTTTTGAGAAAGATATTGAGAAACAAGTTCTGGAAAAAATTGATAAAATACTTGAAATGTGGCTCAAATCGGAAGAATAGAGGCAAGGAACCAAGCCAGTAAACCAGCAGAAAAGCTAGCTACAAAGTTAACAGCATCATTGTTGAACCACCTAATTCCACCAATATGAACCGTGGGACTATTGCAATGGACTAGACGTTCTGTTTTCTTATTGCAAACTGAACATGAAAATGTGGCCTGGATTGTGCCCCCTAAAATCGAATCGACAAATCCTCCAGCAAATCCTGCAATCAGTATCACCAATGCATTCTCAATTGAAAAAGCATCTAGAAGAAAGAAAACACATGAAATCAGGAAAGCCCCGAAGAATGAGGCCACAGTACCCAACAATGTAACTCCACCAGAGGTTCCTCGAGGAACCTTTTCCCATGGTCTATAAATCAGAACAGGCGGGGTTGGAGAACTGGTACCGATTTCAGTTGACCATGTGTCCGAAGTGCTTGCCGCAAGGGAAGCAACTGCACCAAGAATTATTGGAGGAGTGTTTTGGATATCGATTCCCATTGCAAGAATTCCAAGGCAGGAAAAAATGAAAGCTCCGCCACCGTTTGCAAAAACCTGAATATGGTCACGTTGTGAACCCTTTTCGGCAAAAGCCATTGCTTTTTTCTTAAGAGGATCATTCTCTCGAAACTTGGAAAGAAGTGATGAAGTGATGAAAAATGTTGCAAGAACCACCCAGACACGCCAAGAAGCCATAAATATTGTTATTCCAACAATGGCGGCGGCAATGAAGCCAGAGGGGTATTTCAACGCTTTTTTGTGAAAAGCAACATATCCAATGAAAAGATTTGAAGCAAAAGCCACAAACACATACCAGACATCCATCATCCATATTTGAGGAGAGGTCTTTTTACAGCTTTGGGAATAAAATCCAAGAATAGTGACAAGAACCCACAGTTTTTGATATGGAAACAGCAATAACAAATTGTGATAGATTGGAGGAGCTTTGTCTCCCGAAAAATGAAGGAGTTGAATTTACACCCCAAGCAACTTCGAGGGAAAAGTGGAACTCATTTCCTTATCCGCCCAAGCATAACTGCAAGAATGGTAAAGGAATCAGGAATAACGCAACAAAGCGAGGTTTTGGAAATTGGAGGAGGTTTTGGAATTCTATCCATGGCGATTTTGCAACATACAAGGAACCTCACAATCATTGAGAAAAATGAGAAATTCATCCCCATTCTAGAAGAAAAGGCAAAAGGGGCAGAAATCATCTTGGGAGATGCATTGAAAATCACATGGCCGTCAGCTACTCATTTCATCTCCAACCTTCCCTATTCAGTTGGTTCAAATATTCTTGTCAGGGCAATGAACCAATCGTTCAATTCAATCGTGGTAATGCTACAAAAAGAAGTTGTTGATCGAATTGTCGCAAAACCAGGAAGCAAGGCATACGGAAGATTGAGTGTGATTACAAGATTCCATGGAGAACCAAAAAAAATCATGGATGTTCCTCCAGAGGCATTCATACCAGAACCGAAGGTTCATTCATCAGTCCTGAAAATCATACCCCATGAGAAAAGGTCAATAGTGACCAAGGATTTTGAACTGTTGGCGAAAAATCTCTTCACTCTCAAAAACCGAACTGTCCGAAAAGTCGTAAGAGGGTATCTTAAACGAAATAATGAAAAAGAAATTTGGGAACAAGTCCCATACAAAGACATGAGGGTATTTCAATTAGATGTGCCACATCTAATCGACATTTTGGAATTTCTTAAATCGGAGAATGCATTTCCATTGGCAAAGGGAGGGAAAACAAAATAGAAAGACGATATAAGGAAATAAATGGAAAACAAATTTATTATTCAGATTCAGTTTACGAACCACGGGAAGACACGTTCTTCATGATTGACGGTATATTGAACAGAAGCGACTTTCCAAAAAGAAAGAAGGAAGGGTTAGTGGAAGTGGGATGTGGAAGTGGTGCGGTAATCCTGACCCTTTCGGATCCAGCCCAGTTCAACATTACCATTGATCGGAATTTTGAAGCTGCAGTTCAAACAGCAGAGAATGCAAGAATCAATAATTTGTCCATTTGTGTTGTTGCAGGGCATTTATTGACACCATTCAGAAGAGATGGACTTCCCAAAACAATTTTGTTCAATCCACCTTACCTTCCAGAAGATCCAGAATTTGATCCATACCTTTCCAAAGCAGATCGGTTGGCACTCATTGGAGGAAAGAAAGGAGATGAAACGGCATGGAAATTGGTTGAGGGGTTGGAACCAACTCAAGAAGCATTTGTGATTTTTAGTACCATCGCGACAAATGTGACTGAAATTGAAATGAAAGCAGAAGAATTGGAGGTCAAATGGGAGCTTGTGGCAACACTTTCATTGGGGTTGGAAAACCTGTTATTGGTACATTTCAAAAGCCAGAAAGAATAGCCAAAAGCTCATCCCTAGTTAATACCCCATCCTTTCGGTCAAAACTCAAACCATTTTCAATGATCACTGAAGTGGGCACCTTAATTTTAGAGGGGTCTTCAAAGTTCAGAAATTCCAGAATGAATGGATCCAAATGGTCTTTCTCGGTCAAGTCAATGATGCGGTACAACCTGTTCAAATCGGGGATTCCCGCAACCTCTTCCGCTTGAAGCTTGCAGAAATCACACTCTGCCTTCAATACCGTTATCAGCTTACGCTGATAGGGATCAGTCATAAGAAATTCCTGTAACTCCTCAAGAGAATGCAAGGCCAATTCAGGAGGATATTTCAATGGCTCTATTCGTTTTTCTGGCCGAATGAGATAGAGAAGAA
>CAZYCQ010000004.1:87427-108130 GCA_964645535.1 uncultured archaeon | reverse complement strand
AGGCTGCAAGTGGTGCCGCGGTGCTTATGTTGCAGCAACAGAGACCGCAGAACATGAATACAGATGTTTCCCAGACCGTTTCCGGAGACCAGTTCTGGAAGAGGAGCTATTTTTCGGCAGTGAGGTGGGCATAAATGAGAGAGTTCATTGCAAGGTACAAAGATCAGGAGCATGTAACTGAACTGATCAATTCAGGAAAATCCATTAAGGTGGAAGGGAAACTTTTCAAGGTCAATAGATTAAACGGAGAATTTGTACTTCAGGATGATGCTGGAAATTCCTTTGTGGTTGAAGATATCATTAGATTGCCAGAAGGGGATTTTCGTGTTCATTTGAATGGATTTTCAGTTGATTTGAAGATTGAGGATCCAATGGATTTGTCAAGTGCCGATGAGGAGGTGACTGGAGAAGTTCATGCTCCAATGGCGGGAGTAGTGACAAAAATTCTGGTAAAGGAAGGAGATACTGTTGAAAAAGGAGATCATTTGTTGCTACTTTCTGCAATGAAGATGGAAAATGAGATTACTGCCCCTACAAAAGGAGTTGTTTCGAAAATTGTCTGCAATCCGAATGATCAAGTCAATGCCCTTGATCTGTTGCTGATTCTGGAGCCAACTACGGAATAAACTGGGTTCAGACCACTGTTGTTTTCTGCGTGAAGTTTCGACTCCTTTTCCACCATGGATGGGAATGACTTTTTTATTATTGATTCAAACACAGGTTAGGTATTACATGAGCACTGCGCAGACGACAAAACAGAAGAAGTTGGTCACTTTCCTTCTCAATGACGAATACTTTGCGTTTGACGTCCATAATGTTCAGGAAGTATTTGTTCCTGAAACCATCACCCCCATTCCTCAAGCCCCAGACTACATTGCAGGAGTAATCAACTTCAGGGGTCAAATTATTTCCACAATCGATCTCAAGAGAAGATTGTTGATTGAAGAGACTCGGAAACCGAAAAGAACCTATGATGAGGATGATAGGAACTACGTTCTCATGGTGAATGTTGGAAAATCACTGGTTGGGCTCTTGGTTGATTATGTGGAAGCCGTCATTACTGTTGATGAGAAGGACATTCAGGAATCATTGACTCTCCTATCAAAGGAACAGACCACTCCTTTCATTGAAGGAGTTGTCCAGACGGATTTGGGCATTGTGATCATCTTGACACTTCAGGTCATTCTATCTGAGTATGAGGTATCCCAACTCGAAAAATTGGCTGCGGTGCGCGAACAGGTGCTCTCGAAGGAGATCGAAACCTCAGACGAGGTTACTGTCACAAACGATGAAATTGACCGTATCAGTTCAAAGGACAAGTTAGGCGCAGATTTCTCAATAGATGATCTTGCAGATGATGAGGACATAATAGTGGATGACCAAGGGATGAAGGTAGTCAAGAAGGAAGAACCAAAATCGGTCACATCAACGAAGCCGGCAAAGAAAGCCAAAAAAGAGGCTCCTGCCAAAAAACCGGCAGAAGAAGATCAGTTCGGGGAAAGTCCTTTGGATCTTCATAGCCTCACCAAGGCAGAGCTCATCAGAATAGCCATTGAAATGGGAATTGAGAACGTCAGCACCCGAAGCAATAAGGATGAATTGGTGAAAAAGATCCAAGAGCATATGGGCGGATAAAAACATTCACAGAGTAAGAAAAAAGTTAGGGAATATTTTGATTGAATACTATTTGATTGATGCAATAATTACGAACATGTTCGGAAAATTCAATAATAAGAGAAAGTGATGTGACTTGTCGGTGAATATCTAAGTGGCTAGGATAATGGTTGTGGATGACGCCCGTTTCATGTTGATGGTGATTGAAAAGCTACTGAGAAAGATGGGACATGATGTGGTTTATCGAGCAGTCAATGGGGAAGATGCCATCAACATCTATGCGGAGCACATGCACGAGATTGATTTAGTCACCTTAGACGTGGTCATGCCAAAAATGGATGGACTCCAAGTTCTCAAAAGAATTTTGACACTCAACCCCTCTGCAAAAGTGGTCATGGTCACATCGATTTCCAGTCCACATATTGTCCAGCCAGCCTTAAGAGCAGGTGCCAAGGATTTTGTGACAAAGCCATTTCGGCTCAGCCAATTGGCTCAAGTGATCAATAATGTCTTGGATAATCCGTGAAGAGTAAAACGAAATGAACGATATAACTAAAACGTGAAATTTCGGTCAGTCATGACACTTCCCCTAAAAAACAATTAAATAGTAGCAGAATAGTTCTTAATATGTATACATTTCCGTTTTGTTGAGGGAAAACCATGGCACGAATAGCGATAGTTGACGATGCAAAATTTATGCGATTAGTTTTGAGAAGGATATTGACGGATGCGGGCCATGAAATCGTGGCAGAGGGTGAAACCGGGGTAGATGCCGTTGAGATCTGGGCGAGAGAGAGACCGGACTGTATGACCCTAGATATTGTCATGCCGAAGCAAAATGGAATTGAGGCAGTCAAACAGATTATGTCCTTCGATCCAAATGCAAGAATTGTCATGGTAACGGCGTTAGGTCAGGAAGCTTTTGTTTTGGACGCCATCAAGTCTGGTGCGAGGGAATTCATCATTAAACCTTTCAGAAATGAAGAAATTGTCAAGGCAATAGAAAAAACGGTTTCTTCCTAGATCATTTCCGTGATTGTTTTCGCTAGTCGTTCAACTGGCATGATTCGATCGGCCAAGCCCGCGTCAACAACTGCTTTGTTCATTCCGTAGATCACTGAGTCTTCCTTACTTTGAGCCAAGACCTTTCCACCATATTTTTTCACGAGACGCGATCCTTGCAAGCCATCCTTACCCATTCCGGTCATGATGACAACAAGCATGTTGTCCCGGAAAATCTCGGCAGCTGAAAGAATGGTGACGTCCACAGATGGTTTGACGAAATTGACAAGAGGTCCATCATCAAATTTGATCATGACTTGACCGTTTTTCTTCTTTTCAAGCACCATGTGTTTTCCACCTTGTGCAACATAGGCATTACCTGGTTGCAATATCATGCCTTCTTCAGCAGCCTGTACTTGGACTTTTGATGCCTTGTCAAGCCTGACTGCAAAAGATTCGATGAAACCAGGTGGCATATGCTGAACCACTAGAATAGGAGGGAGGTTGGAAGGGAGCAGAGAAAACAAATGAGCAAGGGCGCTTGGACCACCAGTACTTGCGCCAATCACTATCAGCCTTCGAATGGCCTGTCGTGGAGTGATCTTTGTTTCAGCAACGGGAATTTCCTTTTCCTTTTGTGTAGAAATCCTTCCAAGGAATTCATCATTTGTGGTGGATATCATATACTTGAATTTCTGGACATTCAGTTTTGCAAGGGTGTGGACTTTGGGGATCAGGGTTTTCTTGAGATAGGCGATTGGATCCTCAATTTCGTTTGGAGGTTTTGAGACGAAATCTACAATTCCGTAATTGAACACAAGGGAATCCTGCTTCACTTTCTCAGCGGTAAGAGAGGAGAAAAGAACGACTGCCGTGGGTCTTGCCCTCATAATCTGGTAGACGATGTTCAGACCGCTTTCATCAGGGAGCATGATATCAAGGACAACAACCCGTGGTCTTTTGGTAATTACTTGTGTGATACACTCCACCCCCCTCTTGGCAGTGCCGATCACCTTTAGATTTGGATCGGTGGAGATGGTGTCATTCAGCAATTTGAGCATGAAAGGAGAATCATCCGCAATCAATACAGTAACGGGCAACAAATATCATTCATCAGCATGACAAAAGAATTTTTCCCCCATTTCGTCTCAAAAACGGATCATAATTCAAGAAACAAGTTCTTTCAGAAGATCAACCAAAGGTTGGTCATGGGCGGCAAAATTTGTCTTGAGGTCAATATACATGGCATTTTCAGTCATTTCAGCGATTTTTTTGGTTTCGTCTGCCGCATGCAACTTATCTTCTTCGGCACCTATAAGTACAACTTGGGTTTTCTTTCCGTTGATTTTGGGAAGATCCTCCCGCAATGTGGTTCCAGCCCAGCTTTTGAAAGCATACTTCATTTTTGTTGCATCCCCCAACTTGAATCCAAGTTCATACTTATGGGCTTGAAACGGATCCTTTTCCTTATTTAGGAATCTTGGAAGAACAAACCACCAAGCTATCGGTTTGATGATGGTAAAAGTGACCCTGTTGAGAAATGGTGAGACAAACTTAAAGAATTTGGGGATATGAAAATCAAGAAGTGGTCCAACAAGAACTGCAAAATCCGGATCGATTTCTTGCCTAGCCAAAGAAAGAAGAATAAGGTTTGCCCCCATGGAAGATCCAAGAGCCACGGTTTTCAAACCTTGTTCATTCACTTTCTCATAGGCTTCCTTTACATCCTGAATAAGTCGTTCATAGGTAATGCTCTTGGCCTTTTTCAAAATTGATGTCCTTTTTTCCCTTGTTTCAACATAGTCTATTTGAAATCGTTCTTTTTGGAGAAGAAGAAGAAACTTGTACCATGACATCAATAACGTATTTAGGCCTGGAATGAGAATGACTTGAGCAATTGGATTTTCAGGAACAAATCTTAGGTGACGAACTTTCCCACCATCTGAAAGTTGAATGTAGTTTACTTCAAACCCTTCTGGCGGTTTCACATCTTCCTTGAGGGTAAGTAGGTATCTTGTCACTTCATCCAGTTCTTGATGGTCATCGGTCTTTTCTTTCAATGAACATATTTCTCATGATATGATTAAAACAATTTTCGAGCCGAACGAAAGCAACGCTTCATTTCGATGCAAACACTTCTATATCTTGATTTCATATAATTCTTCAATGCCTGACTTCATGACTCTTGCTTGATGGGGCACCAGAGTAACACGGGGTCTTAATGAGAAAATGGGGACCCCTGATTCTTCGATGGAATTGGATCGATAGAGCCTGAATCGTTTAACCACGCCTGCTTCAAGGAAGGATTTCACCACATGAGGTCCTCCCTCAACCATGATGAATCCCTCTTTGATATTGTAATCTTGTTGCAAGGTTTGTGCAATCAACTGGATTAATTCCTCGGTTTCTATGTTCTCCCGAACCTTAACTATATGGTATTTTGGTTCCTTGGTAAGTCTCAATCGTTTTGAAGTGAACCATAATGTTCGTGACTTGTCTTGGTTTTTGAAAACCTTTTCGCGACCTGTCAATCTTCCTCTTCTATCAAGGACAATTCTGAGGGGATGATGGGCATTTGGGACATATTTTGATTTCACCAGCAGGCTTGGATCGTCGGCCAAGATTGTTGTACTTCCGACGAGAACGGCAACGGATTGTGATCGTAATTTGTGAACAATGGACCAATCTTCTTCATCAGAGATCTCAATTGGATGCCCCTGTTTCGCCACAATAGCGTCAAATGAACATGCCATATTTACATAGTAAACTAGACCATCGATTTCCTCTGTCTCCAAATCCAGAATGGAAAAAATGGTGTCCACAAATTCCTTTCACCCCTATAGTATTTAATTCTACGGATATTATTTATAAAAACGGTCGGAAAAAAATGCAATTTTGTTCATTTTTCCAAAAATATCGAACAGTGTTCGAAGAAAGGAGAAGCAATTCCGAAAAAAAACTTCCTTTTAGACCATTTCGAAGTGAGATTACCTGAATGTTGGTGTTTTTAACCGATTTTCAAGTGGTCAGGTCATGGCAGACAGTGAGAAGAAGACAATCATCTCTTTATTCGCCCATCCTGATGACGAACTTGGTGCAATCGGTACTCTAGCCAATCATGCAGAACGTGGGGATCGGGTAATCATGGCGTGGACGACCTATGGGGAACTGACAACACTTCTTCCTGACTTGAGCCCTGAAGAAATCAAGAAGGAAAGAAAAAGACATACAGAAGAAATTGCTAAAATAGTTGGCGCTGAATCGTCATATATTTTGGGTTTTGGAGATGGGAAGGTTGAAAATACAAACGAACAAAGGGTGGAAGTTGCCAAATTTTATGCCACCAACAAACCTGATGCAGTAATTTCTTGGGGATTTTTCAATATTCACAGTGACCACAAGAACACAGGTTATCTGGCTTTTGAGGCAATCAAGTTTGCGAGAATCAAAAACATTGTAAATATGGAGCCTCATCGCAAGAATGTCACCTTTCTTAGCTATTATGAATCCATAGTAAACCTGCCAATCAAATATGTTGACATCACATCGGCCATTGAGCAGGCAAAAGCGGCAATTGATTTCTATTCAGAAATCTATGATTGGAAGGAAGCAGATGACTGGTTCTATACACGAAGGCGAAACTACGGAATGGAAGCCAACTGCAAGTTTGCAGAGAAATTCAATGTAAGGTTTGATTTTTCCAAACCATCCCGTTATGTGGTATAAGAGCCGCGATAGGTTAATAAAACCATTTACGAATCGACTCGGTATGGGATTTCCATATCCATATCCGTTGGGTTTGCCTAAGGGTTCTGTCCGTGCAACATTGACGTTGTTGTTGTCCACGGATCTGTTTCTGATCACCATCCGTGAGGAACCGTTTGCAGACCAAGTAGCAAGCATTGTACTCGTGGCATTAGCATTTTATTTCGGAGGGCGAATGAGAGCCAGGGGGATGGTAATTCCAAGAGATACCTCAACCCGAGCAGATCGGGCGTGGGGGTTGCCTTCAGGAACCATCAGAACCATCTTGATTATATTTTTCATTTTTCAGGTACTGTATCTCCAATATATTGGGATCAGCATTCCAGACTATTATATGGACATTGCAACCATTATTTTCGGATTTCTTTTCGGTCGAACCTTCAACCGATTCAAGGTGGCATTCCGACGGCGCCGAGGAGTTGAGGAGGAACGATTGAACAAAACCAGCCTGATTGAACATCTGAATGCAGTTGCTGCAATAGCCATTGTCGGTTTCACATTCTATGTCACTGCATTCAACCCTACCTTTCAGTTTTTGGAACAATGGATTGCAGCGGCTGCGATCTACTTAGGTTTCTATTATGGTGAACGTGCCTAGGGAAGGAAAAACAAGGATTGACATCAATGTCCATGATCTAGAACAAAATTAAGGAATTTCTATCAATAAACCATTTACTAACAGTTAGTTTTTATCAGCAAAAGTTGTAATAGAGAACAGATGGGTTTAAGGATTCCCGATGATGGGCTCTTTGAAGATTATGATCCAAAGATTGAGGCCCTTCAGGAGTTAAGCAATATTGGTGTGGGTCATGCAGCAACTGCACTTTCGCAACTTCTGAACCGACGGGTTGATATGAGCATTCCGCGGGTCAGGTTTGTCCCGATAGCAGATGTGGGAGAATACTTGGCGGAAACACCAGAGGAGGTTGTAGCAGGTATACTGCAAGAGACGTCTGAGGATGAAAAGGGTGTTCTGAACCTTTTGCTCATATTCGATTTCGAATCCATCAAACAACTCCTTGGAACCTTGGTTGCATCACCCATTCCAAGCCGGATTGAAGATTTAGATGAACTTTCAAGATCCATCATCAAAGAAACCGGCAATATCCTTCTTATTCATACCATTTCAGCGATCAACAGCTTTACCGAAGCGAAATGGTTCCCCCATGCACCGAGCCTTGCCATAGACATGGTAGGTGCATTAACTGATGAGCTTGTTTCAATTGAAGGAGATACAGGAGACAAATTTCTTCTGGTTGAGGTGGACATCTTCACGGACGAGGAAAAAATCAAGGGAGATATCCTCATGCTACCGGATCGAAAGGCCATGAATGCCTTGATGACCACCCTGTATGGAGAGAATTGGGAGGCGATGTATTGATGTCGCAGGTATTGACTGCCAAAATCGGGGAGATTCAGATCGCCCGTGCTCCCGCCAAACTTCAGGCACTAGCTCTTGGGAGTTGTGTAGGCGTGGTTTTGTATGACAAGAACACCAAGATTGCTGCCTTGGCTCATGTCCTTCTTCCGACAGAAATGAATAGCGATCAGGGAGCCAATCCTGGAAAATTCGCAACAACAGCCATTCCGGAAGCAATCCGGATGTTGGAAACCCATGGTGCAAGCCGGAAGAACCTAATTGCGAAGATAGCAGGGGGAGCGAAGATGTTTGAGACCAATACTGCCTCGAATAATCTAGATATCGGAAGGAGAAATATTGATTCTGTTAAGAAAATCCTTGAAGGATTGGGGATACGAATTGTTGCGGAAGATGTCGGAGAAAACTATGGACGAACCATCATCTTTGATACGGAAACAGGAATGCTTACCATCCGTCAGGTGATGAACAAGAAGGAATATCAAATTTGATGTGACCCAAAGATTGGTCAATTTACTATAGGGTTCAATGTACTTTAAAAAAGAGAAAAGACAAAATTGACTTGGATGAGCACCAAATCCTCGAAAAATCTTGATGAGACGAAAACCAGTGATCAGAAGTTTATCCTTTGGTTTCTTTTTATTGTCAATCTCCTGATGCTGGTTTCTTTGATTCTAGGCATTCTTTTGATCTATGGAAGAGATGTCCCATCAGGAGTGTTCCAAGTTCTAGGAGTGGGAACCCTATTTATTCTCGTGACTAGTATTTTCTCCAACAAAGGCACATTGGGTAATTACTTCCTGAATGCCCTATTGCTTTCATCCACGATTTTGCTGGTAATTGACACATTTATGGACACTGGGATAA
The DNA here is from genome assembly GCA_964645535.1 of uncultured archaeon. Lineage (GTDB taxonomy): Archaea > Asgardarchaeota > Heimdallarchaeia > Heimdallarchaeales > Kariarchaeaceae > WAKA01. Next base: position 99,504 of record CAZYCQ010000004.1, on the reverse strand, counting down.
ATCTAGCCCTAATTGGGTTCTGGATGGTAGTCTTTGCCATAATTGGCCGGGTTTTGCTTCTGGATAGGCTGTTTGAAGCAGTGTTTCGAGGATTTTTTACCCTTATCAAAGGCTGGATCATTTGGTTCGGAGCATTCCTGAAACAGTTGCCGAAGAACTTGATCTCGCTTTTAAGATCATATCAAAGGTTCATCATGAATGATCCACTGACTGCCCTTGAATACCATCTATTTCTTTTTGGAGTCATATTGGTCATGGTTGAATTTCTCCCAGTTCCCAACATCTTTCCTATTGACTATTGGATTGTCGGGAGTGTAATGATTGTAATGGCTCTGTTCAGGGACTTAATGGTCATTGGACCAAAAATGGCAAGATTGTTCTGGATAGGGCTGAAAATTTTGGGAGAGGGGCTTAAAGCTACGATCATTGAGATTCGTGATTATATTCTAAAAGACCCCTCTATTCTTCTTGTGGGAACAGGAATAATTGGCATTGGGGGGGTTTTCTTTGTTGAGGAACAATTTAGATTGCCGTTATTCGTGTTTTCTGTATTGTGCCTTTACTCATTTGACAATTTCAAGCTGTATCGAATGTTGGGCAGATTTGCCAAATCGGTTGCAATACGAACAAGACATGCAGTATCCACAGCAGGAAGAATTGTAATTGAATACAATCTTGTTCCGACCTTTGCAGGAATTGCATTGGTTGCAAAGATCGACATTGTTCCAGAAAAGTACAGAGTTTTGGCAATAGGGGTTGGAACTCTCCTAATTATGTCGTTCAATCGGTTTTGGATTTTGAGACTGGTTGATAGGTTGACCTATTATATGATTATCACTGGTTCCTTATTCAGGAGATATTTCAAGCATTTTGCGAACAGAAAGGTTCTTCGTGCCTTCATTGGTCTCTCTTTGAGCCTTGTATTCTTCATTGTGGTACTGACTGGAAGCTACCTTCCATGGTGGATTTCATTGATTCTTTCTTTCCTTTCATTTTCCCTCTCTTTTGATACGACCACACAAATCATGAAAGAGTTTGGAAAGAGCATGTTCAAGGCATTTCAAAATCAGAGGTTTGTTGCATATTTCTTTGGATATACCTTTCTGACCATGTCAATTTTCAATTTTTGGATACCCGACCTACCCTATGCAAGACCTGTTGTTGCCTTATTTGGGCTGGTGCTACTCGGGACAGTCAACCGATTTTTCAGGTTCTGGATTTATACGCTTCCCAAAAACATCCTCATGAGTATCTGGAATAACCTTGGAGGATTTGGACAGTGGATGCTCAAGGTGGTGGAAGCCATACTTTCGAACATTTTTCTGGTTCTTTCCTTCTTTTTGGGCATAGCAGGCATCATCTTCGGGATCCTGTTGATCCTCTCCGGGACGGTCGGAGGAACGTGGTTTGAATCCTTCCTTCCAGATCTGCCAGAATTGCAAACAATCATTCTGGGAGGAATGATGGTAACTTTCGGCATCCTCATGCCCAGATATACCTACGCAAGAAGGGAGGATCTTAAGATTTCAGGAATTGATTTAGGAGGTCCCAAGGCATGAATGCAAACACAACCCGGATAGGACAGGCAGGGATAGGTCTTGCTTTCATTGGAATGATTCTGCTTCTTGTTCCGACTCTTCAGCAAATCATCGGATCAGCACTTCCATTCGGTCTGATTACGCTGGGGTTTCTTGTGGTTATTTTGAGTTACCTCATTGACAGGCTTCGGATCATGGGTGCTGAATATTGGGCATTGGGGTCAATCATAGTATACTTGGGGACAATCATCGTTTCATTGCCAATGTTTCTTTTTTCATTTGCCATAACCGTGGATACCTCGATTCAGTGGACACTTGCAGCAGTGGGACTGATATTGATCGTCCTTGGCTTTGTCACCACAAGGTATGAACTGAATCTTAAGCTGATATCTACGTTCAAAAAACTGAAAATAGGGTTTGAACTTGCCTTGGAAAGGATCATCCACCGAATCAAGACATCACCGTTGATCATTCTCATCTCGATTCTTGTTGTTTTCTTGGTTTTCACATTCTTTACAGGAGTTGAGGAGATCCTGTTTCCTGTTTTGGAGACAATGAGGGTTGAACCAAGCGAAAAGAACGTCCAGCTCACGACCATTGCAATGATTCTCGTTTTGACTGGAGTGGAAGCTCGTGAACTGATCTGGACAATGTTGGTGTTCGTAAAGAATTCACTATTGATCGGCATTAACGTACTTTTCGAGTGGATTAGTAGACTTCCGATGTATTTGAGCCGTTCTGCCCGGTTTGCAAAGAGGGTGGTTGCCTCCTCATTTACCTATGTTGTTCTGGCACTCTCCAAGATCCACGAGAACTTCAGGACAATTCTTGAAGGACTTCCCATGATCAGCATATTCGGTGCCATAGGCTTTTCCATCGGCTATTTCATTACCAAGTTTGAAGGTTTGCTCTACCTTTCCACGATTTTGTTTATTGTTCCTGCGGCAGTTCTTTTTGTGGCCAATCCGGATTGGGTCAGGAGACGAATTGAGCGTGTCCAAACGTTTTCATACCAGATGGGGCAGAGATCCAAGAACATTTACAGACGGAACAGAAATCTTCAATGCAGGAAATGCGGATCAGTTGTGGATCCCCAATACATCAACTGTCCAAATTGTGGCACAGAACTAGAATACTGTTCAATCTGTAGATCCATGATTTCATTTGGAGAAGACTTTGAGAGATGTTCAATCTGCTCGCAACCGATCCATTCACAGCATCTGGACGATTGGACAAGGATAAGCTCCAAGTGCCCATGGTGCAAAGAAGAGTGGCGGCCAAAGTGATCGAATTGCGCATAGTACGTGCTATACGCGAAAAATTGATTGACTCAATTTGTTAAAATTTTTATGACCTAAATAGAACTTTTCGTCTTTTACCCATAAGTATTGCCAACATGAATATCATAGATGTTTCCGCAAATGGAACGTCACGTACCGAACTTGAGATCTGCGATTCCATGGTTTCGGTATCATTTGGGGTTGTTTCTTCAATACTTGAACTTGTTTCTTCAATCCTACCTGAAACGAAGAAAGAATAAGAAAGATTTCCTTCATTTCCAAAAAGATCTGAAAGTTCAATTTTGATCGTGTGGGTTTCAAGTGGTAATAATGAACGCGGAGCGAAGGAAACAGTAATTCTGCTTGAGGAGGAGAAGACGTTGAAACCATCACTTTTTCCATCCAAAGTTACGTCCAAGCTATTCCAATCAATCCCGGATTCGTCTTCTGCAAAGAAATTCAAAACAGCAATATCTCGATCTGAAGATATTTTCGAAGGATTGCGATCATCGCTCCGCAGATGAGGTGGAGCGGTATCGATAATATACTGTCTCGCAACGTAATCGTTGCCAAAAGACATTACCGGTTCAAATAATCCATCTTCCAGAAACAACAGTCGGATTTCAGAAAACCCTTGACCCAAGTATTCAATGGTATAATTGAATGCCTCTTCATTTCCAACCCTTAATTTGATTTTTGGATCAACTTCAGAAAATGTTCCGTTCTGCATTGATCTAACAACCAAGTTGACTTGATTTTCGGTTATTGTTTCATTCACAACAGAGATTCTTTCCTTGCTTGTGAGGAAGTCGAAAAGATCTTGGATAAATTCAGTGGAGTGGGGAAATTTAACATCCCTATCCAAATATTCTATTTGGAAAAAGTGTGTTGTGGCAGAAAATACTACCCTTCCTGCATAATTTGATGTAACACCATAAGCTAGGGAAACATAACCATTTTCATCAATGGCTAAAGGTCTGCCAGGAGATTCAACATTCAGGGAACCATAGAATACTTGGATTGCATCTGCATTTCTATTGATTGAAGTTTCATTAAAGGCAAATCTTGCAATTCTCTTCAATATGAGTTGATCATCTGGAACTGTGGAAGTGAAGGTTACGCCAAATGGTTTTGAAATTTTTTCAAGCTGTGAAATATGTGATCCATTTTCTACACTATCACCAGTCAAGAACAGCGAACCTCCTTGCTCCAAGTATTCAAAAAGAACTTTCAATTCAGTATCCGTAATTGGATTGGGTACAAAACCCGTGTATCCATTTTCCTTAAAGGGGGAAATCATGAGTAAAGCATCGAACTGAGAGAGAGTTTCCAGTGAGAATGGTTCATTTTTGATTTCTAACCAATATCCATCCTGCAGTAGAATTGATGACAATGCCCCAGTCAGGTCACTTGCAAGTCCAAATCCTCCGACGTCGTCAAGAACTGTATGATAGCCATCGACATAAATTTTTTTTGCCGGTTCAGAAAGGACATTGAAAGATATGGGAACATGCATGGTTTCGTTATTGAAACTAACTCTTAGTTCCCCAGAATAATACCCAACCGATTGTGATCCATTGGGGGTAATGTGAATTGTTATTTCATGACTTGAAAAATTCTGTACCATTGGAACGTCGATAGAAGCAAAACTTGTAAAATTCCCTTGCAATTCAAAAGAGACATTTTCCAGATGAGATGTAATGACTGTCACCGGGAAATGAAGATCCCTTCCGATAGGTATAGAATTGAGTTCCGGAGGATACCCTTCCTTTGGAGTTACTTCAAAGACAATTGGAATTCCCTCTTGATCCTTTGGTAAAGACATCAAATAATCAAAAGCCCTTGAAACATTAATCAAACCAGTTCCCTGTTGATAATTTGGATAGTCCAAGTCAGTTGCAGTTCTCATTAAGGCTGCCTTAAGGGTTGCCACAGTCCAGTTCACGTTATTTGCTTCCAATGCAGAAATCAGAGTGGCAATGGATCCGGCAACTGTTGGAGCTGCAAAAGAGGTGCCTTCCCAATAAAAGTAGTCTCCTTCTTTGCTGGCAACAAGAACATTTGTAGCTTGAGCAACTAGATCTGGCTTCATGATTCCGAAATCTCCAGGTCCCTCTGAAGTGGCTTGATAAAGAGTTTTGTCAGGTGTTGTTCCACCAACTCCAATTGCATGAGGATTACTTGCAGGAGAAGTTACTGTGAAAGGGTCATCCAAATCAGATCCACCTGTACCACCATTTCCTGCACTGGCAACCAAGATTTTATTCGCTTGTTCAATTCTTTGGGCTATCATTCCAAACCAACTCAATCGTGTGCCCATGCTAAAATTAATTATTTTAACCTTAGGCATTCCAAGCAACCAATCGAAAGCGCCAATAAAGTCACCATAAATATAACGATCATTGCCATTTCAGCAACTGCAAGTTTTGCACCATAGGCAACCCCTTTGGCAAAATCTGGATCAGGATAGCCACTTCCATTCGAAACCATGACACTCGCAACTGCAGTTCCATGAATTTTGTCACCTGGAAGATTTGGATAGCCAAAGAATTCATAGGCATAATAGGCATGAGAAAGTGAGGGATTTGAAAATTCGACACCAGTATCAATAATGCCGATTACTACACCTGTTCCGTTATAACCTTTTTCCCAAAGTGGAACGAGTCCATGCATACTTCCTTTTGGAATTTCCCCCAATGATACAATGTTCTTTTCCGAGGGTTCTGTTATGGGCCATCTAATTTTTTGGTAAAATTCTGGAATTGGGAATAACTTATTTCCAAAATGTTTTTGGAATAAATCATAATTGCCAGAAGATACTTCATAAACAGCAGCCCGCAAATTATGGTAAATTTTCATTGGAGGAGGAAGGTCGGTTTTCAGTATGTCCTTTTCAATTTCGAAGAAAACAAGGCTAAGTATCTTAAAATCATTTAAGTTCTGAGGGCATCAGAAAGTTGCTACTATCAGAACACATGATTTTTTCACTGTCGCTTTGGGTATCGTTTGAGGGGGAAATAACCTCTTGTACAAAGGGTTGACTAGAATGAAACACTAGCAGGAATACAAAAATGGTTGATAAGAACACTCTCATTTTCCAAAGCGAAAGTTGAGAGAACCACTTATTAATTTTGCACTTAACCTGAAATTGGAAAAATCCGGGAAAACTTACATTTTTCTTTCCCGTCTGTTCCAGAAAAATCGATTGCCCTTTTTTGAAACTTTTTAATCTCATCATTGGATTAAAAAGAGATGGAATACACAAGATTGGGAAATACAGGAATTAAAGTCTCCAAGATCATTTTGGGGACAATGCAGTTTGGATGGAGGATTGATGAGGAAGAATCGTTCAAAGTCATGGACAAGGCAATTGAGATGGGAATTAACTGCTTCGATACTGCGGACATCTACACATCCTGGAGCGAGAACAGCTATGCAGGCAAAACGGAGGAGATCATCGGACGCTGGATGAAAGATAGAGGCACAAGGGATGATCTGATCTTAGCGACAAAGCTCAGAGGGGCGATGTCTGACGATATCAACGACCGCGGCCTTTCACGAAGGCACGTTCACCAAGCGGTTTCTGGTAGCCTCAAACGGTTGCAGACAGATTGGATAGACCTGTACCAGATCCATAGCTTTGATGATGAGACACCAATTGAGGAAACAATGCATGCCCTTAACTTGTTGGTGGAGGATGGAAAGGTAAATTATCTTGGAGCCTCAAACATTTTTCCATGGCAGATGGTTGAATCATTTTGGGTAAGTGATCGTAATGGTTATGTGAGGTTTGAAACGCTTCAACCGGTTTACAATCTAGCGAGAAGGCTTTTGGTTGAACACCAATTCGTCAAGGTGATCGAAAAATACAAGATTGGTGTCATTCCATATAGTCCACTTGCAGGAGGCTTCCTGACAGGGAAATACAGGAAAGATGGGGAGATTCCCGAGACCCCAAGGAGTAGGGGAGTGCAAGCCAGATACTTTTCTGAAAAACGATGGGCAATTCTGGAGAAAGTTGAAGAGATTGCCAAGACCCATGATGCCACAATAGCTCAAGTGGCTTTGGCTTGGGTGTTGTCAAGACCTTTCATAACTGCACCGATTATTGGAGCAAATTCAGTGGAACAGCTTGAAGAGAATCTGGGTGCATTGGATGTCAAGCTTTCAGATGACGAGTTGAAACAATTGGATGAAGTCAGCAATTGGATTCCGGATTATGAGAGGATCAGGTGATATGCAATTTCAAAGATCATTAGACTACGTTTATGTTTGATCTGATGGTCAACAAGGTTTCCTCTTCTTCAGATGTCAATGATTCTCCTAGAATCATTTTTTTGGCGGTTTCCACCAGTTGAACCAAATGTTCGATTTCTTTTATTCGATATTCTTCAAGACCTATCCAAGACATTTTGAGAAGATTTTCCTGTATTTCCTTTAGATTTTGGAGGAGGATTGATTTCTGTTGAGGATCAAAAATGTCTTGCTTCCTTGAATCAGCCATTTCTCCATATGAGAAGATGATGTTTCGAAGTAAGTTATTGTTGAATCCTTTGGGATTGAAATGTCGAAGGGCAATTGCCTGCATTTTGGGGATTAGAGGATAGAAATGGCTTCTTGGTACAGGAGGCTGCAAGTCAAGAGATGCAAGTTTTCCTATGGACCAAGTTGAATTGATCAAAGCACCGATCTTCTGGAGCTTATCCGCCTTTTCTAGAATTTTCTTTAGAATGGTAAAATCATTTGAGTCTGCGCCAAGCTTCCCTAGAGCGATGATTGCAATATCAAAACTCCAAAGCTGAGGATTTTGGAGCAAATTGCGGAGAGGTTGTGCGGCACCCTTCAATTCAAGGGTGATTGCAGCCAATATTGCCCCATAAATTTCACTTCTAGCACTTTGGCTGATCACGATCCGATTCTTTGAAAGAACTTTAATTACCTCCTTCTCGAAATCTTTTCTGAATGGTTCATTGCCATTCTTTTTGTAAAGTCTTGAAAGAAGGAAAGGTAAACGTTTTCTGGCGGCAGGGGTTGCTGAAGAGCTTCGGTATTTTTTCCATAATTTGGGAATGGCATCTTTTCCGTTTGGTGCCAAGATAAGTTTATTTTCCAGTTCCTTGGTGCCAGTCTCTGTATTTTGGTCAAGACGGGAAAAATATTTGTTCAAAACTGTGTCTACCTTGATTGGTGGGAAGTTGAAAACAGGTTTTTCTTTCTGTTGCAGTTTTTGTTTTTCTCGATCTTGCATTGAAGTTTCAGGTAGTTCCGAAGGTGCAATTCTTCCTTCAAATTTAGTTTCAGGATCGTTTTTCAGCCAAACCCTTAGGGTAATGATTTTGTTCACGTCTACTTCGACTTCAATTTCCACATTTGTCCCGGCAGGAACTGGTTTTTGAAGATCAAAAACAAATCCTTTGAGGAGTTGATTTTCCGAGGAATATTTATGCTCTCCCTTATAGATTGGAAGACGGATTTCTTTTGTTCCATCTTTTGGAACGACAAAAAACTCATCAACCTTCGACTTGACGGGAAGCGTTGTTCCCTGCTCCACAAGTATGCTTGTGAAATTTCCTTCAAGACCTAGTGAGATAGATTCTGCAAGGATTGGTGTGATTTTGAGGCCTCTTTTTCTGTAAATGCCATAAATTGCCGCTCCTCGAGAAACTGCCTTGTCAGGATCAATAATTTGGACTGGTTTAATGTTCAGGAGTTCTTCCAATCGTTCTCTGATGATAGAGAAATTGGTCATTCCTCCAGAGCAGAGAACAAGGTCAATCTTTGGTTCCTCCCCCAATTTCTTGTAGGCCTTGTAGATGACATCAAGGACAGGAAATACGATGTTCCTTTTTTCAGAGGGATCAGTGAAAATGTTGAGAGATTCGTAGTCATGGAAGGAGTAGTCCAAGCCCAGAAGATCAGATACAATTTGTTTGTATGTATCTTTTGTGATGTATGTGGAGAATGATTTATCTTCCACAAGGAACCCAGTCTGAAGAGGTACTCCTTCTGAGATTTCACCCCAGCCACCATTTTCGGATGAGAACATCTCATCTCTGACAAGAGCATATTTCACCTCTTCGGCGGCAAGAAGGGCTTGAGTTAGAAATGCTTGTTTTACATTATGGGAAAGAGAGTCCCAATCAAATTCAGGATGTTCTTCGAAGAATTTGTCTTTTATCCAATCCCGTACTCTTTTGTCGAATGTATCCCCACCAATTTCGGTATATCTTCCTATAGCCAAATCTTCTATTTCAAGAAGACTGTCATCAGAGATTCGAACCTTATGAAGGCTGACATCAAGTGTTCCCCCACCAAAATCGTAGACCAAGACATTTGTTTCCTGATCTTCATGAATTACGGGAGTGGGGAATTCTCCATTTTGTTGACGATTGAGGATATCATAAAGTACTGCCCTTGGCTCATCGATCAGAATTCCTTCTCTTGGAGAACCATCGGATTCAAAGACATGAAATCCAGCCATTCGTGCCGCTTCAAGTGTGGCTTGACGCATTTCATGATCGAAATTTGCAGGGACAGCGATAACTGCATCAACAATTTCTCTTTTCATGGCAGCTGATGCATGTTTTTTCAATTCCTGAAGAAACTTGGCGGATATTTCCACTGGAGTGAATGTATCTCCATCAATGATATATCTGTGATCGCTTCCGATTTTTGTTTTGACTGATTGGATCACATTATTAGGCGAGGTTTTCCTTTTGGCTTTAGCATAAACCCCGACATATTCACTGTTTCCTTCCTTGTAAAAGAATGAAGGAAGGAGATCCACGGTTTCAAGTCCTCCATTTTCCGTTAGCTGACGGAAGCTGATGGTTCGAACATTGATTTCTCCGTTGGATTTCTTCTCTTGTGCAAAAGAGATGGAAGAATTGGTTGTTCCTAGATCGATTCCGAATGTTGGTACATTTTGTGTCATTTTATTTTACCTCCACTCCCCTTGCTTTGGAGATTACATAGTTTTTGTATCTCCATCCTGGGGAAATGATATCTACAACTACGTCGTTGGCATCCTCAAAGGATTCCCCGACAATTTCGATAAAATCGAATTGGTCTTTTTTGATGGTTGTTCTTCCCATTGGGAAGATTGGGTTGATTTGATGTAATTTGAGAAAAGATGCAAACAGTTTCACAAATTTCTCGTTGAGATCAGGATCCTTGTGTTTCAATGAGGTAAGGACATGGTCAAGAAGATACCCATTTTTTTGTGAATTCATGTCTGTCAAAAAGGATCTTATGGAAGAATCCCTTGCCTCCTCGATTTCCCAGAGTAAGGTTTGGTAAACAGAGGATAGGTTTTCGTAGGTTTCTGCAAGAGCAAATTCTATTTCTTCGATCTTTTCCGAATTCAGATCCTCATTCAGGATTACTTCGAGATATTGGAGCAGAGATTGGATATCTTCGGTGGTTTTTCTTTCAACAATATCGGAGCCGTAAATTGAAGATATGTAGTCTCTGATCACATCCCTAAAATGAGAAACCCTGACTTTGGGTGCCAAAAGCCTTAAAGATTCAATGAAATCCGTTTCAATCTCAAGTTTGTCTCTATGTTTTTTGATTTGATTGATCAGGGTCAACCAGAATATTTTTGCGGTTAAATCGGTCTTTCCCAAATCGAAGAGCTTTTTCTTGGATTTCAGAACCCATTCCTTGTCTTCTGAAAGGTTAAGAATCCGATCAGAGAGATCTTGTGATAGGCGAATCCAATATTTTCTGTAAACTGGTTTAGAAAGTTTGGATTGCCTTAACCGGTTCATTATCTCCTCCTCATTGAGATCTCGGATCAATTTTGGTGGATAAGCTACAGGATTGTTGATTATGGCTTCCGCAATTCTCAAATCATGAGCGAAGCTTTCATTGAAGACTTGCGGAGAGTTTTCCAAGTTTTTTCTGATGTTTTGAAGAATGGCTTGCATAGTATTGCCTCACACAGATATTTTTCTTTCAGGTAGTGGAAAGAATTGCAAATGTGTATTCGGAATGTTTTCCCTCCACCACTGCAAAAGGTTTTGTTCCCTTCCATAATTATCCCCAATCGGAATGGCCATTTTGGCGTTCAATTTTTTGAAAAAGGTGGGAAGTCTATTCCTAGGAAAGTGGTTTGAGAGAGGGTAGTATAATGAAGTTGAAACATACCTATTCCATGGGACTTCCTCTAGGGAACCATATATTGAGATCAATTCCTGAACATGAAGATCCTTTTTGGATAGGAAGGGTTGAATCTCAATGGAATTAGGTGATTTTCTTGAGTTGATATGTTTGAGGAAGATATATGGTTCAATCAAGTCTTCTTGGTTTGAAAGGATCAATTTTTTGTCAAAGTAAAATTCATGGAGAAATTGGGTCAATTCAATTTTTGAGTCGATATAGAAATTGGGTTTTGCAGGGATCAGGCCGGATACCAGCCAATAATGGATAGCTTCAATCAATTGCAGACTTGGCACTGTAAAGACGGGAATGACCACATTCAGTCCGCTAACAAGGATTGAGTTAATGATCTTGATGAAACCGGTTAGAAGAACATTGGGATCATCAATTGCCTCCAAAAAAAGATTGGTACCATCAAAGAGGACTGCATCAATTTCAGAATTGACTTGGATTGCCTCATCATTGATTCCCAAATCTCCGGTGTAAAGAATAGTTTTATGTGCATTCGAAATTAGTGTCATGGAGGAATCAAAGGAATGATAGGAAGGAAGTAATTCAATTGAATAATTGTTGAGAGAGATTTCATCGAAATAATTAACTGGATCAAGATGATTCCGCAACCAGTCACCAAAGTCTCCGGCAAATAACCCAATTTTTCTTTTGACCCAAGAGTAAAAAATACGGGATGTCAGCCTTCCAGTAAAGACAGATCCGTCATAGCCCATTTTCATTAGTGAAGGCAAGGCACCATAATGGTCAAAATGGGCATGGGATATGATAACTCCTTCAATCTTGGAAATATCGACTTTTTCCAATTGGGGAATTGGAGGGGAATTCTGGTTTATTTTTCCACAATCAAGAAGGATTCCAGATTTTTCCCGAACAAGAACCGAAGGCGCAAAAGAATCGTTTAATTTTCCAAGATTATATATCTCCAGGGTGTTCCCCCCATATACTTAAATTCTATTTCTCATAATAATATTTAAGGTTTATCAGTTCATTGTTTTTCGTTTAATTATGGGAAATTTAGATGGAAAATTATCAAATTCGTTGAATGAATTTCAGAAATTCTCGAATTTTTCAAGAAGATTAATTT
>CAZYCQ010000004.1:30873-87417 GCA_964645535.1 uncultured archaeon | reverse complement strand
GATTAATTTTTTTTCCATAATATTTTTAATCAGAGAAATTAATGAGATAGAACATGGACTTCCTCGCTTCGGTCAAGAAGAAGAAAAAACTGTCGAAAGTCGTTGTTGTTGGATCAGGGGCGGTTGGGAAGACCAGTTTTCTGAAGGTACTCAAAAGCGGGAAATTGCTGGATGAATTGGAACTTGATTTTCATCGCACCCTTTTCATGGAATTTGAAGCACTGAAAATTGATGACAATTCATTTCTGATGATGGATGTTGCAGGTCAAATCGATCTTCCGATTCACGCACTCAAAGACTTTGAACGCCTAGCTCTTGGTCGTACAGATCTCGTCATCATGATGTTTGCCGCGAATTCGATGCAGTCCTTTCTTGATTTAGAAGTGTGGTTTTCTCTTGTGAACAAATATTTTGAAAACCAAAGGGAGCAGCCGCCCACTTTCATTGTTATCCAGAACAAGTTAGATTTAGAGCGGAATGTCACAGAGGAAATGATTGATTCAGTCAAGCTTGCAGTTCCCAAAATCAGCAGATGGTTTGATCTCAGTCTTAAAACGGGGTTGGGGCTAAAGGAAATATTTGATTACCTTGGATCTTTTGGTGGTGATTAACCTGAATATGGTTCAGACCTCATTCACCTGTAAAATATGTGGGATGGAGGTTTCATTTTCAATACAAGACCCTTCTACTTACATATCCAAGAAAGACCATGATTCCTTTTTTGGAATGTCTTTGCAATCGTTCAGAGTAGAGCACACAATTGATGAAGAGCGACATGTCAATTCAATCATTGTTGATGCAAAAGGCCTCTATCGAGGTCATCTAGACGCCTATGCTGAACGATTGGTTTTGGAGGATGTTTCAGGTTTTTATTTGGAACCTGTGGAGGAAACAAGTGACCTTCAGAGACACCCATTTTTGTTCTTTTATCTTTATGACATCACATCCCGGATGGTTTTGCAATTTATAGCAGCGGAAGGCATGAATCTGAATGTCCTATTGGAACATGTGCTGAAGAAAATCCATGAGGTTCAACAGCTTTATGAATCAAAAAATTCCTTTGCGGTGGATTTTGCGGATTTGAAGATTCAGGTCATCTTGGACAACCAATATGCGTTGATTTTTGCAGTGGATGAACCAAATGATAGATTGCAACAGTCATTGGAGAATGTGTTGGCAAAATATTCCTCAGAAGGGTTCATACAACTATCTTCACTGATCCTTCTGCTACACATTGTCACCAGAAATGAGACGGTGGACTTCAGTGCTTTGGAAAAACTCTTGAGAACAGATCTTATACGTGTCAAGGTCAAAACGGAATTGACGAATTATATCCCCAAGATTACAGAAAAAATCACAAGGGAGTTTGATTTGGATGGGGCGAATGTGAAATCGATTCTCATGGGTGAGGAAACAGTATATGATTTGATATTAAGGGAGCCGCAGAAGTACATCGAACTTGGAAAAATGGTTGAATTTACAAATCGTCGCAAACTATTAGGGTAGGTGATAGATTGATCAGGAAATTACTGGCATGGAAAGAATTATTGAAGCTTGGCAATGTCAGCTATCTTCGGAAAGAGATAGATTCCTTCTTTTTCGGGATAGTGCTCCAAGCATTGGACAAAGAAGGATGGTTTGATTTTTTCAGGGAGGGAAAAACAGAGGAGCAATTGATTGACAATTACGGATATACTGATATCGATTTCCTTTCCCATCTGCTGGATTTGCTGATAAAGGATAATGTTCTAGTCAGACAAGAGGAGATGATTTATCCCAAGAACATTCATTATGAGGTTATTTCTCCATCCATTTTTTCGGATTCATTGACCGATATATGGAAAGAGCATGCAAATTTCCTTCCGGAGAGGCTTAAAGGAAAATATATGGAATTTACTTCTGGGATCAATCTGTTCAATTGGGATGATGCTTTAGCAACGAAGATGTATGAACAGATCAGGAGGAGTGCATTCGCATTTTCCGGTGCATTGCGGAAACAGGGGAACTTTCTGGATGTAGGCTGTGGAAACGGTTACGGAACTGCTGCAATCTGGAATTATTATTATGGGAAAGGATCCATTGAAGGGATGAAACTTGTTGGCATTGATCCAAGTGAAACGCTACTTGAGATTGCCAAAGAGGAATTTTGGGATTTTGTGCGAAAGCATAATCCCTTAATTGATGGGAAGATCCAAACGATGGAACTTCCGGAATTCATAGAAGGCTCTGCATTGCATATTCCATTTGAGGATGCGACTTTTGACATGGTGTACGCATCACAGGTTCTTCATTGGACAGACACAAGGAAAGCAATAGAAGAAATGTTGCGAGTGACCAAATCCGGAGGGATGGTATTTGGAACACAGAACTTTTATCCCAACGCCAATCCGTATGGAGAGGTTCTGTTTTTTGTGGTTGAAGGAGCAGGTGGATTTGTCACCAAGGAACAGTTCAAGGAATATGCATATGAAGCTGGAGCTAGGAAGGTAGAATTTGCCACACCAATTTCAATCTTCAAAATTCTTAAATGAGAGCCTAACCTTTTTGAGGGAGAGGAATCACAGGTTGATTTGTGGAACCAGTTTTTGTCTATTTGCTGGAATGTTCAGACGGAACCATATATACTGGGATAACCAAGAATCTTCAGCAACGGATGAAACAGCATGCTTCTGGAAGAGGAAGCAAATATGTCAAAGGAAGGCGACCATTCAGATTGGTGTATTATGAGACACATGCAAACCGATCAATGGCAATGAAAAGGGAACGGGAAATAAAATCTTTTTCGAAATTCAAGAAACAGCAACTGATTGATGGTTTTACGAGTCAAGCCCGACCTTTAGCAGAGTAATAGGCGAGAAGAACCTGTTGAGTGATATCTTCAGTATGGCTTTCAACCACGCGAATCTTCAAACCTCTCAGTTTTCTTTTGAAATCCTCGATTTCCTTCACCTTCTGGAAAATCACATAGTCATAAAGACCACGTGAAAGTGGATCCGATAAGTCAATGGTGACAGGTTGTTTGGTTGTGGGATCAGTAAATTTGACTTTCCCCATATTGTCAGGTAGGATGAATTCTCCGTAATCTGTAATTTGGAGAAGCTGAACTTCATGTTTCAGGGCTTTGGCGATTCTGAATCCTCTAAAGGTTTCATCGAGTTTATCATGCAGGTCAGAAATGACCAAAATGAGGGATTGTCTCTTTAGAAGGGTGGAGACTTCTTTCAAAGCCTCTCCTAGATTTGTTTCGCCAATGGGGGTCAATGTAAGTAATTTATGATAGATAAAGAACTCATGTGTTTTTCCTCCTTTTGGGGGAATGAATTGGGACAGTTCAGAGGAATACGCGGCAAATCCGATAAAATCCTTGTTCATGATTGTAGCATATGTTAAGCTGGCAATGGCTTCCACTGCTGCTTTAATCCGGGGTTCCCTTTTTCCGATAAGCATGGAAGCCGAAGCATCCAAAAGTATCACGACATTTGCATTCCTTTCTTGTTCAAATTCCTTTACGATCAAGCGATTTTTATATCGAGCAGTGGCTTTCCAATCGACCTTTCGGAGGTCATCGCCAGGAACATAGTCCCTAAGATCTGCAAAGTCAGTTCCATCTCCACGGAACTTCGATTTCCTTGTTCCCGCGAGGAAAGTTGCCACCTTCTGTTGTGCAAGGATAGAGAGATTCTTGAGTTGTTTGGCAAGGAGAACCTTTTCTGCCTCGCGAATTGCATCCATTTGACTTTCAGTCAAGCTTTCCTCGGACATGATTATCTCTCCAAATCAATGACCATGTTGAAACCGATGTTGTCGAATTTCTTCAGGTCATTCTGTTCAGGGAAAAATTCAGGATCCCAAAGCAATCTGTCAGTAAAGTTCAGGAAAGCCACTTGATTCTTGAGATCCCGTTTACCCACTTTTCCAGCCCACCATTCGATCAACTGACCATTGGTAGGCACTAAGACAGCCTCTTCTTCATCAAACATAGAATTATAGACAGTCAAGAGTTGGAAATAGTGCTTTGCTATCCTTTCAGCAAGCTCACCACCTTTTTTGTGAAGAAGAGCCTTATCGATTAAAAGAACACCTGATTCTGCAATGATATGTTCTTCTGCCAAGGATTCCTCATAGGCCTGTATCGTTCGTTGGATCCTTCGTTGTGTTTGGATAATTGACCAGATGGGATTGAAGGGGAAATAATCATAATGGAAATCAACAGTATTAATTCGATACCGTCGTAGAACCGTATCAAAAACAACCGAGGACAGGAGGAAGAATGGAACCAATGAGAAGAAAAGTATAAGGATGACCACAAAGGCAAGTGCAGGTTCTTGGCCTGTTCTAAATACCAGTGCGATTGAGGTGAAGAAAAGGAGGGCAATATATGAACCAGCCAACCAAACAGGACCTTCCTCATAGATTGAACCTGCAACGATGCCACCAATCGCAAGAGCGGTTACAGTGAATGCAGCATTTGCAAAGGCACCTGTTTGAGAAAAGGTTATGGCTTGGAACGGAATAAAGAGAGCACCTGCAACCAGTGCAGTTTGGGCTCCAAAGAGCATTGGTTCGATTCTTCTTTCATAGTATGTTCCAGTCAGTTTAAGACGAGCATCAAATCGACTTTGCTCTTTTCGCAGAATGAGACTTTTGATGCCGGAAACCAATCCAATCAGCAATCCTGAAATGATTGAAAAGCCAAATTCCATACTTTTCTGAAGTTGTTCTTCATCCACATTGTAGATGACCTTCACATCATCAATTATGGCTTGAGGCATTGCAAAAAGCGAGAAGAACATGATGGCAAGGAACCATCCATGAGTAAAACCCGTTTGAGCGCCACGCAGGCTAAGAATCGAGCTCGAAACATCTCTCGGTTCCCAAATGGCATCTTTGGTGAAGAAAGAAAATCTGTTTTTCAGGTTGGCAAGACGTATCGTTTGCATCGAATAAAGTGTGAAAGAGAAAATTGAGGGGATCAGGATTAAGATCCCTACACTTAGCACATTGATCTCAAATGATCCACCAATAAGGCGTATCCAGTTAACACCAAAAAGGGCGTTTTCACCCGAAATGAATTGAGAGAGTCCTCCTACTTCATTAAGAGCAATGAGCAATCCAAATAACAGAAATGGAAGGAAAGGAAGAAAGTTTGTCCAAGTGTTTATTGAGTAAAAGCTTACCGCTGTGCCTCGACTTGTTTCGGCCACCCTGCATTGAAACCGATCTGGACCGAGGGTTTTGTTGGCAGAGATCACGGATCCTCTTTCCAGAATTCGGGAGTAAGTTCTAAATCCGAATCTCTGGAAATATCTGCCAACTTTGTCGGTAATTCTCCGGATCTGGATAGATGTCTGGACCATTCAGTTCACCTCCACTGTGTCCTGAGTGTCAGAGCTCAAAACCTCGGGTTGTTCATTCCCTTGTTTTTTATTCCGTTCATCCTTTTTGTCCTTCACGAAATATCCCAACGTGACCAGTAGTGGAATAAGCATAGGTGTGGCCATTCCGAACAAAAGAAAGCCGAAATTCAGCATAAATGATGTTGGAGGGAATCCATAGAGGTTGATCAGTGCCCTTGCTTGGCTTCTTTCGACAAATATTGAAGCAGGTTCCTCCGGAAAGAAAAATGAATACGCAGGGGGGTTATTTATGTCCTGTGTCAAGTTTCCAGTCGTAATCGCCAAAATTTCAATTTTAATGACAAACTGGTCGGTAAGTTTTGGAGAATCGAAAGTCCTTGAAATTGTAATTTGATCGGATACATTCTTGTAATTCTGATTGATGATGACATTGTCACTCTCTGGCAAGACTTGGGATTCATTTTTCCTGTCAAATTGAAGAATGAAATTGACGGCGAATATTGTAATACCTGAAATATTGTCATTTGGGAGATTTTCAATAGTTATTGTAAGATTTACTTCGTTTAATCCATCTTCAGGCCAGACAAGAGGTGCAGATGCTTGAGCACTCATTTGGTAAAAGCCTTGAGGATCAAGTTCAAATTGGTATTTGGCACCTACAGCTGCAGAGGAAGGTTGTGGATTAACCAATAGAGCTGTGATAATTATGGGAATGAACAAATGGTGTCTAAATTTCATGGTAGTAACTCCTACAGTTGTTTTAGTATTTCCAAGACTCTTTGGGCATAATCTTGGAATTGGTCAAAAAAGATCGGATCATCATTCAATTCAACCATTCTTCCTTCTTCGATCAGATTAAGAACTTCGGCCACATCGACCTCAAGCTTGTGCAGTTCCTTCTCGATTACCGAATAGGGTACCTTCAATGGATCTTTTTTGAGCCTTTTCTTGAGTTTGAACAGTAATTCCCAATAGTATCCAAGAAATGCATCTCGGGCTTGTTCATCTGGATCGATTTTATTGACTTGCATGAATGCATTGATCTGGTCTGTTTCCACGAAAATCTGTTCTTCTTGTTGTTGCTGCAGTCGTTCGATTTCCTTGAGTGCTCTCCTTCTGAAGGTCCAATAGGCGATCAGAAAAGAAATCAGGGGAGCAATAATGCCAAGAATGGCAAAGAACAGGACTTGATTTTGGTTCTGCTTAATCAGATCATTGATGTTTCTGTTTTGGACTCTGCGGTTCATGAACTGAACATCCAAATTCTCAATGGCATCAATCACATTCACAAAGGAATAGGAAACTTGGGTTTCCCATGCATCATGAAAGGCATCAATTTCCCTATTTGTGTCTATGAACCTCACCCTTTTGCGACCGTCGGGATCAATTGAAAGTGTCACCAAATCTGAAGGAGAGGCACTATAGATTATTGCATCAGAAGGGAGAACCACATTATAATCGATATCGGCTCGTAAGAAAGCACTGTCACCGGATTCTGCATTGGGATTGAAATATTCGAGCCAAAACCTATCGATGTACACCAGCATTCCTGCATTGTCGTAGGGAACGAAGTTATAGGTAAATGAATATTGAATAATTAAGGGAGGATTTTCGATTTCAAATCTATCATCGAGTTTTTTGACATTGGTAATGGGCACTCCATTTTCATCCGTGATGGAAACGTCCCAAACTGAGGATGTATTCACCCAAATTTTCAGGGTATTTTGTGGGATCGGAAGATCCAGTTTGACTGTCTCTCGAATGGTATTGTCCTTGAATATCTCATACTGACCATACCATTTGATGTTTTCTTGAATGCTGGGTTGCGCATAGGTGGAACTCATCATATTGGGAGCTACAATGAGAAAGAGAATGAATCCCCCTAGCAACATCCGTCTAACTTCAATCTTCATTTTTTGTTCCTTTTCCACATCTAAAGCCTGTCTTCTTGGTAATTCCCTTGCTTTCTGTTTTAATGGGTCAAAGCGTTTTTTGACAAGAAGGTAAGCAACAATCACTGAGATGATGGAAGCAACAATCGCTAAAGTGGAGATTATTCTGAAAGCATTTCTTAAAAATTCCAGGTTCTGTTGTTCATCTTGAAGTTGCTGTTGTTCTATTTGGTTTTTATAAACCAATTCCGTGAACTGAAGATAGATTCTATCATAGCTGTAAGTAACTTCAGTTATTAGTGGATCATGTTTTGAATCCAGTGCTCTATTTCGGTATTCCCAATGGATTCCATACCTGTTGCTAGATATTTTTTCAAAATTGATTGGTCCACGAGAATCCTCAGTTGGTGCGAAACTGATTATTCCTGCCCCTTCAGGAAGAATAATGGTATTTGAATAGTCAACTTTGTAGAAGGCATCTTCACCATTAGATCGAGGAAGCGGAAAGTTGACCACCTGCGATTGGAAAACCACTATAAAACCAGTGTCTCCAACTACGTCAGGGTCATAATATGCTTCAATAACATACGCGAAATGCTTTCCTGATGGAGTAATGGAAATGTAATCACCTCGATCGGAAATCTCCCAATCAACACGGGACTTGTCATTCGGGAAATCGGGGTCATAGATTTTTGGCTCCTTGATCAGATTGGAGGTATTCAGGAAGAACTGGAGTGAATTTCCACTAATAAATTCCCAGAACAGGTAACCCCAATACTTGGCAATGGGTCTATCATTACCAACGGGAGCCTCATATTGAACTCCTTCAACGATACAAACATTTGAAGGATCAGAAATATTGAGGCAGAAATCCTGAACACCGGGTTGGATCTGAGCTACTGCATTGTTTTCCTTTTCTTTTGTAAGGGGTACTTCATTGAGAATGAGCAGAGCAAAGATCAACAAGAAAGCCATCTTCTTCATGACAATCACCTCAAACGCTTGGAATCTCAACGTTTCTGAGGATTCTATCGATAATGGTTTCGGAGGTAATTCCTTCGAATTCCCATTCCGGAGAGATAATCACTCTATGTCGAAGAATACCTTTGGCAATTCTTTGAATATCTCCAGGGTTAACATAATCCCTTCCTTCAAACAATGCATGAGCCTTCCCAGCGATTGCCAGCCAAAGTGATGCACGCGGTGAGGCACCAATTTGAACCTCTTCACTTTCCCTTGTAAGCTTGATTATCCTGACAATGTACTTCATCACGTCATCAGAAATTCGGATTTTTTCTCTCACAAACTTTTGGAATTCATTGATCTCGTCAGGAGTGACAACAGGTTTGATGTTCTCGAGTTCGTCATATGCATCATGCCCTGCGGTATATCTTTTGATGATTTCAAACTCCTCATTTTCGGAGGGATAATTGACAATTACTTTGAACATGAACCGATCGACTTGTGCTTCAGGAAGAGGATAGGTTCCTTCCTGTTCAATAGGGTTTTGTGTTGCCAGAACAATGAAAGGTTTTGGAAGTTCGTAAATCTGGTTTTCAGCAGACACCTGACGTTCCTGCATTGCTTCTAGCATGGCAGCCTGTGTTTTCGGTGGAGCCCGGTTAATTTCATCAGCCAGCAAAAGGTTTGTGAAAACCGGTCCTTTCTGGAATTCAAAGGAACCATCATTTGGTTTATAGATGTTGACCCCCGTGATGTCTGTTGGCATCAGATCAGGGGTAAACTGTATCCTTTTGAAATCACAGCTTGTTGCTTTGGCGAAAGCACGGACAAGGAGGGTTTTTGCCAATCCGGGTGCACCTTCAAGCAGAACGTGACCATCACTGATGATACTAAGTAAAACCGCCTCTACAACTTCTTCCTGACCGACAATCACCTGACCAACTGAATCTTTTATCTCTTTCAGTCGTGAAGAGATCTTGTTAATGTCTGAGCTCACAATCCGAACCTACGGTTAGGTAGTAATAAAACTTATACAATGGGAAGAAGGTTTTGAAAGAAAAATTCAAGAAGATTGAGGGATGTTTTTGTATTTTTCAATCAAAAACGTAGTGTAAGTTTTTAAAAAACAAATTGGAGGGAGTATCATGGTCTCCCAGAATAGGATCAGGGATATTCTAGAAGCAGAATTCGACCGCGTTTTTGAGGAAATTACATTAGGTGAACCTCCACGAAAGGAACCATTTTCAAGCGGGAAAATTCTTGAAGACATGATCCGTTCTGGAGTTGAATTCTTTGAGGCAATTGAGATATTATATAGAATAAGACCGGCGCTTTGCAAAGGAATCTCTGCAAGGCAGGTTGCCCGACTGATCAATCAAGCCCTAAGAGAAAAGGGATATGACAGGTTTTCCTTGATTTCCGCAGGTTTGATAGATTTCACAAGATTGGTCTTGCCCAATGGAAAGAGAGAGACTATCAATTTCAGAAGGCTTAAAGCCTATGTTATGAGCAAGCTTAGAGGATTGGAGTATACAAACAGTACATTCAAAGCCATAGTGGATGATCTCCATAGAATAATACGTTCATTGGAAACTGAAGAGATAAAATTAGAGACTTTGGACAATCTTTTCATGGTCACACTAAAAAAGATCGTGGGAGTCAATCCTTGGGCAGAAAATAGATATAAAAATGATTACGGCGATGTAGTTGCGTCTTTTGAACATCTGACCCGACATGGTTCCAATCTATCCTTTGAGGAGCAATTGGAGTTAATCTCCACTTTTGTCATCCATGCCGCAAGAATTCTCTTGCTCTCCCACAATTTTCTTCCCACCACCCGCGTCAAATCCACAGTGGCACAGCTCGAAAAGCTTATTGCAAGACTATCAATCCAACAGGACAATGAATTCGATTACAAACCATTCTACGAAATGGGAAAATTAGGAGAACTTGTATTACGAAAAGGAAAGGGCATAAAAAATTTTGATAGGGTTCAGAGGAGGTTGCAAAGTGCATTTTCCTTGATTGAGGAAATAGTGCATGAAGGGTTGATACAATGGATTATGGTAGTTCGTGATGATGGAACAGAATTCTTCTCAAGATTTTCCAAGACATTCAATCCGAATTCTCCAAGATCCCTATTTGCACCGGCATTGGCAGGAGTCCAAACTGTGATTCATGAGCTGTCTCATCAAGACATCAAGCAAATACAGAATGTGGAAGGAACAATTTTGGTTGAAAAGGTCAAGGACGTTTCTGTGATTGCCATGGTAAGGTTTCCGACACATCATGTCAAGCAAAAGCTATTTGTTTTTTCGGAACGCATAATTGATGAATGTGGAGACTTGATTCAAAATTTCAAAGGTCAGATTGATGAGATACAGAATACAATAGAGACATTGTTCAATGCATTACAACTTTCCAATCTCATGGTTTGAGACCCAAGGATTTAAGGAAAGCTTCATTGTTTGGTTCTCTTCCGAGATATCTCCGCAAGAGTTCCTCTTCCTCAATGTCATTTCCGGGTTCAAGAATAAATCTTCGATATTCCATTCCTACCTGACGGGAGGTTGGTCCCTCTTTTTCGAACCGTGAGTACATGTCCTGAGCAAAAACCTCACTCCAGAGGTAACCATAGTAACCTGCGTCATAACCTCCCATGATATGACCAAAGCTTGCGGCAGGATTGGTTCCTTCTGTGGATGGAATGAGGGTGATTTCCTTTCGCAATTTATGCCAGAGAGAAGCGGAATCTATTTTGTCTTGCGTGTGTGCAGTCATGTCGAATTTTCCAAAAAAGATTTGTCTCAAGTACTTCAGGGAAGCCATAGCATTTTTTGCTCGAAGCATCTTGTTGAGAAGGGATTCCGGAAGGGGTTGACCTGTTTCGAAGTGCTTGGAGATACGATTCAGAACTACAGGTTCCCATACCCAATTTTCAAGCATCTGAGAGGGCGCTTCAACAAAATCCCTTGAGACGGAAGATCCGGAGAATGTATAAAATCTGGATCTAGTTGTCACTTGGTGGATGATATGACCAAATTCATGGAAAAGAGTATTGACTTGGGCATGGGTCAGCAAAGAAGGTTTATTTTCAGTTGGTTTGTTAAAGTTTGTAACCATTGCAGATGCTGTGGGGACATGAGCTCCATTTTCCATCCGACCTTTGATCAGCGTAAAGGCAGCAGCATGGTTATATTTTCCATCTCTGGGGAATAGATCCAAGAAGAAAATTCCTCTGAATTCCTTGGTTTCGGTATCCTGAACTGCATATACCTTTACATCCTCATGCCACTTGTTGGCATCCTGAAGTTCAGTAAAAGTAAATCCGAAAATATATTGATAGAAATTTAGCATTTCGTTGACTGTATGCTCCATCGGGAAATATTGCTTAATTTCTTCCTTGTCAATCCTGTATTCCTCTTCAAGATGTTTCCGGATATAGTATTGAAAATCATATTCCTTTATCTGCTGGTCTTCAGGTTGGTCTTTTGCCTTAAGTTTTTGGAGGGTATCAAGATCTTTGTGGCCAAATGGCTTCAATTTGTTTTCCAAATCATTGAGAAAATCAAAGACATTGTCTGGATGTTTTGCCATCCGTTCTTCCAAAACATATTCTGCGTGATTTGCATATCCTCTGATTTTGGCGGCTTTTGCTCTTAGTTGAATCATTTCTTCCAGCCGTTCCACGTTCCCCTGTGCCACACCTCTATTTCCATAGACTAGCATAAGCTTTCTGCGTGTTTCTGGATTTTTTGCATATTCCATAACTGGGAAGACTTCTGGATAGGACATTCCAACAATGTAATTTCCATTTTCATCTTTCCTATAGCTTTCAAGTGTGTTTGGAGGGATTCCATCCATTTCTTCAGGAGAAAAGACCACTGTATCGGTGATTTCGTTCAAAGTCTGTTGGAATTCGACTGACAACTGGGACATTCTTTGCAGTAAAGACTTCAGTTCATTTTGTTCTTTTTCAGGAAGATCAAGACCCATTCTTCTGAAGTCACGGAGGTATCGTTCCAGCAGGCGTCTCTCAACAGGATTGAATTTATCTTTTTGTGCTTCAAGGGGTTTGACTGCTTCATAAAGTGATTTGCGCATAGATAGTTCAATCATGAATTTTCGATATTCTTTCACGGCATTGCTGCTGGCTTTTCTGATTTCCGGATCGGTTGAAACATATGATGGGAAGTAGACCGATGCAAATCGATCGCCTGCTTCAGCGACAATTCTTTCGAGTTCTTCCATTGTATTCTGAAATGTACGATTTTCAGGGGCAATGCTCTCTACGTTTTCAATTGCTTTCAGGGTAGAATTAATGATGTCTTTTGTCCGCCTGTCGATTTGTTCAGGGGTCAATGACCAATCAAGTTTTGATAAAACCTGATCGATTTGCTCTTGAATGGCTTTATCCATGAACGGAGTGAAGGATATGGATTATTAATGCTATCGAATCAGTTAATATTTAAAAGAAAAATTTTGTTGACTCTTCATCTGACAAAAACTAATATTTTTGGAACGAATGAAATCGAATTTTTCACCGTCGCATAGGTGGATTTATTAAATTAGAATAGTTAATTGGCATATGTCTTCCTCGGATACGGGAGAAAGTTTTAGGTTCAAAGTTGTATTGTTAGGAGATGCGAGGGTGGGGAAGACATCCATCAAGAACAGGGTTATGGGAAAAGGCTACAATCAAAAGTATTTCATGACGGTCGGCGTTGATTTCTCTCTAAAGGAGATGAAGGGTCATTCGCTATTGATCTGGGATTTAGCAGGTCAGAAAGGATTTGACCAGATTCGTTCCAACTATTACAAGGGTGCCAAAGGGGCTGTTTTGGTATATGACATCACCATGAGAGAATCCTTTGATAATCTTGCACGATGGATTGAAGAAATGAAGAACCATTCAGAGGGGAATGTACCCATAATTCTCGCGGGAAACAAAGTGGATCTCAGAGACAGTACAGATGAGTATATCACGGTTCAAGAGGGAAAAGAAAAAGCAATTGAATTGGCAAATAAGTTCAACAATTCAGTCTTCTTCATTGAAACTTCAGCCCTTACAGGGTACAATATCGAAAAGGCTTTTGAACTTCTTCTTGACAAGATGATTGAAGATTTGAAGGCGAATGAGCAAAGGTCTTAGGTAAAAAAGGAGATTTGTACGATCATTTATCCTACGAATTTTTAGATACCATTTTTTTAATATGCGTATGGGTTGGTCAGAAGAAATTGAAGTAGACCTGTGGAGAACTAGCACCCATTCAGTCAATATTGGTTTGAAGAAACAGGAAGAGCATATGTCAAAATCACGACAGTTCACTAAGGACACTGAATTCTTTGGAGAAGCCAAAAAAGACGGAAAGACAGTAGCCTATTTGACATATCGTGAAGAAAAGTGGAAGGATGATAGTACAAAGGGTGGATTAATAATCAAGCTTTTTTCAGAAAGCATTCGATGGAAGGCTTCATTCGAAGAGCTGATTGCAAAAGAACTTGCCAATTCATTGGCAGCAAACAAACCCATGCCATTTTTCATTATGAATTCATCAAACTCGAAGGTATTGTTTAGTTTTGAGAAGGTTATCAGACATGCGTCTCTTGGCAAGGATGTCTACAGCCTCTTTGTGGTAGATGATGAGAAGGATGAGATTCACATCTTCCGAATTGAAGAGGATCGCCTAACCTTAGGTAAGGATTGGGCAATCTATAACCAATCTGAGAACAAGATTGGTGAAATAGATGGATCAAAGTTCAACATTGGAGGGAAATATACAATAAGATTGGACAAGGAACAGCATGACCTTCCTGATGAACTGGAAAATTGTCTTATTGCGTTTGCAGGGGCAAATCGATTTTTAGAGGATATTGAAAAAAGAATTGAAGAAAAGCTTGATCAGCTCAAGAAGGAGGAAATGCCACTAAAAGTTGATTCAAATGAAATGGCGCTGTACCGCAATCCAAGAATGCTCAGGATCTGAAGAGAAGCTAGCTTTTGAAAGATTAGATTGGTTTAAATCGAGTAAATTTTCCTAGGGGTTGAGGCATCCAGATGAAACATTTGGTTTCCATAAGAGACATTTCCAAGGAAGACATCCTTGAGTTGATTGATCTTGCAGCACAGATCGAGGCTTCTCCCTCAACATATGCAGATCGGTTGAAAGGGAAAATCATGGCTACACTCTTTTATGAACCGAGTACACGAACTCGGTTGTCATTTGAGAGTGCAATGCTACGGCTTGGCGGAAAAGTCATAGGGTTCTCTGATGCCAAGGTAAGCAGTGCGAAAAAGGGAGAATCCATTGCAGACACTATTCGAATGGCAGCATCATATGCGGACGTCATTGTGTTGAGGCACTTTCTTGAAGGCAGTGGAAGAGTGGCGGTTGAATTCAGTGATGTGCCAGTAATAAGTGGAGGTACAGGAATCCAAGAACATCCAACTCAGGCACTGTTGGACGTGTATACAATTTACAAGCATTTTGGAAGTCTTGAAGATCTTACTTTGGGTCTGGTTGGAGACCTAAGATATGGAAGAACCATTCCCTCATTATTGTACGCCCTATCGAAATTTGACAACAACAAGGTTTTCCTCCTTTCCCCTCCCGAGTTAAGACCACGGATGAGTGTCCTCAATGACGTGAAGGGAAAGCTGGAAGCAATCATTCGCCAGGATCTTAGATCCTACATTGATGAGGTTGATGTTCTCTATATGACACGTGTTCAGAAAGAGAGGTTTCCGGATGAAGCAAGTTATGAACGTGTAAAGGATTTCTATATCCTGACTGAGGATTTAGCAAGAATGATGAACCAAAAAAGCATCATCATGCATCCATTGCCAAGAGTGAATGAAATATCATATGAAGTTGACCATCTTCCGCAGGCAAAATATTTTGAACAAGCGAGAAACGGCGTCTGGATGCGAATGGCAATTTTGTTGAAATTGATAGGTGAGAATCATGAGTAAGAAGGATGCGATGGCAGTTTCAAAGATCAAAAATGGAACAGTGATTGATAGGATTCCCCCGGGAAAGGCATTGAAAGTAGTGGATTTACTTGGCTTGGACAAAGAAGGTCATACCTTGACAATTGGGATGTTCATGTCCTCTACCAAGATGAAGCTAAAAGATATTGTGAAGGTTCATGACAGAACCTTGACAAAAACGGAAATTGATGCATTGGGGTTGTTTGCACCAGGAGTGACAATTTCAACCATCGAAAATTATGATGTCCGAACAAAAATAGAACCAAAAGTTCCAGAAATAATAGAGGAAGTGTTAAAGTGCAATAATCCGACGTGTGCCACAAACTATAGAGAACCAGTCATAACGAAATTCAGGGTTATACAGGTGAACCCTTTGTTGGTGAGATGTTATTATTGTGATAGAGTCATGCTAGAAGAAAACATCATGTCTCAATTTTAGTCAGCAATGAATATTTGTGGAACCTCAACAATCATTGGAAAGATATGGAGGGCTTCGGCCAATGCAAATTCATGTTTTAAGGGGAAAATGAAGAGATCGAATTGGCAAATTTCACAATCATCTGCATTTAGAGGTTCAAACAGTTCTCGAATTGTAAGAAGATCCTTGACCAGGTTATCCCAATTTGTGGAACCTTCGAGGTTCTTTTCCAATTTGGAGAAGAAATTCCCTAAATTTATAACGAGATTTCCCAAAAGGTAGTTGACCTTTGTGAGGTTAATCTCATTTTCATCACCAGATTTCGATGATTGAGACAGAAGGTTGTTTTCAAGTTCAATCAAACTTCGAAAAGACTGGACATTGTTTGCCTTATCAAAAAGTGTCGAGCGGATAATATTGATCAAATCATTGGTAAGTCTCTGCACAATGGATTTTGTGTTTTCTCGGGTTTGAAAAGTGGAAAGGACTTTAGAAAACATTTCAAGGTAAGTTTTGTCTTGGTCACCATCTCTACCATTTGACATAAAGCTCAAATTTGAAATCTGGGTTTTTTTCTTCCATAGATCGAAGAGAAAGAAATTTATGGAGTGAATTAGAGCCAACGTTGGTCTACCTTCAAGGTATTCATATTCAATTCGTTGGGCTTGAATCTCGAGGAGAATTGGAGAGAGAAGTTCAAAGAGGTCATGATATCCAAGTTTAAGCTCTTCAAAGGCACATAGCCAATCACGGATTACCATGACCATTAATTCGTTTTTGTCCAAAATCTTCAATGGAGGAATATCAGGGAGTTTGAGATGAATCAAGTAGGTGAGAACCTTAAGTAATCCTTCTTCAGTTTCCTCATAAAACAAGCCTTCATGTTCATGTTTTTGTTTTTCAGCCAGTCTTTCAATAATATTGGTCTTGTAGTGTCCGTTGAATACCATCCTGTAGATATTAATATACTTGATGAACTTCGGATTGCTTTGTTCAAGGTAATGCACAAGCTCATCAAATTTTTGTTGTGTTTTTTCATCGGCTGGCCAATACATAAGATAATATAGCGTGTCCCATGTTTTGAGCTCTTTAAATTGATTGAAGTCAAAGGAATAGGATGCTTTCATCCATTCTCTTTCCTCCAAGGCTTGTTCAACAATGGTTGCAACTTCATTTCTGAAGTCAAGAACCTGTTTGAATAGGGTTCTCAAATCTTCAAGATGGTCGTCCACTTTTCTGTTGAGGAGGGCAAGTTGATAAAGGATCATGGATAGACCTTCAGAGATAATAAAAATTAACATTGGATGTATTCGGTAGGTCAATATCGCTTCCTTGAAAACATCCACAAGTCCAGATACATTTTCGGTTGGTACCAACAGTTTTTTGGTTTTGAGAAGAATTGCCATGAATTCTTCCATAGGCATGTTCTGAAAGTTCCTTAAATTCAAAAGTTTGGCATATGAAGCCCCTAAGAGAAGACCAAGGAGATCTTGTTCATGTTTGGGAAGGGAAAGCATTGACTTAAGATTTTTTTCAAATCGATTGATTACTGCCTCAAATGGTTCAACTCCTAAATCCACAAGAATATATGAATGAATAATTGAGATCCCAGCAGAGATCATCTTCTGCTCTTCAAATTTTTGATAGACCTTTTCGAATTGAAGTTCAAAAAATTCGTTAAGGAGATGGAATTTTCTACGCAGATGGAAATTTTCCCTTTCCTCAATATAGATTTTTCTAATGAATCTTTGATAGAGAGAGACCAAAGATGCAAATGAGAAGTATTTTATTGTTATGGCAGGATCTACCAGCTTGGCTAACAGGGCTCTTGGGTACTTTTCAGTCTCGGAGATCATGTTCATTAGATCTCGGAAAAGGAATCTCTCTGTTTCAGTTGGTTGTAACAGTACAAATGAGGAAAAAAGGCTTCTGAATGCTTGATCAAGTTCAAGTTTGGGGATATTCCATCTTGTCGGGAATTTTTTGTCAAGAACGGCAATGCAATAATCTATGTAGGCCCAGTCAAGAGCATCATGATTGCATATGACGAGATGACGAAGATAATCACCTAATTCGTCTATTTCAAGATAAGGAAGGATTTGACCCAAACGGTGGTTTTCAAAGAGAACTTTCAGTTTGTCCTTGACATCATCAATCGAAGAGGTTTCGATTGTTGATATCAGTTCTTCCAAAGCAGATACATGAATGACACCTTCTGTGGGAAATTGATAATTCAATGATTTGGGCACATAAGAAACATACCGTACAATTGGGCATTTAAGAAACAATCCAATCCTCCAATCAAAATTTGGTTTAATTGTTTATAACTTTTTTATATTTGCATGCAGTTGAAGGAAATTTTAACTAAGATTCACGCCACATGATCCACAAAATTTATCCGATGCAAGAATTGGTGATAAACAGCTGGGACAGTATTTTGGTTCGGGTCTTACCATCGGTGCAGTCCATGAATTAGGTTGGGTGGGTGGAGCCCCCCATGAAGTCGTTTGGGTTGGAGAGGCAGCCCATGATGTTTGTTGAATCTGAACGGACGGACTTGCCGGAACAGGGGTCATAGGCTGAGAGGCAACAGCCCTTGGTTTATCATCTCCAAATTTGATCAGGACAAATATTGCCAGAAAAATCAGGGATAAAGTAAGGATACCCCATGTGATTTGGAATTGGCGAGGAGTAAATTCCTTCTCTTTTGTAATAATTGCTTCCAAATCAGTTTGTTCATTATTTTCTAGAATCACAAACTTTGTATTTTGCAAATCAACATTTGCCTCACCTTTGAAATGTGTACCTTGTGAGGTATCATATCTTGGTTCTTTGATGGTGATTGTTCTGGTCAATTGAATTGTGGGGTTTCCGAAACCCGGATTTTCAAAAGCCACATAAATATCGATATTGCGTGATGCGGTATATGAAAAGCTTCCAGAAGATCCAGAATCAATAAATGAGCCCGCAGGAGTCTCTCCATCAACCCAACGATTGAATTCTGACAGACCTTCCAAAAGGTAAACGGAAAGGGATCCCGAAGCAGTCCAAAGGACATCGACAACAGTTCCCGTTGAAACGGAAATTTGCCAGTAGACATAGGAATCGGAAGGAACTGTTTCTGAAAGTCTATTTGGAATGGTTGAAGTTCCAGAGGTTGTAGGAGCAGTATCCATTATGTAAATATCTCCGGGAAATACAATATGGGCAGATTTCAAATTGGAGGGGAGTTCCACTAGCTTTTGTCTTCCTGGTTCCAGGAAAACACGATCTGTTGTAGGGGATGATAAGACACCATAGGCAATTAAAGAGCCGATAAGGTAAATGATACCTAGGAACACAAAGAGAAGGATCAGGCTCCCTCGTCTACCCAAGGTTGTGGTTGAATGGCTTCCTCCATAATACCCACCAAAAATGTAGGTATTGCCATATCGTCTTCTATTTCGGTAATATCTTCTACTGGAAGAGCGGTATGATCTACTCCGCCCTCCGCCTCGTGAACCACCTCTAGATCCTCGACCTCCTCTCATTCATTTCCCTCCAAAATTGAAAAGTTTCTTTTTCTTGGGTTGTTGTACAGAAAGAAGATCAAATAATGTCGCTACACCAAGTAGGTTTTGGTGATCGTCTACCACAGGAACTATTGAAGGATCCATTTCTTCAAAAATTTGTTCCAATCTTTTTAGATCATGGTCTGGGGTAACAAAAGGTGGGGCATGCATAATTTCCTCAACAGAAGTGTTAGCGGGGTCTTTATTTTCCGCAACACATTTTGAAACAATATCAAAATCATCAACAACCCCCACAGGTTTGTTCTCTTTCAATACAACAGCATCGGGAATGCCAGTTTCAGTGATTTTTCTGGCAAGTTCCAAAACTGTTTCATTGTGATTGACGGTAAAATATTCATCGTCAATTTGTAAATCTCTGATTTTCATTTAATTATAAATAATCACAGAGGATTTAAATTTTTTTCATTACTTTAAATTGTGAATGGAATCCCATGGTTCCTTCTGAGCTCTTATCTTCAAAGTTTTAAGCACTATTTAGTAGACTAATCATGGAAACCTCTCCCTTTCATTTGAAAGGAAATATTGAACAGACCATTTCCCTTTTCTCAAGACCAGATTTGCTTTTCAGGATTAAACTGTTCTTTTTTTACAATTTGTTCATAGTATTTTACTATCTTTACCTTATTGTCGTTGCAATTACATCTGGACTGTTTCTTCCCGCTGTTTACATTCTACTTTTTTCCTTTGGTACCATGATCTTAACTACATGGTTGTCAAGTTTCAAAGATAAAGTCAGGCAGATTTTTCTTGTTTTCTCCCTGATTGATTTTTTCATCATGTCAATACTATCACCGGGCAATCTTGTGATTCTTTTTTCAGTCATATTTCGAATTTGGATATTGGGAGTCAACAAACGCTCATCAAGATTCTTTCACTAGAAATGCTGGGGATTTGTACATGGGATTCATTTAAACCTTAAATTGCATACAAAGGATGTGGGATTATGACTGACTGTATATTCTGTAAAATTGTTGACGGAAGCATACCCTCATTCAAAGTTTGGGAAAATGATCGTTTCATGATGTTTCTTGATATTCGGCCAATAAACAGAGGCCATTCCTTAGTCATTCCAAAATTTCATGTCGATTATCTTTTCGACATGGAGACCAATGATTACCAAGAACTGATGTCTATTGTTAAACAGGTTTCCGAACCACTTCGAAAATCGGTTGGAGCAAAAAGGATAGGGATAGCAGTTGAAGGATTCGAAGTGCCGCATGCCCATGTCCATTTAATTCCCATCGATAAGGCCGGACAGTTGAACCCAGCCAATGCAAAACAAGTGCCTACTGAAGAGCTATCAGAAATTGCTGAAAAAATAAGGAATGGTTTCAGTCAGAATTAAGTGGGAAATATCGGTCAAGTTGTGAATTCAGTGTTGGGCGAAATGTTCTGACCTTTTTGTCGTCTTCAATTGCAATGACGTCCTCTGCAACAAGACCACAGTTTGAACATACAAATTCATCTGAAAGTGCTTGATAATGGACTTTAAATCCACAGTCATTGCAGATCAGTTCAATGCTTCTCAAGATTTCCCCTATGTTTATTCTTTTCATGTTTTTTGTGAAAAGATAGCGATATTGGCAGAATTCACAGATTGATCGAGTAGAGGACAACGGGATCAATTTTCTGTTTCCACAGTTGCGACAAGCCATATTTTGCTTCTTCTCGAATAGAACAATCTGTGAACAATTGGAACAAACTGCGTTTCGAAGCAATCTTCCACAATCAGGACAATGATCCATTGAATTTCAATTGATTATTTGTTTGAACCTATTAAAATGCTTCAATTAACAAATTTCCAGCTCATCCTTGTTGACAAAAGGTACGGCATCCTTCAGGATCACCTTGCAAACATCCAAGTCGCATGATTCATTCGATTTTTTCATTGCCTCAATTACTTCACATGAAATGATTCCTGCTACTTTCAGACTGTCTTCATGAGCAATTTGATCTTTTATACCTAATGTATTCACCAAATAATGATGCATGATATTATGATGTTTCAGAAGGTGGATGGCGGTTTTTTCACCCAAATCCGTAAGAGAAACATTTGAATACTCTTCCCAATCGACATACCCTTTGCCTTCAAGTCTTTTGACAATCGAGTTAAGGGTTGAATGAGGGAATTCAAGATAGCGTTTCATTTCTCCCACTCTGACGGGTCGACCCCATTCAAGAAGGAAAATGAGAACCTTTGCCTCCTTATCCTGAACCAGAGACAACATTAATTGTATATCTCCCCAAATATATTTAAAGAGTTGTAATTTTTCACAACTTAAAGTATATTTTTTCGAAATAGTTAAATAATTTACGATCATTCGTAACCTATGCGATTTTGGACATTCATTGTCTCACTTCTTTTAATTGGAGGAGGAATGACCGGAATTGGGGGATCAGCTACCCAAGGAGAACACAAGGTAGTTACAACTCTTTCTTTTTTGGGAGACATGGCAAAAGGAATTGGAGAAGACAATGTTGAAGTAACAACATTGATTTCAGGATCAGTAGATCCTCATAATTATGAACCTACCCCATCGGATCTGACGGCCTTAACAGAGGCTGATTTAATCATTACCACAGGTCAGGAAGAGTTCGATGGATGGTTTCAAGATTTTCTGGATGACAATCCAGAATTTGCGTCCAAGGTTTTCCAAATTGAATCAGATAGATTTCTTAAGCATGATCCATTGGTAGATGAACTCAATCCACATTATTGGTTATCGCCCCTTGTCATGAAAGAAGTGGCGACACTTATTTTCGAGAAATTTCAGGATCTATTTCAAATTTCAGAAAAAGGGCTAGAAAAGGTGCAAGCGAGACTGGATTCATTGATGGAAAAGATCAATAGTACAAAGAAAGCATTGCAGGGAATGAAAGTAGTGGTCGATCATCCTGCGTTCTTTTATTTGCTTGATTTACTCGGAATTGAACGGGTTGGAGCAATAGAGGAGAAGGAAGGAGTGGATCCAAGTCCAAGCCATATCCAAGATCTTGTCGATTTGATGAGGGCAGAAAACATCACCCAAATCATAGCAAGTGAGGTTCAGGCAGGAAGTGATGTTGTAGAGCTAGCATCAAAGACAGGAGCAAGAATTAGTTATTTGAATGTAAATCCGACAGAGATCAATGGAACAGGATATTTCAAAATGATGGAAACCAACCTTGATCATATTCTCAATCCAGAAGATCCAAACACTAAGGTAATGGACACACCAATTTGGACAGTTTCTTTTGTTTTTGCCATGGTCTTTCTTTCTGGGGTCAGAAAAAGAAGGAGAATGATTTGAAATGGCTACACTCAATGATTTTTTTGATGTTCTTCAATATGGTTGGATGCAGAGAACAGTCCTTGCTGCAATCTTGATTGGGCTAATCTGTTCTCTGATTGGAGTGTTCATTATTCTTAGAGGGATGGTATTTATAGGGGAAGCAATTGCCCATTCTGCATTTGCTGGTGCAGCCTTAGCTCTTCTTTTGGGTTTTTCCGATCCGTTATTGGTCGTTCTTGCATTTGGGATCATAACCGCCTTAGGCATCGGTAAATCAAACGAATTGGAAAAGACAAACGATGAAATCATTGTTGCGATATTCTTCTCTTCATTTATGGGATTGGGGATTTTTTTCATTGGACTTCTTCCATCATTTTCATCAAATGTGCAAGCCATTCTTTTTGGGAGAATACTTTTGATAACACAAAGAAACGTAAATCTGCTGATTCTTTTCTCCATCATAACTGTTGCTGTGATCTGGCTTTTCAAGAAGGAATTTTACCTTCTTTCATTTGATAAGGATTTGGCAAGAATATCCGGGATACCAATTACTCTCTTGAACTACATTTTTTTGGTGTTAATCGCCATGGCAATAGATGTCTCAATTTTCGCAATAGGAGCCATTCTAGTTTTTGCCATGTTGGTCATACCTGCTGCAACTGCCTATCAATTGACCTACAATTTTGATAAGATGATACTTTTGTCCATTGGATTTGGAATTTTTTCATCAGTGGGAGGCTTGGTTCTTTCATTCCTCTATGATTTACCATCTGGAGCCACGATTGTCCTTCTTTCCACGATGGTTTTTGTTCTGGTCTATTCTATTTCTCCCAAAAGAACAGGCCTGATCAAATTGTTGAGCAGAAAAGAACCAATAGGTTTTGATCATGAACCATTACCACATTTTCATGGACAAACGGAAGGCATTTCGAAATTTTCGGAACACTTGAAGTCAATATATCCTGGAACGGAGGAAAAGTGAAAGTGATGGGTAACAGTGAACACATAGTGGAGTTGGAACACCTATATGTCTCATATAACGGAAGAGATGTTCTGTGTGACATTAATCTGGAAATAAGCCGAGGTGAAATGGTAGGTATCTGTGGTCCCAACGGGTCAGGAAAGACCACCTTGCTGAAATCAATTCTGGGATTAGTTCAACCAAAGGCAGGGAACGTGCGTATTCTTGGAAAACCCTTGATGAAGGAGAATTTACTGAAAATCGGTTATATGCCGCAACTTCAACAATTGAAACCGGAATTTCCAGCAAGAGTGAAAGATGTTGTGATGATGGGAAGATATGGAAGGATTGGCTTGCTCAAGAGGCCTAGGAAAGAAGATCTCAATCGAGTCAATGAAATCCTAAAAGAGACTGATCTCTTGCACTTGGCAGACCGTCCTATAGGGCAACTAAGCGGAGGTCAACTGCAACGAGTAATGTTGGCACAAGCACTTGCCCGTGACCCTCTTTTGATTCTATTGGATGAACCAACTTCTGCATTGGATATACGAATGACAATTAAATTTATGGAGATTCTGAAATCACTGAACCGAAATTATGGTTTAACAATTGTTGCGGTTCACCATGATCTTCAGCTCTTAAGGGACTATACCACACGTATCATCTGCATCGACAAGGCAATCGAATGGGAAGGAGACCCCAAAGATGCTGATTTGAATGAGGCATTATTGAGGATTTTCTTCTATAAGACAATACATTGAGCACAAGATGGTTAAAATATTCCAATTGATTTCATGATATCAGTGAAAGAAGAGGAATTCACCTCCAACATTGATCTGGAAACCATCAAAAGGGGCATTGATCTCCATGTACATTTTCGGGAGCCGGGGTTAACTCAGAAAGAAACCTTGAGAACTGGGATGATTGCGGCCCATTTGGGTGGAATTGGAACGGTCTTGGAAATGCCGAATACCATTCCTGCGGTGGACAGATATGATCATTATATTGTGAAGGACAATTTGATCAAGAAAGAAGTCTCCTTTTTTGAAAGGTTGGGAATTGAATTTCGACTCTTTCAAGCAGCCGCATTGACAGACTATAATTGCGGGAACCTTGAAGAATTGCAACAACTGAATTCTGTTGCTAAAATATTAAAGGTATTCATGGCCAATTCAACAGGAAATTTGGGGATAGAAGAAGCCAATCTAGTCAGAGGCCTTTCTTTTATTTGTGATGAAACGACAGAAAGACCTTTATTGATTTTCCATGCAGAATTACCAGATCTGATATCAAAAACAGAGTCATGGATCAAGCATCACTTGAATCGACCAAAAGAAGCAGAAATTCAGGCAGTGAAAAGAGTTCTTGATTTGCAGAATGAATTTGATCTTCCGATGCATATCACCCATGTAAGTACTTTCGAAGCTGCAACTCTTCTTTCATCCCAAACTAAGGTTACATGGGATGTGCTCCCAAAACACCTTGAATTTTCGTTTGACGATATGAAAAGGTTTGGGAATCTAGGCATTATGAATCCACCATTGAGACCGGAACAGGATCGCAAGAAATTGTATGATCTGTTTATGGACGAAAAGATCCATACGATTTCTTCAGATCATGCGCCGCACACATTGGATGAGAAGAAGGCGGCTATAAGTGGTGCTCCAGGGGTACAGGAAACCATGATGTTTCTGATTGACAAATGGCTTTCTGACGAGATCTCCAAAAAATATGTTGAACAACTGTCCTATAGGAAGCCGAAAGAACTGCTTGAAAAAGTGGGATTAAAGCCAACAGAAGGGGAGTTAGTCATTTCTACTGAACTGGATACCAAGGTGGACAAGAAATGGGTAAAATCAAAATGTGGATGGTCCTTGTGGGAAGGAAAAACCCTGAAAGGAAGAATCATGAACAGTTACCCTGAGGAACTGCAAACAGATCATTTTGAGTAGAGATGGGCAAACTTTTCTCTGAATTTGGCAATCTTCGGATAGATGACCATGGTACAATAGCTGTTACTTGCATTTTTCTCATAATATCTTTGATGATGTTCAGGCGCTTTTGAAAAGGTTTGAAGTTTTCTGATTTCAGTCACGATGGGTTTCTCAAAAATTTTTTCTTCCATTAGATACTCCACAGTCCTTTCAATTACTTTCCTTTCTGTTTCATCAGAATAGAAGACTATAGATCTGTATTCAGAGCCATTGTCATTCCCTTGTCTGTTTGGAGTTGTCGGATCATGCACTGAAAAGAAGATTGAGACCAGTGTTTCAAAATCTACTATTTCGTCATTATAGATAATTTTCACTGCTTCCGCACTTGGTTCCTTCTTTCCTTTTTCAGGTTCTGGCAATGCAATGCCTGATATTACCTCATTGACACCAATAACCCGTCGGAATATAGCTTCAAGACACCAATAACATCCACCCGCAAAATAGGAAGTTTTCACGAAAGAAGATCGGTTTCCCTATTTTAAAGGTAATTGGAAGAGGAATTATTCAGATTCAGGTTTTTCTGGATTTGGTTTTTCCGTTTCAGTTTCCTTAACAATATATTTCTTCCGTGACAGGGCATCAATGAACCGGGCAACAAGGAAGAATACAAAAAGACCGGAGCCAATGCCTGAAAGAAGAAGGAAAAAGGCAAAATATCCTATAATCAAAGCCCTATCCTCAAATCCATCAGTAAATTTGAATGCCACAACTATTCCTTCAATATAGGCCAAGAATGATGTAAACAGGGTATAAAACGCCACATTCTTGAAATACTGCAATTTCCTTTTTTCAAGACGTTCCGCACCGATCAGAAATACTGTAACCGCATGGTTGGCTCGTCTATAGAAATTGCTCATTTTGAGCCTAAATCGATCCGGTGAGCCAATGATTGTTTCAAAGAGCTTAACAAAAATTGCCTGTATACGGGCAAACACTTCTTTTTCTCGGAGGACGATCACTAACAGTACAAAGAGAATGGTAATCCCTAGGAGACCTGAAAAGGCAACAAATGGATCTTGAGAGAATAAGGATACTACAAAGTTAAAGATGGATGTAAAAATCGATCCGATACCGGAAATTATCCAGACAATAGCTTCATAGAAGAATTTGATGACGGTAACGATTGAAGCGAAAAATGCCTCTAGATTCAAATTATTGATAAAATCTTCCAATATTCCCCTCAAAGAGAAAGCAACGAAAATCCCAAGCATGACACCTCCAGAAAGTCCAGTAATCACGAAGATTATTGGGATAGATTCGAAAAACAATCGTTCTTCTTCTTTCATAGGTCTTTCCGTATCAGATTGCCTTGCAAAGCGCCACATCTTGACGTTTTCATCTATCGCCCAGAAGAAGGGGCTAAGGATAAGTTTGAGAAGTTTCCAGAAGAAGAGGAAAATTCCGATGATCAATCCTGCGAAATCTTGCCATTGGAGACCATCTGATGGATCCCACTCTAGTTTTCGTTTTTCCTGATCAGGATCCTTTTCTTTTCTTCTGAAAAAGGATTTTTTGGTCTTGGAACTTTTTTCAGAGGTCATCTTTTTGATAATGCAATATCTTATAGAAAAAGGTTTTTCGTCTAAAGGGAATTAACATAACAGAATTTTCTCAACAATTTCATTCTAACGGATTTTGATCATAATATGTTCCATAAACTCCATCCACCCATCCAAAGGTTTCTTTTTCTTCTGCGTCATCCCATTTCACGAAAGACCAGATGGGGAACCAGACCAAGGCAGGGACAACTGAACGATCGACTCTTGCGCTGATCAGTTTGACAAGTTGACGGGTTGCTTTTTCTCGACTGAGTTTGGGGAGGAGATCTTTTTCAGATAATCCCGATCGGACTTCCTTGTCAAAGATCGGACGAGAATCAAGGGTGTTCACATCCTTTTTGTCCACTATTCCAGATGATTTGAAATAAAGTTTGGGTTCTTTTTCCTCAAGATCAAGATGGGCAATTGAGCCATTGATTGCATGGATGTAATAGAAAACCTTGCGATCTTTTTGAATCACCTCCTTTTTCTTGAAGAGCCCGCCTTTCTTGATTATCTCTCTTTCAAGTGCGGAAATCCTCCAAAGAGGGACGTAATATAGTTCTGTTCTGTTTTCAATAATTTCTTCCCGTTTTTTCCATAAATCCTTGGGGATGTTTTTTTCAACAATCTTTTGAGCCTTTCCTTTTGGAATTTCCAAATGGATACGGAACAGAGGTCCGATTATATTATTTGCAGGATCCATATCGTGTTTTTTCGACCAATAATATTTCACGCCATCAATTTCTTCAGCCACCAATTTCTTTGATTTGGCCAACTTATCAAGTTCTTTCTTTGCCTCTTTTTCAGGGATGTTCAATTGGACGGATACATCTTCAATACTTAGCGCCAAAGGTTGTTCTTCCATTTCGGATAGGAGGTCATCGATTTTCTCGACTTGGGGGATTCCAGCCAGATCATCAGTTTCCTGTTCAACCTGCTGTTCACGCAATTCCTCCTCAAGAGTCTTCATTTCCTCGGAATCCTTAGTTTCTGCTTCTTCTTTAGTCTTCTTTCCTCTTCTTCGTCCAAGTTTCCCTTTGGGGAATTTGTCTCTTAATCCTGATTCATCCATTACTCGCTTAACTCTTTCTTCATCCAATGTTGTATGGTTTGTTGCCAGCCATCTTACCTGCATGAATTGAACTTTGTCATAGACATCGGGAGCAAGGAGCATGAATTGGCCGGTTTTCAGCTTACGGATCTTAGTGGTTATTTCATCCACTTCTTTTGGACTGATGGCTTCAATTATCGCCTTAACTTTTTCGATATCCTGCTTTGCCATCAATCGACCTAGAGCCCAAGTTCCGACTTGACCCAATGATTTGTAATCAACATCCGACACGTTTTGTGTAGCCAGAAGAAGTGAAACACCATATTTTCTTGCCTGCTTCAGCAATAATTGTATGCTTTTCTTGGTAGGGGGATTTCCTATTGGTGGAACAAGACCTGCCAATTCATCGAGAAGAAATACCAATTGAACATCTTCTGAAGGATTACGGAGCATATAATTGTAGGTTTGGTTTGCAATATCTGCGATGAATGCCTTCTTTGTATCATCATCCCTGATTGTGTTCAGATAAAGAACATTTACGGGAACCTTCCCTTTATCAGCCCAATTCATCATTTTTTCAACATCCAATGCCATTCCCAGATTGAAAATA
Source organism: uncultured archaeon (assembly GCA_964645535.1). Classification (GTDB taxonomy): domain Archaea; phylum Asgardarchaeota; class Heimdallarchaeia; order Heimdallarchaeales; family Kariarchaeaceae; genus WAKA01. The sequence continues at coordinate 58,795 of CAZYCQ010000004.1, read as the reverse complement.
AGAGAATCTGCACCTATTGTAAGGGATTTGACTTGCTTGATCAGTTCTTCCTTATCCTTGTCCTTGAGAATTTCCTTATCTGCATCTGACAGATATTTTTCTTCAGTAATTGCTTGGGCTAGGTGGTCGAAAGATCCAATTTGCTCACCATTCTCCCAGAGGGATTCAAGAAGAAGGTAAAGGTAGGAATGGACATCTTTTCCTTTACCTTTTTCAGTATTATAACCTATTATGCTGGCAACTGCTTCTGCAACACTATCGACAGCCTGTATGAAATCTTCATAATCCATTCCTTCAGGAGGGGCTTTCAGAGGATTCATGGAGATCGGAATTCCTTTTGTGCTGGCAGGAGTAAAAATGGCAACTTGTGCCTTCTCTTTTATTTCGTCCCAATAACTTCCAGGAACACCTTTGCTTTCCATAAGTTTCTTGTCACCCATCAGTGCCAAACTAGCTAGGTCTCCTTGAATATCAACAATCAGAAGGGGAATCCCCTCTCTTATGCATTCTTCCATTACCGCCTTCACAAAAACAGTTTTTCCAGATCCTGAAGCTCCAAGAGCTGCAAAATGACGTTTCAAGGTTTTAACTGGAAGTTCAATCTTCTCGTTTCCTTCAACAGTATAACCGACATGTAATTTTCCATCTGACATCCTATCTCATACGTTGATTGTCAATTTCATTAATAATCCTTTTCCAGAATGGAAGAACCTTTCGGTGAAAAGACGTTAAGTAAAGGTCGTTGAAATTTAACATAATTGTATCGAATGTCCGATGTAAAAAGAGGGAGGTCCCACTAATGAATACAAGGAACAGTATAACCAAAACAAAAATATCTTTTGAATTTCAGTAAGAATTAAATCTGAAGAAGGACAAAGGATGAAGTACGCGGACATGTATTATGGGTCTCTTATCACAGAAATGTTGCTTCATGGGTTCACTTCAGAGATGAATAGTTTTTTCCGTTCTGATCCGAGATCCTTGTTTCCTGATACAAGCCCTTGGGATGAAAATCTGTGGGAATATATTCTTTCACGTTCTTTTTATCTTTTGATAAAGGGAGAGTATGAAGAACTTGAGAATCTTGTTCCGCCATTTCCGATAATGGAAGAGAATTATGTTCATTTGTATCTTGTGGAAATGATCAAAATCTTCGGACTTATCCGAATGGGGAGATATGATGATGCCAAGACAAGACTAGAACATGTAAACAAACTGCTGGATACCTGCCCTCCAAAGACCCAAACCAAATTGACAATAATTCAATATACCATTAGATCTTTTTTGAATCTCGAAGAAGGACATGTCGAAGAGGCATTGGATTTAATTCAAAAAACAATGAACCATTTAGGAAACATTCATGATGACGCGGTCTTGATTTCTGAAAATTTTGAAAACTACTGGTTCGCTTACTTAAAGAACAATGCTGGTTTGGCAAATATCTATCTTGGAAAATATGAGCGGGCGGAGGAGGAGCTTGAAGAAGTTTTGGAATTGTTGGAAGGATTTGACTATTCCCAAATCAAGTTTTTTGCATGGATGAACTTGGCTTATACATACCAGATTACAGGAAATTATAGGAAAGCCATTAAGAATCTTGAAAACGCAGCAGAAGCCATTACTATTCTTGGGAATGAAGGAGACCTTCCTTTTGTTTTAAGAGAATTGGGAAAGGCAAATTTTGAATTGGGGAATATGGATCAGGCAGAAGAGTTCTATATTAAGGCATATCATCAAGCCAAAGAGTATGGGAGTCCAAAAAATGTGCTTGAACGAGCCAATGACATACACAGTTTCTATTGCTCTCAAAGAATGTTGGAGAAGGCAAAACATATTTTTGAGGAAATAACCAATTATTATTTTGGTCTTCCGGAACATAACAAATTGGATTATCTTTATTTGTTGATTAAGTGCAGGCAGTCACTTTATTTTGATAGGTTTGCAAAAATATTGGAAATCAAGGATGAAGTATCTAATATGCTGGCTCAAGGAAAATTCACAGACATCCTCCATAGATTGGAAGCCAGAATCGCATTGATAACCATACAATTGATGGAATTCAGGATAACAGCATCTGAAGAAGATATAATTGAACTCATTTCACTTGTCAAGGATTTAATCAATGAAGCTCAACAATCCCATCTGATTGAAATTCAATTACGAGGCGAAGCATTATTGCTAAATCTTTACTTGGAACGTAACGATTTCAAAAATGCACATTCAGTAGTTCAAAAGATGGAAGAACTAAGGAATGAAGTCAATTCCTATCGGGTGGAAAACATGATTGAAGAAGAGGTCACTAGATATAAAGATTTCTTGAGACAAAGGGAAAGGGAGATATCCACCCTCAGCAAATACCATTCGAATTTTTATCTGGCAAATTTGGAAGAATACATAAGCAAGGTTTCAAAATTGGTCAAGAAATTTACCTAGCTGCATCTTCCAATGCAGCAAGCCCAGGAAGTTCCTTTCCGGAAAGATATTCAATTGTTGCTCCACCACCTGTAGAGACATGGATTGATGGAGGAATTTCTTGCTTGAGGATCTCACTAGCTTTGTTTAAGGCAAAGACACTATCCCCTCCTCCAACAATGGTTGAAACAGACCTTTCGAAAATAGCTTTTGCTATTTCTATAGTTCCCTTTTCATAGAGAGGATTTTCAAAGACACCCATGGGACCGTTCCAAAAAATTGTATTTGCGGACATGATTATTTCTCGAAATAGTTTTGAGGTTTCAGGACCAATGTCAAGACCCATTTCGTTTTCTCCAATCTGATCAATCATTCTTGTTTCTGCTTCTCCCTTAACCAATAATGGTTTTTCAAGAGACAGTGCAACCTTACAGTCAACTGGTAGGATGATTTCCGTTCCTTTTTGTTCAGCAGACTCCAAGATTCTTCTAGAAGGATCTTCCATTGATTTATCATAAAGGGAATTGCCAATCTCCTTACCCTTTAATTTTAGGAAGGTAAAGGCCATTCCTCCCCCAATTAGAATTTTGTCTGCAAAGCCTACAAACCTTTCGACCACTTCTATTTTGTCAGAGACCTTAGCGCCTCCGAATATTGCGATTACTGGTTTTGTCGGATTGTTGAGGGCGCCTTCTAGAGCTTCAAGTTCTTTCTTGACCAGTAATCCAGCAACCGAAGGGAGAAATTGGGTAATACCTACAGTGGAAGCGTGGGCTCGATGTAGAGTTCCAAAAGCATCATTCACAAACACGTCGCCTAACTTAGAAAGCTCTTTCGCAAATTCTGGATCATTCTTTTTTTCACCGGGATGGTATCTAGTATTTTCAAGGAGGAGAATGTCACCACTTTTCAAACTTTCCACTTTTCTTTCAACTTCAGACCCGACAATTTCTGGAGAAAACTGAACTTCTTTGTTCAAAAGGTGAGAAAGATGTTGGGCAACTGGTTCAAGAGTATATCGTTTCTCTTTGTCAGGAAGCTTTGGTCTTCCCAAATGTGACATGAGAATGATTTTGGCGTCTCTCTCCATCAAATACCGAATTGTGGGAAGGGCTCCTTTGATACGGGTATCATCCATCACCATTCCGTTTTGGATCGGGACATTGAAATCAACCCTCACCAATACCCGTTTTCCTTTAAGGTCAATATCTTCAATGGTTTTTTTGCTTATCATATGATTTCAAGTTAAACAGTGACAATTTCTATGTTTTCATTTGATTGTGGCACTTAAGAAAAAAGAGGTACCTTGAATCGATTTTGTTTTAAGCCCTTGAAGAGTTTCACACATGTGAGTCAACCAGTATGTGAGTCCTGCGGAAACACATTGTCCAAAGACGCAAAATTTTGCGGGATTTGCGGCCATCCGGTCAAAAAGACTGAGAAACCTGATGACAAGGGGCAGATATGTGAAAAGTGTGGATCTAGCAATCCAAGAGATTCACGATACTGCCAAAATTGTGGAAATCAATTGAATGTTACTGGTCAACCTTCTCAAACACCTTCTGTTCCAACTCAGTTCCAACCAGTGCCAAATGTCAATCAGCCATCACAACAATTCTATCAACAAGGAAGTCCGACAACATTTCCTCCAGCACCGTCGTTTCCGGTTATAAGAAAGGAGGTCAAAGGAGCCATTTATGAAGATATGATTATTCCAACGGAGGATAAGTGGATAGGTAAATATGATCGGAAAGTGATGATTTTTATTTCAAGTGTATTGGTTTTATCTCTTGGTTTCAAATTCATGCTCCTGTTTGATGCTTTTCCACCACTTTTTACGTGGATAATAGGAACTGTTCTCATGTCAAGTTTTATGTTGTTTCATATAATTTGGTTCAGACATGGGTTAAAAGATTATGGCTTTTCAGTTGATTTTCATTATTCACGGTTTGATTTATTGGCATCCTTGGTTCTGTCTACCTTTTTTGTCTCTTATGTCGGTGTTTCAATTAAGGAAAACAAGGAACGTTCAACACTGAAAGAATCAAATGTGATCCTTGTACAAAATTTTGATCAAAGGAAATTCAAGAACCAGCAGATAAGCAGAGTCGAGTATTACTTCCGAATTGCATATCCAAAGGTCAAGAGAGATTTCCTGGTCTTGATACTCATTATCGGCTTCATCATGAATTATTTGGCAGGATCCCTCAATCCAGAGATTCAAGTTGCCTTACGGTTATTCAGTAACTTTTTGGCAATGTATGTTTTAGTTGAAATATTTCCGAGTATAGGAAGAGACAAATTTCTGATGAAATATTTGAAAGGGTGGCAAGCGTTGACCATGTTCCTTGCCAGTGCATTGCTGTTTGTATTCACAATGGGAGTGGATGTAAGAAGATCATTGGATGTTATTTTTTAGCTATTTATAGAGTTTAGATATTTCCTGTACTGTCAAATCAAAGACTTCTCTTACATTATAGCCATTGAGAGCGGATGTGTAAATTGAGGTTGTTTTTCCTTTAAATTCAGGGTAGTTAGTGCGCACTTCTTCCCAAAAGCCATCCATTTCCTCTTTAGAGACTTGGGGATTTCCAAGATCGATTTTGTTTCCAATCAGTACCAAGGGAACATCAGGTCTATTATTGTATGAAACCCAAAAATCATCAAACCATTCAAACAATTTTTCAAATGTTTCACGGTTTGTGATATCATAAACTAGGAACAGCGATGATGCCCCAAGGAAGAATCTTTTTCGAAGAGATTGAAAGGTCATCTGTCCAGCCATATCCCAAACTTGAATTTCTGCATATGATCCTTCAGAAACTTTTTTTCTCATCACTGAAAAATCAACACCTAAAGTGGGGATATAATTTTTTGTGAATTTTCCCCCAAAGTATCTCAAGCGGAGGGTTGTCTTTCCGACGCCAGTTTCACCTGCGATTACGATTTTATACTGTTTCATATCTTGGAGAGGATTGGTTTGTGCCATCTTTTCCTTCTATTGCATATGGAACAGATTAATATATAAGGGTATATTCATCAAAAGGAGGAAAATGGAGCTATACATCCTCTAGATCCCTGTAATTTTCAATGATATCTTCCATAATCCCTCTCAAAAGAACCTTTGAAATATCGGACAGGTACTGGACTTTTGCCAGTCGAGTTCGAAAGATAAAATTAATACGATTGAAATCTTCGACAATCCGATCAGCGGTAAACCTATAGAACAAAACAAGAATTGTGCTTATTGGGGATGGATTGTCTGGGCTTTCCATAGGATAGAGAGAGTAAAAAATGGCAGAGATTTCGTTGAGATCAGATGCAGGCAGAGGACCAAAAAGTCCTTTTTTCTCCTCTCCGAATCCTACCAAGGTTAAATAGAAAATTGAAGATTTGACAATTACATTTTCTGGAACCAATTCGGTATTCCCGAGCATATTTTTGATTTCGGGTCCGATCTGTCCGAAAAAAACGGTAGCAAGAAGTAAATTGTCCTCAATTTCCTCTTGTGCCTGTTCCATATAGATTTTGAATTTTTCATAGTCTATTTTCTCAGGAAGTGAAACACCTAATTCCTTTGGATCAATTTGAGCAACAAGTTTAGCGGTCGCCTGTTTGGAAACTAAAGCGAGCATGGCAGATTGAAATAGCTTTTCCACGTAATCTTCACTATAAATAAACGTAAGTTCGTCTTTGAGAATATCAATCAAACTTCTGAGTGAATAAATGACTTCATCTTCCTCATAAACACCAAAAATTTCCTCTTTTGCTGACAGGACAAGGTTTTCCACATCTATATTGAACATTTTTGGGATCACAGGGGGAGGATTCAATAGAATAGATTCAATCTGGCTTTTAACGACCCGTCGTACTTGCGAATTGCTAATGGCTAGAATCTCATTGAAGAGAAGAGAGGTTAATTTTGCAGTAGCTTCAATTTTAGAAAGGGTGACTGCATCAAGTGAATAATATGATTCAATGACTGTTTCGATTACCTTTCTTAACTGGATTTCATCAATTGGCTTTTGGATGTAATCAATTGCACCAAGTTGCAGAGCTGCATTGATGACATCTTCATCTCCCAAGCCAGACAGAATTATTACCCTAGCATCAGGTTGAAGGTTAAAGATTTTCCTCAATGCATCAAGACCGGAAATATCAGGGAGAATGATGTCAAGAAAAATAATGTCATATGGAAGGTCAAGAATATTGTCAATCGCGTCTTTCGCATTGTCGAAAGAAGCCAAGACATTGTGACCTAAGCTTTTAATGAGGGACTCCAAGGTCTTCCTGACGAAAAGGGAATCATCGACAATAACACAATTGATGACAGGTGTCACTTTACAAATTACTAATTTTCTACTTCAGTTATTAAGTTAATCAATGCAATCTTGAAAATTTCTTAGCAAGTAACCAATTAATGATATCTATCTGGAAGTCTGAGAATACCCAGTGTCATTCCCGCCACCAATATCAACTCGAATAAGACAAAACCGACCAAGAGGGCAAGGTTTCCGTCAGGAATCAAGTTGATCTGATGGAACAGGGCAAATAGACCAATAAACAATCCACCACCCAAGATTCCGATGATTTCACCCATTGCGATCACGAAGTGGTACCCTGACATGACATGTCCATCTTCCTTCTTTTCTCGATGGGCAGTTTCACCCAAGGATCCAATAAGCACCGGAATAAAGGACGAGAAAAAGAAAATAGCAGGAGCTAAGGAGGCGAGGAACGGAATATTGCTGATGATCGAGGCTTCTTGGGAAAGCAAAGCCTCTCCATAAAATGGGAAGCCAATTGCCAAACCCAATACCAATGCAATTGGAATACCGAAAAGCCCAATGGTCATTGTGCGTTTCTTTCCGTGTCGGTCAGCATACCACCCCCAAAAAGGTGCAGGTAGGGCTAAAGCAAACAGTATGACCATTATTGGAAGTATGGCTTCAAATCCACGGTCATTGTTGTGTCCATCTTTTCCGCCTACAATCCTAAATGCAACGGAAGGGCCCCAAATTGAAGCGGATCCGATCAATGCTGCAATGGAAAGCCATGGAAGAAGCAAAGGTCTCCTTTCTTCTTTCATCATGACGGAAAATGCAATTTTTACATCTTCCTTAAGGTTAAATGGTTTTGGTTCTTCAATGGTAGGGGTATTGTTTAATCCAAAATAGATTATCAGGCTTGCAACAAGAAGCAAAACAGAAAGTGGGACATAAGCAAGTGAAATTCTCCGAGATTGCACAATTACATCCTGAGCATGATCAACTTTGAAGTATATCCAAGTGAAAGCACCACTCATCATCCCCAAAGCTCTTCCATACAGGATTGCGTTGTCAAAATAGGCCATATGTAGTGTCCGGTTCGTCTCATCAGAATAATGATTTATGAAGCCAAGGGTTGGAGCTACTTTTGCAGCTGCAAAGACCCCATGGATGAAATGGATTAAAGCAAGATAGCCAGTCAGCAAAAGAAGAGCAACTATGGGGGAGGTAAGGTAAAAGGCATCAAAAATCAATGTTGAGGGCATATAGAGAAGAATCACAATGAAGGAGCCAATCGTTGCGAAAAGAATCACGGGTTTTGCTCCTACTTTGTCAGATCTGTTACCGTAGTAACCAGTCATCAATATTTCAGCAATGAGATACGTAATTGCAGCAAAAGATGTCAGAAGAATTGATTCGACACTAGAATGAGCTTCCACACCCAGAGTATGTTCAATTCCCCAGACGAGTGTCCAATCGAAGAGAATCAAAATTGCACCGAATCCAATTCGGAGCAGCAATGTCGAAATAAGCAGAAGAATAATTTCTTTAGAGATCGTAGATTTTGCAATCTCTTGTGATTCCTCACCTGAAAGGGTAACCATACTCTCATTCCCCGTTCCTTTCTCTTAAATCATTCCTTATTTTTTGAAGGAAATTTTCAAGATTCAGCGTTTCACTATCTTTTCATACCGTTCAATAAATTTGTTTCTGCAATCTTCACAGCAAAAGCCCATTAGTTTCGATTCATTCACTTCAACAACAATGGCCTTTCCTTCCATTTCTTTTTGGCATTCGGGACAATATAAACGTTGAACATTTTCCGCACGGATTTCAAGTGTTCCAAACTGATCTTCTCTTGAAATGATGGGAGTAATGATAAATTCAGAAATTTTTTGACTCTCAACAAATTCTATTAATTTTTGCAACTGATCAGAATCAAGAGGGAATGTCACACCCAGGAAATTATATCCTTCAGCAATCTGAAAAGCTTCATTGAAAAATTTCCTTATGAAGAGTTTCATACCCTCCTTATTGATCAACCATTTTGGTATTTTAGCACGAAACAGATAGCTTTGGTAATTCGGGGTTAATTTAGAATAATCGATGTCAATGGTAAATGATCTGATAATACCCTTTTCTATGAGTTTCTGAAGTCGGTAATTAATTGCTGCTGGAGTCATTCCAATTTGCTTTCCCAAATCTGTCAGTGAGATTCGGGAATTGTTTTTCAGAAGAAACAAAATTTGGAGATCGGATTGGTCTAAGTTCATTCAGCATTAAATTGATCTTTATCCACAAAAGGTTTCTCCCTGAGGAGAAACAGAAACATTGGGTAATTACTTAAAGTTCATAATCCATGTTTCTTCTGTGGGATTTGCATTAGGGAAGACCTTGCCACTTCAATCAAGAAGACCAAGGATCATATTTTTTCGAAGCACTTTTTGTGCCAGATGCATTGTTTCAAAAGAAATCATATTCAATCATTTGACCAACGACGAAGAAGAAGATTTTGTAGAACTTGATATTGGGAGAGATTTGGAGATTTTCAATATAGCCGGAATCAATTTTGTACCAACTACATTGGTTGTTGACGAAAAAAACGTGATTGTCGGTGGAGTTGAGGGGATTCTGACTAATAAGTCTATTCAGCCGATCTTACATCTGTTCAGAAGCTTGAAAAAACAACATTCTTTTATTGAGTAACTTTGAAATGAATTGATGGAAATAGATCCACTATTCAAGAAGAGAATTGTAGAAGGATTATACGGTATCGGCGCCATAAAAATCGGAAGTTTCAAACTGAAGTCCGGGGATATGAGTCCGTTTTATATAGATCTGAGATTGGTTCCTTCCTATCCCAAAGTTTTTGCCATGGTGAATGAAGCCTATGCAAGGAAGTTCGAAGACATTTTCGGAAAAAAGCGAGACCTTTTGATTGGTGGGATAATGAGTGCCGGCATTCCGTTTGCCACAGCCCTTTGTCTTAAGTATGGACTGCCTTTGCTTCAGATAAGGTCCGAACCGAAAAAGCATGGTACAGGAAAACTGATTGAGGGGAAGGAACTAACTAAAGGTGACGAAGTTCTATTGGTCGATGACTTGATTTCCACAGGAGCTTCAAAGATCAAGCCAAAACAAGCAATTGAGGAAGGTGGTGGCAAAGTAAATCATCTACTTGTCTTAATTGATCGAACTTCAGAAACAACAAAATTTGTGGTTGAAGAATCTGGGATGCAACTTCATTCCGTTCTGAACCTTGCCGATATGGTGGAAATTCTTAAAGATTCAAATCAGATATCCAAGGAAGAATTCAATTCGATCAAATCGGCAGTTACTGATTGGGTTTAGGAAGAATTCTTTTTTAATGCGTCTAACAAACCCCATCTGTTGACAACTACTATTTCCTCCTTGGTTTCAGCAAAGGACAGTCAACTTTGTATTGGAATTGACCCACCAACCAACGTTCCAATAGAAGAAAGAGTGGAATTCGCACTTGAAATAATTGATGAAACTTGGGATCTTGCAGTGGCTTTCAAATTGAATCGTCAATTTTTTTTGGGAACCTCCATTGAAGAAATGCGACGGATTACTGATAGAATTCATCGACATCCAACTTTAGCGATAATGGATCACAAGCTCAGCGATATTGGTTCCAGTAATCAAGCGGCACTCCATTGGATTTCTGAGGAACATTTTGACATGGTAACAATATCTCCATTTCCTGGCAACACAGAAGTGACATCAGCTTATGCGAAATCGATGGGATTGGAAACCATTTTGTTGACATTGATGTCCAATGCAGAAGCATTCTATATGGTTCAAGGCAGTCCTGCCCCTTTTGAGCAATGGGCCAAAGAAGCGCAAAAATTTTGCAGCGGAATGGTTGTTGGATCAACCGGCCATATTCAAAAAAATCACCTCCTAACAATTAAAAATATTGCACCAGATCCATTTGTTTTGGCACCGGGTTTGGGAAAACAAGGAGGATCGGTAAACAATTTGAAGGAAGTTTTTGGGGAAAAGGTCATATTTTCAGTATCAAGGGCAATAATGGAAGCCAAAGATCGCCGAGAAAGGGCAGAGTATTACAGAGAATTGAGTCTTACCAATAATATTTAGAGATCCATTCATTGACAAAAGACTTTGAATAGGAATAGTTTTCCTCAGACATTACCAGATCAGCTATTTCATTCCTCAGTTTTGAATCCTTGGGGATATTTCTTAGGTCGAAGAATATCGGTAGATTCAACTCCTCTTTTTTCAGGCGTTTAAGGAATTTCTTGGTACAACAATCATAATGGTCTGATTCTAGGATTACATGGATAATAAGGTCAGAAGGGCCATCATTGATTGTTTTTAAGTTTTTAATTAAGAGGTCTTCAAAGTGATTGCTAAGGCAATACTGATTGGCACATTTGTTGTCGAAATAAACTACCTCAATTTCCCACAGGTCAACAACACTTTCCAAAATCTCGCAAACCAATGGGGATATAATGGCTCTTGTTCGGACAGAAATTGGGATGTTAATGGAATTTTCAAATTTTGGCAATTCCTCTTTTTGAAAATTCACAACTAAGTCGCCTTTGAGAGAAATCAGTTTTTCATTCAAGTCTAATCCCTTATTTTCCGATAATTTCTTGACCATTTCAAGAATTGGAATGCTAAAGCGTTCGGGAACTACTCCCTTGAAAGAAATATGCGAGACACCTTCCCTTGCCAATAAAGAGACGATACTGACCAGATCCTTATGTGAAATGCGCTGTTTGGGTAAATAAATTGGAGATGATTCGGATTCAATTGGATCATCAAAAACAATAGATCCAGTCCCTTCCTTATTTTCCGCGATCATTTCATCATCATAGGAATGGGAATAATAGTGGATGGTAGGAGTAGAGGAGATATTGAAAAATCGGTCATGGTTTTCATTCTCGCAGTCAGTTAAGCAAATGCCACATTTCCCGCTATAACTTGAAAGAATGGATAAACCCAAATCAATTAAGTTGGTTTTCTGTTTGCCATAATTTGGTTCTGACTGCAATTTTGTTTCCTGGAACTGTCTTATATGTTTTCGGAAGGAATCTAGTAGATTCTCCTTTTTGACATTTTTTTCCGTGTCGAGACCAATTCTAAGGCTTTTCAGGTAATTAACGGGTTCCTTGTTGTTAAGCTTGTTAAAATAGGTTCTGAAGCGGTCATCCATTGTTTTTCATTATGCATGAAAATCATCGAAATAAAAGTTTTTTTTCGTCGAAATAAATTACCACTGTAGCAGGAATGATTCGCAATTTTTTGTTTAAGATTGTTCTAGACTAAATTGAAAAAGATTTTAACTGGAGAGCTTTGTTGATGTTGAATGGAAAAAGAGGTAAAAAAGAAATATCAACGGTTCATTATGGAAGCTACCAATTTCATTTATAAAAACAGGGCAAAAGGGCGGGGGAAATATTTCAATATCTATGTCGATTCAGGGGAATTTTGGTTTGAACTTGAAGGGACAACCTTTGTTGACATCTATGATAGGAAACTGGTTCCAAACAGAGTGTTCGATCCAGTTTTTCACATCTCAGGTTCGCAAATAGTTGACCTCATGGAAATGAAACCTGAAGAGATCCCTGAAGAGGAATTAGAAGATTACCGGATGATTTACAAGGAAAAGATAGAAGAGTTATTGAAAGAGGAAATTCCATTCGATTTGTTTGAAAAGTGGTTGGATTGAGATGAAAACGGTAATTGATGTTTTGGGAAAAAGATTCGCACCAATCAAGGATGGATCCATAGTTTCCTTAGTGCCTTCTGTAACTGAGACATTATTTGATTTGGGTCTGGGGGACCGGATTGTCGGAGTCACTCGTTATTGCATTTATCCTGAAGAAGCAAAGACCAAGCAAAATGTAGGTGGAACCAAATCTCCCAACGTGGAAAAGATTCGAAAATTGAAACCAAGCATTGTCATAGCAAACAAGGAGGAAAATCCGAAGGACAGGATTGAACAAATTATGGAATTTTCAAAGGTTTTCGTGACCTTTCCAATATCAGTCGAAGACAGTTTGAAAATGATTGGAGATCTTTCTATATTATTGTTAGGTGAAATCCCTGATTTGGTCAGGCAAATTCACGAAGAGGCGGATATTTTGCTCAAGAAGAAAAGGAATTCAAAATTTAAGGTTTTTTGCCCGATTTGGAAAGATCCTTGGATGACCATCAATGTGGATACCTACATTCATGATATCCTTCAGAAATGTGGTTTTGTGAACATTTTTGGGAACAAAGGAAAAAGATATCCAACAATCTCAGGTCATGAACTGGAATCGATCCATCCAGATGTTGTTTTGCTACCAGATGAACCATATCGATTTACTCATTCAGACATAGATCTATTAAGGGAAATTAATCCAAATCTTGAAACAGCAAGAATTGAAATCATTGACGGGAGTTTACTGAGTTGGTATGGTACAAGAACTGTGAAAGGTTTGAAATTTCTGCATCAAATGTTTGAGGAATTAAGTCTCAGTAATGGTCTTGAATAATTTGTTTGAAATTGGCAGGTCTTCGGGGACCCCGCTTGACAGGATTGCCAAACTGTTTGTAAGCTAGTTCCTGATCTTCGTAGGTTGGTCTTTGTACTTCATAGAATACGCCTATTGGAACCTTGTCTTCGACTTCCCATTCGTAGGCTTTCTTGTAGGCGGCCATTTGGTCGCTTGGATCATGATCTGTATCTTCTAGCTTGTACACCCTTTCCCTGAAGTAATCATAGGTATTGAACTTATTGAAAGTCACACATGGACTTAATGCATCTACAATTGCGAATCCTTTATGTTGAATAGCTCTTTTCATGATTTCAGCGAAATGTTTTCCATCTCCCGAAAAGGTTCTTGCAACAAAGGTTGCCTCAGCAGCCAATGCTATCGCTATCGGGTTCAGTGGCCTTTCGATGTTTCCATAAGGTGTACTCTTGGTTTTTGCACCAAGTAGGGAAGTAGGAGAGGTCTGCCCGGTTGTCAGACCGTAGATTTGGTTATCCATGATGACATAGGTTACATCCAAGTTTCTTCTTGCTGCATGGACAAGACCTCCCAAACCAATACCTAGTCCATCTCCATCACCACCGGCAATAATGACCGTAAGATCAGGGTTGGAAAGCTTGGCACCAACCGCATTTGCAGCGGCTCTTCCATGAAGGGAATGGATACCATAACCTCCAATGAAGTGAGGGAAGTTGGAGGAACAACCGATACCTGAAATGACCAATGTATCAGTTGGATCGATCTGCAATTCAACCAGAGCTTTTCGTGTTGCGGAGAGGACTCCATAATCTCCACAGCCAGGACACCATGTAGGCTTGGAGACATTTTCTTTCCAATCGTTTTGGGTAAATAGTTGTACTTTTTCTTGTGTTACTGCCATAATTCTCACCTATCCAATATTTCCATTACCGCATCAGTGACTTCTCTTGGCAGGATGGTTTCTCCATCATACCTGAGATATTTGTCCTTGATTTCGAATCCGGTTTCTGCCCGAATGTGTTGACCCATCTGACCAGTATAGTTGTTTTCAACCAGAATAATACGGGCACCAGAATTTTGGTAGGATTCTAGGATTTCCTTCACTTCCTTTGAGTGGAAGGGAAGAATGTATTTGATATTCAAATGAGCTGTTTTCTTGCCATATCTTTCTTCAAGCTGTTTTCTTGACTCTCTTACGATATCAAGCAAGCTTCCCCAAGTGACCAAGAGGACATCTGCTTCACCGGGCTTATAACCTTCCACTTCAGGAGGCGGCAATTCCTTCAGGAGGGTTTCCATTTTTCTCATTCGTTTGTTCATTTGATCGATTCGTATCTTGATGGAATCGGGATAACCAGCTCTCACATCAGAGATAAGTTTACCGAATTCATCATGTTCATCAGATCCTGCATCATATTGTCCATATTTCACGCCAGGGATGGTTCTGGGGGAAATACCGTCTTCGGTAACCAAATACCGTTTGTATGGTCTTTGGTCTTCCGGCACTTCTCCAAGAATCAATTTACCTCGATCAATTGGGATGGCATCAAGCTCAGGTTCAGGAATGGTTTCGAAATGTTCACCCATGTACAGATCTGATGCAATGATGACAGGCATTTGATATTTTTCTGCAATATTCAAAGCCTCTTGACCAAGTTTGATTCCATCTTCCACACTTGTCTGGGCAATGATGGCTCTTGGGAAATCACCTTGAGATGCCCCGATCAACTGTCTGAGATCGCCTTGTTCTTGTTTGGTTGGGAGACCAGTTGATGGTCCACCACGAGCCACTTCAATGTAAACAACCGGGGCTTCCACCATTGATGCATACCCAACTGCCTCAGTCATTAGGGAAAATCCCCCTCCAGACGTAGCACAAGCTGATCTTGCACCAGTAACCGCCGCACCTACGACTGAATTTGAAACATTGATTTCATCTTCCATCTGCTTGACCACGACACCACTTGTCTCACCATATTTTGCGAGGAAGTGTCCTATTGGACTTGCGGGAGTCATTGGATACCAAGCATAGAATTGTAATCCACCGATAAGCATTCCAAAAGCTAGTGCTTCATTTCCTCCAATGAACATTTTGGGTTTTGCATTTGGATCAATTTTCACATTGTGCTTAATTGGTTCTAAATTCTCTTTGGCCCAATTGTAGCCTGCCCTTGCAGATTCAACATTCATGTCAATGACTTCTTGACCTTTGGAGGCGAAATTATCTGCGAGCATTTTTTCAAATATGGCCATTTCCAAGTCAAAAAGAGCGACAACTGCACCCATAAATACAGTATTTGCAACAATTTTGAGTTTTGAGAATTTCGAAGCCAATTCGACAGCGGGCATATCAACAATCTTCACACCTTCCGGTGCTTTGACTTGATCCGGCTTTATTCGAAATCCTTTAGAGTCATACAGTATGATACCTGTCTTTGACATCATCGGTGCATCAACGACAAAACTGTCCGGACGTAATGCAATCAAAACGTCGATATAATCTGCCGGAGCTGAAACATCCCAATTAGCAGCTCGAACGCTGTAATTTACATGTCCTCCCCGTATGACTGATTGGTAGGAACGGTATCCATGGACATGGAGACCAGACCTGCTACATATTTTGGAGAAGACTTCTCCAGAGGAGAAAATACCATCTCCATTTTGTCCACTTATTCTAAAACTAATTTCATTTTTAACCTCAGTCATGAAATCACCTTTCGGAACCAGAAAAATTCCATGTTTGAAAACCTTTCCGAATTTTAAAGATATTTGGTGTGTTCGGAGTATTTTGCTATTTTGTATTGCTTTTTTTTGGACAGAGATTATAGTGTTTCATCTATATTTTTTGAATAGAGTATACCACTAAGTTTTATTGAGAGAAATGCAAGAAGCAGTCCCATAAGGGTATCAGCTACCCAATGATGGTTTAGATAGACCACAGCAACAATCATGGAGAGCAAGTATATTCGTAATGTAGTCTGAAAGGTCAGGTTTTTTTCTTTGGCGAAGAAGTAAAGTAAGGCAATGGTTCCAACATGAAGGCTAGGAAAGGCAGCAAATTTAGCTTGTGTGTTGGTCCAGAAAAACGAGACAAAGAAATCGGTTCCCAATGCCTGATCAGCATACCAAAGTCCCGCAGTTGCAATTTCTGGTTTTAATGCATGAACTTTTGAAGGATCCAAACCAAAATTGTAGACGTACCAAGGTGCGGCTGTTGGAAAGAAAATGAAGAAGAAAGCTGCGGCACCACCGATAAAAGCGACAGCCCAAAGCAAAATTGGGATATCTTCACAATTGGACATTCGATAGTAGAAGAAGAAAATGAAGGGAACAAATGCTTGAGAAAAGTAAATTAAAGCAAACAAGATATCCAACAAAGGTTGGTGGTTTTCATAAAAAAAGAATGAAGGAGGTTCTCCTCCAAACAACCATCCAAACAAAATCAAGTCAAATTTGTAGAGAATGGAAAGATTGGGAGTTATGTTCAGATAAAATTGAAGTATGGAGATGATATCATAAAGTAACCCGAAAACTATCAAAGGATAAATTCTATAAAATTCTGTACGAAACAGCTTCATTGCGATCGGGGTTACTGCAATAGCTCCAATATAAACCAGAGGTTTTGCATAATTGAATGATGAAGCGGGCTGAAAAATCCCAAGGATCAATGCAACTGAAGCAAATAACCAAACGTTTGCAATAACAAGCCGAGCGGATTGGGAAGAGTTAAGGTATCCTCTTCTATAAAACCAGAGGACACGTTCAGGGATCTCCCCATAAATGATTTCCTCTTTTTTGATTTTTTTGGTTGCATTGATATTCTGCATGCAAGTGATCGGGTAATTTGCTACTTAATAAATTTTTCATCATAAAACCAGCAAAGTTTATAAGTTTTTATTGGTGATGGATTGCCGCAGTAGGTAACGAATCTTTTTCAATTATCTTTTCTGCTTCTCCAGATCTCTTGATTCCCCAATCAGCTGCAATGACTCCAACCAATTCAGACAGGATAGTCGAAATCAATACCAATCCAAGAATATAAGTGCCAAGTTCTGTTTTTCCAATGCTTTCCAATTTTTCTGCGACAATGGAAGCCAAACCCAAAACAACGCCCCCTTGGGCAAAGAGACTGACTGAAAAACCGGTTCTTTTTGGTTCAGCAATTCCAATTTGGCGAGCAGGGAAATAGGCGCCGACAAATTTTCCAATGATACGGGCAGTAAAGTAGAATAGGGCAACAAATGGGAATGGACTGAAAACAGACAATTCCATTTTGATTCCTATCAGAATGAAAAATATTGCAATGACTGGACTCATAATTATATCAATAATGTGTTGAACATCAATGAAGTCGTTCTTCCCTAAGTTGATTACTGTTGCCCCCAACATCATAGTTGCTGTAATAGCTGAAGTTTCGACGAATTCCGAAATTCCGATGACCAAAATGGTGATTCCAAGAGAAATTTCCATTTTCGTAACAGGGTCTTCCATTTTTTCGACCAATTTGTTGAGAATGAAACCGCCGACAAATCCTAAGACGATTGCAAGACCGATTTCCTTGCCTAACGAGAAAGTAAATTCTGCGAAAGTTGCAGCACCTCCAAATGAAATAAGGGCAAAAATGAGAATTGCCTCAACTAGCATTACAGAGGCAACGTCATCAAATGCAAGGACCCATTGAACTTTTTGAGTGACTTCACCTTTTGCCTTCAATTTCTTTATGACGCCGACAGTTGCAGCTGGTGCTGTGGAAGTGGCTAATGCTGCAAGAATTAAGACAGTTATGAAATCAAATGAAAAAAAGGCCATAACGACTGCCACAATAACGAAAGTGCCAATCATATTTCCTGCCACTAAAATAGCCAATTTTCGCGGCTCCTGCATAAGTTGTTTAAGATCTAATTCGGTTCCGATTTGGAAACCTATCAGTCCAAGAGCAAAAATCTCAACTGTGTGGAAAAGCAATTTGATTTCAGAAGAATAAGCCGGATCGTTGAAAATATCCTGAAAAAAGAAGTTGGAATAGAAAAACCCAATGAAAAGGTATGACAGGATATGTGGCAAGTTGAATTTCTCAAGAAAGAGAGCTAGAATATATGCGGAACTGAGAAAGAAACCGAATATAAGCAGTGGATGGGTAAACAATAGATTTGTTACTGTAGGAACAGCCATAGAGGAAGAGAGATTTGCTTAGTTAAATATCTATTTATAATGACATTTATTCAGATAAAGCAAATGACTTAAAATTCACGGGAAATCATAAGTAAAGCGAATTCTTCCAAGATTTTTTTATTTTCCGAGTCAGGAAGTTCGTTGAGGTCATTCAATGCAGATTTTGCAAGATCTAGAGCTAGACTTTTTGCATAATCGATGGAACCGACTTCCTTGAAGACCTCGAAAATTTTTGTCAGTTCATCTTGTGTTGCAGAATGATTCCCAAAGTATTTTCTTAACGTGGCCTTTTGTTCCTCTGAAGCGTTATTGAAGGCATGGACGGCAATGATTGTCCTTTTACCTTCTCTTAAATCTGAAAACTGTGGTTTTCCTGTCTTGGATGAGTCTTCAACGATACCTAAAATATCATCTTGAATCTGAAATGCAGTTCCAGCTTTCTTTGCAAAGTTACGGATGGCATCAATCCAAGGGTGTTCCAATTTTCTCATACCGATTTGAGCACCAGATACACAGCAGAATTCAAAAAGGACGCCAGTTTTCAGGTATTGCATTTCTTGGACATCCTCAACAGTAATTGTTTCAATTGGGCGTTCTGTAAATCCTATGTCCAACATCTGGCCATGACAAAGTTCGGTATATTTCAATGCTAATCCTGACAAAATTTCGCGGACGATATGATCATCCAATCCTTTCAGTTTGGACACCAATCTAAATGCAAGACCCACAAGCACATCTCCTGCAAGAATTGCAATTGTTGGGTTCCATTGTTTCCAAACTGAGGTGATTCCTCTTCTGGTTTCATCATTGTCCATAAAGTCATCATGAATGAGACTAGAAACATGAAGCGCCTCAATTGCAGCAGCGGCAGGAATTGCCTCATCTTCGTTTCCTCCAACGGCGCCACAGGTAAGCATGAGCATAGCTGGTCGGAATCCTTTCCCGCCCCCTTTTGGATAGTGGAGAGCGGCCTTTCTCAATGGATTTTCAGGTTTAATGTATTTTTCAGACATTTCAAAGAGGAATTGCAATGCCTTGGATGCCCTCATCCGTATTTCCTCAGATAAATCGGCCATGAGTGAATGTATTATTCTTTTTTTAACAATATAACGGTTCCTCCCTGCAATTTCAAATTGATTTTCAAAATTTAATAGCAGAATTGTGGTCTATTAGGGAAATTTGCTTATATTGGATTCAACCCAATATGAATAATGGAAGAAACAAACCATCGTTCTGATAAAAATCAATTGTCAGATCTTATTGATGGTTTGATCGATGAATTGAACGAAAACCCAAAGGATGAACGGGTTTGGGTGACCTGCGGCATGCTTTATTTTCTTAAAAATGATTTTGAAAGTTCTTTGGATTGTTTTCTCGTGGCGCATAATCTTGACCCTTCAGATGCAACAGTCATTTTCAGACTTGGGATGGTTTTTTTCAAGTTAAACGAATGGGAAAATGCAGAAATTTGGTTCAATAAATATCTTGATGTCGCGATGCCTTTGGAAATAGATTGGACGGTTTTTTATTTTCTTAGTCTTGTCATTGAGAAAACAAGGGGATTACCCGAAGCAATAAAAGTCCTGGAAAAAGGTCTGGAACGATTTCCACAAAAGCCGTTGCTCCTGTTGACCTATGCAGAATTCCAATTCAATATCCAAAACTTCGCAAGAGCCTCAGAAATATTTGAGAAATTGCTGAAGATCGAACAAAAGCAAGAATATTGGTATTTCCTATTTCGTTGTTATTACGAGTTGGGTTATGAGGATCTGGCATCACATAGTTTCAGGCAGTTTATGAGCATTGATCCAAACTTCAGATTAAATGAAGACTGGATTTCTTTGTTGGGATTGACAGTCCATGCGGAAAATTATCGGGAATTAAAGGAAGGAATCATGAAGTTGGAAAGAGAAATACTGGCATCCAAAGATTTGAATCAATTAGAAAAACTGAAATCGTTATATCAAGGAGATTCAACAAGTAATTATATAGAAAAACTAACGGAGATACAAAATTTCCTTAAAGAAACTTGATATTATACGATTCCCTGAGCCAGCATTGCATTGGCAACTTTCAGGAAACCAGCAATGTTTGCACCTACAAGGTAATTTCCTTCAAATCCATATTTTTTGGCAGCTTCAATTGATTGCTTGTGGATATTTACCATAATCTCATCAAGCCGCTTATTGACTTCTTCAAAGCTCCATGAGCGTCTAATGCTATTTTGGCTCATTTCAAGACCTGAAGTTGCTACACCACCAGCATTGGCAGCCTTTGCCGGTCCAAAGAGAACGCCATTGTTGAGGAAGGTTTCAATTGCTTCAGGAGTTGAAGGCATGTTTGCACCTTCACCAACAGCAATAACACCATTCTCGACGAGAACTTTTGCATCATTCCCATCAATCTCATTTTGAGTTGCACAGGGCAGTGCAATATCAACTTTGACTTTCCAAGGTCTCTCACCGGGGAAGTATTGAACACCAAACTTGTCAGCATATTCCTTAATTCTTCCTCTCTTGACATTCTTCAGATGCATGACAAATTCCCATTTTTCTTGATCAAGACCATCAGGATCATAGATATAACCGGAAGAATCGCTGAGGGTCACTACTTTTGCACCAAGTTCCATTGCCTTTTGGGCAGCATATTGAGCAACGTTGCCAGATCCTGAAATTGAAACAACCTTGTCCTTGAAGGTTTCGCCTTTTGTTGCAAGCATTTCCCTAGTAAAGTAGATCAAACCGTATCCAGTTGCCTCAGGTCTGACGAGAGACCCACCATATTCAATTCCCTTGCCAGTCAATACTCCAGTAAATTCATTTCTGATTCTTTTGTATTGACCGTAGAGGTATCCAATCTCACGACCGCCAACACCGATATCTCCAGCGGGAACATCAGTATTTGGACCAATGTGTCGGTACAATTCGGTCATAAAGGATTGACAGAACCTCATGATTTCTGCATCAGACTTGCCTTTGGGATCGAAGTCAGATCCACCTTTACCACCACCCATAGGCAGACCGGTAAGAGAATTCTTGAAAATTTGTTCAAAACCAAGGAATTTAATAATTGATAGATTGACTGATGGGTGGAATCTTAACCCTCCTTTGTAGGGACCAATTGCTGAATTGAATTGTACCCTAAAACCTCGGTTGACATGAACCTTGCCTTGATCATCTACCCAAGGAACCCTGAATTGAATCACCCTTTCTGGTTCAACAATTCTTTCAAGGATGCCATTTTCCTGAAATTCAGGGTGGGCATTGATTACAGGTTCAATTGTTTCGAGAACCTCAAACACAGCCTGATGAAATTCAGGTTGATTAGGATCTCGTTTTTTCACGAGTTTCATTACATGTTCGATGTATTCATTCATGCTCCTCAAATCCTTCCTTTGGTGAGGTTTTTCGGTTTTCAACGACCGAAACTAATTCCGTTTATGCTAAGCCTATATAAAAAATAATAGTAAAATTACGGAATTTTATACGGGAAAATTAATGCAATTTCGTCAGAAACAATGGATTTTCTCTGAAAACAAAGCGACAATCCATCAACCGATTTCATTGTCTGCATCCCTAAATTAATTAATAGAAAAATCCGAATGGTTCTGTGAAAGAAGAGGATTTCCTAGTTCAAACATGGGAGGAAAGCTATAGTTCAGCCTTGGCAATGTTTCAAATGGTCAAGGAATCTGGTTTCATTCCAGATGTTATTTTGGGTGTAGCCCGAGGAGGTTGGGTGCCTGCAAGACTCTTGGCAGATTTTTTCAGGATCAAGGAGACTGCAAACATCAAAATTGATTTCTATAATGACATCAATACAAGGGATGAAGAACCCCGGATTACCCAAGCTGCCCCAGATCTGTCAGGAAAAAAGGTTTTAATCGTGGATGATGTTGCAGATACGGGAAAAAGCCTCCAAAAAGTAGTTGAACAGTTAGAAAGCATGAAGGATTGTGAATATCGTACCCTCACAATCTATTACAAACCACATTCCATCATAAAACCAGACTATTACCTTGTCGAAACAGAGAAATGGGTTGTTTTTGGTTGGGAACGGTTTGAATTCATTTCTCAGTTCAAAAATCTAATGGAAAAAAAGGGGGTTGGGGAAAGGGAGATACTGCAAAAACTGAAAAAACTAGGGATTCATCCTGGAGAAATTGAAATATTCTTTGATTACTATCATGATCGAACTTGATCGATCTAAGCAGGTAAAGAAAAATAAGGCACGAATATTCATTCCTTGCACCATTGAAGGATGTTTAAGAATTTAGGAGATTCACGAAGCCTAAGAAAGATTTAACAAAGCGATTTGATTAATTTCTCTTCGGTGGTTATGTTAGAATGGATGATGATTTGACTCCAAAGGTTCGGATCCTTGATGCCCTACAGCTGGTGGCTCGAAGTCTCAAAAGAAAAGAAAACATTTTTTTGACAGATCTTCCTCGGATCAAAATGATTGCGGCAGACCTGATGAACAAGCACATTAAACATGAGCTTCAGCTTTCCAAGAAACAGTATGATGCAATAGTGACAATTTTGGGTCATCAAAGCAATTTTTCAGAACAATCGGAAAACAGGGATTTCAATTCTGCGAATTAAAGTTTTCAGACACCAGTTTTTCGTTAAGGAGGAAATTTTCAACTGCTTCTCTGATCAATTCAGCCTTGTTTTTGAAATATTTCTTTTCAACGAGCTGGTTAATACGTTTTTCCATTTCCGGAGTAATTCTGAATGTCAATGGGGAAAGTTTTTCCGAAGCCAACATAACCACCTTAGTAATACGTAGGTATATTTTCAGAATAAAAAATTGTTCTCATGGGATTGGTCAATATTCCATAAAACTTCTTACTTCATGGTGGAAAACCGATAGAAGGTCAGAAATTTCCGATTGAAAAGTCAGTATTTCTTCAGGATTGGAATATTCAGATTCCTCAACATGGAATCGGATTTGAGCGGCAATTGCCCTTAGAATTCCTTTCATTTGGCTTAGTTTGAGAAGAATTTCTGTGGTAATGGGAGTGATCAAGATTGAAATCATCATTTCGACGCGGCTTCCTCTCAGACCTTCTTTTTTCACGGAAAAGACTAGGTTCAGGCAGCCAAAATCTGTTTCACTGTAAAGAAAGGGATCCATTTCCTTCAATCCTTGTCTATCCATCAAACTGGGAATTATCCGGAGGATGGGATTAAGCCGGTCTTCAACGTTGGGTGGTCTAGTGATACCAACTTTTGGACCATAAATTTCATCGAATACTGAGAGCACTATATGGATATTGTGAGCAGTCTCTTTCAATGTTCTTTGAGGGAAATCTCCCTTTTCATCAACCCGATAGGCATTGATCCTTTGGATTTCTGCAAATTGAGGGATTTCTGGCCAATTGAATTCCGAGTTTGAGATGTATTCAATTTTGGTCTTTTGTCTTGACAGATAGTCGGGTTGAGTAACCTCAAACTTGAACGATTTCCAATCTGGAAAATCGTAATCATAGTAATCAGCAACTGGTTTGACAAGTGATGCATAAGAAAGAAAACTTTCATGAAGTAGAGAGAGAAGCATTTCAATTGGGATTTTCTTCTCCAAACTGTTGAGGATACGAGTGAGAAGGTTTTCCAATTGTCGAACGATCACTTTTTCAAATTTTTTGGAACCATCACCTTGTTTATGTGGGAGAATAACATGGAGATAATTTCGCCTGGCATCAAAAAAGAAACGTTCAGGGTATTTTCTAGCCAAAGTTCTGCTGTGTTGAACGATGGTTTTGCTGATGATTTTTTTTATGTCATCACTTGCATATTGAATCATTTGATTGTAAAAGGTTTGATGAAGGAAATTGATGCCGATGGTTCGATTTTCGACTTTCGGGAAATTCAAAACCTCGAATTTGTTAAGAATATATTCAAGATGGGAGGTTTCAATGGGTTTGGGAAGAAATTCATCACATCCAAGGCGCATCAAGAAATTGACATCTTCCTCGTATCCGAGAGGTGCTGAAATCACGGTGAATATTTTTTGGTTTATGGATTTAATCCCTCTAATGACTTCTTCAGCAGGAAGATCAGGCAAGGACAAATCAACAATTACCAAATCTGGTCGTTCGGTTGCAACTACACGGAAACCGTCTTTTGCATTTTCGGCCAGTCCGACAATGTCATAACCATCTTCAGTAAGTTGTTTAAACAGGATTTCCCTTTGATAGAGTGAATCATCAATGATAACGATCCTTTTGCCATTATGTATGAAGTGAGACATTCCGATTCACTCAGTTGATTGCCTTTCAAATTCTTGCTATTTAAATTGGGAAGTTGAACAATCGATAATTGAAAAGTGCTACATTCCTTTGTAATATTTTGCTTCTTCACCCAATAGATGTTCAATTCTCAATAACTGATTGTATTTTGCGACTCTTTCAGACCTTGCAGGAGCACCAGTCTTAATTCTTTCTGCTCCCCATCCCACTGCCAAATCAGCAATGAAAGCATCCTCTGTTTCTCCGGATCTGTGAGAGACAACAACACCCCAATTTTGCGATTTTGTTAGATCAAATGCATTTCGTGCTTCGGTGAGGGTTCCGATTTGGTTGATTTTGAGAAGGAGATAATTCATTGCTTGATGTTGTATGGCAGTATTGATACGTTCAACGTTTGTAACAGTGAGATCATCCCCTACAATTGCCTTTTCCTTTCCGATTTTTTTCACAAGCTTTGCAAAGGATTCAAAGTCATTCTCATCAAATGGATCCTCCAAGGAAATCAAAGCAGGGTACTCATCTATGAGAGAAAGATAATAATTGAGAAGTTCATCTGCCGTAAGTTCCATTCCATCAATTCGATATTTTCCATCATGAAGAAATTCCGAGGCTGCTGCATCAATGGCAAAGAAGAAATGCTCTCCGACTTCATAGCCTGCATTGTTTATGGCCATTGACAAGGCGGCAAGAGCATCTTTTGCATAGTCCAATTGAGGAGCAAAGCCACCCTCATCTCCAACATTGATTGAACTGCTTCCATATTTTTCTTTGAGATACTTTTTCAGTGAATGGTAGACCTCTGATGAAGCTCTCAATCCTTCAGAGAAAGTATCAAAGCCTTTGGGTACTATCATGAATTCTTGGATGGCTAGATTTCCACCGGCATGTTTTCCTCCATTGATTACATTCAGCAATGGTGTTGGAAGCCGCTTTGAATTTCCCAGATACTCAAAGAGGTGTTTGCCTGTAACTTTTGCGCCCAATCTTGCAGCTGCACCCGAAACACTAAGAATTGCATTTGCACCAAGATTGCTTTTGTTTGGGGTGCCATCTAAATCGAGCATGATACTGTCTATGGTTTTTTGGTCTGTAGGATCCATTCCGATTAGCTTCGGAGCAATGGTATCGTTGACATTTGACACAGCCTTGAGAACACCTTTCCCATGGAAACGGTTCGGATCGTTGTCTCTCAATTCCACAGCTTCATATTGTCCGGTTGAAGCACCGGAAGGAACAATAAATCTGGATCGATATGTTTGGGTGAAAATTTCACATTCGACGGTGGGATTTCCTCTGGAATCCAACACTTCTCTCGCTCTGATTTTTGTAATTTGTTCAGACATACAGGGTGACATGGGTATTCATCTAAAAAAAGTTTCCAGTTCCATAAGGTGTATTTGATCGAATCTTTCAGGTTCGCCATTCTTCAATAATAGCTCTTGATTTGTCTGCAAGTTCAGATAACTCTTGGGCATGTTCCGTAATTTCCTGGAGGGATGCAGATTGTTCTTCAGCTGCAGCGGATGCCTCTTCTGAAGATGCTGCGGTGTTTTCTGCAACACCATAGATCGTGTTAACTGCATCATCAATTCGTTTAACTGCAGATTTGATATTTTCACCAATTTGTAAGATCGTTGATTCGATTTCAGCCGCGGCGTTCTTGGATTCAACGGAAAGCTTCCTTACCTGATCTGCGACTACACCAAACCCTTGACCGCTGGCGCCTGCCCTTGCAGCTTCAATGGCTGCATTCAAAGATATCAAGTTGGTTTGTTCTGCAATATCCTTTGTGATACTTGAGGTTTCAGCAATTTGAGTAATCGAAGTATCAATCAATTCATCGATTTCCTTAATGATTCTCGAAATTTCTTGAATCTGTCTGACCTGCTCAGCTGCACCGTCTGCGATATTTTGAATAGTGGCAGTTACCTCCTCTGTTGTTGCGGAAACTTCTTCGGAACCGGCCGCAAGTTCTTCAGCAGCTTCGGAAAGTCGATTCGTTGTTTCTTTCATGTTTGAAATGAGAGTCCTGAAAACATTGGCCAATTGACGGTTTGCGTTGACTAGTTTTCTTGCTTCACCAGTACCTGTTTCCGATAGTTTAACCTGTGCTGCCAAGTTCTTGTCTGCAAATTGTGCAGATTGTCGAGCAACTGATTGAAGCGGTCGTGCGACATCACGTTCAAACCCCCAAGACATCAGTAAGCTTGAGAAAAAGAATATCAAGGTAATTTGGAAAGCCAATGCTGTAGAATTCAAGTGATTAAGTGAAGGAAAGATGACCAAGATAATGATAAAAAGGAGAAGAGCTCCAGAATAGGAAAAAACAAAGAAAATCCTTTTTGATAGGTTCGAAGGAAGAATAAGGTATCTAAGTAAGGGGATTTTCTGGAGAGGTTTTATCCTAGGAAAAACATATCTGAGCAATATATAACCAAGAGTAAGGAACAAAAATAGCCGCCAACTAATTTCTACTGCATCCATGAGGTCAAAGGTTTCAGCCATAATCACTCTTTGGAGGAAGGCAATTTATTTCTTCTCCACAGAAAAAATCCAAATCAAATCAATTTTCCAATTAATTTCGCATTTTACTGACGGATAACCCTTCGAAATTTACTATTTGTTTAATTAGCTCTTCAAAGACCAAATCTACATTATAGTTATCCTTTGCGGAGGTTTCAAAATACTTCACTTCAAAACCTACGTGTGCGGTCTGTTTGGAAAGGTTTTCTGCCAACAACTGTCCTTCTTCATAAGGAACTTTTCTTTTGAGATCTGCTTTGTTTCCTACCAGTAGAAATGGGAGACCACGTTGTGTATGCCTGAAGAATTCCCTCAACCACGAGTCCAATTTCACAAAAGTCTCTTTTCTTGTAAGATCGAAAACAAGCAGAGCACCTTTTGCCTTTCGATAGAAATTTGCGCGAATTGGAGCATAGAAATCCTGTCCTCCAAGATCAACCAATGTTATTTTATAGTGGCGACCATCGATATTGACAATTCTGTCATCCATGGCTGCACCAACTGTGCTAAGATGCTCAGGAATGAAATGTTTTCCAAGGAAGGCTCTCCGTAATGAGGATCGCCCGACACCACTTTCCCCCAGTAGAACTATTTGGATATTCGTGATTTCAGAAGTTTTTTTGGTCTTGGGCTGTGTTTTAATTTGATCCAATGCCTTCAAAACATCAGGGGCATTGGTCTGTGGTGTATTCTGAACTTCTTGTATTTGTGGAACATCAGCTGTCTGAGATTCTTGTATTTGTGGAACATCAGCTGTCTGAGATTCTTGTATTTGTGGAACATCA
>CAZYCQ010000004.1:7228-30773 GCA_964645535.1 uncultured archaeon | reverse complement strand
GCTGTCTGAACTTCTTGCATTTGAGAGACGTCGGTTGTCTCTTGTTGTGATGGCAATGAAGTTTCACTCTTGGTGTTAGGTTCATTTTCATAGAAATACTTGAATATCAGGTCAGGTTTTATAACTTGGCTTTGAATTGGTTGTTGATTTTTCTTCTTGCGTTTTCTTTCTTCTATAATTGCATAAACCCGTTTGATTTCCATTTTATAGTAGTCATAATCTCTATAATATTCTTCCTTGGAAATTTCACCATTTTGGTATGCTGTAAGGCGTGAATTGACCCATTCGTACAATTTGTCTAAGTATTCCGTCCACTCGGAACCATGTACAGCATCATTCAATGTGTAAACTCTGATTTCTTGATTAAAAAAACTTGTTCAAGTTTTTTTCGGAAAATAAATTTCCTTGTGATTTGGAAGTAATACGAGGAGGAAGAGGCGTCTACTTTATAAAGAGAGAAATCGTATTCCTCAACTAGAATGATCAGGAAAATCATAGTTCTGGACAAGGATTCAGGACTTGGTTTTGATCTTTATGACGACAAATCAATCAAGGTAGATTCCTCATTGCTATCTGGGTTAGTGGGGGCTCTTTTGCTTTTTACAGGTACACTTTCATCAGATTTGGATTTTAAAAGGGCAGACATTGGTACATTACGGATCTCAGTTTCAAACATGAATGGAGTACAATATGTTGCATTTTCGGATATTTTTGATAACTTTGAATTTGTCACCTCAAAACTTATGGAGGTGATAAATCTTGTCTGCAAAGATTTAACCATCGATACGCTTTTTTCTTGGATACCTGACAAAGAAATCGAAGAGAAAATCAAAAGAATCCTGATCAGTGATCAATTTCCAATCGACAAACTACCAGAAACCTACCAGCTCATTGATGAATTGATTGCCGAAGGAATCGAATTCGAAACTCTTCTTTTGGGGGATCTTGATGATGGGATAATCCATGTCTATCTTGGAAATCGGGAAAAAGTAACATTACTAATGGAAATCATGTCTCAATTGCCAATAGAAACCTCGTGGATCGGAGAATCATCTGCATTCCAAAGGAACGATGAGATTGTCAAGGAAATTCTGCTGATATCAAGACTTGGAAGTACTGATTTTTTCTTGCTGGGGCAGGCAGTCATTCAACCAGATGCAAAGGATGAGACTATCAAAAGGTTCAATGCATTTAATCAGAAAATTTTCAAGTTATTGATGAAAACATGAAGAAAAAGTAAGAAAGGTTGAACTTCTTCATAAAATTCTTTGAACTCTCGTTCTCTAAACAATTGAGATTTAGAAATACTTTTACTTAAGAAATTTCAAATTCATGAGAGAAATGTTCGGGAATGAAAACACAGACACCAAATATGCGTGGAAGGCAAAATTTGAGCAAGCACAGAGGCATAATCAGGGATTACAACAGCGAATACATGAATTGAATGAATTGATCAAGGATTATGAGGAAGCCCTTAATAAATTGATCAAGGCCAAAAAAGAATTGGAAGAGGAAAACCAGTATTTCGCGAAGGTTATTGAGGAGAAGGAGCAACAATTGAAACAGTTTGAAGGGAGAGGGCAGACCATGTCTACTAATGATGAGAAGATAGAGGAACTTCAGAATAGAATTGCCCTTTTGCAACGTGAAAATGATATGCTGAAAAGAGATCTTGCTGAAAGTTCCAGAACAGTGTCGACACATGCAGTCAATCAATATAATGAATCATTGCCATCCAGATTGATTGAATCAACACAAAAAATGTTGATGAGAGAATTGGAAAGTGATGATGAAAGGTTCACATCAGCCTTTGTTGAATTTGTTGAGGCACTCACACAGGCAGGAGACCCTGAAACCAAGATTTTAGCCACACTGATAAAATATGGTGGAAAAGGTCCACAAGTCAAGTTAAAGGAAAAGGCGATGGTTGAGCAATTTGAATTTCATCTTGCTCAATTAGTAAGAAAAGGCTACCTCAAGGAAGAAGCTGATGAGATCATGATCAATTCATCCATTATCAAAGAGGTAGAGGAAGTAAATCTTAGTGAGCTTACTCTTCCGGAGCTGTTCGAATACCTGAAGGACACAATTAAAGCAACAGACATTCAAAAGATACCACGACTTCTAGAAAATTTCAGAGATGAAATCCAAGATCGCGACGTTCCTGCCACCACAATATTCTTTTCAATTAGGAAAATTGCAGAAGCCATCAGGTCTGGCAAAATAGGGAAGAAGGAAGTTCTTGAGGAGGTCGATGTTTGGGCAGCAAAATTATTGGGAGGAAATCCTTAATCAATAGGTTTTGATACCATATTTAATGAGAAGAGGTTCAATCTCCATAAAATCTTCCATTTTCTGAATTCCTAAAGCACCTCGGTAGAGATCAAAATTCATCTGATTGACAGTATTGTTCAATTTTCGTGCTTCGAACGGTGAAGTGTTGGGAGAGGTTAGTATATATGCCTGCTTCTCATATTCATCAACAATTACAATGTCTTTGGATTTATCGATGTAAAACGGATCCTTGTATTCAATCAATTTGTTTGGGGGTTGATACCAAAATGCCCTTGTTCTCGGTTTTGAAACAAGTTCGATGATATGGTCATACAATTTCTTTCCAAATTCTTCAGTTAGACCATTAACATCAAGATTCACTTTTGGTTTATTGAAGAAGGATTTGAGGTAGGGCTCAATAAGACCAACTGCCCTTCGAATTTCAGGCAGACGGTTTTCATCAAAAAGAAGGATTGTTCCCAATTGAGCACCATGTACAGCAAGTCTTTGATCCTTTGATTCAGGATGTGAAACACTGGTTAAAAAGAACAATGCCTTAATACCTTTGGTATTTTTGACTGGAATTGGTCCTATGACCTCACGATCTTCATCCTCTTGTGTGTCCATCAATCCTGCCAAAGAAAATAGATGGGCAGCGGTAATGAAGGCAAGATCATCATCAATCGGGGAGATATTTGCTACGATTTCAGGCCCCATTTCCTTTACAACAACAAGGATTAACCCAGAGATAAGACTATCTGTTTGATTTTGGTTTGAAGAAGACATAAGTTCCCTTATTAAATTAGGGTACTAGATCATTTTTAAGGTTAGGTGTTTTGAAGAAGGAAAAATAGAAACTATCCTTCATCAAGATTATCAAGGGCAGTATTCAAGGGAATGAAAGGAAGAGTGAAAAGAAGCGCAGGAGTCATCAGCCATGTAAAAATGTCAAAGGGGATAAGTCTTTCTCCGCTATTTGACATGAAAATTCCACTTTCCTTGTAAATGTCCAATAGTCCCGTATAAACGATGAGTTTCTGATAAAGTTTGCTTTCCTGCATCAAGACATTGCCTTCAAGCAATTCTGAGATTCTTGATTTGATAGTTTCGGCAATTTCCATGTGGGAAAGTGACTGAAGGTGGGCATTGAACAATTCAATCAGAATCATGACATGAATATAATGATGAGATTGGAATTGAATTGCAGGGAGGATTTGTGTGAGGATTTCGATTCCTTCCTGGATGAGAAAGTCATTTTGTTTCTCTAGACCCATAATACAAAAGACCTGACCTAAAATAATCGTACCTATAGGATTTTTTTCAGAGTTAGGAGGTTTGAAGAGAAAGTAATATTCTTTATTGAGACGAGATATGATTTCATCGTTCTCAAAAAATATGTACAATGCAGAGGCCAAATACATGAGATATTGGAAGAAATGACGATATCGTATGAATCTTGAAGAGGACGCCAAAATCTGGTCAGGACTTTCAAAGCCCATCAATGTAAGAAATTGTGTTTCAAGTTCATCAAATTGGGTGATCAAATCTCTTTCAAGGGTTGGCATTTGTTGTTTGACAGCATCCCTTACCAAGTTACTTGAAAGAATTCGATGTTCCAAATTCGAATCGGATGTATCAGTAAAGACCTGAGATTCAATTGAAAGAAGCTTTTGGATGACCAAACCCATTTTTGCGATCAGGATCCAAACATTGCTTTCCATTTCAATTTGTTGCAATTCCGGATCCTTGTAGGGATTTTCGTTTTTATCGATAAGACCGTTGTCAAACAAGGTATAAATTGTTTTCATGAATTCTTGAATCCGTTCATGGTTCTTTTCTATGGCGCGGGCCAATGTGGTAGTAATTTGATCGTTTGAGCTGAAGACAACGTCCTCCTCCAAGCCAAGGAGATTTTTGGGAAATCTGATGCCACTTAGGAGATCTGCAAGTGCCGCCAAGGAAGAATAAAATTCATTGGCGTAAAGATAGACCGAGAGGACATCTTTGGCAGAATCAAATTGAACAACCGAATCAAAGATTTTGTCAAAAGAGAGAAAATCCGTGATTGAGAAGTATTTGTCAATGAATTCAAACAATTCAGAGAAAGAGTTCAGAGCAGTTTCTGCCCATCCACCTAGTGCAGAAATTGAGATGTGGGGAAGACTTGTGATAGGAGAGGCATATAATCCAGCATTTGTCAGTAAATAATTGAAATTCAGAGCAAATCTGTTGAAGAACATTGAAGGAGGAAGATTCTGGTTCAATTCCAAAAGCGGTTCCTTATTTGACTGTTCACTTGAAAGAACCTGGGCAAGTACATTTGCAACGCCAATAACCTGTGAATGGGGAGTAGCTGCTGCAGTCGAGCAGAGATGGTAGAGAAGAAAATTTGTGATAATGGAAAGCATCATGTCAATTTCTTGGCTGATGCCGAAAATTCTGTTGGTCAGGATTAACAGGTTATTTTGGATATCCATGATTTTATCCTGCTTGATTGAAGCCTGCACATCTTGATAGTCGCCGATATTGGAAACAAGTTCCATAAGATCTTTGATCCGATTTTTCAGAACCATTAGTTTAGGGGTATTAGGGTCTGACAAATCAATGGTTCGGGAAAGGGAATCAATGTTGAGAATAATTTCATGTGCCTCTGAAATAAGAGCATCAAAATTTGAAGGCTGTTCCCGATTTATGTTTAAAAGGATCATCGGCATTTTCCAGACAAGGTACAGATGCATTAATATTATATTTAAATTTTCTACGTGGCAGAAACTATCGAAGTTCTTTCCATGAATTTTGTCTGATGATATAAACAATATAATAGCTTGGAAAGAAGAGGCATATATGGAAAGAGTTCCTAAAGGACAAAGAATCGATATCGAAGCATTAACAGGCATGATTGATGGAGGGAATTTCCGTGGAGCATTGAAATTGGCAAAAAAGTACTTGAATCGTGCAGATTCCCGTCTTGCAAAAGGAACTCTTCCTCCCGATGAGCTCAGCACATATATAATGGTGAAATTTCTTGAAGGAGATTGTTATCTGAGAATCCAAAAACCAGAAAAAGCAATCAAATCTTTCAAGTTTCTAAATGAAAAGATTCAGTTCAAAAAGAAAGAAAGTCAATTTAAGGGCACTATTCTTCGGAAATTGGCAGAAGGATATCTTTTGATGCAGGATTTCAGAAATGGAACATTGTATCTTGAACAGGCAGTCACCAGCTATTTTGAGAGCAAGGATTTTGAAGAAGGAGAACAACTAGGGATTTCATTGTTGAAAATTCTTCTTTCACAAGGAAAGGAAGAAGAAAGTAAAAGGATTGGAAAAACACTATTGAAAAATCTGAAAAAGATCAAGAAAAAAGAGCTGAGACAACGTTTAGAGGCGGAAATTAACCAAATCCTATGGCAATTTGAAACTAAGTCGGAAAGAAAAAGAAAGTTATTGAAATTCGCTTCAAAAATAAAAAACGACCCGAACCTAAGACAGGAGTTAACGATCAGGGCATTCCTGACAGAATTCATCCCAGAAAAAGATGGAAAGCAGTTTGACCAGATTCTTCAGGAAAGCATCAGAAACAATCAGAATCGTGTTTTGATGGATCTGATGCGAGTGGTGATGAAAAACCAAATGTCATGGGATGAATTAGGATTTCTTACTAAAGACACAAGAGACTTGCTAATAAAAAAGGTCAAGGAGCTATCAGAAAGCAATAACATAGTTGAGAAAGTGTTCTACAAGAATGTGAAGATACTACTTGATGGAAATGAGAGCATTGACCTGAACGAAGAGGATTTGCTTCAAATCTATGACACCATACGTTCTTTACCAAAGGATTCTCCATTTAATCCTTTAATCACGCATATTTTTTTGACGACGTTACTTAACTTATCTCAAATCCCTTCTGTTGCAATTTTACAGAATGCAATTGATTTAGCCATTGCAGAGAAAAATTATTGCATTGCATCACATCTTCATCTCAAATTGTTCAAAGCAACAAAGTCACAAAAAGATTTGGAGATATTCTTGAAAAGACTTACCAAATGCAAGGATGAGAAAATGAAAAGAGCAATAATCCAAGAACTTTCAACTATGGAGTTGGATGAAAAGGCCTTTCAAAAGGAAACTATCCAGAAACTAAAGCAAATCATTCATTCGTTTTCTTCTTAATTTTGCGGAACGACACACTTATCGGAACAATCAGTAAGGACATCAAGAAGGGGAAGTTTGTATCGATAATCCCTGTAGAACCAAATGGTGGAAGAACAGCAGCAAAAATGAAATTTTGAAAGATGCTTTGATCAACGTACGTGACGTTGTTCACAGTTGAATTATCAGAATGTAGGTCGATTACGAATGAATCCATTATACCAGAGGTTTTTGAATAGGTGATGTTCGTAAAGAACTCAACCCCTCTGAAAACAACATCTTGGTCAAATACAACCTGAGGAAGAAAATCAAGGTATGAAGATATATCATCGGAAACATTGGCAAGAGTAAGCTCATCAAACTTGCTGATTAAGGAGAAGGTGATTGCGCTGTTTGTAATAGTGATATTTGAAGAAAAGATAGCACTTTCATTTAAAGAATTGAGCAGTCCCCCAAGTACCTGAAGCTGAGAGCCAAATGAGTCCATCCAATCTTCTTTTCCGTTGAATGAGAGTGGGAGAAAAATTGGAAGGTCTCCCGTTGGCAATTCAAATGTCCCAAAGTTTGGAATATTCATTATCTGCATATTGACACTCTTTTCCTTTTGGTTTGGATCGCCTTGAAGAATATAGCGATATCCCGTATTGTTCATATCAGTGACGTTGAATGAAGTTGGGAGGTTGGCCTGATCAAGAGTGACATTTCCGAAGTTGAGTTTGATATCCTGTGCATATGTTAGGCTATAATTGATTCTTGGTGTCCATACAGTAGTGGATTGTTGTGCTGATCCTAAAATGGAGGAACCTATAAGTGCCAGCAGGGTAAATGCAAAAACGATTTGTTTCACAATCAAATAAAGTTATTTCAGCAATAAAAGGAATTGCAATCACCTAATTTCACTCAAGGACGGAAGTGTTTTCCAATCGAATGAGGTTCAAAAATTCAGTCTTCAAAGTTTTGTTTTCACGGAAGATTCCCCGAACGGCAGATGTGGTCATCCATCCATTTGAGTATCTGGAGGCCACACAGGTATGGAAGCCTTTGATAAGAACCATTACGCCTTTTCCACCGGATTTCACGAACAAAGTGTCGGCAATGGTTTGGGTCAATCCTTCCTGGATAGATGGTTGCTTTGCCACATATTGGATGAATCTGACAATCTTGCTGATTCCCAAAACTTCACCTTGAGGAATATAGCCAAAGAAGACTTTTCCAAAATAGGGGAGCAGATGGTGTTCACAAATCGACCAAAAGTGAGTTTCAGCGATGACCATGTCGTCACTGTCTGTTGAAAAGGTTTTGAAATCGTGGAAATCAGAATTTAGAGGTTTACTATAGGATTCTAAAAACCTGATCCATCTTTTTGGAGTGTTGGCGATTACTTCCTTGTTTGTGATTCCTAGATCCAAAAGGAGATTTCGAATTGTGTCTCCATATTTTTTGACTAAATCATCTGTCACTATGAAAAGGAAGGTTACTCTTCAATTAAATTAACCGATAGGTTCATGTAACGTAAGAAAGCAACCGGTTCAATAATGTGAAGTATACTTTTGCCTGAATGAGAGTCATCCGTTTGGTGGGATTTTCGGCATATCGGTAGAGGGTCTTGAGGTTTCTTTCAAGTTCCCTACGATTGAATGCCCCAGGGAAATTTTCCACAAAGAATTCGGCCATTTCCCGAGGGTCTCTAGCAAACCTTCCTTTGAATCGAGCATCATTTTGAACCGTTCTGACCAATCGGTTTACAAGATGCTTGATTGGTTCACCGTAGGCACCTGATTCCTTGATGTCCTGAAGTTTCTGCTCAAATTGAGATACTCCTTTTTCGCCTCTCCTTTTGGTAAGCAGAATAGGTCGTAATCTTCGAGACTTGGGGATGACCAACTTTCCGAAACTGTAAGCGGTAAAGGGTACAAATGGAGCGACCAACGGGAACATACTTAGGTTGGCAATGAGTTTCAGAAGAGCAGTCGAATAGAGAGCAGGCGAAGTAGGACTTTGATAAGTATGGCCAAAATCAAAGATCACGGGAATTGGTTTTCCATTGTCTTCAAGATGACGGGTAGTCATTTCCACCAAGTTCATTGCAAATTTCAGATTGTCATTTTCTGTGGTTTTTGAAGTCCACCGATTGATGAAAATGCTCGGATCTGCTATGAAAACGATTTTTCCACCACCGGGGAAGATGGGGAGGGTAAGAGCCAAGCTGAACGCCTCATTTCCCCATTCATCTAGGTCAGGGGTGGCAGTATTGTCGGCAGCACCTTTGATATCGGTTTCTATCCAAGACTGTTTGGATGAATAGAGAGGGAACAAGAAGTCAAGTTGTCTGAATGCGTCAAGTTCTGGTGGTATATCGCCCAAACTTCCTCCTGCAATCTGGGATAATGAAAAGCGGCTTAACGGTTGCCAGACTGTTCGAGCTTCTTTTTTGGTTTCACCAGTCACGGGGTCTGTCACATCTACAGAAACATTCAGTTGCAATGAAATGATTGTAGGCATTTCAGTCTGTATTTTTGAAACACCTTCAGTTATTCGATATGGGGTATTTGTCTCGTCAAGATCGACTATTATTGGTCGATTAGGATTTTGATTATTGCTACCGGCATCCATCAAGACACTTCCGTTGAAACCGAAACGTTTCAGCACATTACCAATCAGGTTGAAGAGACCATTTGCCAATGTTTGTGTAGAACTTCCTAGATCAACACCAGGAATAGTTTGACCCCCTGGAGTTGACCCGGAAAGGGCTGCTTGCTCCTCTTGTCCAGCATCTGTTGAAGTAAAGTTTTGAAGAAGTTCATTGAAAGTCGGTATTTGAATTCCAGCAGTTTTATTCAGGTTTTCTACAAAGGAATCATAACTTTCAAATGCCTTGAAAAGGGGTTCAAGGATATCGTTGCCGGTACCGAAATCATCTGCAATGACGAGACTTCCACCCCTAAGCAGGAATAGAAGCAGGGAAAAGAATTCTGTCTGATCATATTGTGCAGATGGTCCAATGACCATCAGGACACCACTGTCATTGAACCTGTTCAGTGCATTCAGATTGCTGACAAGGTTACTGACATTGTATTTGTTTTGGCCTCCAACAGTCTGAAGCTCAAGTTCATTTCGGAAAACTGAAAGACCTTCGGCACCGGTGTTGTAAATTGAGAATGTCTCATTACTTTCTCCCGTGTATGAGAGGAAGATGGGGGCAACACCAACCACGAAAATGAAGGTCAGGGCCAAGATCTGAAGCCATCCGAAAACCTTTTGAGCTTCTCTATTCACCACTTTGCGCTCGCCTTCCTTTTCTTCTTCTTCGCCTCGCAGCTGTCCCTGTTCCGCGTTGCCGCCTTTGTTTTGGTCTTCTGCCTCCGCCTTTTTCTTTGACTTTGGCAGCACCTCCAGCTTTGGCTCTTGCTTCGAAGAGCTTGAGAGCTTCATCCGCCTTGAGGAATTGATCGGCAGTTACACTTTCAGGACTGTATTTCGCGACCTCAAAAGCATAAACCAAGGGCATCATTTCATCCTGAGGTATTTTCACTTCCTCAAGAAGAACTGCCAGATATTCCCTTGCGGTTTGTGCCTCTTCTCGAGGTTTTTGAAGGTATGTCGTTCCCATGGCTTCAAATGCATAGAAAGCCTTGATGGAAGCGTCATCATAGTCACCATTTTGGACTGCCAATTTGACCGCATCCATTGCAGCCCTGACATTGGCA
Organism: uncultured archaeon; assembly: GCA_964645535.1. Classification (GTDB taxonomy): domain Archaea; phylum Asgardarchaeota; class Heimdallarchaeia; order Heimdallarchaeales; family Kariarchaeaceae; genus WAKA01. The sequence continues at coordinate 20,643 of CAZYCQ010000004.1, read as the reverse complement.
GCACCATCTTTTTTCGAACCAAACAGACCCTTAAGGGCCCCCATTATCGAATCTAGTAGTCCCATTTTTTATCGCTCCTTTTATTCTTCTTCGATACCAATATCGAAGTCTTCATCCTCGTCTTCAAGGATGACCTTTCTTGCGCCTGTGGCAATCAGGGTTTGAATTGTGACTTCGAGAGCGTTGAACGCCTCCTTGAAGTCATCTTCTGTGATCTCCTCGTTCCCATACCTAGCCTTTTCAAAGATATGAGCCAAGGTTGTGAGAATGAGAGGATCGACAAGAGAAATTGTCCCTATATAATCGACGTACATACGCACTGTCATGTTGTATTTCCGTGGTGATTGCAATGCCTCTCTACAAGCTCGTTCAAAAGCCTGCCAAATCAGTAAAACAGCCTCCTTATAGTTGCCGTCTTTTGCTAGACGGACGATGTCATCAGTAATGTCTTGTAATCGGGAGGTGAGCAATCTCGCACGGTTTCGTCGCCTGAGATATTCAAGGAATGTGTGACGCTTATAGTAGACCACAAGCAAAACCAATCCCAAAATGAAAAATCCAAGAATGATTAACCCTCTGAAATCATTGGCTTGAGTGGTTGTAGTTGCATTACTGATGGTCAATGATGTCTGAAGCGTCACCACGGAACCATTGATGGTTGTTGTAATCTCAGTTGAAATCACTGTCTGATCAGGAGGCAACGGAGGTGTCGGGGGTTCTCGTATTATTAGGGAAATCCCATCTTGATTGAGAACTGCAGAATTTCCAAACTTGTCTGTTGCATTGACGATCCAAGTAAATGAACCATTGATTGCATAGGAATCGGTCGGAATTGTGTACGTTAAATTCAAAGCTTGTCCTTCACCAAAAATTGAAGATTCATAAAGGATAACCGTCGTATCTGATATCAAAGTTCCATTTTCATCATAATAGATAATTTGAACAGTTACATTCTTGAGGCCAGATCCATCAAAGTCGTTAATTTCCAGAATTAATTTAACAGTCTCATTTGTCCACACCTCATAGGCTGTTCCGTTATTTCCATCCCTTCCTGCAATCGGATAAGTTGAACCATAGGGAGATTCAAGGTTTACAATCACGGTGGGTGTGGTTTCATCTATTACGACAGGATTTCGCCTGATTTGTGATCCAGAGAATAACTCACTGGTAAATTCAGTTTCTGCCGTATTTCCGAAAGAATCACGATATAAGAACCTGTAATCTATTTCTACACCCCAAACCAATAGGTCTGACCCAAAAGTATAGTTCCACTGGAAATCGTTCATTTTCTGCATCTCTGCTGTGATATTGTCAGACCATGCTCCACCCTGCAATGTTATTGGGTCAATAGTTCGAGTCCTATAGACGATATAGACCTTAGAAATTCCGGAAGCATCTGAAGGAGCATTGAATATGATGACTAGGGTCGAGCCATTGTCAACATTGCCATCAAATGCTCCCAATTGTGTACCGTTGACAGTGACATCAGTCCCCATATTGATGGGATTGATTGCAGTATCTCCCATTCTGAATATTCCTTGATTTGACCAATTTGGATCAGTACGGATATCATAGGACAAGGTATATGATGGATCATAGGCAGGAGGTCTTATTGTAATTCCGTTGATATCCAATCCATTTCCAGCCAGATCATATGCAATTATGTAAAAGTCGATCCAGATGCCATTCTGGGATGTGTTGAATTTGAAGGTAAAGAAAAACCTGTTATTCAAAGTGTCATTGATCATGAGACGAGGTTCATATGTCTGTCCAGTGAAATCCGGCGTTGTATCATTCACGTTTGAATTGACACTCAGCCTGAACCAGATTGTTACATTCCTTATGTTATGAACCTGAGTTGGGTCTGCCAGAGCGATAGATACATTGACATCATTCGGAGTGTTTGCATTTAAGATTGTCAATGAATTGAGATTCAATGTAGGGGGTTCTTCATCGGATCCATAAATCCGATAGGTTTCGGACACGCTTTGAGCGGTTCCTCCACTTGAATCCAACAGGACAATCGTGTAAACAAAGGAATCTCCAGCCCGATTAAGCAATCTTGCGGCATTCGGTCCAGTTGAGTTCAGAATTTGACTGAAATCATTTATTTTTACGACAAAGTTTCCATTGTTTGTTGAATTGACGGTAAACACATTGGAATTTGCAGTCCAAGTGGAACCTGTTTCAACCACCTTCACGTTCATTCCCAAGGGTGCACGTCCGAAGAAGTCAACAACAGAAATTGTATAATTGGGATCAGATTGAAGGAGTTGGAAAAAGGTGATATTGAATACGTCAATTGTATCACCATTGACCAATGGAACACCATTTAGGTTTTGGACGGTAAGCTGAGCGCCCCTGGTAAAGTTGAACGAACCATGGGTTGCATTAAGTGGGGCAGTCACGTACCAAACTGAATTTGGAGAAGAGCCATTAATCACACTTGTCAATATCGAGAAATTTCCATTTCCTGTACTCAAATCAGGAAGTGTTACTATGGTTTGGAAGAAACCGGTGGCATCAGTGGAAGCTGAAAATGACTGAGAAGAAGCAACATTCAATGAATCAAATAACTCTATTTTAACTGTTGCACTTTCTACAGGTTTGTTATCCACGTCCAGCAGGGTTCCGTTTACAACGAATTGATCTCCCTGTTTTGCATAAACTTCAGATGTTGAAGGAAGAGAATTCACGGAAATGGACGCGATATATTCGTAAAGTCCAAATGATGTGGAAACCGAACTTGGGTTTAGATTGGTGATTGTTGAATTTGAGGTGTCAATTTGAACAGTAATGCGAACATCCAATAGAGGATTGTTGAATGTTGTCTTGTTCAGGAAGAAAGTTTCTTGGAGTTGTCCATTAACATCTGTTTTCCCATTTCGAACTGCAATTGTGGAGGTTCCATATTGCAGGGTCCAAGTATATCCGACACCTCTTACATAAGAGGGATCAAGAACAGCATTTGACAATTGGCCGAAAACAGTAATGTTCTGGTTGTTGCGATAATACCTACTTCCATCAAGGGGAACTCCATCAATAAAGAAAGATGCAGTAAATACAAACTCAACTTCAATTTGCAGTATCAGTTTATTGACGATGTAGGGATTTTGCACATCAGTTTCAGATTTAAATGTCAAGATTTTCGTAAACGGTTCAAAATTTTTCAGGAAAACAGACAGTAGGATATTCATTGAGGCAATCTGATTCCCGGTATTGCTTGGGAGAGTAATCGTATCTGAGGAGACAGGCAGTCCAATTTGATTCAGTGCAGTACTGGTGTCAGGAGTACCTCCGCCCGTATCTTGATAGGTTTCTGTTACATTAAGCGCTAAAGTGGAAAAATCATAAGGTGTATTGAATTCATCTTTGAAATTCACGGCAGTGGGATCAAATGGAGTGCCATCCGAAAATTCAAAGGTTATTATGACATTGTATCCTGTGTTTGGGGGAACAGTTGTTGTAACCTGATCAGTTGTTGCCTTCATGGTTATGGTATCGGTTACAGTAATGACACCATACTTCAGAACTGCCGCAACCCGAAGCAAAGAAGGATTTCCGGGGAAATAGACTGTGTAGTTATGTCTTCCGATATCATTTATGGTATACGTCAAATCAAACTGGTAATCACCAGTTACTGAATCTGTGGTTACAGTTACATTTGCATATCCAGGACGAATTAAGACTACAGGTTCATCCGTCCATGGGACCGAACCACTCTTTAATGTTCCAGTAATGGAAAGAGTTGAGCCAACAGCGGTGGAATGGTTTTCCTGTGTAGCAGCAACTTTAATTGGAAACAGAGGACGAGAAGGTTCCTTTGCGCTGGGGTGTAAAGATGAAAATCTATGGTGGCTATTGATCGTTTTAATGGATTTGATAGATTTGGAGATCATTTGTTGTGGTAATTCATTCGCTTTTGATGGAGGGAGAATTTGGTTTTTAATGATTGCTTTTGACTCATCCGAAGCACTGGAGCCGTCATAGGCTTTCCTGTCTTGATAGACGAAATTAGCGAAACCAAAGTTCAATTGTCCAATAAGCAAAACAAGAATGATAACTGCCATTTTCCTCATTTTTGCCCCTCCAGATCTAATTCAAGTTTGTCTTCGTATTTAGCAACGATTTCAATGGACATTGGATTTGTAATGGAGATATCTTGCAAACTTGGTGCACCTGCCACACCAAATTGGAAATTGGTGGTATCTGTTCCATTCTTAAGGATGGTAAAGATGGAAAATTCATCAGCAACCGCAAGGATATAATAGAAGAAGCCAGCAGCAATTTCATTTGCAGCAATCTTTATCTGCGCCTGTACAAATCCATTGTTGTCCGTTATTGGCACCCCTCCCAAAGTCAGAACATTTGGATGAAGTGTGGGGTTGCTAAGATTGTAAAATGTTGTTCCTTCGGTTTGACCACTCAAGAAAGATTGGAGATCAGAGTAGGTCGTCACACCTGCATTGTCAAAATCAAGCTTGTTAACTAGCAGAATATCAACAGGTACGCCGTGAATTGGCAACGGGTCAATCAAAACTCCTGCCAAGGACGTCAATGTGATATTCGAATACCATGTATCCACAGTCTGTCCGGATGATAGAACAGAGGTATTGAAATACGAGACAGTATCCATTTGGGCTCTGAGTGAAACCAAGACACTTAATGGAAGTGAAAACACAGTGCTACCTTCCCATTGGACAATAAATATATAGATTTCATCATCCACAGGATAACTGGGATCATTTAGGGGGAAGGTAATATCCCATTGGGTGGAACCTTGTGTATCTGTCTGCTGAGTGGCAGGAGTTTGTGCATCAAGGATTCCCTCGGCATAGGTTTTTGCACCCTGAGTATCCGTTAAAGATGTAAGATCCAAGTTTTCATATTGTGTTTGTGTATAAAGGAGTAAAGTAAGATTTTCACCTACAATTTCATTTCCTTGAGTTGCCCCATCAGCCTTGTAAAGTGTGCTTGCAATGGAGAATTGAACTGTTGGGGTTACCACGGTACCGGGAGCATCAACACCAGGAATTGGACTGGTCTGCAGTCCTACAAACGAGGCAACCAAAGTACCATTCTTGAGCCAGGCAATTGCAGTGAAATTATATGTGAATCCAAATAGGGCAAGAATGGCATAACCATTGACAGGTTCTCCCAACCCAGGATTCAATGCCGCATTGATATTAATTGGTTTGATCGTAGTTACTTCAGTTCCGTTCACCGTCATGTTTCCTTCGTAATCGACAGTTCCATTAAGAAGATAGTAACCTCGATCATTTAGAGTAATAGATGGTAAATCTAAACCAAAATTACTTAGATCAGTGGGGAGGGTTCCAGACAAGAGTTGTGACTGATCATTGTCATCTAGAAGTTTAAGTTGAATATTTTGACCAGAAGCAGGAACTCCGCTGAAATCAGCAGAGATATTAACTTGGAAATTTTCTCCCATCTGCTGCAGTTTGATTGGGACACCTGATACGCTTTCCTCTCCAGTGACCACGTCAACTTTGAGGCTACTTCCACCTCCCAGTGCATTTCTTCCATAGGCAATTTGTTCGCTTTGGAGGGCAGAGAATATGGGAACAGGATTGAGAATTCCCCAACTCCAATGCAAAGTTCCAGTATCGTCCCTCCAAGGAATAAGGGCTTCAACCCAATAGTGCCTATTCAACATTTGAAGAGTTATTTTGGATGAATCTATTGTCCCACCTGCAAAACCGAGAACTACGCGGGCAGGAATTCCAAAGGATCTCAACATGTTCACATAACCGGGAAGCATTTCCCTGAGACCCCAAGGGAGATTGTTTTCAATGGCTTCATAGAAATAATGGCCTTTATCTGTTGTTCCTGCAAAATCGCCTTGTCCCTCAATTGGGTCAAAGTTTAGGTAGTTGTTGTTGAATGCTTCCAATACTGCGTTTTGGATAAAGGTATGAATTGTCATAATTGCAGCATAGACAGACGTTGACTCTGTAAAAATCTTATCAAATTCATTGTATTTTCTGGTAAATGCATCTTCTTTGCCAAGTTCTTGATCAGCCCAAATATAGTTTTTTGGCAGGGAATTCCTTCCCCAAAAGTTGGAAATGCCTTCACCATTGTTTGCAAGTTTCGAACTGGGGAAACGATCCGAGGGAGCCTGACCGAAAAGGCTTTCCAATTCACCTAATGATACAGCGCCAGAGCTTATGCCTTGCACATCTTCAGCCTTCCACCATGCGGGAAAACTAATGGCACCACTGGATGAGGCTTCGGAAAATTTAGCATTTACAATAGGCTGTTCGTTTACATCATTATTGACATCCAAGGAACTCAGTTGGATATCAGGATTGGAGGATTTCAGAGAAAATTGGGATGTATTCGCGATGGTTGCACCTTCCTCGGAGTTCCAAAAAGAGACCAAAGGCTGTGAATAGGATGTTACAGCTGTTAGGTAAGCATTATCAACCTCAAAGGATCTTAAGGAATCCGGATCAAGGGATTGAGTCCCTGGGTCAAAACCACTGAAAGGTAGTATTGTTGTTTCATCCGCCTTTATGAAATCGTTCGCTACTGGATCCCAAGTTTCAGATACCTGCCATCTGAAAAGGTAGATGTCTCTCGTAGGATCTAAGCCAAAGGAATCTGTTGGAGTGATATTTGCCACCACCTGATATGCGATGTCTGGATCCAAACCACCGAGCAGATCTAGAAAACTGTTCAATAATTCATCATAGAATGGTGAGTTTAGTCCACTTAGATCGAATTCATCAGTCCGTGGTTGAAAATCTTCGTCACTGATCTGTCTGACGATGCCAGGCTCCGTAAGGAATGGTGAAAGGATCGAAGAGGCAACCAAAATCACAAGGAGGATAGAAACCAATTGTCTAAAGGCTTTCCCCCAATTCTTTATTTTGAAGCCCTGTGTGAAGAAGGCATATCCAAAAAATGTTGAAAGAGCAATGCCAATGGTTCCAGCAGCAAATATCTTGACAACAGGGTTCATTGACAGGAAGAATTCATGAAAGTATTGCAGTAAGCTATTCTCACTATTAGCAAGTACACCCTTACTCTCATAATATGCCAACATCGCGTAGAAGCCAAATACAAGTCCAAGCATCAGGGAAGGGATTTTTCTTGCAGTAAGACCAGGAATTCTGATCTTTGATTGTCGCCTGGTATATCTCTTGACTATTACATTGCCATGTTCATCAACTACCCTTCTTGTAATACCCCGTTTTCTTCTTCTTTTTCGGTTGGATTTCCCTTCTGAAATGCTCATGGTTTCACCCGAATAGCGACGCGACTGAATTTTGGTAGGTCACCTCAATAGATAAATTATGCGCGTCGGACTTCTTCTAAAGTCCAAAGTTTCAATTTTCTTAATAAGTTTAATCAATTCCCTGCAAAGAATTGTTTGTTCCTCAGTCTGAAAGCTTTCCTAATGACCTATCAAATCATGTCAAGAATGTACCGGGTAAGATCATTCAATATTTCTGTAGATGATCTATCTGCATCCACCACTCTCACATTTGATTCTTTTGTGAATTGATCATAAACTTTCTTGACTTCTTTGAGAAAGACAACTTTCTCGAATTTTTCGTTTTCATCACGGTTTTGGTTTTTCAGTCTCTCAAATGCCGTGGTGACTGGGATATCCAGCAGAAAGACCACATCGGGTAACGGAACGAATTTGTTGATCTCCTGTAACCAATCAAGAGGGAGACCTTGAGTAGATTGGTAGGCATACGAGGAATAAACATATCTATCGGTTATTACAATATTTCCCTGTTCGAGATTTGGCAAGATTTCAGTATGAAAATGTTCAACCCTGTCTGCCGCAAAGAGAAGGGCATCAACCTCCTTTTGGGCTTGATCCATTCGAAGGTATTCACGAAGAAGTTTTCCGATCTTTCCTTTTGTCGGTTCAGAGGTCAATATAATATCCTGTGACACAAGTTTTTTGAGTTTTTGAACAAGAAGTTGGGCCATGGTGGTTTTTCCCGCACCATCAATTCCTTCAATTGCCACGAAAAGACCTTTCCGAGGTCTTTGTTGGGATGTTTGCCAATCCTGACTCATCTTTTCGCGCTATCGATTTTCATTCTTGTTAAGATTGTAGATGATGTGAACAATAAATCAAAATTGTCACGCGATTCTCTGAGCAATTTCCTCAATGTCTTCCCTTGTGATCATCCGGTGTGTGGTAAATCGTATCCGATTTCCTCCAAATGGAACACAAAGGATTCCCTTTGAATTGAAGTATTCTACAGCTTCCTCTGGAGATTTGAATTTCCCTTCGATTGAAACAACCAAGATATTGGTTTGAGGGTCAATGATATCGAATCCCTGTTCTTTCAGGATTTTTCCAAGTGATTTGGCGTTTTCATGATCTTCTTTCAGGCGGGAAACCATTTTTGTCAATGCGACAATTCCGGGTGCCGCCAAAATTCCTGCTTGTCTCATTCCTCCTCCAAGCATCTTACGGATTTTTCTTGCCTTATCGATAAATTCCTGTGTTCCTGCAATCAAAGACCCCACAGGGGCGCTTAGACCCTTTGAAAGGCAGAATTGAATTGTATCGACACTTTCAGCATATCGTTGAACATCCACATCATGAAAAATTGCAGCATTGAATATTCGGGCCCCATCCAAATGCACAAATAAATTGTTTTCATGAGCCAATGTTGCCACATCTTTAATTTCATTTGGAGAAATGGCAATGCCTCCATGGCGATTATGTGTATTCTCCAAACAAACAAGTGCAGTATCAGGAAAATGGATATTCTTTGGACGAAGAGCAGAGAGCAGCTGTTCAGGAGAGAATATTCCGTGAGTGCTAGGGATTAGTTTTGGAATGGCTCCAGCGATAGCACTTATTCCTCCGACCTCATAATGATAAATGTGTGAATCTGCTTCAAGTATAACTTCATTGCCTGGTTGAGTTTGTCCTTTAACTGCAATCAAATTACCTTGTGTTCCACTTGTCACAAACAGAGCGGCTTCCTTTCCCATCATTTTGGCAGCCAGTTCCTCAAGTCTATTGACTGTCGGGTCATCTCCAAAAACATCATCGCCCACCTCAGCTGCTGCTGCTGCTTCTCTCATTTCGTCGGTTGGATGAGTAACAGTATCGCTTCTTAAGTCGATAATTTTCATCAAAAATTGGATTGAGAGAAGATTGATAAAGTTACCTTCAAGCCCAAATCAAGTTTATTTCATTGCGAAGTTGAATTTTGACATGATCGTATTTAATTCAGTGGCAATATTGGCAATTTCCGCAGCCTGCTCACTGATTTCATGGAGCATAGAGACTTGTTCGGTAGTTGCAGCATTGGCTTCTTCACTTCCTGAAGCAGTATTTTCAGAAATAGCCCTTGCTTGCTCCATTTCCTCGATAACTGTTCTGACAGTCTGAGAAATCTTGAACGAAACATCCTCGATCAGTTGAGATATTTCGTTGGCAGATTTCTTGGTATCTTCGGAAAGTTCACGGACATTTTCTGCGACAACATTGAATCCTCGTCCGAAATGCCCTGCCTTTGCAGCCTCTATAGAAGCATTCAAACCAAGAATGTTTGTTCTTTTCGCCACCTGTTTCACGAAAGCGCTTGCTTCATTGATTCTAGTGGTAGCATCATTGACTTCTGCAAGATGGCGCTGCAATTGTTGGGAGAGGTCTTCAATAACTCGGTTCTGTTCAGAAGCACCATATGCGATTTGAGAAATTGTGTCAGAGACCTCCGTTACAGAAGCAGACGCCTCTTCGGAACTTGAAGCCATGGTTTCTGAAATTGTTGACAGGATCTCGCTAGCTTCTGCCAACGATTGGAGAATGCCTCTCAATTCGTCAATCATTCTATTGAAACCGATTTGAATTCTTCCCAATTCCCCTCCTTCAATTTTGTCAAATTTCTGGATATTCAGGTCATAATTGGCAATTCTCGAAAAACCTTGATCGAGTCTTACAGTCAATTTTCTCACTTGGTTCAGGAAGGGAATGGTTCCTCCAAATATCAGAAGCCCTAGTGCACCGATTATCAAGGTCTGGATTAGAATGTTTGCATTGGATCTAGCAGACACATATGCATTGAAGGTTTCAATAAAGTTTGCAAGTTCAATTTTGATGACTTCCTTCATGAAATTCAGTTCGACACTTGATTCAGAAAGAATCACTTCAAGTCTAGGGAGTTGTTGATTAAGAATCTGGCTGATAAGTTCATACGCATCGAAAAGCAGGTTATAAGAATCATTGAAGTAATGAACTGCACCTTTGGTAATGACAGTTCCATTTTGTACGTCTCCCTGCAATGAAAGGGCCATCTGCTGGACAAAATCTAAATCATCCGGTTGAAGTTCGAAATATCTGTTTGAGGTAGGATCTAGATATTTTTCAAATTCAAAATCAATTCTGAATTTTAGCAGGCTGAATTTTTGAAGGAAGTTCTTGGAAAAGTCAAGGAACGTTTCTGGAGATTCCGTTATTGCATACGTCTGGTATTGAAGCCCAAGATCTTGAATTTCATCGAAAATATTGGGGAATTCAGAAATTCGTTCCAAAACATCCGCAACATAGGCAATGGTTTCATTATCGTTGAAAGCCGTTGCATTGTCGAATTTTGCCTTAAGATTTGCAATAAGCGAATTGTAGTCCGTTGTGGCATTGGAAAGAAGGCTTCCTTTGAGATTTAGGCCTGGTCTAGGTTGACCAACAATATAGCTGATATTATTTGCAACATTTTCCATCTTGTTTGAATATTGATTAGTAAAGTTACGAACCAATGCCAATTGATTAGTCAAATTGATTTCAATATTGGGTTTAATTGCAGACAATGACAAGACCAATTCATTGTTCTGGAAAGTTTCAGGGGTCAGATCGATTGTTTCCAAGTTGTATCCTTCAACTCCTCGCTGGTCAAGCAATGTTGAGACTTCTTGAATCCGTGAACGCACTTCGTTAGTAATATTTGCGATTGAGGAAATATTTGCAACACCTTCCCTATTTCTTGATTTTTCAAAAGTATCCACCAACTGATCCTTTACGATTTGATTCAGATAGCCATTGAGTCGTTCAATTGAGGAGACAAGGTTTAGATCTCTTTCCTGATGGGCAAGACCTACTTCAATATTCTTTGCCAACTCTTGTTGGCGGGCGGTTGAATAAATTGCAGGAATTCCTAGCCCAGCCAGCAATAAAGCGATGATGAGCAATATCCGAAGATTGATCGGGATTGATCGCTGTGTCTGCATTATGTCCTCTGACATCTTTCTCAAGGTGCCTATGAATTCGTCCTTCAAAAATTTATTGTGAAAACAATTAAAGAATGGGAGAAATTTCAAGTTTCAGATGGAACAAATTTCTTTTCAAAAAGGGCTTGAGCCATGATTCGTAAGGCGGGGACTCCTCGTATTTCTCGATCAAAAAATGGAACCTCAGTTAGATTGTAATTGACAAACAAACTCCGGATGTACTCCAAATTTTGTTCCTGACCTGCGGATCGTGCTTGACAAAACTTGCAGTCTACATTTTTGGGCATGATCTGATTGACAATGACATTCTTTACAGCAATATTTTGGAGTTTCAATTCTTCTGCCAATCTTTCGGATTCATTGATTGCCATGATTGTCGGGATTGTCACGATAATGAATTCAGTTCTTTTTTCGTCTTGGAAGAATTCTCTGACTTTGGTTATTGTGGCTTTCAGCGCTTCGATTGCCTCAACTGTATTGTCCCTCTGGGCTTCCATTCCAAGGAGGCTCTTGAAACCAGCAAACATGTTATTGATTTTGGCTCTGAGCTTCATTGCCTTGCCAAGAAAACTATCAAGGAAATCAGGCAATGCCAAAAGACGTAGTGTATGTCCTGTTGGGGCAGTATCAAAGATGATTCTCTGAAAATCCTCATATTCAGGAGATTCAATAAATTGAATAACTTTTGCCAATGCAAGAGCTTCATCAACTCCGGGAGGCATGGTGGAGAACATGTCCTTGAATTCGTCCAATCCCATAGAACCCAATGAATTGGCAAGGTCATCCGTACTTGTACCTGTCATGTTCAAGACTTCAGCGAAATCACCAGAAGCCTGTTCAGGATCAATTTCAAGTCCGTATAGACTTCCTTCAACACCTATTATCTTAACGGGGTCTTTATTTCCCAAAGGTTGGTCAAAGGAATCAGATAGGGAATGTGCAGGATCGGTGGAAATGATCAATGTTTTTTCTCCTCTTTCAGCGAAATAAACTGCAATTGCGGCAGCAGAAGATGTTTTACCTGTTCCGCCCTTTCCACCTACAAGAATAAATCTTTTATCAGGATTATCGACTAAATTCTGTAAAACCATAAGAATCACCTATTTTCTAATTCTTGATCGGAGCTCAGTTATAATATTCTTTACTTACTTATCAATTACATATTTCTTTAACAGAAGCCAAATAATTGGGAGGGCAAGGATCGATCCCATTTGGATGAACGCCATTCTCCATTCCTCGTCCAAGGAAACAGGAGGTTTTCCTTTAATCACATTCAGTTCAAAGAAACCCGATTTTGCAGAATATTCATTTTGATTTTCATCAAGATATGTTGCAGTGGTCGGTTCAATGGTGTAGTTTCCCGGTTTTTCGATCACGAATGAGAATGAATAACTCACACTTGCCCCAGGGCCTATCTTTATCCAATTCTTAGGATCATATCCTTTGAGGTTGGAAATAGTGAAATTCTGTAGCACAGGTTCGACAAGACTGACATTGATTGCGGTCTTTCCTCCAAAGTTAGTCATATTGACCGAAACCTGAATTTCAGTTCCTACTTGTATTAAATCATCCTCAACGTTGATCGTTTTGAATATCTGTAAAGCGGGATACGGGGGACCCTCATCCTTGGAATGAATGGGGATTGCAGATGTATTTATTGAATGTATGATGAAAATGAAGACAAGTGCAATTCCCAATAGTATTTTTTGCCTGGAGGAAATACTCATACGTTCTCCATTTCTGAGCTAAATATAAATCTAACAATTCTTTCGGGTTAAATTTCAGGTTTTCATTGCCGTTTGTTTATGACCAAGTAACGTCAAAGGTATAGGTTGTTGAAGAGCCACCATCAGGAGTCCAAGTAATAGTTATTGAACCAGAACCTGCACCACTAGTTACGGTGAAGTAGAATGTCAACGTGTTCGCTCCAGCAACTACTGAAGAGCTTGAATTGGTTTCGGCAGTGATTGAAGAACCACCATTTACATCAAGAACTACTGAATTAATAGTTCCAGCCGAAGATGCGTCAAAAGTTCCTTTGAAGGTAAAAACTTTAGAGGTAGAATCCCAATCTGAAGAAATTTTATTTGTCAAAGTCAGAGTTTCAGTTGGTTCAAGCAGTGGTAAAACAATTGTCCAAATGATGGCACCAGCTGCAACTGTCAAAGCAATCAGTAGAACAA
>CAZYCQ010000004.1:0-7128 GCA_964645535.1 uncultured archaeon | reverse complement strand
ACAATTGTCCAAATGATGGCACCAGCTGCAACTGTCAAAGCAATCAGTAGAACAACCGCGATAACGGGTGAAACTGATTTTTTGTGGTTTCTCATTAATTTAATCATGATTTTCTCACCTTTTAGTCCCTTAATTTTTGTTTAAGTGACTATGGATATGTATGATTTTATTAGTATTTAATTTTTATTGTGAACCAGACCTTGAAATTTAGTTTCTTTTCAATTTTCTGGATAGTAGTATATTTTCAAACAATACTTTAATCAGAAAAGTCTTTTTGAAATCTTATAGATATCTCATACAAGGGGCAATGTCATGAGGTTTGCGGCTTCCCCATCGATGTAATATTTGTCTAGAACTTCTTTGACATAGAACCCAAATTTTTCATACAGTCGGATGGCAGGATAATTGGAAACTCGAACTTCAAGGATTATTTCCTTCAAACCCTTGATCTGGCTAATCTTTTGAAGGATGAACTCCATCATATCACGACCGATGCCTTGGCGCCTATAATCCGGGTGGACTGCAACACTGATGATATGTGCTCGGGGGAAGTGTCCCCGTTTAAACGAGAATAAAGATTGTTTTTCAATACGTGTAATGATGTATCCAATTACCTGACTATCCAATTCAGCGACAACACTGGTGTCTTTCCAATCCTTGATCAATTGAATGAAGTATGCAACCGGATAGTTTTCTGGGAGAGCAAGTCTATTTACCTCTACAATTTCCTCCACATCTCCCAAATTAGGGGTTCTGTATCTTAGGAGTTGCTGTACCATTTAATTTCATATCTCTGAACTAATCTAGTTATTATAGCCTTTTTGAAAGGCAAACATGAAAAGCCCATAGAATTTGTCGAAAGTTAGGGAGAAGGAATTGAAATTGCGTTATAGGTAAAATTGGTCGCACCTTGGAGAGTGGTTCGGGCAAATCCTTGTTGGAGAGAGATTGTCACAATCACAATCAAGGTTTGGTTGATATTCTGCATGGTGTCCAAGTCAATTATTATTGAACCACCAACAGTGAACAGCCCAGTTATTCTTCCTTTGATATTCCATTCGGTATGAGAGACCAATTTGTTTGCAGCGTCATACACATCAACATCAAATCCTTTGATGTAAGTCAAGAAGTTACCACGATCGTACATTTGAACAAGAAGTTGATAGAAGACAGTGGATTTGGAAATTCCATTCAATTGGAAATGATTTACTTTCATTGTTTCTTCTTGGACGGAAAGAGCAACGAATCCCGTTTCAAAATTCTTTTGGTTGGAATAGAAAAAGCCAGGATATGTTGTTGAAATGAAAATCAGCAGACCGATGGTGATGACTGTCAAAAAGCGTACTTTCTTTGACAATGGTTCATTTGGGAAACGTTTGGGATGAGGTATCCATGAAGTATATTTGGAGCTGAAATCAGAAAACCAACGGGTCAAAGCGGCTTTGGATATTTCCACATATTCATCTTCCTTTTCCTTTTCATCTTCAGGCCAAAATAGAATTGCAATTCCTGCAATCACAGCTGCAAAATAGATGATTAGTTGAACCGCGGGATTTCTTTGCATGGCTAGGCTAATATGACCAAGCATAGGTATCCTGTATTCAATTTTGCCAAGTATTTTTTCATAGGGAATGAAAATTTGGTTTTGACCATCTGTATCTGGATTGTAATTTGATACAGGATTATCTCCCTTTACGACATACCTGTACTCATCACCAAATTTCTGGATCATAATGACCCTGTGGATAATTAATTCATTCCTTGAATTCTCATAGACAACAACATCCCCAAGACTGATTTTCTCCGGAGCGACCTTTCGAATAACAAAAATATCGCCTTGCAGGTATGTTGGGTTCATGGAATTTGGATCGGAATTTTGGATCACGACAAGGTTATAGCCAATTGTAGAACCTAGAAAACCAGTGGTGAAGGAGATCACAAATAGAAGGAGAATACCTATGCCTAAGTATTCCAAGTAATCCTTCTTTATTTTCATGATTCAGTTATTTTGAACCAGAATTTAACTTTGTTTGTGAAGTTATGTCGGAAAAGGAAAAGTAAGAACTGCTACAAGAATGGTCATGATCAAAATAAGTTTCCAATGTGGTGGTTTTGAGCTTGCACCATTCAAAACATAGATTCGTCCAATTCGATCTTGGAACAGAAAGATCAGGATTGCCAACCATATCAGACCTACCCAAAAAAGGGCAATTACCACAATAAAGGTTGTAAAATAGGCAACGAGACGATTGGAGCTAGATTGGATAATTGCACCTCCAAACAACTGGATTGCAGGAAGGAATGATAAACCTGTAATATAGAATGGGATTAGGGCAGCAAGGAAAAGTGGATGGATAAAATGAGTTGAGAAATAGGAAGGGGATGATCCAAAAAGAGTAACATAACTTGTTCGTATCAAAGTAAATAATGCAGGTTCATATTCACCGGAAGCTATAATGGAATTCTGTTGGAAAACTTTTGCTTCTTGTGGACTATAAAGGTTTAGGGGGGAAAATGCAAGAAGCAGAACCAACGAGATTATCCAAGTTATGAAATTTCCACGGAAGGCGGTTTTTATTGAAGCGGATTTTGAGAAGTGTGGGTGGGTTTCAACCAACAAGAATCCAAGAGTTCCAAGTTCATAAAATGGAGGAACAAAGATCCAAATAAAGGACGGTCTGTATCCGGAATGGTTGAGATAGTCTTTTTCGATCAAAATCTTTCTGAGGAACAACGTTCCAAGAACAATCATCAGAAATCCAAAGGAATAGAGCCAAACATATGGGTTAAGGTAATTTTCTACATTGGAATAAACCACTTTTCTATTTTCCATTATTGCGAAGTACTTCACAGAAACAAGTAACCCAGAAAGGAAAATGCTCAAAATGGTGATGAAGAAAAAGGATTTCAGAATAATATTGCTTCTATTGGATGAAAGTGTCAAAAAGGTAAATGAGAGTACAAACTGAGATGAACTCAGACGAGTATCCCGTTGGAGGATAGGAGTCAATCCAGGAACCATTGCTCTGCTTTTATTGAATAACCCCTCAAATTCTTCATCAACATTTTTGTCATCATCAATGGCGACTATAAATTGAGGTGAGGTTACTAGAAACTCCTTGACTATTTTGAAATGTTGCTTGATGATATTTGTCAGATCAGAATAAAAGAATTCAACAGTTGATCCGTCTTTGTTCTGGAGTTGGATGATAAATCTCTCTTTGATTTGCTCTTCTTCTTCGGCTGAGCCTTTTGGCAACTTTGTTATTTCACCGCAATGGATGCATTTTCCTAAGGGGGTTCGTTGCAAGCATGACCAACAGATAACTTCAGTCGATTTCCTGCTCATTTACATCAACTATACAATTGAATAAATTCGATTGTTCTTAAAAATCAAGTCCAAGGGAACCCTATAAAGATTAAATTTGTTCTTTCTTTAGAAGCATTCGGATACCCCTTACCAAGAAGGCAGAAAAAAGTAGGAGAAAGGTATTTGGCCATTGATAAAGGAAGTATTGGTCACCAAGGAAATATCCATAGAGAAATGCAGATCCTGCCGCCAATGAAAAAATGGCTTCCAGAAATCCAAGAACCTTGAAATCATTGATTTCAGATGATGATTGAAATGCGGCAAGAAATACAAAAATAGCTTCAAAAATAATCAGGCCTCCTACTAAAGGAGCCATGGTATTGAAAATCCATTCAATATCACTTTTTGCTAAAAGATCCAGATAATAACCTAGCAATGAATAGGTGAGTACTGTGTTCAATATGCCAATCACGATTCCTTCAAGAATATCGAACTTGTTTGACTTAGGAAGCAAAGATCCTGAAAAATTGAAAACAGACCCAGCAATGAGAAAACCCATTATCAGAAAGATTGCCGGTTCCAAAACTAGCTTGTCGATAAGGGTGGAAAAGTTAGGAACCAAAAATCCAGACGATACATCAATGATCACCTCATTCAGTTCATACCCTTCCAACCCCTGTACCATCATATTGTAATATCCGCCAGCCAAGATAAAAGCGGAAATGGAAAGGTAAATTCGTTTGAGCCAACTCGCATTCTTGACTCTTCGGATATTGATCACCTTAAGTTTTGAAGCAGTTTCCAAATCCATTCCTGATATGGATTCGTAATGCTTCTTCAATTTCTCATAATATTCCTGCAATTCTTTGAGCTTTTCTTCCTTTTCTGGGCTTGGATTTTTTTTGATTTCGTTTTCAAGATCTTCTATTTCTCTTGCTCTTGTTTCAAGCTCCAAGCGGATATTCGCTCTAATTCTTTTATTGCTCTCCACAAATACTCCGTAAATTCAAGAAGTTAAATCTCTTGTCGTTTCCTGCTGGAATTTTACGAACTTTGTTACTCGGGAAAGTTGGTTTTCACTTACCACCTATTTAAAACCAATTAATCTCACGCTTATGTATGTACTACAGTCAGGAAACCGAGGAGATGGTTAAAAAAATCATGAAAGATAGGTTATTCCCAGATCCTCTGCTTGAAGACCTCCATCAAATTTTTGATCTCAGAAATAAGTTTTCACCATTGAGCGATATCAGATCCATATTGAAGCGTGAAAATCATCATTTGAATCGGATTATTTTTTCAAACAATTCATCTGAAAGATATCCATTGAGAAATGTAATTAGGTTGATCTGCAAGCTGGCACAAGTAGAATTTGCGTCTTCAATAGAAAAAATCTATTTGCAGAAAATGAGATTGGGTTGCGATTATTTCACCGGTTCCATTATGGTAGATACAGAAATTTCAGAATTTTTGGTTGAATATGAATGGTGTTGGACAGATTTCAACAAAGGGATAGGGTTTGACAGGTTTTCACACTTTGAAGTCAGAAAATTATCGAATTAACTCAACAACTTCTCCAATTGTTCAATTTTAGCCTCAACTGCCTGTTTTGCATGGACAGGAGAAAGAGTTTCAGGATTGTAGCTCAATACCCAAGACCGTAGGTCTCTATGATAGCTGAGGTATTCCCCTACATCAAGGACGGGGATCATCTTAAGAATTTCGGGAGTGAAGAGGTTATAGAGATCTGAATTTACCGAAAAGGCCTTTCTCAGTTTGAACACGATCAATTCTGAATTACTGACAACCCATGGATCAAATTCCGGTGCTTGAGAGATTGCCACCAGATAAAGACCGAATTTTCTCCCCTCGGAGGCCAAGTTTTTGAGCCATTTGTCATTTGACAAGTTTTGTGCCTCTTCGGTGACAATAATCACGTTGTTTTCTACCTTTTCTTGGATGGCCATGTTCAGCAATCGTTTGAGAATTGTAGAGATGACCGTGGTAGTTATCCAAGGTTCATCCATTGTAATCCAAAAAACAACAGTATCAAGAGATGAAACAGGAAGGACAGCTTCTTCTTCCTTATCTAACAGCGCCTCAATTGTTTCTACAACGAACCTCATCACATTAGGACGAGTCTGTTCTTCAATATCCTGGATTTTCTTTGCAAGATCTTCAGGAGAGGCACCCTCTCTTGAAAAAATTGATTGTTGGTTTCGGATATGTTCTTGGGCAGTTTTGAAGGTTTCTCCAATCTCTTCAACCGGAAAATGTATAGTAGCCTCAGGTTTTCTTTCTCCACCAATTTGGATTATTTGGTCTGCGATGTCAGAGTATTCTAGGTGATGGTCAAAGATGAACACCGTCGTATCTTGGACTCTTCTATTTTCCTTGAGGATATGTTTCGTCAATGTGGTCTTGCCAACACCGGTTTGTCCGACGATTGCAAGATGAGGTGATCCGGCGGGATTGGCACCCAATATTGGAACTTCAGAAATCGAAACTGGGATATTAAGGTTCATTTTTCTGGCATAAGCACTCATTAGTTGCTCAAGCCTTTTCAGATTGGGATTGTCCATTAGGGTATATGGTAGGATTTTTGACCGGACATGTGATTCCTCGAAAGAATCAATATCATCGGTTGCAAAACCGCGGATATGTGCCTCCAATGCCAAGAGACGAGTATCGAGGTAATCAAAATCGTCTTTGGAGTAGACTTTCAAGGAACGAAGGGCTTCGAAACCATCTTTTAATATGCTCTCTCCTTTGCTGTATCTTTCAACCATCATGGCGATGAGTCTTAAGAAAGAATTGTAAATGTTTTCTGCGTCCTGATGAGGATCATTCTTCTTTTTGAAAAGCCAGCCTCTGTTATTGTTTTCTTGCATCTGCTCAATCTGACCGGCCAATTCATCAATCAACTCATCCTTCTTGTCCTTTGCATATTTCAGATACCTGAGACAGTATTCGTCATAATCTTCCAAGAGAAGATCAACTATGATGTTGATGATTTGTTCAATCCACTCAATTCCTTCAGCAATTTCCAAGGCTCCAACTCTTGCCTTAACAGCAGCGCTCAGATCCTGATTTAGAGCCTCCAAGATTCTCGCTTTGAAATGATAAGAATATAGGACGAAAAAAGGACCTAATTTGGAATAAAACGGAGCATCAAGATCACCACGGTCAATCACAACCTGAAGTATCTTTTCGAGTCTTTCAAGAAGAATGTTTGCTTCCTTGGTTTTTCCAACCCCTTCAAAATAGAGGATTGCTTTTTCATATAGGTTATAACCCTTAATGAACTCTGCAGGATCTCCTGTACTAATTGCTTGTTTTAAGACTTCTTCTGCCTCTCTGGCCAAATCTGTGTATGAAGTAGTTACTGTCACTATCTTTGGAGCCTCCGTCAAATTTTTGGCGGGGTTTGAGAACAAAGGTTGAACCCCTTCTATCTCTTTCTTTCTGCTTAGAGAGATTATCATTTTCGAATTTAATAAATTTTTTTTAACTGATTCTGGTCTTTTGTTTTGTTAGAACCAACCATTAAAAATCTCGGAGAACACACCTTTCATTATGGTTTTGAGTAACAAACGAAAAATAATGGTACTTTGTTGATTTGAAAACAATTTTCAGAAAAAATAGCTTTAAAATATCTGAAGTATGTTTACATAAGATTATGACTGAAAGACTGCAAATTACACCAGAGAACAAAACATTAATTGAACGAATTGTCATTCGTCTTACTGAACAAGGAAAAGACGAAATCTTCTATGTTTTGTCTAAACTTTTCCCTGAGGCAAAAGCCATGCGGCTAC
>CAZYCQ010000003.1:0-108135 GCA_964645535.1 uncultured archaeon | reverse complement strand
CCAAATCTTGGTGGAGCTCCTAGTGGTGGACCTAATCTTGGTGGAGCCCCCAGTGGTGGGCCGAATCTCGGTGGGGCACCTAGCACTCCAAGACCAGCAGCTCCTCCTCCAGGCGGTGCTGGTATGATTGGAGCTGATGACTTACAAGCTGCATTAAGTAGCCTGAAGAAGGTTTCACCTGAAGAAAAATCAAAGCCTGCATCAAGTGCTCCTCCCATAATGGGTGGCGGTATGGTCTCTGAAGATGCGATAAAAGGTGCATTGAGTAGCTTGAAGAAAGTTCCAAAAGAAGAACGGAAGGAAGTCACTGGGATCAGCTCTCCTGCTGGAATATCTGAAGGTGTAATAAAGAGTGCCTTGAGTAGTTTAAAGAGTGTAAAGAAGAAAAGTGAACCCAAAGAAAAGAAAGACGAGGATGAAGATGTCCTTTCCCAAGAAGCCAAAGTGGAAGAAATGTCTGCTGAAGAAATGAAAAGTCTTTTGCAAGAAAAACTTAAAGCAGCCTTCAAATAGATTTGTAGACCTATCTTTTTAACTTCCAGTTCTCTCATGAATTTATGGTTCCAATTTTAGTGTATTTGTTTCTCGGATTAATTCAAGGAATTGGTGAATGGTTGCCTATTTCTAGTGAAGGAATGCTCACGATTGTTGGATTGGCCTATGGGCTTGATTTTTCACTGGCATTAAGAATTGCCATCTGGATGCACATAGGCACACTTTTTGCAGTGTTCGTCTATTATCGCGAGGAATGGAAACGGATTTTGTTTGATTGGACGCACTCCATTCCCGAAAGAAGATTTCTTGTGCTGACGACCATTGGGACAGCAATAACTGGACTACCCATAAAGATACTGCTTCTTGATATAATTGATCCAAAGTTGTTGACTGTCCTTGGTTATTTGCTAATTGGTGTTTCACTCTTGATAACTTCTGCATTGATTTATTATTCACGTTCTATGGAAGAAAATAAGATTCTGGATCTCCATGATTTATCTCCTGGTCAAGAGATCCTGATAGGAATGGCTCAAGGGTTTACCATAATCCCTGGTATCAGCCGATCTGGAACTACGGTTTCTGCCTTACTCCTGAATAAGGTCAATCCTGAAGAATCATTTAGAGGATCTTTCCTGATGTCAGTTCCCGCAGTTCTGGGAGGTACCTTCCTAGATTTGCTTGATATCCTTCAGGCACCTGCCGATAATAACTCACTTAGTTTGATGGGCTTGGTATTTGGCATCATTGTTGCTTTTCTTGGTGGCTTATTGACGATTCAAGCTCTTCTGCAATTTGCTAGAAAAGTTAACTTTGCTCTTGTCACTCTTATTCTTGGAATTTTGCTGATATTCATTGGCCTATTATCTATTTAGAGATTTCTTCGGTATTCTCCACCCACTTGATATAAAGCCTTGCTGATTTGACCCAAGGAACAATACTGGACTGTATTAAGCAGTTCGGCAAAAATGTTTCCTCCACTTATTGCAACCTGCTGTAATTTTTTAAGAGCTTTTTGGGCTTCTTCTTTATGTTTTTCTTGAAACTCCCTAAGTCTCCTGATCTGCATGTCCTTTTCTTCTTTTGTGGCTCTGACGAGTTCTCTGACTTCCAATTCGTTAGGTTTCCGATTGGGATCCAAAAATGTATTGACTCCGATAATGGGAAGTTCTCCAGTGTTTTTAAGAGTTTCATAATACAAGGATTCCTCTTGGATTTTACTCCGTTGATACTGTGTTTCCATGGCTCCCAGAACTCCTCCTCTTGAAGTCAGTCGATCAAATTCCGCAAGGATCGCTTCTTCAACCAATTCTGTCAATTCATTGATAATGAAGGAACCTTGGTTTGGGTTCTCGTTTTTAGCCACACCAAACTCACGGTTGATGATCAATTGAATTGCCATTGCTCTCCTAACTGATTCTTCTGTTGGTGTAGTAACTGCCTCATCATAGGCATTGGTATGCAAGGAATTGCAGTTGTCATAGATTGCAAGTAACGCTTGAAGGGTTGTCCTGATGTCGTTGAAGTCAACTTCTTGGGCATGGAGACTTCTTCCACTTGTTTGAATGTGATATTTCAACATCTGGCTTCTCTTGTTTCCTTTATATTTGTTCTTCACAGCAATTGCCCAGATTCTTCTTGCAACCCTTCCTATGACACTGTACTCAGGATCAAGACCATTGCTGAAGAAGAATGAGAAATTCGGGGCAAAATCATCAATATGGAGTCCTCTGGAGAGGTAATATTCCAAATAGGTAAATCCATTTGCCAAAGTGAACGCAACTTGTGTTATCGGATTTGCTCCTGCTTCCGCTATATGATATCCTGATATCGAGACCGAATAATAGTTTTTGACATTGTTTTCCACAAAGAATTCTTGAATATCTCCCATCATTCGCAAGGAAAAGTCAGTTGAGAAAATGCAAGTGTTCTGTGCTTGATCTTCCTTCAGGATATCGGCCTGTACAGTTCCCCTGACTACAGACATTGCCTTTGCCTTCAATTCCTCATAAACCTCATCGGGGATCAATTTCCTTATCTCTTCCCATGGCTTCAGAGGAGGGGTGTTTTCATCGACAACCCACCATTCTCCACTATGAACATTGAACCCGTATCTCCCGTCTCCCGTCCTTACAAATGCTTCGGCTGGACTAAGAAGCCCTTGATCAACGACCCATTTCCTGCATTGCTGCCTAATGGCTGTTGTGAAAAAGAATGCAAGCATAATGGGTGCGGGGCCGTTAATTGTCATACTAACCGAAGTCGATGGATCACATAGGTCAAATCCTGCATACAACCTTTCCATATCATCGACTGTACAGATTGAGACTCCGCTTTCACCTATTTTTCCATAGATGTCTGGTCTTTCATGGGGGTCTTCCCCATACAGTGTAACTGAATCAAAAGCTGTACTTAGCCGGGCTGCCTTAGAATCTTTTGACAGGTAATGGAACCTCTTATTGGTTCTTTCCGGAGGTCCTTCTCCCGCAAACATCCTTGTCGGGTCTTCATTTGTTCGTTTGAAGGGGTACACTCCGGCAGTGAACGGAAACCTTCCTGGGACATTTTCAAGAAGTTGCCACTCCAAGATCTCCCCCCAATCAACAAAATTGGGGAAGGCTACTTTGGGAATCCTTTGGTGAGCCAAAGATTCCGTAAATGTCTGAACTCGAACCTCTTTTCCACGAACAAGATAGACGTATTCATCCTCGGCATACCGCTGTTTAAGGGCTTCCCAATTAAGAATTAGCTCCCTGTTTTCTGGTGTCAACTGGGATTGATACCATTCAATCTGTTGATCCAGTAATTCTAGCATTCCATCGGGTATTCTTTCAATAAATGGAGGTCGAGGTTCATCACTTCTGGGATCTACTGGTTCAGTTCCCTTGAGAATGGATTTCTTGACTTCTTCCAGTTGCCACCATTTTCTGGCGAACTCTGCTTGCTGTTTTGCCCACTGTTTGTATGTCCGTACTGTATCTGCAATTTCGGATAAATACCGAATGCGATTTGGAGGAATAATGCTTTCCTGTTTCGAAAGTCCGACCGGAAAATCAGCTAGATCCAATAAATGAGATTTGAAATCCACTTCTGGGAATCGCTCATCAACCAATCCGATAAGATGGAGATAGAGGGCATTCACTCCGGGATCATTGAACTTGCTGGCCATAGTTCCGAAAACAGGAAGTTGTTCATCAGGATATGCCTCGGTATCGAAAAGTTTTCTTGACCGTCGATATTGCTTTCTTACATCGCGAAGTGCATCCAAAGATCCCTGCCTCTCGAATTTGTTGATGACGATGATGTCTGCATAATCTATCATGTCAATTTTCTCAAGTTGGGTGGCTGCACCATATTCTGATGTCATGACATATATCGAGACATCACTTAGATCAACGATTTCAGTATCTGATTGTCCGATTCCAGAAGTCTCAACAATGATGAAGTCATAGCCGACAAACTTACAAATGTCTATTGCCTCATCAGCCGCTTTAGATACTGCCAAGTTTGCCTGCCTTGTTGCCAAAGATCTCATGTAGATCTTATCTGTATGGCTTAGCGTGTTCATTCTAATACGATCTGCAAGTAACGCCCCTCCTGTCTTCCTCTTGGAAGGGTCTATTGAGATAATGGCCATGGTTTTTTCAGGAAAGTCCATCAGAAATCGTCTTGCCAATTCGTCTGTAAGCGAGGATTTTCCTGCCCCTCCTGTTCCTGTTATTCCAATTACGGGGATCCGTTTTTGCCTTCCTTTCTCAATTATCTTTAGATCTTCGAGCTTGTCATTTTCTGCCTTTGTAATGGTTCCTGCTGTGAATCTCCATTCCTCTTCCAAATCACTTGGATCGAATTTCTTTGGGGAATATTGGCTTGTATCGAAGTCACATTCCTTGAGAATGAAATTAATCATCCCTTGAAGTCCCATAACCCTCCCGTCATCAGGCGAGAAAATTTTGGTAATCCCATAAGCCTCCAATTCCTCAATTTCAGAAGGAACAATAACACCGCCACCTCCCCCGAAGATTTTTATGTGATCCGCACCGAATTTTCGAAGAAGGTCCTTCATATACTTGAAAAATTCCATATGACCTCCCTGATAGCTTGACACGGCAATGCCCTGTGCATCTTCTTGGATTGCGGCCTTGACTATGTCCTTTACGCTTCTGTTATGGCCTAGGTGGATGACCTCAGCACCGGAATCCTGAAGAATCCGTCGCATTATGTTAATTGCTGCGTCATGGCCGTCAAACAGTGCTGCCGCAGTGACAATTCGTATTGCGTGCTTTGACTTGTAAACCTCGGGTTCGGCATACCTCTGCATATTTCTCAAGCTCTTTTTTGATTTAATCTAAAAAATGGTTTGGTTCTGTTAAGTAAATTTTTGATGGAACAAGTATCTTGATTGCAATTTCTCAATATTTTTCAACTAATCGTCGCTTTCGAACAAGAAGGACAATGTCGCCTTCCTCGAACATCCATTTTAATGGATAGGTGAAAATACGTTCTCCCCTCTTGACAAGAATTGCAAAATAATCCCGCTTTCTCAAATCCTGGGGATTTTTTCCCCTGATTTTACTTTGATTCCTGACCATCATCTCGAACAAATGAAAATTCCCATAGATAATAGAGGTGGTTTGTCGGTTTTCTGCCAACATGATTTGAAGCATTGCCCTTGACATTAGGAATTCCCCAATTATGATCCAGTTTGCTCCAGACCTGAAATAAACATCTACTTCATTCAAATGATGAGCCAATTGTAGAACCTGGATAGTCCGATCGAAGTTGGAAATCATTACGTTCATAAAGTCCGTTAAAATCAAATTCCTTTATGTTCTTTTGTTTTTCATTCTAAGGCATAAAGGGGGATGAAGTCAACATAGGGGTTTTGCTTCCAACATCACGCTAAATGGTAAAAAGGAAACTGGTATATGAAAATTTGTCGATCATGTTACAAAAAATCTTCCTTTAACGAATTAAGTTTAAAAACTCCTGATTAAAATTTCCTGTATACAATGAGAGGGAGTTACGAAAATTCCCCCGAAATTCCCCAAGCCGGTCAGCTTGTCAGAGTCCGTGGCCGCAGGGCGGTTGTAGTATCTGTGACCTCAGAAAAGTCTGATTCCATGGAAGAGAATTCAAAAAACCTTCACTTGGTTGAGGTTGAATATTT
The DNA here is from genome assembly GCA_964645535.1 of uncultured archaeon. Lineage (GTDB taxonomy): Archaea > Asgardarchaeota > Heimdallarchaeia > Heimdallarchaeales > Kariarchaeaceae > WAKA01. The sequence goes on along the minus strand of CAZYCQ010000003.1, from coordinate 102,473 downwards.
AGACCAATCCTTTGGATCGAGAGAAGAGACAATCCTCTGGGAGAGAGAAATTGATAGACAGATTTATACCAATTTGGAGATGCCACCTGTCAGAGAAGCAAATCCAACAAATATTGGTTTCATGAACTCATTTATCAATGCAGTCAGGTGGACAACAATCGGTTATAACATGTTAAGCGAAAATGACAAAAAATTGTCCATTGTGAGTCCATGGAAGAGTGCAGTGAAAATTGAGGACTACCAACTTCTACCTGTGTATACCGCCCTCAAACAAAACAGGGTAAAATTACTTATTGCAGACGGTGTAGGGCTTGGAAAAACAATCGAGGCAGGATTAATAATGCAAGAATTGATCGCTCAACGGGGAGTGAAACGGATACTTGTAATTTGCCCGTCAGCTCTCCAAAGTCAATGGCAAGAGGAGCTACGCGAAAAATTCCAACTGAATTTCACCATTGTAAACTCCCAAACCAGAAATCATCTACAAAGAAAATACGGCTTTGACTACAACCCTTGGCGATCCATTGCACGCATAATAACCTCAATGGATTATCTCCGTCAGGAGGATGTAAAAAACAGCTTCATTTTTGCGGCGAGAAGCCGGGAAAAATCCTCAAGAAGGGCTTGGGATCTGTTGATTGTTGATGAAGCCCACAACTTCGCTCCAAGAAATCTTACGGCTTCAAATAGTCTGAGAACAATGATGCTGCGCGAAGTCTCGGCCTTCTGTAGCCATCGGATATTTTTAACCGCAACTCCCCACAATGGCTTTACATCTTCGTTTACTGGGCTGCTTGAAATTTTGGATCCACTAAACTTTCATCAGACTACAGAAATTCCCAAAGATTCTCACATGGCGAAACAAATCCCAAAAAGCGTCATCAGGAGAATTAAATCTGAGATAAAAGATCCGAATGGTAACAATTACTTTACTGAGAGAAAGAGTGAAATCATAAGGCTGGAATACGGACCAGATGAAATTAAACTGTTCGAACTGCTCGATGAATATCTTGACATTTTGAAAAATAAGGATCAAAATGAGGATTACGGACGCATTACTGGATATTTGGTCACATTTTTCAAAAAACGACTGCTTTCATCTGGCTGGGCTTTCAGCATATCATGGAAAATGCACACACTTCCAACAGAGATTGATTATGAAATTACTTATGATGAAGCAAGAAGACAAATAAAGAATGCCCTTCAGAAAGAATTAACCGACGAAGAAAAAGAAAGGCTGGAAAAAAACGCGCTAAAGTCAGCCTCAACGGTCATTCGACCAAAAACAGCATCAGAAGATGTTGTACAAATTCATGAACGGATAAACAAACAACTTGCAAGGCTGGGTTATTCAGGGAATCAATTTCAGAAGATAAATGATGAAAAATTTAATGCATTGGTCAATTGGCTAAATTCAAAGGTGGTTGAGAAGGAAGATGAACGAGTTATCATTTTCACGGAATATGTTGATACCTTGGAATACCTTCAAAATCGATTAATTTCAGAGGACAAACGGTTGGAGGAATTAATAGCAACTATTCATGGAGGAACATCGGCTTCCGAGAGGGAAAGAATAATCAAAGCTTTCAATGCAAAAGATACCCGAGAGAGAATTCTCATTGCTTCTGATACCGCAGCAGAAGGGATGAACCTGCAATTTTTCTGTAGATACCTCATAAATTATGATATCCCTTGGAACCCCTCAAAAATTGAACAAAGAATTGGACGGGTTGATAGACATGGTCAATCCAGAGATGTCTATGTTTACCATTTTGCCTCCGACCAAAACGATGACCTGAAATTTTTGAACAAAATCGCACAAAAAGTAGCTAGCATCAGGGACGATCTCGGAAAGACTGGTGAAATTTTGGAAAGCCTAATTTTAAGGCATCTATATTTGAGGGATTATCAACAAACAACATTAGATGAATTCGAGTTCGAGAGTGACCCAGTTAAGGACATGACTCCAAAAGAATTCAACATCAAGAATACTACGTCCGCTAGTATGAGCTTCATCGAGACAAACCGTTACTTCAACCTCTATCCTGAAACCATGAAAGAGGTTTTCCTTCATGCCCTAAAGTTTGTTGGTGGTGATGCTCGGGAGGAAGCTAATGGCTTAATTGTAACAAAATTCGGAAAGTGGGAGAAAATTTTCAACCAACTATTCCATAAAACCAATAAGGTTCTCGTATTCGATCATAATGAACTCCTGGTTGAAGAAAACAACAGGAAGGTTTTCAGAAAATCTGATACAAAGGAGCTTTTGACGCTAGGGCATCCCCTGATGGAAAGAGCGCTGATTACAATGCGATCCTTCATTTGGGATACTGATACCGCTCTTACTCGTTGGTATTTGGTCATAGATAGCAAGGCAGACCAAAATGTTCTTAAAATCAATGTCCTTTTAATCTTTCGAAATAATCTTTCCGAAATTATTCATGCTTCCCTTGAATCACTTGAGTTCAAAATCGATCTTAAGAGGAGGCTATTAGAATTTCGGGGACCCTCAGATAATCCCAACCTTGGTAATGAAGAAGAGAAAATTCAACTTCACCAAGGATTGATCTCAGATATTCGGAAATTTTGGGTGAGCAATTCTTCAAAAATTGAGGAAAATATTGGTCTGCATGCAGAAAAACTTACCCAGAAAATTCAGGAAAAAATCGAAAAACAGAAAATGGAGGAACTTAACAGGGAAAAACAAATCCTTGCTGAAAAATTGGATGAGCTCCGAAACCGTTCTATCTATTCAAACATCTTGAGGAAGCAGTTTGAACATGAAAAGAAGATTCTTGAGACCCTTCAGACATCCAGCATAGACATGTACTTCGATCCTGAAGAACATAAAAGGCAGATAATGCTCCAAGAAAAAAAGATCAGACAACTTGAGGAGGAAATTGACCACTTCTTCCAAACAGGTTACAATGAATACATTAAATCAGTAGAGAAACATGCAAAACAGGAATCTGAATTCATGCAAAATCACATTATTCCAAACAGGTATACAATTCGGTCCAAAGAAATCTATGCAGTTACTGCGGGTTTCCATTTGGCTGATGAAATGGAGGTGAAATTATGAGCGCTCTTCAGAAACAACTCGTACAATTCAAAGACAATTCATGGTGGAACCAGCTTGAAAAAGAAGGTTTCATGTTCAGTGAAACCGTAATTGAGGAACTGTTTCCTGAAGGACCGAACACCCTTCCGGCTAATTTGATCGATGAGCTGCGTTTTGCATTCGACCATTTCCAAGTGAACAAGACCTTTAGTGCCCAAAAAGAAAATGATCTGACCAAACTTTCAAGGTTTAAATGGGTTGAAAAACTGTTCACCTCCTTAGAACTTTCCGATCACTCCAAATGGACTGTTGTCAAGTCTAATGGGACGAAAATTAGCTTCCAAAAGGCAGAGGAAAACCAAATCGGGAATCTCCTGCTATCTTCCAAGAAGAAACCTAAGAATGGAAAAAAAAGGTCTAATGTGGATCTGTTTGTCATGATTGTCCATGATAACCAAAAATTGGGTATTGGCAAAATGAGGCAAAGGCAGGCAAAATTCGTAAGAGAGATGGTGGATCATGGAATTCGCTTCGGAATCTTCACCAATGGTTCGCAAATAAGGCTTATCTACGCAACTCTTGACAATCTTGCCTGGGTTACTTGGAATTGTCACGATATGCTCAACGATGAAGGGATCACCCTTCTTGAAGGACTATTCGGTATTCTGTCTGAGCACAAGAAGCCATTGGAACATTATGTCTTCCAAAGTCGGAGAAGCCAAAGTGTTCTCTCCACAAAAATTGGCGAACAAATCCGGGAGGCAATAGAACTCTTCCTATCGGGTGAGGCTGCGACTGTGGATGGTACCCGTAAACTTCTCTCTGCCCTCTTCGATGGAGAACCCGAGGATGAAATCATCACTCCCAAAAAACTTGAACCCATATATCATGCTGCAATTAGAATCATGCTCCGATTGATCGTCATCCTGTACGCAGAAGCAAGGGGACTGTTGCCTGTCGGAAGCTCACCCATCTATCAACAGGGCTATTCTCTAGAGAAAATATGGAAGGATCTAAAAGAACAGGAAAGCGAATTGTCTCCCGAAGAGATGAATCTAGAAAAAAATGCTTGGTACAGAATCCTCGCCCTATTCAACCTTGTTTATTATGGGTCCCCATTTTCAGATTTCTCGATACCGGCATATTCCGGAGAACTTTTCCGTCCCGGCAATAAAATCAAAACACCCCTCGGAAAAGCTCTCTCGTTCTTTGAAGAGGGAAACTGGATTGTTACCAATTACGAAATCTACCAAATATTAAGCAAGCTGAAATTTGCCCCGGTTCAAACCTCGGTAAAAAACAGAAAAAAAACCATAACCATGCCTGTCAATTTTGCAGAACTGGGAACGGAATACATTGGGATGATTTATGAAGGATTGCTTGACTATCAGGTTCGCTTGGTCAAAGAAGAAGACATAGTGGCTGTTGTGTTGAACACAGGGAAGGAGACAAGAATTATTTCCCTCCAACTTCTGAATTCTCTTACAGATCTTGAACTAAAAGAACTCTATAAGGGTAAAACAGGTACATATGAACCCTCAGAGGAGGTTATTGGTCAAAGTGAAATAGATGAAATAAGGGTAGAAATCAACAAGTTTGTTGACCGGTTTAGAAAAATTACTAAAACGAACCTTCCATACGATAAACTAATCCTTGAGGTCTTTCCTCCCGGCAAGCTTTATATTTCTGCTTGGAACGGCTCTCGAAAGGGTTCTGGAACCTTCTACACCAAGCCGGGACTGGTAAAGCCAACAGTCAGAAGGGCTCTCGAACCCTTGGTGAGAAATGAGGATGGGAGCTTTAAATCTCCTGAAGATATTGTTGACCTTGATGTCGTGGATCCAGCAATGGGTTCGGGAAGCTTTCTTATCAGTGCCCTGAACTACCTATCCGAGGCACTTGCTTGGAGCCTTGAACAATCGAATCGTATTCGAATCAACGGAACAACGGTTTTCTGCAAGATCAATGGCAGTATCAGTGTGGAATATGAAGACCATACGGTGAGCAACGGTTCCTACAACTGGGAGTTACTCGTAAGAAAGCTAAAGCGGGTCATCATCGAAAGATGTATCTATGGGGTTGACATTAACCCACTGGCTGTGGAATTGGCGAAACTTGCGTTATGGCTTGAAACCATGGACAATACCCTTCCCTTCAAATTTTTGGACCACAAACTAAAGGTCGGCAACTCTCTTGTAGGTGCTTGGAAGGCGGAAATAGAGTCCGCACGGTTTCCCATCAATGCAATCAAAGAACGGGAAGAAATGAATGAGAAGGAGAAGAAAACAAAACCATTCAAAAGTGAAGTGAAAACTCTTGGTTCCCGGATCGACATTAATCAGACAACCCTCCATGAGTTTATCGATACCGAAATAAAAAACTTGATCGAGAACCGTGAGCAAATAATCGTGGATTTTGACGAAACACGAAAATACGATCATTACAACAAGCTGCTCACCTCACCAAACTATGTGTCAATAAAACGGCGGATGGATCTCTGGACAGCCCTCTGGTTTATCTCTCATGATGAATTTGTCAAGTTCAAAGATAGATTTAGTGGCAATGGCTTCAAACGAATGTTAGCAGAAGGCGATCCAGAATTTGACCGTATCGTCTTCCGCTATGCGAATGAAGTCAAGTTCTTCCACTGGGAACTTGAATTTCCCGAGGTATTCGAAAAGGGAGGGTTTGATGCCGTAATTGGCAATCCACCATGGGAGAAGATCAAGGTTGAGACCAAGGAATTTCTTGTCAATTACCATCCCTTAATAGACATTTACGCCTCAAAAGAGATGAAGGTTGTCAAGAAAAGGCTGCTTCAATCAGATTCGATTCAGAAAGAATGGCTTCATTACAACAACCAAGTCCTGTCATTGACTAACTACATCGGCAATCGCGGGGGAACTATCGACCGGAAGGAAGGGGAATTCACTATTCCTTTCCTGTATCAAGGCATAGGCGATAAAAACTACTACAAGCTATTCACAGAATTTGCGATACATATTGCCAAACCCTGCGGTAGGATCGGATTAATTTTAGACATGGGCTTGGGTACGGAGACAGGTTCCAGTGAGCTTCGAAAAATGCTGTTTGAGCAATCCCGTTGGGAATGGTTTTTCTCATTCAGCAATCGGAAGAAGATCTTTGAAATACATTCCAGCTTCATGTTCGCGGCCTTCGTCTGCCAAAAAGGTGCACCTGCAACAGGTGTCTACACGGCATTTTACCGAACGGATCTGGAGGATTGGGAAAACGCAACATTTGATGAACCCTATGTTTTCAACCAAACCCCTGAGCTAATGGAGCTACTGACAGGCGACCAATTCAAGCTGATTGCTCTCACCTCGAGAAAACAGTATGAATTGCTGATCAAGATGTCGACCCATGAGGAAGACGGGAAGTTGGTTCTCAATCCCAACTTCGAGGATCTGGGCTTGAAGTATATGAGAGAATTTGATGCCTCTGGGGCATCCAGCCTTTTTGTGCGTGATGCCCAAATCAGGAACAACGTCAATAAGTACGGAATTTATCACGATGGGAAGGAAACATTTTTGCCGGTGTATGGAGGAAAACACATTCAGATCGGAGATTTTGCAGCAGCAAACTATCTCTCTGGAAGTGCAAAAAGGGTAAAGACTGAGGAAACCCCGCTCGATAGGCAATATTGTGTAACAGAATACTATATGAGGCTAGAGGATGCAAAAACCCGAATTGTTGGCAGTCCAATGCCCAAAATTGTTTTTAGGGATATCGCGAGCAATACAAACCAAAGATCTTTCATTTCTACCTTGATCCCAAATTATTCATGTACCCACAAGTTACCAACGTTGACCGGTACTAATAGTATCTATACGTCAGCTGTTTCAGTTTTAATGAGCTTTTGCTTTGATTTTCTAACGAGAATTTGGTTGACTAAAAGCTCTCTAACAAAAGATATAATTACTTTAATCAGATTTCCAAACCACCTTTCAAATTTTTCGAACAGGTTTATTACCAAACTTGTTTTGAATTTTGTTTGCAATGCACCCGCATTTGCCCACTTTTGGCTCTGTTTCAGAAATCAAGTGCCATTCTATGCCAAAGAGTGGGCTTTGACTCTACATGAGAGAACAAGAATTTATGCTATTTTAAACGCGTGCGCTGCCTATGCTTACAACTTAACGTATGAGGAGTTTGAATACATCCTCTCTTTTGACAAATCCAACCCACAAGGCTTTTGGAGAGTTGACAAAGAAAAACCCAAACCCATGAGGATTCAAACTTTTTGCCTTCTAGCATATAAAGATTTGTTGGAGAAGGGATTTGATAAGTTTCTTGAAGAGGATTGGCAACTTCCGGAATATGCAAGAACTGAATTGGGTCCTCGTTTCCTTGATTGGCAACTCAACATGACGGATGATGGATGGGCACGCTGTCAAGCAGAAGACGCTGAGTTGCATAGAATTTATGGCGATACCCATGATGATAGGGAATGCTTTGGTGACGGCGACGAGGAAATGTCGACTGGTTTGGGAAAATTCCTATGAGGTGAACAGATGAAGTCATTCAATCCCATAACATTTTCGCAAAAGGTGTTGGAACAATATCTTAGGTACCAATTAACTGCGTTTCGATTTGCAGACCCTGATTTGCAGAAACAGTTTAGAACCCTTATTTCGTTCAACGATTTAAGTAAGTCGCCTTTGATTAAAGGACCGTTTATCTCGTTGGAGAGGAAATTCCAAACAGGTATGCAAGTTTCTCAGCTTGTCGATGAGGGCTTGCTCCACCCAGGTCTCAAAAATCTAATTCAGTTTACACTCCATAAGCATCAGGAAAATGCTATCCGGTCAATTGTAAGTGATCAGCATACGATTATTACAACAGGCACTGGTTCTGGAAAGACCGAGTCCTTTCTTATTCCTATTATTAGCCATTGTCTAAAGATGAGGGATGCAGGAAAGTCGGGGGTTCAGGCCATCCTAATCTATCCCATGAATGCCTTGGCAAATGACCAGCTAGAACGGATCAGCAAGCTTCTGGTCGGAACTGGAGTGACGTTTGGAGTTTATACTGGGGATACGCGAGACCAAGAAGAGGCTGTTGAAAGAGTGCAAACAAGGGAGGAATATAAAGTTGCCCTTAAACGAAAAAAGCGCGTGTATCCTGAAGAACAACGGGTGTCAAGGCAAGAGATCAGAAATGACCCGCCAATGATCTTGATAACAAATGTGTTTCAACTCGAACTTCTTCTAACGCGTAAATCGGATATCAACCTTTTCGAGCGGGCTCCTTTGAAATATGTGGTAATCGATGAGGCACATACCTATGGAGGGATCTTTGGAGCAGAGGCTTCTGTCCTTTTCCGGCGGATCATCGCTCGATCTGCGACCTTTCACGCCGATGCAGATGAGGTAGTCTGCATAGCCACCAGTGCAACCTTAGGTGAGGAATCAGAAACAAAGGAATTCATGTTTCGCTTAACGGGATCTCCTCCGGAAAGGACGAGAGTTATTGGTCCAAGCTATGACCAGCAAGTTTGGCAGATCAGGAGTGCTTTGTTGATTAAACCAAGGAAAATAACTAATCCCGAAGACGTCTATCGTAACTTTCTAGAGAAACTATACGATTCGAATCTTTCAGAGGAAGATGCTATCTTTGAAGCCGTAAGATATGCAATGGAGCATGTAGCACCCAACTTGGAACTTGATCCCAGTGCTAATTGGAGGGAATCTTTGTTTGAATATCTCCCGAAATTAAAGTTCATCAGGTCTATTGCACAAAACTTGGAACGACCGAGAAACCTAACTTACGTCTTGGACGAAGTGAGTCGGGACTTGGGTTTTTCCAAGGATGAAGGATTGGTTCATAGTCTCCTACTTTATCTCGCCTTGGCATCAATTGCTCAAAAGGATGGGGATCCTCTGTTTCGGGCAAAACTGCATTATTTCGTTAGTGGGATAAGGGAGTTAAGAGGAGAACTTGTATCGAGTGGGCTTGGAACTAAGGTTATCCTGCACATGAAGGATAACCCAACGGGAGAAAAGCGGTATTTTCCTGTCTTGATATGTCGAAACTGCAATCAGCATTATTTGGAACAGCGGTACACAATGATCGAGGGTAAGAAGACCGGTTCCATCACTGAGAGGGGGTTACCAAGTTCAGATGGCTCGTGTTATTATTATGAAGCTAAAAAGGAGGAAGATGGCGTAAGAATATTGTTTTCGAATAATTTGAATGGGATAGAAGATGAAGATTCAAATCGCCATTTTGAAACCTTGTTTGCCTGTGAGCAGTGTGGCACATTGCATGACAAGCATGTAAAACATTGTGCCTCTGGAGGCTGTGGACATGACAAACTGGTCAAGGTATTCGCGCTGGTTCAAAAAGGGGAGAAAATCAATCGATGTGGAACTTGTGAACGCAGCACCAAGGGCAGGTATGAACCCATGGCCAAGGTTCAGGGAATTCAAGTGGCAAACAACTATATTCTTGCTCAAGAAATCCTGTTCAACCTTCCGGAAGATTCTCAACGACTGCTGATGTTTGCGGACAACCGTCAAGAGGCTGCCTTTCAAGTAGCTTGGATGACTGATAAGGCGAAGGTCTATCGTCTACGTCATTTAATGTTTGAAGTGTTGAGGAAAGAAACCAAGGATGGATCCATTCCTGTTTCAATAGGTGACCTTGTGCAGGGACTAACTAAAATTCTGTACGAAGATAGGGACCTGGCGATGAATTTGTTCCCGGATGCATTTGGAGAAACGGCAGGAGAGTCCTTCTCAAAAAATTTCAAATCAACTTTGGAAACCATATTGGTATACCGTATTTTAATTGAAATTACAAACCGCTATTCGAACCGGGAAAACTTGGAGGGAATGGGTGTAATAAACATTGAGTATGAGGATCTCAATCCAGAAAATGAACATATTAAAGAACTTTCTCGGATTTATTCAATCGATGAAGAGACTCTTACCGAAATTATTCGAAATATGCTTCATTTAACGCGAAAGAACAGAGTCTTTTCGTATGGCAAAACGCATAATATTTTTTCACGTTTCTGGAAGGAAGGTGACCAAGAGGTTTTATCTGGATACCTACCGTATTATGTCGTTGAACATTCACCGTTTCTCCTTCAATTTGAAAAAGGAGATGGTGGCAAGAAACGAATTAAGAATTTTTACTCAAGGACTCATGAAACAAGTTATACTAGTCTTGTCCGTAAATCTGGAATCAATATAAAATCGTTGGAATCGTTTTTCAAAGACATCTGGCAATTCCTAACAGAAAAAACAAACCTCCTAGTTCCAGTGGAAGTAAAAATTAAACGGGGAGCCGAAACTTGGGCAACAGGTTATCAGTTGAATGGTAAAAAAGTCGGGATTAAGGTTGTTCCCAAATCCCAAAGAAGGATGTATCAATGCCAAATTTGTGGTCTGCTTCATCCCAACCCCAGCCCCGTTTGCATAGGATGGCGTTGTGAAGGGCGATTGGTGAAAATTCCCCTGCCAGATGATGATTACAATCTTTCAACTTTAGATTCGGATTTTGTGCTTTTGCTTCCGAAAGAACATACTGCGCAAGTTCCCGGAGAACTTCGCCGTCAATTCGAGGAAGAATTCAAGAAACCGAAAGGATCAACGAACGTATTGGTAGCGAGTCCAACAATGGAACTAGGTGTGGATATTGGAGGTTTGGACGTTGTTTTGATGAGAAATGTTCCACCGACACCATCGAATTATTGGCAGCGAGCGGGAAGAGTGGGCAGAAGAGAAGGGATTGGCGTAATTTTCAATTACTGTACTAACAACGCACATGACGATTACTTTTTCAACAATCCGTCACGGATGTTGAACGGAAAAACATTGACTCCGGTTTTTAATCTCAAAAATCGGACGATGGTAAGGAAGCATATTCATGCGACCGTTCTTGCACAAGTAATTCGAAACAACAGGATGGACATTTACAACAAAATCCTCCCTCCTTTCGTGAAATCATTTCTGGTTGGTGAAAATGGGAGTTACATAACAGTGCCTTCGAATGAAACCATAATCAAAGAACTTAGAGATTTCATAAGTGCAAATGAAAGTTCAATTGTTGAGGAAATTCGGAAGATTTTCAGCATCCGCTGGCCTAGGGAGGCCAAAGGTGTTGCAGATCCAAAATTTCACAAGTCCGTACTTAAAGAATTCCCTGAATCCCTCCTTGGAGTAATCAAAAATCTACAGTCCCGATTCATATGGGCCGAAAAAAATTACAGAGATCTTTCGAACCTTCGAAGAGATTTGGATAGGGAGGAAAAAAACCTCCTTGAAATTTATAGGCGTATTTATACAAAGATGTTGAGTAAGAATTTTGACAACTATACATATAACTTCTATCAAAATCAAGGATTATTGCCTGCATATTCCGCAAATACAGAAGGTGTAATCGCTCAAAGTCCACCCCCCAGCAGATCAATTGTTCCTGAGTTTGCCTTTTCAAGAATCGCTCCGATTGCTCTTAGGGAATTCTCTCCAGGATATGCCCTTTATGTATTAGGTGCGAAATTCAGTACAAGCCTGATAGAGCTTTCAAAAATTGGTGAAGTGGGAATTGATATCCGCCACTTCACAATTTTAGGTGAAATGGTGATTGAATCAAATGAGGATTGGGTTGGCTATTCAAATCCTGAGGAAAATTCATATTCAATTGGTGCAATTCCTCTAAGTAACGTTATCTTAAGATATGTGGGAAGGGTCGATTCAGATGCCGAGGAATTTAGGCGAGTTCTTCCTATTAAGCTGAACGGTAAACCTCAACAGTTCAATGGTGAAGGGAAAAGATATGAAATTGGAGATAAAATATTGGAACATATTTCCGATCAGAGTATTCTGTTATTGAATTCCGGAGTTGAGAAAGACTCAACCCTACTTCAATACCCGATTTGCCCAAATTGTGGGGCGGTTAGGTCGGTCTTCACAAAAGAGCAGCATTTGGAAAAGTTCCAGAAGTTCCACCTCGAAAAATGTGGAAGTCGTTCATTTAGGTTTGGGATTTATTATGAATCAGAATTTGAATGTATTTTGTTGAAGGGATTTGATACCAAAGACGAGTACGTAAATATTTTTGAAGGGATTTTGATAGGCATTTCAAACAGTTTAGAGAGTAATCGTGAGGACTTTGACTATTTCGTATTTTCAACTCCAGAGGAACAACTCAATGGGATTTTGTTCGATCCTATGAAGGGGGGCTCCGGAATTCTCGAACAGTTGATTGAGAAGTGGATAAATGTTATAGATTCTGCAATCGAAAAACTAATGGATTGTGGAAACGCGTGTGAAACATCCTGCTATGCATGTATGAAAACATATTGGAACCAACCTATACACGACTTATTGAATAGACATTTGGCCATAGATCTTTTGAACTCTCTTAAATTAAGACCTAAATTTCAGCATGTAATTCCTGAAAATTACAAGCCTTCTTTGATTTCTAAATCGTCAACCCCGCCTGAAATGATTTTTGAGAATTATTTGAAGTTACACAGGCTCTTTGGATATACCACACAGGAAAAGGTGGATCTTGGTGATATAAACATGCCATATACCATCCCAGATTTTACTTTTAAAGAGGAGAAAATCGCGATCTATATCGACGGGAACACATTTCATACACCTTCAAACAAAAAAGATCGAATTATTGACATATTGTTAAAGAAGAATGGTTGGGATGTATTCAGGGTGTATAATTCTGACTTAGAGGATAAGGAGTTCATAGAAATTATAATTGAACAAATTGCAGAAAAGATCGAGGAGATGCGAAAACGAGGGTAACCCATTGTCCTCCCTATTGATGGACGTCAGGTAAGGTTGTAAATGGCGCGGTCTGAGTTTGAAGAATGATGAGTGCTAAGGTGATCTTGTACTTCTATTCTATTTTCGCGCCATATCTGATGAAAAAATTGCTTTCACATCACAAAACTTGCAACCATAAAGATTTATGTCATGTTCTAATAATCTAAAATCATCAGGGATGGAGTCTTTACTCAACAGTATCGTTGATAATATAAATGTCGCGGTTAATCAACAACCAATTAATTTTCGCGAAATTTATATAATCAAAGGAGTTTGTTGCCTTACCGAACGATATACATTGTGAGTGAAAGTCATGAAAAAACGGACGAAAACTAGTTCTTTTGGTGCTTCAAAACGCGAAAATCACGATTCCTCAATTTTTTACGAATCTGCCATGTACCGGGAAATCCGTCAAGCACCTAACTATAGCCCCAAAGGTGAAGAGAATGAATTGCCTTCCCATCTCAAAAATACCATTGTCCAGGCAGATGCCCGTGATCTTTCCTTTATTCCTGACAATTGCCTCCATCTTGTGGTGACTTCTCCCCCTTACAACGCCAAAAAAGATTACGACATGGATCTTTCACTCACTGAATACCTAGAGCTTATTCGAGATGTGTTTGAAGAGATCTATCCCAAATTGGTTGATGGAGGAAGAGTTGCCATCAATATTGCAAATGTGGGAAGGAAACCATATATTCCCATCTCGGATTATGTTTCTCAAATCCTTTCTGACATTGGTTATCTACAACGAGGTGAGATCATTTGGGACAAGGGGGCAAGTGCAGGTTCCAGCACTGCTTGGGGGTCTTGGAAGAGTCCTTCCAATCCCACTCTTCGTGACGTTCATGAATATATCTTGGTTTTCTCAAAAGGCACCATGAAACGGGCCAAAAAAGACAAAACATCAACAATTTCAAGGGAAGAATTCATGGAATTCACCAAATCCATCTGGAACTTTCCGACAACCTCGGCCAAACGTATCGGTCATCCTGCTCCTTTTCCGATTGAGCTTCCCTACCGATTGATTCAACTCTATTCCTTCAAGGAAGATGTGGTGTTTGATCCTTTTATGGGAAGTGGAACGACGGCGATTGCAGCTCTCCATACCAAACGAACCTTTTTGGGAACCGAGCTGGAACAGAAATATGTGGAATTGGCAATGGAAAGGGTTGAAGCAGCAAAAATAAAAGAAAAATATAGTCATATTCTTTCACGGCACGCAAATTCGGATATAACCCTTGCAAGTTGACGTTATTGATGAAAATATTCCTTCTTTAGGTTGTTGCAATATTCTTCCGTTGCAATGACATCTTCGAAGATTCTTTGCTCCTTGATCCTCAACACCCTATAACCCGGTCGAACCATTGTCAGATCATGGGTTGCAAGAAGAACTGTCTTTCCTGTCTCTGCCAGCTCTGTAAGCAGATTCATGATTTTTCGTGCAAGAATTGAATCAAGATTGGCAGTTGGTTCATCAAGGAGAATAAGATCGTAATTTGGCTTGAGAAAGGCGGATGTGAATGCAACTCTTTGTCTTTGTCCACCGGAAAGCTCTCCGGGATACACATTGGCATACCGGGTCATTTCCAATTTATTGAGGACTGCCATTATGCTCTTCCTATCTACCTCCTGATCCATCATTCTGTAACTCAAGGCAATGTTCTCCTCAACAGTCAGATATGGGTGAAGGATGTAATTCTGTGTAAGCAATGAAATATTTTTCTTCCTAAACGCGGAAAGCTCTCCTACAGACATTTTTTCAAGTTGAGTCCCTTTGACAGAAAGAGTTCCACTTGTAGGTTTTTCAAGTCCTGAAATCATGCCAATTAGGGTAGTCTTGCCTACCCCTGAAGGTCCTAAAAGTACTACAAATTCTCCTTCAAGAATTTCCAAATCAAGATTCTTGATCACATCAATTTTGGTTTTTCCATCGTAGCTTTTGTTGACTTTTTCAAATGTAATGAACGGCCTCTTCTGTACATTTTCCCTTGAAAATTTCAGCTCTGGTTCCTTTGTTTCTGCATCCACAATGAATTGGTCATCTTCAGGATGTTTTTCAAGACGAACATTTCCGGTTCTGAAATCAATTACAATTTTTGCTTTTCGATTTAGTTCCAAGGTATAGATTACTGGAGATGGAAGACGAATATGTTTGGTTGAATCGACAATTACAGTTCTTGTCAATTCTCCTTGCTCTCGCAATTTGTCAAGATCCAAATGCTGTTGCAGCAAATCAATGCCTTCTTCTTCAGAAGCGAGTTTTCCCTCGAGGATCATGACAGATCTGTCAGCAAGGGCTTGGAACCTTGTGTCATGTGTGGCAACGACAATTGCCGTTCCTTCCTTAGCGGCTTCTTTCATCAGCTTGAAGAGTAGGTTCATATTCTCAGTGTCAAGTTGACCGGAAGGTTCATCCGCTAGAACCACAAAGGGTTTTTTTGCAATGGCCTTTGCAAGTGAAACTCGCATGGCCTCTCCAGCGGATAGGTTTCTGCAAAGCGAGTTTCTCAATCCGGCAATATTCAATCTTTCAAGAACCCTTGCAATTCGAGGTGCAATTTCATCCCGTTTCCAATCTGCATTTATTAGTTCCCATTCAATTGCCTCGGAAACTTTCATATCCGGATCTAGATTATCTCTGGCATGCTGTGAAAATGTACCGATGAATTTTCTCCGAAATTCCCTCCTTCTGGTTTCATCCCAATCTTGGATTGAGATTCCACCAATTGAGATTCTTCCACTAGAGGGCTGTTCTATTCCTGCAATCAATCGCAGCAATGTGGACTTCCCTGCTCCAGAGGGTCCAATAACGGCTAGGACTTCTCCTTTTCTCACCAGCAGATCGCAACCTTGAAGGGCAGAAATTTTTGTTCCATCAAACTTATGCCGATAGATTTTGACCACATTTTCAACTTCGACCGCCCAATTCACAGCCTAACCTCCTTGATATGCCGTTTGAGCATGCTATTCATTTGTTGTATCCAAATGAAAAGGGAGAGAATGATCTGAATACCTACCCAAGCATATATCCAATCTGTCATTTCCATCCGTTCAATTTTTCTTCCTTCAAGGCCAAAAAGTTGTGATCCATTGTTCTCAGTCCAAATTCTTCCAACTATAATACCTAGCAAACTCGGTAAAAGCGTTGAAAGAATCAATTCAAGGGTCACTTGGAAAATGAAAAACCCTTTGGAAATTCCAATTCTATAGTACACCTCCCATTCGTCTTTTCTTCTTTCAAAAAGAAGCTTAGCTAGCACAAAGGTGGCGAGTAATGGAGATAGGGCTGCCGTTATTAAACTCAAGTGGGTGAGAAATTCAAATGCCCTGAAAAACGGATGGCGTTGTTTATTAATGAAGGTGTTGATATGCTCAATTCGTCTTCCGGTAAGCGATTTAATTTCTTCCACCATTTCAGGCACTTGGTCAATCCTCTTGCTTCTGATCAGTAGATTTCTCTCCTCAAGCCTTCTGGCAGTTTCTGAAGATGTTTCCGTTTTTTGGAACAAATATATGTCCTGTATCTCCTTGAGGGTTTCCAAGGAAATTACCATCTGAAGCGGATAGGCAATTGGATCATTAAGCCGTACTGCTTCACGCTTAAGTATGGGGAATTGGTCGAATCCTGCCTTTACCTTCATTGGGTATGATTTTGATGTATGTTCAAATCTGAAAAGCGGACGATCTCCTGGGTCAAAGGCATTTCTTTCCAAAAATGCCTTGTTTCCCAACCATTCACCTTCTTTCAAATCTTCTACTACTGAAAGATTGATCCCATAATCCGGAAGATATTTGTTCGGAACATAAATGCTTGAAAGGAACGTGGAGGTATTAATGGCAAGTACTAATGCCTTTAGGTCATTGGCAAAAGGCACAATTCCGATGAAATATTCTGAATGGCTTTTAATTCCATCAATACCTAAGACTTCTCTCCGTGTAAGATTTGGCACGGCATGCCACTCAAGTACACTGATATCTGTTGAAAACTCATTGTAGGCTGAAACTTTGTATTCATTGTTCAGTGAAACCGGAATGGTGAACATTGGTACCACAAGGAAAATACTGATCAGAAATACAATGAGTAATCTTCCATAAAGACCGATATGCATATGAAAGCCCTTGAATATCAGTCCTTCCTTTCTCTTGACGGTTTTCCAACCCACGAAGCCAATGATGGAGAAAAATCGGTTAAGGAGTTTTGAGAGTACTAAAAGAATTCCTAATGTTGCAATAATGGTTGAAATCGTTTTAACTGTAAGAAATGGAAGATCGGAAGCTAATTCATTTTTCTCATCTAGGGATGAAGCGACAAAGCCCGTTAGGAAATCACTGATCAATACAAGGGAAAGGCCAAAAATTACCGCCAAGATATCCCATTGAATGCCGGCCAACATTGTTTCGAACTTAGCCTCTTCCCTGCGGAAAAGAACCGTCAATGAATTGATTGACCCCAGTACGAATAGACCCAAGAATGTCCCTATTCCAATCCAAGGCAATTGCTCCCAAGTTACCTGTGGAACAAAAACGTCTCCATGTTCAAAGTAACCTGTAAACCTAATCATTTCCTGAGTTGCATAATTTACTGTTGCTAGAGATAGGATTATTGATGCTAACGTCGTCATGGCCTGCTCAGCCAAAAGCAGTAGTACAATTCTTTCAGTTCTCATGCCCTCTCGTTTGAACCTCCTGATTTCCTCTGTAATCGACAATCGGTTCATGCCCAGTGCATCATAAGTGACCAAGACTGCAAGCGCTAAAATCGGAACAATCAATACCACTGTTTCCAATTGAATGTCCCGACTCGCAAGATAGTATCCTTCCAAAAATTCCACAATTCTCTTGCTTGAATAATTTCCCGTCCAAGTAAAACCAGTAAACCGTAAGGTTTCATTTCCCATTTCCTTCAGATTTTGAACCAATTCTGGAATTGCATCACGATTCACCTTTTCAACTTCATATCTCATGTTTATATGTGCTGTCGGACGCAGGCTTAATCTTGAAAATTCATTGAGAAACTTCCCCATCAGGTGTGAAAACGTAACAAACGGTACTTTGTCCAATAGTCTGAGACCTTTGGTGGTAGTATTCAGTTTTTCGGTCCACTCTTTCACTTCCGAAAATGGCAGGCTTTCTACTCTCTCAAGTACACCCACAACAGTTACATTCTGTTTAAGTCCCTGAACGGTGCTGTTAAGAAATACATCCAATTCCGAAGCTGCCACTTCAATGGTTGAACCTACATCCCAAATCACACCTGATGGCTCATCAGGAAGAAAGGCAACCGGTTCAACATACCAAGAATCAAGTACTAGTACCTCTCCTGGATGTTGAGGAAGACGCCCTCGAATCAAATGGTCTGTTAGGTATTGAAACCAACGTTGATCCACCACACCAAATTCTCTGGGAAAAGGAAGATTGACCTGAATATTTTCCTCTCCAAAGGTGAGATTAAGGAACACAGGTTCAAAAAGCGGGAAGGTCACAACTGAAGATAATCTAAATCCCAAATCCTCAATTCCAAATGACTTAAGGGATTGAGAAGACAGTTGTTCAGGAATTGCAAAATCCACCTCACTGAAATTTGACTCTTGGAATTCATCGCTGAACCAGAGATTGGTCCATGTAAAATCTGTTTTCATATTGGACTCGAGACTTAAGTCTTCAATATCATTCAAGGGATTTTGTGCTTGATAGGTGCTTAGCAGATTTGCTTGATATGTAAGAATTCCCAATATAAGGGTCGAAAATAAGAGCGCTGGGATAAACATTATGAGAATTGTTCTGATGATTCTTTTCGCATTGCTTCTAAGATAAATTAAATTCAATCTCAACCTATGAACAAACTTTTCTACCTCTTTACCTTCCGAAATCAATTCAGGTTTGGTGTCCAGAAGCTTCTGCAATTCAGGAGGAATAGCAAGTCTTCTCTTTCTCCAATTTGCATAAGTGAGAATGGCAAAAAGGAGCATGAGACTTCCTATAGCTGGATATAGATAAATCAAGGGATTAAATTCCTTAGCAGTGGTCTGTTCGTTTTCCAGAATAAGATTAAAAAACATGGGTTCTATGGGGGGCAGGCTTTCTGAAGAAAGGAGATACAGTCCCCCAACAGTTTCATTGAGAATGCCATAATCTATCCTGGATGTCCGAGGAGTGTTAAAAGTGGATGCAATGGCTGTAAAATCTTGTGCCTGTGGATCTGGAATGAAAAGAAATATGTCTCCTGATAAGTTGGGATCAAGAAATTTCTCTTTAGTTAAGGTGCCGTTCTCAAAATATGTAAAATGATCAACAGTAAATGAAATGGCATCTTGTGCATATTGGATTCCTAAGAAATAGATTTCAAGATGATCGCCTATTGCACTTAGAAGCGGGAAGAAAGATAGCTGGAATGGGTTTTCTGTAGAATTTGTGAAAATATCTTTCAGAGTTCCATTTGTCCAAATTCCCAAAAAATTGACCGAATTGTCAAATCCAAAGAGATAAGAATAAAGCTTTCCATTTTCTGTTGCCACAAGGCGGGGTGTCAAAATATCTTGTCTCAGGTTTCTTAAGAAAGGAATGTTTGCAATCTCTTTCACGTTATAATCCATGGATTTTGCAAACAAAGAGACTGTAGTTTGATTTATCTGTGAAACTACCCCCAATGAATCAAAAGCTCCATTCTCACGCAATGCTACACTATAAAAAAATGTTCCATTGGCATAAGTGGCATCAAATATGTCTGTAATTTCCTTGCTGTCGTCCAACAAAGTTGGAAAACCTACCACTGTTTTATTTAGAAGATTTCCTTCTCTTGAGAACTCCAATTTCATGATGGACTTGCTCCCCCCAAACTCTCCATCAAGCAAATAAAGAAAATTTTCATCTGGCTTGTCAATGGGTCCTATGATGTCCCCAGAAAAATCAAATTCACTTTGTTGCTCAAGTGTGATCACGGACAGGTTTCCATTCCATCTTACAAGGTTCAAGTCAACCCCAAAATCACTTGGTGCCACAAATATTCCCATTACCGTTCCATTTGGAAGAATCCGTAGTTCATTCCAATCAAAGAAGGCTACCTTGCTTAAACTGAATGGATGACGATCCAATTCTTTGATGAACACCTCCCCTGTTTCTGAAATGACCGCATAATATAGCACAACCAATCGTTCTTGATCCTCATGGAGTGTAGGTTCAATATAGTTGAACCATACGTGGACATTTCCACTGTCATCCTTCTTGGTTCCCAATGGGAGGACTGAAAAGAAATCCTCCCCGTCCTCTAAAAGAAAAAATCCAATTGGCTGAGAATATGTCTGATTTGCAACCGCTGGTTGTGATACCAAAATCAATGCCAGCAAAAATATGACGAATAATCGATGTTGCACAACAAAGCATGTTTCACTCTGATTTAAAGTTTATTCATTTACGGAATTGAAACATGACCGCCGAAGAATTTAAGTAACGGCTTCTGGAAACACAAATTTTGTTTAGGGCCTATTTATGGTGCTTGTATCAATCCCCAGCCATAACCTGTATCAAATCCAGCAGGACCAAGATCCAATGCATTTGCTTTCAGCCAATCATATACTGCACTTGGGTCTCTTGTTCCACCCATTGCAAGATAGAGGGCTACAAGGCCACTGACATGTGGGGTAGCCATTGATGTTCCTGAAAGGGTGTCATAGCCTCCTCCCTTATAGGTGGAATAAACCGAGACTCCCGGTGCAGCAAAGTCAATGTAATCACCTGAATTTGAAAAACTTGCAAGTGTATCATCCTTGTCGGTTGCTGCAACTGCAATGACTTCTGGATATGCTGCTGGATAACCCATCTCTGTAGTTGTGGGATCGCCGTCTCCATCATTTCCAGCAGCAGCTACGAGTGTAATCCCTGCATTGTACAATTCAATGATTTTGTTGTGTACTGCCGTACCAGGATCACTTGAAGCACCCAATGACATGCTTACTACATCTGCATCATCTTCGGTTCCTACAACTCCGTCTGGACCCTTCATGGCAAGATCAAGACCATAGATCAAATCATCCCATGAACCAGATCCTCCATTTCCAAGAACCTTGATGGCGTAAATTTCCACATTGGCATACATCCCCACAACGCCGTTATTATCTCGGATTGCTCCAATTGTGCCGGCAACATGGGTTCCATGGCCATTCTTGTCATCTGCACTGTTTCCGCCTGTGGCATCAACTGCCCATTTGATGTTCGGTTGGAGATCTGGATGGTCAAGGTCAATACCTGTATCTAGAATTGCTACTTGCACTTTAGTTGTGTATTGATCTCCATAATAATTTCCGTTGAAGACCCGCTCAATTCCCCAAGGGGTTTCGGGATCTGAATCTTGCCATGGATAGGTTGTGCCACTATCACATGTCCCAAAAAGGCTACAAGGAGGCCCTGCATAAATTGAGGGTCCTTCTTTTGCCTCCGAGATCAATGGAGCAAAACCTATCCCAATAGCAGAGATTAGGAATATTGATATGATCAAGCTACTCTTTATTTTTCGCATTCCGATCAACTCCATTCGAAAACCTGTCCAGTTCACGCTTTGTTTTCAGATGAACGAACTTTTGTGGTCGGTTTTCGAATTGCTAATTTCACTAATTTTTATTTAATATATAAATATTTCGAGAATACATGCAACATTGTTTTGGAAAATGATAGGAAAATTTTTCGAAAAAGCCACTTTGTGCTTATCATGGGTGATTTTCAAGCTCTGTATTTACGAATATCAGTAATTGCTATTTTTCAAGAAATATTTATAAATAATATGTAAATATATGATCAATGAAAATTCGAATCTCAACAATATTTTTGCTGAGCCTATTGTTGATCGGGATGAATCTATCCCGAGCTTCTTCGCAAGTGAAAGTTCAAGACACCTCTGAAACCAGTATCTCTGTAGCCATCCTCTTTGCAAATTACACAGATCTAGATGAAGATGGGTATATGGATGATGTTTACGCTGAAGTCTCCATTGACCTTTATGGAGGTGTGGCCTACACTTTCGAATATTATGTCACTTTGACATTACCTTCCGGTTTAAATTTCAGTTATCTTTTCATTATTTCCACCAACTACCAATCCTTCACGATTTACAATTTCTTCTACGATCACGCAACCGAATCTGGATGGTATACCCTCAATATTGATGCTACATTGAACAATGGGGGGCGATCTACCGCAACAAGCACATTGATCTTTGATCCACCTGGCGGATCAGGTGGCTCTGATCCTGATCTTGAGATTTCAACATAAAGATTTAATTTTCATTCTGGTTGGGGAATATCATTGAAAGACTTAGGTTTGCTTGAGAAGGTGGTCATGCTTAACCTTATTCAGTATCCGAAAATTAGTGTTAATTCTTTGAAAAAATTGCTCAATGACCAAGGATATCCCATGACCTATCACCAGTTATCGCAGATACTTTCATTTCTCCATTCCTCGGGGGTGTTGCGAAAAACTAAGGAGATTAGGGATCCTGTACTTCCAGGAGGAAAACGTCTACTGACTGAGGTTGAAGGGAGATATAATCCCAAAAGTTTGGGATTGATCAGACAGGATCTGGTTTTTTTTGATTTCCCAAATAATGACACCATTGAACGCTTTTTCAGAATCTGTGACCTTCATCCCTATACTCACTATCGGACAATCTATTTGGATAATGGGATGAATGCCTATGCCCAGTTTGATGTTCCGATTGACGCAAGAGCCCAAATGGATGAATTCTATCGTGCCATCCAGAAAGAACTTGAGCTGAAAAGTTTCATAAAGGTTGAAGACGAACGGATGAGTCAGTCTAGATTGGATCTTTCCTATTGGTCTTCTCCCAATGAATGGGATTTTGCAGTATTTGGACCCGATTCTATAGAGGAATTCTGGGGCGGACTGCCTAGCAATTCTTATTATGAAGTCAGGGAGATGGATCCATTTCTCCATAAGTTGGATTCCTTGGATTTTTTCCTAATCCGTGAATTGACTGTCAATGGAAAAGTTCGTCCTGTAGACATCGCTTCATTCTATAAAAGAGATGCATCAACTATTTCTCGTCGGATGAACAAGATTGAAGAAAACGTGATGGGTAAGCCTGTTCTTCAATATGATCGGCGGATTTTCGACATAACAGTTCCATTATTGATAATGGGCGATGCAGGTGGGGCAAAGGAAATCAATCGGTTCCATTCTTTTTTGGAAACTAATCTCCTTCCATTCCGTTCATTCATGCGATCTGAAAAGTCAAAATTCATCCATGTGGCTTGGTTACCTCCTTCAATTGCTGGAGAATATGGATACTTCCTCTGGGAAAAATTCAAGGACATCAAATTCTCTTTCCTTTATCTCACTGAAAAGTATTCTTGGGTTTATCCATTTTACAATCTGAATTTTGATTTCGACCAGAAAAAATGGAGATCTGACAAATCCTATCTGATAGATGGTCCTCTTACCGCCTAATCGGTTCTTTTCGCATCATGACGGATAAAGACCATGTGTGTAAGATCAAGTGCTTTCTCAAGTTCATCTTCTGACATGAGCTGTTCTTCCCTTACGACTTCCCGGATTGTCTTTCCTTCTTTGTAGGCTTTCTTGGCGAGCTCCGCCGCCTTATCATATCCTATGACTGGTGTTAAAGCGGTTGCAAGCATAAGGGATTTGTCTACCAAAGACGAGATTCTCTCAACATTTGCGGTGATACCTTCAACAGCATTTTTCCTGAAGGACGCCA
Source organism: uncultured archaeon (assembly GCA_964645535.1). Taxonomy (GTDB): domain Archaea; phylum Asgardarchaeota; class Heimdallarchaeia; order Heimdallarchaeales; family Kariarchaeaceae; genus WAKA01. Next base: position 78,868 of record CAZYCQ010000003.1, on the reverse strand, counting down.
TTCCCCGCGTTAATATGTCAATACTTTCGAGAACATTTGATATGATCATGGGTTTCATTAAGTTCAATTCATAGAACCCCCATGTCCCTCCTGCGGTAATTGCAGCATCGTTGCCAATGACTTGAGCCCCTACCTGAACTATCATTTCTGCTTGAGTTGGATTGACCTTTCCAGGCATGATTGACGATCCGGGCTCATTTTCAGGAAGATGAAGTTCTCCAATGCCACATCTTGGTCCAGACGCAAGCAGTCTGATATCATTTGCTATTTTGATTAAGGCTACCGCGAGGGTTTTCAGAGCTCCACTGACTGCAACGAGTCCATCCTTTCCTGCCAAAAGCGCAAATTTATTGGCATCATCAGAAAATTGAACGCCTGTTCTCTCTGAAATTATTTCTATCGCTCTCTTTGACATATCTGGATGTGCATTGAGACCTGTTCCCACTGCGGTACCTCCCAGAGCAAGAGGACGAATCAATTCTTTTGCGGCGTTGATTGCTTGCTTGGCAATCTTCAATTGATGCACGTATCCACTGAATTCCTGTCCTAATGACAATGGAACTGCATCTTGAAGGTGTGTTCTTCCAATTTTGATAATGCCCATGAACTCTTTGGCCTTCTGTTCAAGAGCTGCTGAGAGGTTATCCAACTCTGGAAGCAATCTTTTCTCGATTTCAACCAATGTTGAAATATGCATTGCTGTTGGGATTACATCATTGCTGCTCTGGCCTTTGTTGACATGGTCATTAGGATGTACAGGATCTTTTGAACCCACGACACCTCCCAAAATTTGTATTGCACGGTTTGCAAGCACCTCATTTGCATTCATGTTTGTCTGTGTGCCACTTCCTGTTTGGTAAATGTCCAGTGGGAATTGATCGAGATGCATTCCTTGTTCAAGAATTTCTTCTGCTGCCTGAACAATTGCATCTGCTATTTTTGCATCGACCTGTCCCAATTCCTTGTTTGCAATTGCAACTGCCCGTTTGACCTCAATCAACGCTTTGATGAATGGTTTTGGAAATTTTCTTGATGAGATGTCAAAGTTCATTAGAGATCTTTGAGTTTGTGCTCCCCAAAGCTTATCTGCTGGAACCTTAACTTCTCCCATGGAATCTTTTTCGATTCTGTATTCCATAGGTAGTGATCGACCCGTTTATGTATAAACTTTTCAGAACTGAAATGTAAAACCTGTACAAATTTTCTCCAATTTTCCATCTTTAGTCTGAATGATGTGGATTATTGCGCAGATTCTTTAATGTATGCATCAAATTTCAACTGCAACTTTTTTTTCCAATTTTTTACACAGAGTTACTATTGATGAACCAGTTTTTAATACGAAATTCAATAACGAGTAATAAGTAACTATGAAGGCTATCACTAACAACGCCGAAAAAGGAGAACAAATATTTCCTCTCAACGTTTACACGATAGATGGATCTCCCCGTATTTGGACTGCTGAGGAGCAAGGTAAGGAATATTGGCTTGAAATCCCTAATGACTCAACTACCTTGATGTTCAATAAAGATGATCTTGATGTACCTTGGAAGGACGTTTCTGATTTAGAAAAACTCTCCTTCATTCCTACCCATCCTGAAGATGGTTTCCTTATTCTTCCCCATTCACTTTCGATTCTGTTGAAGGAAACAATTGATGGAAAAACCTATACCCTCAAAATCAATTTTGATGCTTCTCTTTCCTCGGCAATAGGCACTGCATTTCTCAATATCCCTCCACAACGGATATTGGGTAATATATTAACCAAAATTGGGGTTATCCTTTCCAAACCTATCTCTGAAACTAACATACTCGATGAAACCTCTCCTGGAGAATCAATCCCTGTTAACAAATTTTCTGGTGTTGATCTCAAATTTAGCTTAATGGGATTGAAAATGATATCATTAACCATTCTTGATAAGGATATCAACGAATACATTGTTCCCGGTCTTGAATCCTTTATCCAATCAGACATTGAGGTCTCTTCCGAAAAAGAGATCAAAGTGGACAAACCGTTGTTTTCCAAAGCCAAGGTTGTTACTGCAAAACCAAAAGAAAAATCTCCGACAATTGACGCTAAAGAAAGTAAAGAAGTTGGATCCATTCCGTCTCCTAAAGGAAGTGTCCCTTCTCCACCTGCTCCTGCGCCTAGAATGGAAGAGGTTCCATCTCCCAAAAGCAAGGATCATTTAGAACAAGTGACCACATCTCCTCCGCGCCAAGCAGTTCCACCTCCCCCGTCGGCTACCGCTGGCGTGCCACCGTCTCCTCCAAAAACAGAAGTGACTTCTTCACCTACGAAAGCCCCTCCTCCTCCAAAAGTTATGCCCTCTTCTCCGCTCCCAAAACCGGCTCCGGCTCCTTCGGCTCAATCAACAGGTAAAATGGATTCTCAATCGAGTTCACCTGCTAAAAGTCCAAGGGCAATGGCAAAGAAAAGATCTTCTAAACAATCCGGGAGTCTTGAATCCGAAATAAAAGAAATGGATGATGATGAATTGGGGAGTTTCATTGAGGATTTGGAGAAGGAAGAGGAAATGGCTGAAGAAGAAGAATTAATGGAAGCTTCCGTCCTCTTCCCAGAGGATATAGGAAAGAGGGACTATCGTCCTTTAAGTGAGAAAAGTCTCAAGATTGATTGGTATGACCGCATGATTTTGCAGCGAACCTATCCTTTGATCATTAAGATATCCGAACAAAGATTTGAGAAAAAGAAAAGCATCACTTCTTTAGTTTCTGGAGAAAGAATTTCAGAGGTTACGGAAACCATTGAAATTGAACAGGAAAAACCCATTGTTGTCCGCCCTCAATTTCCAGGTTCCATCATCGTTCCTTCAGAAAGAGTGATTTCTCCAGAAGATAAAGAATCTACTTTACGATTCTTTGTCACTCCACTCTCCAAAGGATGGATGGATGCACATATCGAGTTTCTTCAAGACAATAAAACCATTGATGACATCCGTCTCAGAACGAAAGTCATTGATCATCGTCTTGCCAAAATTGCTGCGATTTCTGGTAGCATTGTCAGTGCTGTTCCTGCCACATTTGCATTTCTTTTCAATGTAAGCTTAACCGAATTTTTTGAGGAAAGGATTCATGGAATAAATGGCTCCATAATGGTTGGATTGCAATTATTCTTGACAATCCTCCTGTTTGGTTCCGCCATTGGACTCTACCAATGGAGCAATTTCAGATCCTTTAAACACAGGACATTTACTGGTTAGTCAATCTGAAATAGTTTTATACTACTGTTTTTTCAAGTTAAATGGTGAAAGATTTCGATACCATTTTTTTTGATTTAGATGGAACTCTGCTTGACCTTTCAGATGCTGATTTTGAAAAAATCTATATTCAAGAAGCGGCAAAATTTTTTTTGGATGTGGTTTCTTTTGACGAATTTGTCAAACATCTATGGAAAGGAACTGAGGCAATGCTGAATAATACAAAACCCCGACCTGTTGTTGATGCATTTTTTGAGTATTTCGCCCCTATCACTGGATTGACTCATGACGAGGCCAAATCTCGGTTTATCAGATTTTATAATACTACTTTTGACAAATTGAAGGCAGTTTCCTTTCCAGTGCCCTATGGTTCCAAGCTCATTGAGGATCTGAAGGAAGCTGGCTATAAACTTGTCTTGGCAACACAACCAGTATTCTACAAGGTGGCAACTGAGAAACGAATAATGTGGGCAGGTCTTGACAAGAATGACTTTATTCATTATACGCATGCTGAAAACTCATTTTTCTGTAAACCTTATCCACAATACTTCCAATCCCTTCTTGAAATCAGTAGAAGCGAGCCCGAAAGGACGTTGATGGTGGGAAACGATCTGCTTTTCGATACAGCCTCGAAAAGATTGGGGATACGGAGTTGGTTGACCGATACGCATGTTACAAATCACGATCATCCGAAGGCGACCGAACCGGATTTCAGAGGTTCGTTGAAAGAATTGCATGAATTTCTCTTGAGCTGAGAGAGTTTAAATTCTGGCCTCTTTTTCCAAGATTATGGATCTAGGCCTTAAAGGAAAACGCATTCTTGTTACTGGCGCCTCGGGTGGGATAGGTCGTGCTATTTCCAAACTGCTTATTGAGGAAGGTGCCATTGTTATTGCACACTACAATTCAAATATCAATGGTGCCAAAGAACTGGTTAACTTTGCTACCACAATTGCAGACAAAGAACCATTACTGGTTCAGGCAGATTTGAAAAATGAAGATGACATCATTGGCATGTTCAGGACTATTGAAGAAACTCTGGACGGCATGGATGGTCTGGTCAATAATGCAGGCATTTGGCCTCCGAATGATACGCCCATCACGGACATGAAACTTGCTCAATGGGAAAATACCTTGCGGACAAACTTGACCTCTATTTTCCTTTGTACAAGAGAATTTCTAAGACTCCTGAAACGATCTCCTGTGCATGATCCTGCAATTGTCCTGATTGGATCCACTGCGGGGATATTCGGAGAAGCTGGTCATATAGATTATTCCTCTTCTAAAGCAGCCCTCTGGGGATTTATGCTTAGTATAAAGAATGAAATAGTCCGTATCTCCGAACATGGTCGAATTAACTTGGTAAGTCCTGGATGGGTAAAAACTCCAATGGCAGAAGATGGTCTTAAAGATGAGACATCTGTTACAAAGGTATTGCAAACAACTGCACTCAGGAAGATAGCGACTCCAAAGGATATTGCATATCCTGTTGTCTCCTTGCTTTCATCTAGGGTAAGCGGTCATATTTCTGGACAAAACATTGCAGTTACAGGAGGAATGGAGGGGCGTCTTCTTTTCTTCCCACATGAAGTTGATCCTTCAAAGGCATAATGGGTGATTTGAAAGCATTAATTTAGGTATGAGAAAAAATTACGACAAATGCTTCTTAAAGTTAAGGGGGAAGAAGGGGTTTGTACTATTGAAAATGTCAAAGCCATTCTCTTTGATCTTGATGGCACTCTAATCAATACCTTGGATCTTCACATCGAAGCTTTTCAATGGATTTTACGAAAGTTAGGTAAGAATGTGACCAAGTCGGAATTGGAAGGCATGATGGGTCGAACCCCCCACGATATAATCAAGACTTTCATGTCTGACATTTCTCCTGAAGATGCCTGGAAAGCTGCCACTGAAAAAGAGGGGTACTTGGAAACACTGATTAAAGACGTCCGACCTTTTCCAGGTGTGGAAAATCTGCTTGATCTTTTGGAGCAGAAAGGAGTAACTCGTGTGGTAATAAGCAGTACTTACCGAGAATTAGTAAAGACTCTATTAAGAAATGCAGGTCTTTTAAAGAAGGTAGACTATATTGTCAGTGGTGAAGATATCACAAAAGGAAAACCTGATCCTGAACCATTCAAGAAAGGTCTTGCAATTACTGGCTTAAAGGAAACTGAAGTGATAGGTATTGGAGATAGCATTCATGATGCTCTTTCATGTACTGGTGCGGGTATCCGTTTCATTGGTGTTCTAACAGGAAAAACAGATATCAGTGCCTTCAAGGATATTGGTATTGACTGCGTTGTTACAACTTTCCAACACTTGGAGATTATATGAAAACTTCTTCTTCGTCTTCGTCTGTTGCAACTCCTCTAATGATTTCCCGTACTAGATTCTCAAATATGGGTCGAATTTTCATTTGTTCTCCTTTTGCAGAAACTTCAAAATATGATATTTTTTTCGGCCAATCTTGTCGAAGTTTATCCATAAGCTCCGAAATTTCTTCAGGTGTTATTTGTCTTTCATCCCTCAAATCGACCTTATTCCCCACAATGGCTAATGGAATTGCAGGATTATGCTTCTTAATTTCATTTAACAAAGTAGGAACAACTTCAAAGGATTTCTTATGAGTCAAATCAAAAACAATGATTGCCCCTAAAGCTCCACGATAATACATGGGCAATAGTGTGTCATAGCCCATTTGGGATCCAATATCCCATATGGAAACTTGGGTCAACCGACCATCTATCTCCATTCTTTTACTTTCAAGATTCATTGGTTGGGTAGGTGTATATTTAGATGGAAAAGTCCCGTCCATATATTTTTTCAATAATGCGGTCTTACCGGCACGAGTATAACCAAGCATAATCACCTTGATAATATATGACGGGGTCTGATTTCCATTTGCCATTAAGTAAAACTATCTATCATTATTCTTTAACATTGTTTCACCTGCCATTGCAATATGATTTCAATCCCTTGTTTTTTTGTTTTTCTTGTCAAGAAATTTGATTGACACCATTCCCAAAACCGCTGCAATAAAAGATGCCATGAGAATCGCAATTTTTGTTGATTCTATGATCTCATGGTCTGTAAAAGTCAAGGTAAGTATAAATGTAGACATGGTAAAGCCTATTCCTCCAATCAGTCCTGCACTAAATAAGTGTCCAACTGTCATGCTCCTAGGAAGTGATGCCCATTTAAGTTTCAGTGGTATTTGGGAAAAGAGAAAAATTCCCAGAGGCTTTCCGAACACTAATCCCGTGATAACACCCAATGCAACAGGTTCAATTATTCGTTCTGCAAATGACCCAGTAAAACTGATTCCCGCATTGGCAAAAACGAAAAGGGGAATAATATAGAATGTGACCATGGGGGAAAGATTGTATTCTAGGCGTTGAAGCGGTGACAATACCTCATCACATGCGATCCTTAAAGTTTGAATCGTATCCATAAATGGTTCGACTTCATATTTCTTCAATTCATTGTCTTTGAGGTAATTATCCATTTTGTTTAAGAGTTGAAAACCTATTTCTTCAAACTCAATAAAATCAAGATGTTGTTGTTCTGGAATGAATAGGGCGATAATGACTCCTGCCAATGTTGGATGGACCCCTGCAAGGTATAGGGAAATCCACAGTCCGAAACCAATCAGAAAATAAATTCTCAGAACTCGTAAATTAAATTTATTCAATAGGAAAAGCAAAAGGATGAATATTGCACTTAGGAGGAGATATTCAACTTCTATTCCTTTTGAATAAAATATGGCAATTACCATTATTGAACCAAGATCATCAAAAATGGCAAGAGATGCCAAGAAGATTTTGAGAGAATGAGGTACCCGATTCCCCATCATGTAGAGTATCCCCAATGCAAAGGCAATATCAGTCGCCATAGGAATTGCCCATCCTTTAAAATACGGTGATCCCGGCGGATTAATCGATGCATAAAGCAAAACGGGCACTACCATTCCTCCGATGGCTCCAAAAAGCGGGAGAATTGCCACTCTGAAATTTCGCAGTTCTCCAAACAACAATTCTCGTTTGATCTCCAAGCCAACAAGCAAGAAAAAGGCTGTCATCAAAAATTCATTTATGAGGAAATGTAAATTAGTTTGAAACTTTATTTTCTCGAATTCAAAAGTTAGTTCTGCTTCCCAAATATGCTCATAGGTTGATGAAAGGTTCGCCCACACAAGTGCAATGAAAATCGAAAGAACAAGAATTACTCCACTTACTGCTTCATTCCTGATGAATTTTCGATATGGATTTTCAAGTTTTTTTATCGGAGACCTGGAAAGTGCTTCTCTTTCCCGTGCAGATATTGTCGGCTCGGAAGTCACGATTTCAGAACTTCCTTCCATTCCAAATAGTTTTTTCTAAGGACGTAGATATAGGAACAACTCCAAAAATAGGACAAACGAAAAAGTATAATCTTGTCATTTTCCATTTATGCTATGAGTATTCCTGAAGATTATCTGGATCTAATGGAAGGATCACATGTTGGCTTTCTTGCAACAGTCAACACAAAGTGTCAGCCCCAAGTCACGCCAATTTGGATCGAATATGACCATGAAACTGGATATGTTGTTTTCAATACCGCGGAAGGTAGGTTGAAAGTCAAAAATATTCGATCCAATCCAATGGTGGCTCTTTCAGTCCCAGATTCGGATAATCCCTACAGATATATCTCTCTCCAAGGGAAGGTTGTTTCAATAGATGATGATCAAGAAAAGGCCAAGGCTCATATCAACAAGCTTGCGCATAAATATTGGGGTGATAATCGAGATTTTCCCATACCTGAGGGACAGAAGAGGTTAATTGTTTTTGTCAAGCCTACTTCAGTTCATGTCAGCGGTTGACAATTTCCTGAAGCCAATTCAGAACTTCAGGATAAGCTTTAATCTTATTTTTCAATTTTACTACTCCATGTCCTTCATCAGCAAATCTCAACAATCGGGTTTCAATCCCTCTTTTTTGAAGTGATTCATAAATCTGAATAGATTCAGACAGAGGTACACGCTCATCATTGTCTCCTTGAATAATGAATAGAGGTGCTTTGATTCGATCAACTTTATGAATGGGTGAAATCTTCACTAAAGTCTCATAATCGTCCTCAAGTGACCCGTATTCCGCTTCTCTCAATTTTCTTCGCCAAGCGGCTGTGTTCTTGAGGAAGGTCACGAAATCAGAAATTCCGACAATATCGACTCCCGCTTTCCATAAATCAGGATACTCAGTCAAGCAGGACAAGACTGCAAATCCACCATAACTACCTCCATATATTACAAGCTTTTCGCCATTGATTTCATTGTCCTCATTCTTGAGATGTTTGGCAAGTTCAGCGATATCCCTTATTGCATCTAGTCGTTTTTCCTTGTTATCTGCATCAAGATACTTCCGTCCATAGCCAGCACTTCCTCTAATATTCGGGGCAATTACTGCAAAGCCTGCTGAAAGGTAAAATTGTATGATGGGGTTGAATGTAGGACGGAATTGTGCTTCTGGTCCTCCATGTATCATCAGGATTGCAGGAAATCCTCCTTTTGGCATTGACGATCTTGGCAAATACCTGAAATATGGAATTTCCAGTCCATCAAAGCTTTTGTATCTAAGCAATTCCTCTTTTGAAAATGCATTTCTGTCTAACCCAGCCGTGCTTGGTTGTGTTATTCTGTACCATTCCCTTTCTTTCAGATCATAAATCCAGATGCTAGTGGGTTCTGTAGATGAAGACAAGGTTACAGCTAACCAATTACCATCGGGTGAACGTGAAATTCCTTTGGTAAAAGATCTGGTATCTCCTTGGACAATGACTCCCTTGAAAGGCAAGGGTATTTCTTTCTTTTCAGTCATTCCATTTTCTGTTATTATGGTTTGGAAAAGAACATTGTAGCCTTCCCTGTTTTCAGAAAAGAATATTGCGTCATCCTCATAGCTCCAATCAATTGACGTAATGTCATAGGGAGATTTTGCATCTAGGGGATCGAATTTTCCTGAAAGAGTCAAGATCCCTAATTTTCTGAAGTCATTCTGGTAATCCGTTACAACAAGTAGTTTATTTTCCGTTAGGAATTTGACAGGTGACCAGACTGCATGTTCTTCAAAATTTTTTTCTGTCAGTTTATTCACTTGTCTTGTTTCCATATCATAGATCAGGATTTCTGTGTGAACATTGGAGGATGGTCGTACTATGGCTATTTTCTTCTCTTCCTTGTCTATTGTTCCAATGCGGTACAATCCTTCATCAGGGGAGATAACTTCTTCAAGTTCAAAAAACGAGGTAGAAAATCGGTATATCCCAAAAGACCTTTTATCACGAATGTTAGCTGAAACATAAACGTGATTATCTGTAATATAATTAATCAAGATTTTTGAATTGGGATAATCTGTCACCTTGATGATTCCATTATTCTTGTTAATCATGTAAACTTGAAAATTTTCATTTCCTCCTTTATCTGTCTGGAAAATTATTTCTCCTGTTTTCAAGAATCTTGGATTTGTGCATCTATCTTCACTGAACGTTTTCTTTTCTGGCCAAGAAAGTGCTTTTTTCGCCTCTACACTGTAAACTTGCAAATTGCCTGGTGCATCATAGACAAACGCAATTCGTTTTGAATCCGGGCTCCATGTTGCACCTCCTGTAGTTTCAATACCCAAATAATACTTGAAGTCATCCATACATCCTGTTTTTGTCAGTCCTTATGAGATGTAATATTGCGGCAACCTATGGTTTTTTCCAAGAATGCACGATATTCTCTAAAGCATGATGTTTATAATGCCCTTTCCAAATCCTATTCAGGTGCCTGACAAATTCTCTGCAGATGTTCGATCCCGAATAATGAGCAAAATTCGAGGAAAGAACACAAAGCCTGAACTTCAAGTAAGAAAGTTGCTTTGGAACAGTGGATACCGATATCGTATTCATTATCCAATTCAAGGGATGACCAAGGTTATCAGGCCTGATATAGCATTTCCTAATAAAAAAATCGCCATTTTCATTGACGGTTGCTTCTGGCATGCATGCCCCAAATGCTATAGGGAGCCAAAGTCAAATGTGGATTTCTGGAAAAAGAAAATCTCTAGAAACAAAGAACGAGACAGGGAGGACACAGAAAACCTAGAGCAACTTGAGTGGACAATAATTCGCATTTGGGAACATGAAATCAAGGAATCACTTGATGATGTAGTCATGAAAATAATCCGGCAGCTCAATTCCGCAGACGATCGGAAATAAGTACAGAAATCAGATTCCGAATCATAAGAGTGTTGCTTAAAGGTTTAAATTCAAGTGTTGCAAGCTTGTTGCCTGTTGCCGAATACAGATCACAGAAAATCATTCCATTTTCGATCTTAATGGTTTTGATATTCTTAATCGGTATTTTTGGGTCTTCTTCGTCAAGATAGATGAATGAGATGTGAGTGTCAGTTATCAGCATAGGAACCGGTCGTAGGTGTTCATTCCTGATGGCTCCATTTGCCAAGCGATATCTCATCAATGTCACCATCTCCTTGGCGAGGAGAAGTCTGTCCCCTTTCTGTATATCCTCGATGATGTGCTGAGGCAAATACTGATCCCACAGATGATTAACAATACCTTTGAAAAAAATACTGAATTCCCGCCCTAAGAATCTTAGAACGTTTTTGATTTGGGAAGAGGTTGGCGCGTTAAAGAGCAAAACCTCGTAATCCCCAATAAGCATGATCAAATCTCCTTTTGTAGGTCGTTTTCCCAATTCAAGCAAAGTAACTTCTTCCGAAGGCCTATTTTCTGGAGGTAGAAGTTCCAGGAGTTGCCCCCTTGCACGTTGAGTTGTAGAAATCATGATGCTGAAATCATTGATGTTCAGGTTTTTTGTTTGCATTCTTGAAAGTGTAACCGATGCTTCATCCAGAAAGCCGAAGGTATTTTTTATTCTTTCAAGAGCCTTTTTCGATATTTCCAAATCGGCAATGAAATCCCCCTTTAATTTTTCAAGAACCTCGTTCGGATCTATTCCAACATAGATTGTTTTTCCTTCCCGGGATATTCTCCTTACAGCCCCCATAAGTTCTAGATCACCTAGGACATCATAGATCTTTGACCTATTGATTCCGGCTTGCTCTGCAATTGCAGATCCTGTTCCTTCGCCTAGTTTCAGGAGGGAAAGATACGCTTTTGCTTGGAGATTCGTGAACCCTTTGGTCGAAATTTTGGTAAGCAAGTCGATGATGTCCTCTTCACTTGTCATTTTTCATCCCTCATTTTGCAGGCACCATTGATGCTCCGCATTTAATGCAAAACTTTGCTCCAACAATTGGATTAGCTTCTCCGCAATAAGCACATATCTCGCCCACCATTCTTTGTCCACTTTCCTGCACTTGCGTACTAACTGTTTCTGTATTTTCAGAAAGGTCTTTTGTCCTGTAGACATATTTGGATTCGGTATCCACCGCAATCGGATGACCTTCTGAGGATAGGTCAAAAACCATCTTAATTAGATTTTTCGTGCTCAGATCCAGTCTTTTACTTGCAATTTTCAGGGGAATCCGTTCATCATGTCGAAGCATGGCAATGAGACGTTTTTTCTTCTTTCCTCGTTGATCAATTGAATAAAGGACAAGACCAAGAATCAATGCAACTGGAAAAATTCCCTCTTGAAATTGGTTAACTGTTGTTTGGCCTATGAATGCTCCAAGTATCAAAAAACCAACAACCACTATGGCATTTTCTGTTGAAGTTCCTTCTGTGAATATCCCCTCTATCCATCGGTTCAAGGCGTGCACTAGGTTTGCAGGAAGAATCACGCTAACCTTATCAAGTTGTCTTCCAGTGCTAGACAAGTAAAAAAGAATGGTCACAGGTATACTGACTGAAAACAAAATGGCAGATGTAGCAATTGAGGCAATCAGCTTAAAATTCGGAGCCTGCTCCTGAGCCATCAAGATTGACGATCGTATCATGGAAATAAACCATGAAATTGTCATGATGAGCATGACTGCCGTATAGAAGAAATTTAGCCGAGGTGGTTCAATCTTTGTTGGGTGTGCATTCATTATTTAATACATTAGGAGTTTTTTATAAAAACTCTTCTGATTGGTTACCCTCAAAAGGATAACGAATTCCGACAAATATATCAATCCTTTGCAGCATGCTTTTTGTATTGTTCAACTGCCAGTTTCCATTCTTCATCAGTTAAGGACGGATCGGATTCACCAATCTGTAAAAAAGCCTCTGTTCTTTCAAGACAGGTTCCGCATTCCAGACATGGTCTTTCTCCCCCTTGATAGCAACTCCATGTCAATTCCAAAGGAGCCCCCACTTTCATTGCAACTCCTGTAACTTCTCCTTTTGAAAGATGCTTGAATGGTGCCAAAATGTTGACGGGATCCCAAAGATTCCCCAAATAAATTGCCTTGTCCATGGCTTCAATATATTCCGGTCTGCAATCTGGATAGACGCTATAGTCACTTGCATGCGCAGCATACGCAATATACCGGGCACCTATGGTCACTGCCCTTCCAGCAGCGATGTTCAGCATGATTCCATTTCTGTTGGGAACCACAGTCACTTTCTGACTCTCACGGTCATACATCTCTTTAGGGACATCTTCCTTTCCTGTAAGGGCTCCCTTTGAAATTAATTTACCTACTTCTCGTAAATCAACAATTTGATGATCTATCTCTTTGTTGAATTGGTTGTTGAATTTCTCCACAATCTGCCTCGCTGAATCGAGTTCCTTGACATGTCTTTGCCCATAATTGAAACTGATGGTTTCTATGACATCATAGCCCTCTGACATAAGAAACCAAAGCATTGTTGTTGAATCAAGACCCCCGCTGATAATCGCCACTACGGTCTTTTCGTTATTCATTATTTAGGCAGGGAATATCATGGCATAAAGTTTTTTTCTATGGGTCTTACCAGTAATCTGCCAAAGATGGTTTGGGTTTGAACCCGATTATTGGAACTCCCTTCCCTTCAAGAATTTGGTAAAGTTTCTGTGCATCGATTGCTGCATTCCCCGAAAATCGATTATTGACGAAGATGTATGCAATCTCTCCCTCGAAGGCTGCTATTTTTTCTGCCCAATTTTCAAGCTGTGCACTTTTGTCAACTCGTTTCTTTCCTAACAGATGATCTGGAAATTCCTTTCTAGACCCCAAAATTCTTACATACAATATTTTTTGGGTAGCCGCCCAATCATAAGTTTCGCTAAGCTTAGAGGTGCATGCAAGGACAATTCGGTTTTCATCCAATAAACGGGATAGAACTGGAGATTTAAACCAAGATTTATTTCGTATCTCAACTATGGCAGGCACTTCTGACCATATGGCATTTTTTTCAACTAGAGTTTCAAGAAGTTGTTCATGCTTTTCCGTTCGATTGAAGGCATACGGAAATTGAAAAAGAATACCTCTCAATTTTTTCAATTTGTTGAATCTCAAATGGAATTCCCTTAATTTCCCAATTCTGCTTTCAGATCCTTTATTTGAATGTGTAACTTCCTTGTTCATCTTGGCAAAAAATCCGAACTCCTTCGGTGTCTGTTCTTCCCACCTTTTGATGGTCTGTTCTGAAGGAATGCTGTAATATGACGAATTAATCTCGACAATAGGGCTTTGTGACGCATAATAGTTAAGGAAATTCCCAATCCTTTTCGGGTAAAAGCTTCCTTTCCAAAAACTGTATGCCCAACCAGTAGTTCCCAAAAATATCTTCATTAATCATCCCCCATGAAGTACGGGGACAATTTTGATTCTGGTATCCTCTTCTGGGGTAAATGGCTCGTCAATCAACCCCAAACTTCTCAACTCATGCTTTCCAGAAATATAAAGAATTCCCGGCTTTGCCTTTGTTCCATTCAGGCAAAGCTCTTTGATGTCATCCCGATCTTGCAAAGCCAATGAGATGAGTTCTCCAATTGTTTTGTCAGAACCATCCACTTCGATTTCATACTCTTTAGGATCATCTTCCTTTCTCAAGGAACGGTGGATCTCAACAACGAATTTGACCACATTTGATATTTCCCCGCCTATCTAATGAAGTTTTGTTCATGTGCAACATAAGATAGGTGTTCCACAACCTTTTTGTCAACCGAGACTTAGGTCAACCTGTGAATAAGAAACAGAAATTCGAAATTCTCGAGGAAAAGAATAGAATTGCTGAGCTTGGAGGTGGCGAAGAAAGGATCAAGGCACAACACGAAAAAGGAAAGATGACTGCAAGAGAGAGAATTGAAATGCTATTGGATCCAGGCTCCTTTGTTGAAACCGACAAATTTGTGGTTCATAGGACTGAAGCATTCGGGATGGGGAAAAAGAAAATATTGGGGGATGGTGTTGTCACGGGTTATGGAACCATTGATGGAAGGAAAGTCTGTATTTTCGCTCAGGACTTCACCGTCTTTGGTGGTGCCTTAGGCGAAATGCATGCCGAAAAAATTCTGAAAATAATGGATTTTGCCATGAAGAATGGTCTTCCAATAATTGGCTTGAATGATTCTGGTGGGGCACGAATTCAGGAAGGTGTGGCTTCCCTTGCAGGTTATGGAAGGATCTTCAGAGCCAATGTCATTGCTTCTGGCATCGTCCCGCAAATTTCCGTCATTATGGGTCCTTGTGCAGGTGGTGCGGTCTACTCTCCTGCTTTAACTGATTTCATTGTCATGGTTGATGAAACATCGTATATGTTTATCACCGGTCCCAATGTGGTTAAGGAAGTGACAGGCGAGGATATTTCTTTTGAGGATTTGGGCGGTTCCATTACTCATAATCGCAAGAGTGGTGTGGCCCATTTTAGAGCAAAAAATGAGGCTACTGCCTTGGCATATGTCAAGAAATTGCTTGAATATATCCCTCAAAACAATCTGTCTGATCCTCCTCGGTCAGAACCTGTTTCTCCTAGAAGTGACCCCATGGAATTGAGGGAAGTTCTTCCAGACAATGTAAACAAACCTTTTGATGTAACTGAGATAATTATTAGAGTTGTTGATGAAAATTCCTTTTTTGAGATTCAGAAAGAATATGCCCAAAATATTGTCATAGGTTTTGCAAGATTGGATGGATATCCTGTAGGTATTGTGGCAAACCAACCGAAGCATATGGCCGGTACCTTGGATATCAATGCTTCAGATAAGGCCGCCCGTTTCATCAGATTCTGTGATTCCTTCAATATTCCCATTGTCACCTTTGTTGATGTCCCTGGCTTCCTTCCAGGTTCTGATCAGGAGTTTGGTGGCATCATCAGGCATGGTGCAAAACTTCTTTATGCCTATTGCGAGGCGACCGTTCCCAAATTGACCATAATTCTACGAAAAGACTTTGGAGGTGCATATGATGTGCTTGGAAGCAGGCATTCTGGTGCAGACCAAGTCTATGCGTGGCCTACCGCAGAAATTGCGGTTATGGGTGCCAGTGGTGCTGCCAACATCATTTTCCGTAAAGAAATATCTAAGGCAGAAAATCCTGAGAAGAAAAGAAAAGAAATGATAGATCTGTATGAAGAACAGTTTTCCAATCCATATATTGCTGCTGAACTTGGATTAATTGATGGAGTTATCTTTCCCGAAGAAACACGAGACATCCTGATCAAAGCCCTCAACTTTACTCTCAGCAAACGAGAGCACATTCCTCCGAAAAAACATGCAAATATGCCTATGTGATCTCCAATGCAATCTTTTGGAAATTCTCCATGGGGACTTGGGGATAATGCTCATAAAGCAATTCCAAGGTAGTCCATACCACTCCTCTTCCTGGTATCTTTTCCTTTTTCAAATATCCCATTTCCGCAAGCCTAGTCAAATACTGTGTGAGATGGGATTTCTCTATATAGAGATCATAGTTTTTGCTTACAAGAGTTTCCATCCAATCCCGATGGATGTCAACTGTTTCCAAAGTCATTCCAAGAGCATATTGATTGGCGAGGAATAACCCGATCCTTTCCCTTTTACCACCATTCCAAATCTCTTCTGGCGTTCTCATGTACGCAATCTTTTCACTTTCTGAAGAGGTTTTCTGAGGCGGTGGTGATGTAGATTGGGTTAAGGACGACATGAGGGCAGCCAATTGGTCTGGAGAGAGAGACTTGAGCATACTCTTGTCTATCTCCACAATTGTTCCATCTGGCTTGGTTATTTTCATACCTGCCATTCTATCGTCCTCTAGCAATATACTTTCTTCAATCCAATTAATAAAGATGCATATTACCCTCTTCCCTAAATCTGAAAATGTTGGAAAATAATCGTTTTACGCAATTCAATTAATTGTTGTTGAGATTAAATGGAAAATTATTGATGTGGATTGTTATTTATGAATTTTATTTCTTTCTTCTGCGTACAAAGTATGTTGCAAGGCTGGCTGAGAACAAACCGAAACCAACAGCCGCGAAGTTGATTGGACTGCCACTACCAGTGCTTTCGGTTGTAACGGTTACATTACCTTCTACAACAAAGAAGGAAGCACCATCCAAGGTGGCACCAAATTCGCTGAAATAGGTTGCCTCAGCATCAGAGTTTTCAGCATCACCAGAGAAAATTCCATTGGGTGCAAAGGTGAGCATTCCAAGGAAGGATTCACCACCAAGCTCAGCATCAGCAACAGTGTCAAAAGTCTTGAAGGTTGCGTTGAGGGAACCTCCGGTGAAATTGAACTCACTTGGGAAGTCATGTACACCATAGTCGTCAACATAGAATAGTTTGCCCTTGACTGCATCGGTTCCATTGAGGAAGTCAGGGTCAAGTGCGACAGTACCAGTTGAATTAACGGAACCAGTCACATTAAGACCAAGTTCTTGAACGAAGGCAGTTGCTTGAGCAGTTCCATCAATGGTCTCTCCATCATAATTTTTGAAGGAGAGATCCGTAACTGGATCATTGTAATCGAAATCTGGATAGTCCAGAGGATATTTGGATCCTTCAGAGAATTGGTCTTCAACATCGAAGGTGACCTTGCCATCCTTGTAGGTGGGCTTGTCATTAAAGTTTCCATCAGCTCTTACTCTGACGATAACCGTGTCAATGGCATAATGATAATTGCCACTTTCGTCGGCCGCAATATAGATGACAGAAACAAAGTTATCTCCTTGAGAAAGTGGAACTGCAAAACCCGTGGTGGTGTGTTCACCGCCCGATGTGGCCATCTTAAGGAAGTTCTTTGAAACAACAAAGGCTTGACCAGCAGCATCAGATCCGTTCACGGTGATGAGTCCGCTGTAATTGAACTTAACATTTACAATGGGGACTGCTGTGTCCGTTTCATAGTTGTAAACGTCAAACCCTCCTTCAGTTCCTCCACTGGGCAGTTGTCCACCAGGAAGTGTGGTGTTACCGACAAAGTAAATGTCGACATTAAAGTCACGAGTGGAATTATCGAAATAGGCAAAGCCGATTCCCTCATTGACTGGCCTTTCAACGTTAGCAACTACTGCGGGAGTTCCCGCGGCAGCGAACATGAAAGCGATGAGTAACCATGAGAATGTATATGCGCGGATTTTCATAGTATCCCATGTTGTCTAACAGAGGTGTAGTATTTATATCTAATCCCTGTCCTTGAATTATTGCTTTAGTTTCAACAAAAAAATTAATCCGTTCATGTGTCATTCATGGAAACCAAAAAATCTGTAAGAATAGGGGTTTAATTTCCATTTTTACATTTATTGAATTCATAAATTTTCCCTCTAAGTTATCCGAAATTCGTATGGCTTTCGGAGCCATTTACTGTGCTTCTGTAGTAATGGATGAAGAATAAACGTAAATCAGCCATTGACAAGGGAAAATCTAATCTTCTTGCAGGTGATTGAAATTCGTCCTCAGGGAAACCTTCGAAAATCTTCAAAATCTGCCTTTCTTTCTGCAAAAATGAATAAAGCAAATTGTTTCCTCATATTTACGTTTATTTCACGGAATTTTTCGGAATGTAGGTAACTCTTTTGCATATCGGTTTTCCTTTTATTTTTTAAATTTTACACACAATGATTTATTAGTGTTCAAGCAAAAATATTTGAGATTTTATTCGGATAAATATTTTCGTAACCCGTCTCCCAACGGGATGTTTTCTTATCAAAAAATAAACTTTTGGTTGAAGAAATTTCCTTTTCTCAACTTATTGGTTGTGCTAACAACTGGTTTTTCACGAAATTTCAAAGGAGCTTATGCATAGATTTCAAGTCTTCAAGGAATGGAGACAATTTCTTCGGAACCTCAATGTCTGCAATCGGATCATTGAGAGCCAATCCCTGTTTTTTCTTGAAGGTCCAAACAAAGGAATTGAAAGCGAGTAGATCATCAGTTAAATCAGATAGGGTTGAATCGGTTTCAAGCTTTTTCGGGAAATGTATCCCAAAAATGGTTTTTCCATCATTCAATTTACGATAGAGAATGTCTGTTGTAAATGGAATGATCGGTGAGAACAGCAAGAGTATAGTATGAAATACATGATGGAGAGTCCATTTGGCTCCATTAGACTTTGCTTGATTGAATTTCTTATTGTGATTGTATGCACGATCCTTCACAATCTCGACATAGGTGGAAGCAAACAGCTTTTGCGTGAATGTCCGTAATTCCCTCAATGCCTGTTGAAACTCAAATTGAAGATATCCTTCCTTGCAAGTCTCAATAACTTTATTCAATTCTTCAAGTATCCACCAATCAATCTTGCGCAAGGAATATTCGCGAGGCTTTTCGAAACTGGAAATGAACCTGGCAAGATTGAATAGTTTCTTGAGGAATTTCCAAGATGCTTTAACAGCTGTTTCTGAAAACCTGATGTCTGACCCGGTTTTTGTTTCTAGCGCGCCAAATAGCCTGAGGGAATCTGCTCCATATTTGTCAATGAATTCTTCTGGATCTGGGGAGTTTCCTTTTCGTTTTGAAAATCTTTCCCCTTTTTCAGAAACCACATGTCCGGATATCCAAGCTACGGCAAATGCCCTTTTTCCTTCTAATTGGTGAATTCTCAGGAAGGAATAGTGGAGCCATGTCCTGATGATGTCTTTGCCTTGAGGACGGATGTCGGCCAAGAAGTTTCGCGAATTGACTTGATCAAAAATAGAAAGATTTTGGTCATTGAAAGGGAATTTTAGGATGTACATTACTGTAATTGAGGAATCCATCCACGTGTCAAATGTTCTTGTCTCTCCTTTGAAACTTTCGCTTCCACATTTCTGACATGATTGAATGGGTGGAGGTTCTGCCCATGGCTTATAGTACCTTCCCGGTGGTGGAAGGATAGTTTCATTGCAGGAATTGCAATACCAAAGTGGGATTTCTGTACCATAAAACCTCCTGCGGGAAATGGGCCATTCCGTCTTGATACTTTCCAACCAATCAAGCCATCTTTGTCTCATTTGTTCAGGGACAAACTTCACCTCTGTGGCATATCTTTTCAGGATTGGAACAAACTCCCTCTGCTTGAGATAAAACTCATTCATTCCCAAAAACTCCACAGGTGTTCCAGTTCTCTCTGAAATTGGGATTCTATGCATTACCTTTTTTTTGGAGAGAATATATGGTTCAAGATCTTTCTTTATAGTTCTTCGAGCTTCAGGAATTGTCATCCCTTGATATTTGCCAGCTTTCTCATTTAGACGTCCATCGGGATCGATGATATAGATTGGTTCAATCTCAAGTTCTCTGAGTGTTCTGATATCCGTTAGATCGCCAAACGAACAGATTTGGAGAAGTCCTGTGCCATAGTCCTGCGAGGCAGAAGGATGTGGGATGATGGGCACCTCTTTTTCTAATAATGGCACTCTTGCAACCTTCCCTTCCAAATGTCGATATCTGGCGTCGTCTGGATTGAAAATAATTGCTCGAATGGCTGGAAGGAGTTCTGGTCGTGTTGTGGTAAACGAATGGGTTTCACCCAATTCAGGAACCAGAAATGCAATTTCAATTAATTCACTTTTTTCAATGCGATATTCAATTTCTGCATCCGCAATAGTGGATTGCAGGCTAGGATCCCAATTGGTTGGTCGCAAATTTTCGCTGATCAATCCCTTTTTGTACAATTCAATGAAAGTAGATTGGGTTAGTGCCCTAAATTGATCAGAATCAGTTCGGTAAACATGATCCCATTCAAGAGAATCACAGCTGATTCCAAGCCGTTTTACCAAATCAAGAGTCTGATCGCCTAACCGGTCAAGGATTTTCTTGCATAAGCCTATGAATTCTTTTCTAGGAACAGAAAACATGCTGATACCGAATTCCTGTTCAGCTGCAATTTCTATTGGAAGTCCATTCCTGTCCAATCCCATGGGGAAATATACCTGCTTCCCCATCAATCGCATAGATCTTGCAATCATGTCGATTTGAGAATAATGGATGGCTCCCCCTAGATGCCATTTCGCATTGGTGTATGGAGGTGGTGTATCAATGATAAACAATTGACTTGGATTATCCTGCAAGCTCTTTGGTAAGCTCCATTCCCTTTCCCAAAGAGAGAGCATAATTGTTTCGATCCTGTGAGGGTCGAATGAATCCAAATCAATCAGTTGTTCTAGTATTTTTTGTGGTTCATTTGAAAGATTCTTTTCGATTGACTATACGTATCACCTTAGCGAATCAACTTTTTTTTGTGAGTAAAAAAATGTTTGGATGGAAAGATCTCCATATTTCCTCTGGTACTACAAAATCCCTTTTATTTTAGACAAAATCAAGGAAAAAAGTATGGGAATTGAAAGGATTGACGAATATATCGATCCTGAGGTTCGCCCTCAAGATGATTTTTTCAGATATGTAAATGGGAAGTGGTTAAAGACAACCGAAATCCCTCCTGACAAAACGAGGTATGGTAGTTTCACAATTTTACATGACAAAGCCATGGAAGACGTCCGTTCAATTGTAGAAAAACCCCATGATGGAGAATATCAAGCAATATCCATTTTCTACAAAGTAGGAATGGACATGGAGCGAAGGAATGAACTGGATTTTGAACCGATCAGACCATTGCTGGAAACAATAGATGGCATCACGTCGCGCCATGACCTAATTCATGCAATTGTGGAACTGGAGAGCAAAATGGTCTTGGGATTGATCAATTTCTCCTCAAACATGGACAGGAAGAACACATCAATTGAGATACCCCATTTCAGTTCAGGAGGTCTAAGTTTACCAAATCCCAGATTCGGAAATCGGGACTACTATTTGGAAGAGGATAAGCAACCTATTAGGGACAAATATGTGGAGCATTTGGCAACCCTCTTTGAATTCATCGGCGAATCCGAAGCCAAAGACGTAGCTAAGAAGGTTCTTGATTTTGAAACTAAACTCGCAGAAAAACATTATTCTCAAGTCCAGAAAAGGGATCCTGAATTAAGCTACAATAAGATGCAATTTTCGGAATTTGTTTCAAAGTATTCCAGTTTTGATTGGGACAGCTTTGTGAGGAGTTATACCAATCTTGAACTTAAGGATATCAATGTCGATAATCCTGCATTTTTCGATTTTGTCAATGAACAGCTCCAAGAAACAGATCTTGAAACTTGGAAAATTTACCTTAAGGCTAGATTGCTTCTTCTGACGGCATCTGCATTGAGTGAAAGATTCGAAAAGGCAAATTTTGATTTCTATGGAAGAGTACTTCAAGGGCAGAAGGAAATGCAACCACTATGGAAACGGATTGTGGAGTTGATGAACAACAGGTTTATTCTAGGGGAACTTGTTGGCAAACTCTATGTTGAGAAATTCTTTCCTCCCTCATCCAAGGAAAAAATGAAGGAACTTGTAAACAACCTAATTATTGCTTTGGAAAATCGAATAAAATCATTGGAGTGGATGAGTGACATTACCAAGGAAAAGGCATTGGAAAAATTGAAGGCTTTCAATGTCAAGATTGGTTATCCTGACGTTTGGGAGGATTACTCAGGCCTTCAATTATCTGAAGACATGACCTTCAGTCAAATTCTCCGAACAACTGTAAAATACAATCGAGACTTGATGTTGAAAAATCTTTACAAGGCTCCTGACAAGAATAAGTGGTTCATGTCCCCACAGACTGTCAATGCCTATTATTCACCGCTTCATAATGAAATCGTGTTTCCTGCTGCCATCCTTCAATTTCCCTTCTTTGATCCCCAGTTGAGCGATGCAGAAAATTATGGTGGAATTGGTGCTGTCATCGGGCACGAAATAACTCATGGATATGACGACAAAGGGAGCATGTTCGGTCCTGACGGAAATATGGAAAATTGGTGGACGGATGAGGATAGAAAGGCTTTCAATGAACGTGCACAACATTTTATTGAGGAATATGAAAAATTCAAAGTGAATGGAAAACCCCTTATTGGAAAACTTACGTTAGGAGAAAACATTGGAGATATTGGCGGGATAAGAATTGCATTTGCAGCGATGAAAGAACACTTCAGGAAACATGGTGAGCCTCCCTCAGACAAATTCAGCAATGAGGAAAAATTCTTTATGTCCTATGCTAGGATTTGGCGGGCATTAAGTCGACCAGAAATCCAAGAGGTGTTAAGAACATCCGATCCCCATTCTCCTCCTGAAGCAAGGGTCAATGTGGCCTTAGCAAATATTCCTGAATTCCATGAAGTCTTCAAGACCCGCCCTGGTGACGGAATGTATCGAGAAAAGATCGTCACGCTCTGGTAACTTAACTTCCTGCATAAACCTCAATCTGTTCTTCTCGTAACTCTATCTCTGGTTTGAGAACTATACCCTTTCCTTTCTTTCCATCTATTACCACGTTCAGAGGTTTTTCACATCGATAATGACGCACATGTTGACTTTCTTCCTCAAGTCTCATCTGTTTAATCCAATCCCAGTCAATTCTTCCTTTAGATCCGTATGGAATTGAAAAGTATCCCTTTCGTGCACTGGTGATATTCAAAAAGAAATGGGAACCATGGGAAGGATCAATCTGAAATCGTTCCAAACCATATTCAACAATTAAATCCGCAAAATCAATATCTTCCCATCGGACAGGTATTCCCAAAAAGGGATCGGATGTCCCCCATCTTCCTGGACCTATCAAAATGTACTTCTTTCCCTCTGACTTCAATTTGGCATTTAGTTTACTGATTTCTTCCTTAATTTCAACTGTCTCGGTTTGATTGAAAATTTCCGGAGGGACAACAACAATGTCATGGATGTCCTTAAGAAAACCATTTCCCAAAGCCATATTCGAATAAAGGACGTAATCCGTTGATTCATAAGTTTCAATGTTCACATCAACTGGTGAAATCTCCGTGATAAGTGGTCTTACCTGAAGAATATAGAGCTCATGACGTTTGTTTTCATAATCCAAGTTCATTGAAAATTCCATTTCCACTTCAGTTCCGAATGCGGTTTTCCAGAGTAAAAGGAGCTCCTGTATCAGTTGACTGAATGGAAACCGTTCGTATTTCAGCAAAAAGGGAAAGGTGACTACCCTAGGACCTCCATCCCGCAATCCATCTAAAATTCTATTGTTTTGGAAATCTACGGTCGATGCGGACCACTCAAGTTCTCCATCCAATTCTGCGGTTTCTAAGTCAAAAAGTTTTAGCGTTGCCAATTCTCCTTCAGTCAAATCAAAGGTGTCTCCAAGAACAAGTGCATAAAAATCACTTTGTGAATTCTTGAGAGAAGCTTCTGGCGAATAATGCTGCACCAATCGTTTTGGGAATTTCGGCGAAAAAGAAAGGTATTTTCTTCCAGCAGTAACTGATGGTCCCAAGCCAACTGCCAGATGGACGATACCATCTTCGGCTTTTGCTGGGCTTACTGGATAATAGTTGTAGGATTGGGCAACTCCTGACAAGGATGGATAGACTCTGTTCTCATGTTTTCTTCCAACAATCTGTTGCAAGATGACTGCCATTTTTTCAACTTCGATCTTCTGTCCAACCGTTTGGATATATGATCTGGCAGTTTGCCTGAACATCGATGCATAAACGATTTTGACTGCTTTTTCAATTTCTTCGGCTCTTTGCTTGTATTTTCGAGAGGTATTGGGGAGGAGAAGGGTTTCATAGATTCCCGCAAAAGGTTGAAATTGACTGTCTTCCAAGAGGCTTGAGCTCCTTACTGCGATTGGATACTTTGCATGTTTTGCATATTCTCTGATTGCCTTCTTCAAGCTTTTTGGGAGATTTTTGGATATGATCCTTTGAACAATCTCTTCATCTGAATGAGTTTCATCAAGAACAAAATCCTTTAGATCATTTTCTGCCAGAAACTTATCAAACATATCCGTGGCAATAACAACTGTTGCTGGAACCGCAATCTGAATGTTTGGGTATTTTTTGCCGAGGTAGTCCTGTATTCTCTCAAGAACGGAAGAAACAAACGCCAGTCCCCTTCCCTTTCCTCCAAGGGAACCATTACCGATTCTTGAGAATGGAGTATTGAAAAACTCTTCCGGATCGAATTCACTGATTACACCTCTTTTTTTCTCAATTCGAGTTCGAGCAAAGAATTTGATAAGGTATTCCCGGATCTCTTCAGCATCCTTGAAATCACTTACTTTCTTTTTCTCCAATTCACTTGCCAAATCTGATTCACTTCTGGTATAAAGCCATCTGCTGAAGTCATTTTTCGAACCATGATACAGAATAGATTCCACTGGGACTTTTTTTATCACTTTCTGGAATTCAGAAATATTTCTGGCACGTCCAACTTCCGTCCCATCCGGCATCCGAAAAACAAAGTCACCAAATCCTATTTTCTCAAAATACCCTGCAAGGTCTGCCAACAGTCGAGGTGAATGCTTATAGACAAAAGAAGCTCCTTTCTCCAATGCTTTCTCCCTGTTGCCTTCATCAGACGACTGCAACAAAACAGGCAGGAATGGAAATTTTTCCTTTATTTGGCTAAGAAGGGTAAACCCTGCTTGCTGATCTTTTTTCCCATTTCTTGGAAACCCAATGTCTGAAATGATTGTGAAAATGTAATCTCTATAATTTTCAATATAAAACATCGCCTCCTCGTAGGTCTTTGCGAGGATGATCTTTGGTCTTCCTCGAACCAACAATTGTCTGTGCAGGTGATTCACACTTTTTGCAATGAGGCGACGGGTTTGTTGGACCATCAAATTGTAGATCATTGGCAAGAACAGACTGTAATATGTAATTGTATCCTCAATCATGAGGATTATTCGAACCTTGCCCAACTGAGTGTCCCGATCAAGATTCTTTAAATCCTCTACTTGCTTGATAATTGTCAAAAATATGTCGCTATCACCGGTATAGACAAAAATATGGTCTACTCCCGATCTCTGATTTTCCGGAGGAAGGCCTGCCATATCCGCCATGGATGTCAAGAGGAGCACGACCGACATGTCCGGGCACTTCTTTTTGATTTCTTCTCCAAAATCAAAGGGATTTTGACCGACCCTAGATGTGAGAATGACGATTTCGAATTTTTGTTCTTCAAGTTTCTTCTTTGCTGCCTTGGTGTTTGAAACCCTAACAATACGTGGTGGGGGAGTGGAGATATTCAATCGACTGTATTCTTCCGTCAATTGTTCTGAATAGGTTTGGTCAGCTTCCATCACAAAATCATCATACAGACTTGCAACAACTAGAATTGTGTGAACTCTGAATTTCATCAGTTCATGATAGGGCCAGAACTTGTCAACATAATCTCCTTCAAGAAGAGAGATGATTTTTTGGGGAAGAAGATGATTGTTCTCGGATTGAACCATCGAATCTATTTTGACCTCGGATTTTAAAGACCCTTTTTCAGTCGACGTTGAATTTGTAACCTGCTCTTACTTTCTTGATCATTTCTGGGATGACTTCCTTATAATCTGCTACAATCCCATAATTTGCAACTTCAAAAATTCTGGCCTTGGGGTCTATATTGATGGCAATGATGGTGCGGGAGTTCTGCATTCCCATAAGGTGTTGAATTGCTCCGGAAATGCCAACTGCCACATAAACTTTAGGTCGAACGGTCTTTCCAGTCTGACCCACCTGATGGTCATGTGAGATGAATCCTGCATTGACAGCAGCACGTGATGCACCAAGCTCTGCTCTCTGACCGTTTGCTCTTATGGCATCGACAAGTTCTCGTAGAAGGTTGAAGCCTTCCTTTCCAACACCATAACCTCCGGAAATAATAATATCTGCCTTATCAAGTTCAACCCTGCTACCTTCACTTTCAAATGAGACAACTTCTGTTTTCCAATCATCTTCTTCCCAATTGGGTGTGAAATGTATGATTTCTCCCTTGCGTGAAGGATCCGGTTTCAGAGGACGGAAAACTCCTGGTCGGACAGTCGCAGATTGCGGATAATGCCAAGGTCCAATAATTGTTGCCAGTTTGCTCTCACCAAAGGAAGGCCTTTTCATCATGAAGGCTCTTGGAAATCGTTGTTGCTTCTTTCTGTTAACGTATTGGCCAATGTCCAATTCAGTACAGTCTGCGGACAAACCAACATGTAACCTTGCAGCACATCTGGGTGCAAGTGATCGACCTATGGCAGAAGCTGTATAAATCATTATTTCAGGTTTAATTTCACGAATTGCATCAACAATAGCCCGGGTGTATGGAAGATCACGATAGAACTCCAGTCGATCGTCTGAAATTACGTATACGCGATCTGCTCCATGCTCAATGAGTGTTTGAGCGTGTTTTTCAGCGTTTTTGCCGATTACTATTGTGGTGACTGTCTGATCATCCAGTTTGGTGCTTAATCTCCTTGCTTCTCCTAGAATTTCTAGGGCGGCAGGATGAAGTTCATCGCCATTGGTCTGTGCCCATGTACATATCCCTTTATGCCCATTCCTGAGATCAACTTCAGGAACTTTTGCGTCTAGCTCTGCTCTTCTTCTTGCTCTTTCCTCAGCGCTACTCATTCCTCATCTTCCTCCAAATCCTTGTTGATCGCTTCAAGCATCTGTTCCACTCGGTCTGCCATGGTGCCTTCATTAAAAAGAACCACCGGTGGACGATCGACGACAACATTAAGCACACGTGAAACAATGGTCGGAGATCCTGCCAAGCCCACCTCATCACGTGTCAATCCAATATCCGCTACATTTACCACTTTAATTTCCTTTTCCAGGGCTTCCAGAGAATATTTCAGAGATGGCCCTCGAGGGACATTGGCTTCCTTTGTTATGGAAAGCATGACTGGATAGGGAACCTCAAAGGTTTCATAACCCCCTTCAATCAACCTTCTCACTTCAAAAGTTTCTTCTTTCGGAATGATTCTTTCAACATAACAGACCTGTTGCATTCCAAGATGTTCTGCAACCTGTGGTCCGACATGAGCCGTATCCCCATCGATGGTTTGAAGACCTGCAAAAAGAACGTCAATGGGCATGCAATATTTCTTCAAGGTTGCACTCAATGCATTGGCAGTTGCCCATGTATCAGAACCTGCCAATAATCTGTCAGAAAGAAGAATTGCCTCGTCAGCCCCTCTTCTCAAGGCCTCCATTAAGGATTGCTGGGCATTGGGAGGTCCCATGCTCACGACGGTCACTTTTCCCCCAACTTTGTCTCTCAGTTTCAGTGCCTCTTCCAAGGCATTCTGACAGTAAGGATTCATCATGGATTTTCCACTTCGATCCATCATCCCATCTTCTTTTGTCTTCATTGCCTTGGGAACAGGTACTTGTTTTATCAGACAT
Source organism: uncultured archaeon (assembly GCA_964645535.1). Classification (GTDB taxonomy): domain Archaea; phylum Asgardarchaeota; class Heimdallarchaeia; order Heimdallarchaeales; family Kariarchaeaceae; genus WAKA01. Next base: position 51,095 of record CAZYCQ010000003.1, on the reverse strand, counting down.
ACGATATTTAAGTCCTTCATAGCCTATACCTAAAACCAGTTCTGAATGTAGGTCTGAAGGTTCCTATTTATGTTGATCGAAATTTTCACTTTTTTTTGTTAAACAAAATTCCTAGAAATTCTATGACGATAAATGTGTGTGTTTAAACTTTGAATTTTCTTTTACGGTAGGCCATTGGTGCCAAGATCATGATCATCAGACCTTCTGCGATGAAATCGAGGTAAGGCATAAGGATCATGAATGTCTTGACCAGTTCTGATCCTTGCTCTTGGACTTGGATCGGACTTTCAACAACTACCTGTTCCTCTCCTTGAAGACTGAGTGCACCAATGTTGGATGATTGAACAACCCAGACATATCCATTTCTTCCCACAACCATGATGTCAGTTAGCAGATCTCCATCAAACCGACCTGGCAGGATATCTTGGATAATGTCAATGTCAATGGTCACACTGTACTTGAGTGTAAGTGAACCGATGTCCGGTGTCTCATATACTGCAAGTGTATCTCCTGTAATGACCATTGCCAATGAGGTTTGACCAACTGCAACAAATTCTCCAAGGAGCATGGATGTATCTGCATAGGCTACCGCAGTTGATTTGATGAACTGACCTTGTTGGATTAGCCCTGGTGCCGAAGCGTTATAGAACATATTGTAAAACGCGTTCTTGGTTGTCTGAACCAAAAGGTCATCATTCCCATCTCCATCAATATCATAGACCAAGTGATCCCTTGCTACACCACCGACAGGTGCAAATCCGAGAATATTATTCGTTGCTCCCAAAGTTCCTCCAATCGGGTCTATATCAAAGTTGAGAATTAAGGATGGGATGTAGGGGAGCAAGAATGACAATGGACCGGTCAGTTCCAACGCACCAAAATCAAAGAAGAAAGAAACTTCTTTGCCTAATTTGGAATTATCGAAATTGCCAACTGCCATTTGGGTGATTGGTGGTAACCCGGCGATAGGTATGTCGAATACTGTACTCAAAGAAGTTCCAGTCATCAAAACCAGTCGATTCAGGAATTGATTTACGGAATTCTGCATCGTAGCAAGAATCTCATAAACTCCATTGCTGTCGAAGTCTTCAACCTTGAAGATGGGATTCAAATAACCTATAAATCCTTTAAAGGATACAAGGGATCCATCCATTCCTGAAAGAACAACTACGTAGGTCACAGGAACTGGAAGATTGATGTTGGAATAGACAAATGAAAGGATCACCTCATTTTTCAGATCACCATCGAGATCTGCAACATCTACAGTATACTGCCTGAAAACGCCAGTTGATGGTGGGAATAACGTGAAATTCCATAGGAAAGATCCCGTTTCAAGATTTACAACAGTCACCATTTTCTCAAAAGCTGCAACCATGTCGAGTGATCCATCTTTATCAACATCTGCAAGAGCAGCAGCTTCACGATATCTTCCAAATTCTGGAACATCAAGAGACCATTCTGCTTCATTGAAATTGGGGTCGTTTAAGAGTGCGCCTGTGTCCGCTCCGCCAAGGAAGAAATCATCCACAACGAACACATCATCGATTCCGTCTGTTCCAATGTTTCCTGTTCCATCAAAAGTATCCGCAAGGAAAAATTCCGTTCGACGAGTGAATTCGCTTCCTAATCGGATGAATGGAGTTTCTTTGACACTTGGTGGGAAGGTAGCGGTCGGTTCAGGACGGTCTTCCCAGAAAGAGACAACCGTTATGTTTCCGGTACCATCACCAACAACCAGAAGGCTATTTCCACTTGAGGGGTGCAAGATGGCACTTGCAGAAACACCTGTTCTGGCATCATAGGCTCCGAATACAACCCCTGATTCAGGATCAACAATAGCGCCATATCCTTGGGAAGTGAAACCAAAACCTATGTATTGTGTGCCAATTGCAAGCACCTTTGATGAAACATCATAATCGAACTCATCAATGTTCATATCTGCCAAGAGCTGAAGAAATCCCTTTGCCTGATTTTGCCATAGGATTTTTCCTGTGTCACCATCAAGTGCAAATAGAACTGGCGAGTAGGCATATCCACCAAATATTAAATCCAAAGTTGAATCATTATTTACATCAAACAAGATTGGTCTTTGGTTAATCAGGATATGTCCATTGTCTTCATAAGTTTGGTTCCAGAGTTGGTCTCCATTCGTACCATCTACAGCTATTGTGGCGTTAGTACCTATAACAATATCTGTAATATTGTCATGATTGAGATCAAAGACATAAGGCACCGTATATTGGTTCAAGACAGCAAACTGCTTTGACCAAACTATGGATCCATTTCCTCCATTGAGAACAACAATGGTACCATTGTAGAGCTGGGCAATTACATCGGTCGAATTCTGGGATACAAAATGCCCAAGTGCAATGGAATTCAACAAATTGGCGGTCAAGTCAATAGAGATATGGCTCTTCCAGACAATGGATGGTCCTGAAAGATCATATACCGCCACGGTACCATTGACAATTCCTACATATAGATTCGGATAACTGGAACCACTGTGAGGTCCTAGCACTAGGGCAGTGATTACAGAATTCACCGCACTTCCAACAGTGATGGTTGTCAATAGATTTCCATCTGTGAGTCGATACCAATAAATGGAATTCTCCCAAGCCATTAAAATCGCTTCAGGACTATTGGGGTCTGAAGCTGAAGGTAGAAGCAGGAAGTTAAGTCCATTGAAATTGGTGGTATCATTGTTTGCAGTGGTGGGTCCTGGTCCCGATGTCCATATAGGGGTATAGGTCAAACCATCGAGTGCAACAAGTTGACCCAACGCTGTTGAGTAGATGATATCATCGTTTCCATCAGAATTTACATCCGTAGTCGCTATTTTAGTGACGAAGTTGTCATAGGAGGAATCATAGGTAGTTGACGACACGGCTTCTACTTTGGGGAGAAGAAGTTCCTTACCCGGAATTGCATTCAATGCCTCATAGGAATGCACAATGCCTCGATCCGATTCGACTAGAAGTTCTGGAAGTCCATTACCATTTGCATCTGAGATTGCAACTTCTGTGATATCCCTCTCATATTCAGGACTCATCCATTTTTGGGAATGCAAAATGAATTTCTCTCCATTTCGAGCAAATTCATAGAGAAAGGCCTGGTTGTTGCTTCCCACGAAGATTTCATGACGATTGTCGCCATCAGAATCTCCAATCGCAATTTTCTGAGCCTTGCCCAAATTATACCAAGTGAAATTGCTCCAAGGGTTGTGGGCAAATGCCAAATATTCCAGTTCTGCATTTCCCCTTGAACAATCTGAGGCCTGTGATTTAACACTGCTTTGCACTCCTACATCTCCCAAAAACATTGCACAAATTCCCACAGTTGTCTTTTGTACTCCGAAAGCATATCTGACATTGTAGCTCATTGTGAATCCTCGACCTTCAGTTGCAACAATGACCGGTCTACGTGAGTCAAAGAATGAGAGTATTTGTTGTCCATTGATAAGACCTACTTGATAGCTTTCCTTGTTAGGTGTGGGAAATTCAGTAAGTATGGGACTATCTAGGCCATAGGGATGGTTCATGGCATAAGGACCATTCCAAGTGACACCGTTATCATTCGACCATACAGAGAATAGACCTCCGAATGGTTTCATTTTTGGCTGTTCGAATACAACAACCATATTGTTTGTGTCTTCTTCACGAATCAGGGAGGGGAAACGGCTTACCAATCCTGATTCAAAGATTCTCCCTGGCATTGTGGTTACATTGAACAGCCAAGCTGAAGAGCTGTTTAAATAAAACCAATTGTGATAAAGATCCAAATCCAATGATAACGATTCGTTATAGGAATATCCTGAAAAGATAATGTCAAAATTACCTCTTTCTCTTGGATTTTCCAGAATATCCAACGAATGGATGAAATACTTGTCGCCAAGTTTTGAACCATTTGCCCAAGGAATTACAAATTCCGCTACAACTGCTGGGCTATTCGCGATATCAATTTTAGCTAGCTTCAACGTTCCGTTCTTATCCGCTGAATCGTAATATGCAAATCCCACTTGGTTGGAGGTTGCTCCATCAAATGAGAAAACCCTTCCAGAAGCGGTCATTCGATAATAGTTTAACCAAGATACTGAAACGGTTGAATAGGCTGGATTCGATCCAGGTACTGGATTTTTAATTACATAATACGATTCCGTCCAAATTGAACTTGCACCTAGATTAATCTTCGATATCGCTGCAAAACTTAGCCATAATTGAGACCCTTGGTAAACAAGACTAATTTCGGCATAATTGATAACTGTGCCTAGGCCTGGATCAATTGTTCCCCATTCAGTCCATGTCTTGCCATTGTCATTTGAGGTGGCCATGACCAATGTGGGTGTTCCCAAAATTACTTCGACATAAACCATCAATAAGGAACCATCAAATCTCTTGATGATGTCTTTACTTTCCTCAAAGTCCCTATTGATGTTGTTAGTGTCATAGTATGATCGAATGGGCAGTTGATAATGTGGATTTGAGGTGATCACCTCTCGAAGTTCAAGATTATCAACTCCATTGAATTCATAGATATCAACACCTTGATTATGGCCAATGATTAGTTCTTTTAATCCATCATAGTCAGAATCATCCCATTCAAGATCATTTATTGGGTTGAATTGCGTTGTGCTCTTGAATAGATTGTCTGGAAAGATAGGGGAGAAAACACCTCCAGTCCATTCAAGAATTTGGATGAAACCGCCCCAAATTGGTCTGGCATTTGTTTGATCTTCTCCTGCATAAATGATTTCAGGGATTCCATTATTGTCCAAATCAGTGGACAAAATGGATCTGATTTCTGCTTCTTCTTGGACACGATAGTTTCCAACTAGATTGTAGAGACCGGATGCCGCATATAGGCCTCGATAGAAAATCTCTTCCATGTTGAATAGTGGGAATTGTGTGGAAATAACTGAAGTTTGTTGGATATTGCCACTTCCACTTGTAACAGTCGAGATTTCGAAAACTAAGAGAGCGGGACCCATTGCAATCAGCAATTCTCTTCTTCCATCACCAGTTGCATCATCTGCCCAAGAGATTGCGGTTACCTTTCGGCGGCTCTCTGAGAGAAGTGAAACTGTGGGGAAAGAGAAAAGATCAAAGGTAGCAATTAACCGGTACGTGTCATCATGAATTCTTCCTGTTAATGTTTTTGTCGCTTCGAAAACGAATAGCATTCCGTCTGTCGTTGCTATGAATTCCTGAAGTCCGTTCTTGTTCAAGTCAACGCCTGCAAGCAAGAAGGTTACATGCTCATAGACGGTTCGGAAGAATGTACCATTAATTCCACCAAACTGGTTATGGGCATAAGGGCTGTTATTTGCCTCAAACGTTCTGTTAACATCGAATGATCTGAAGGCCCGTTTGAATGTGTTGTTGGAAAGATGTTCAAAAACATATATGTTATTATTGAAATCTCCAACAACAACTTCATTCTTACCGTCTTCGTCAAGGTCGGCAGTCGACATCGAAAGAGTCCATCCTTCAAGTTCCCTTGAATTATCCCATGTCTCAAAAATGTGGAAGCCATAATTCTTGTCTCCACCATTGGAGCTGTCAAATTGTAGGTTAATGTCAATCCGTTTGGCATCCGGATAGGTGGCTGCAAGAAGTGAGGTTCCATGATTGTATTCTGCTGTGAAACTGTAAATGTCCCCTGCAAAAACATCTGTTGGCTGCTGTTTCATCATGAACATCCTTGTTGGTTGGGAATTCAAGAAATAGGGATGATAACCCATTCCACTAATGAAGGAATAATCTCCAAAATCATAATTATCATAGACCAGTTCAGGGAACCCATAATACTGGACTCTAAGATTGGAATCTGGATCATTATTGGTGACTGCCTTTTTCTTTTCAACCCATATTGGATCGTCTCTAGTTCCCACGTTTTCCCAATAGGTCATCCCATACGTAGGCTTATCAATTCCGAAGTGGGTTGAATCGTAACTTGCAAAACCCAAAATAAGATCCATATCTCCATCTTTGTCGAAATCAACTACATTTGCATCAGTCCATTGTCTACCCTTTGCTTGGTCATTGATTCCTTTGAAATAATCACCTCTGAAGGAAATGCTGATTTTGGAAGATCGTTCATTTGTGATTGCTGGAAGCTTAGGGCCTTGCTGTTCTTCTTGACCGTTATATACAAGATCCAATGTACTGTTCTCAACTACACTGTACGAGACCTCAAGAAGATGTACCTTTCCGTTTGTCAATACCCAATCTTTCTTTGAATCACCGATGAAATCTCCTGCTGCTATTTTTGGCATCCATGAGGATTCTCGAAGGACACTACGAAGTTGACCTGAGAATTCTTCAGAAGACAACAATCTCGGAGATGTTAATCCAGGGACGCTCCAAGGAACAAATGTTACACATTCTGGCACACCGGCAGGGCAATCGAAGGAGAAAATCTCATCAAGATACCAAATGGTAATCCGGTTTACTCCATCTAAGGGTTGAGGAATCCCTGCCTCGGTTGGATTTGCAGGGCCCAATGAACCGGTCCATTCACTTAATAGGAGAAGATAGCCGGAATCACGGATATCCAGTTGCGCATCCCTTCCCAAATCATATAGATTGGTTTCAAAGGGTACGAGTGATGCCGCAAAATAAATCGGATCTGACGAGAGGCTACTTCGAGATTGCATATAATCTTGTACCGTTAGCATATTCTTTCCAGCAGTTCCAGAATATGATGGTGTGTCAAATAGCATTTCAGATAAAATGGAGTTAACTGACAACGGAGCATTTGGAGAAGCCTGTGTGGCTACCAAAATTTTTTCCTGATCCGTAATCAATATTGTTTCTGGCATGGATTCCTGTCTGTAATTATAGAAATTGGCAGTTTCAAAGGAAACAACATTTCCATAATTTGTGAAGTTGACTGGATCATAGACACCATATTGGAAATTCCCTATTACACTGTCGTAATCGTTCAATATCCACGCTGGGAAGGTTCCTTTCTTCTTGATTACCTCTAGGTCAAAGAGATTCTTATTGAGTTTGTATCGTTCTTCTCTCCAACTATCGAAAACAATTTCGTACCTTCGGCTTGTCGGGTTCCAATCAACTGCCAATATTGTTCCATCAATCGCACCGATAAACCCAACGGTATTTGCATCGGAATCTTTCAAGGTTAATGGACCAACTTCCACTGATTGGGCATCATATATCGGATTATTGATTGCAGTGGTCTCAATAAAATCCAATTCAGCCTTGCCACTCAAGACGGTAATGTTGAGATACCGGTAATACGTCAATCCAGCAACGGCAAGAGTTGGATCAACTTCAATCTGGTAGATGTCATAGGTACCATTGGAGGTATCTAAAGTAATGTATGATGAATTTAACCTGAAAAAGTTACTACCATCTGATGAAATGGAAATTTCTAAATCAGAAACTGCAACAGCCTTGTTTTTCATTGCGTAAATGAAGAGTTCTGGAACAACTGGAGCTCCATTTCCGGCAGCCTCCTCATCATTTCCGAAGTCCATGATTGCCCATGCGGGACGTGTAGTGGCATCAAATGTTGTCGGTCTTCCATCACCTGGTTTTCGGACTAAAAATGAATTGAACGGATATACTTTATAGTGGGAAACCGAATAATTGAGTGGCTCTGGAAACGTGCCTGTTATATTTGCATAATAGACATTCGCCTGACCCACAGGAAGAAGTGTGCCATTGAACAAACTTGAGGAATTCACCATCGAATCTGCATAGTGGTCAAGAGAATATGGTGCTGTCATATTGCTTTCCCAATCAGCAAACGGGCGTTCAATCCGAAATGGTGCAATAACTCCATCAATATTATCGAGGACGTATGCACCTTGGCCCTGTACCGCGACCATCAATTCATTGTGACCATCATCATCGATGTCACCACCAGCCATATCGGTAATATCTCTTTGAATGAGGGTTCCTGATGACCACATAAAGCGATAGCTATTGTCTTGGACAATTGGGTAGGGATAGCCATTAATATAGAGTGTGGTACCGTTGTTTTCCAATAGCTGGATTTCACCAGATCGCATTCCCACTGCAACTTCTTGGAGACCGTCATAATCCACATCAGAGAGTCCAAGAGTTGTGACCTGCGAAGGCATCTGATAGGAGAAGACCTCTCTATAGTCTATGAAATGATCTGGGCCAAAGGGATAGCTTCCATGGGTATCATACTCATACCACTTTACCGTATCTCCCAAACCGACAATGATATCTTGACGAAAGTCCATGTCTGGGTCTCCAACAATAATATCAAACACACGACCTAGACGAGGACTTTGGTACACTAGATCGAATGTATTTTCACTGTTGGTATATGGGTCATATAGATGTCTCTGTTCAAATACATAGAATCTACCATCCATGCTTCCGGCTATTATTTCAGTCAGATTGTTGTAGTCCGTATCTGCGAAATCCAAGGACATTACATCTGATTTGAATACTCCAGAACCGATTTCTGAGACGAGATCGTATTGATCCGTGACATAATTCCACCTATACAGATGAATTTCATTGTCATATAGAAAACCACCTGCCAAGGCCAAATAATCGCCGTTTTTATAGGTTGCAATTGCATGGATTGCTGCCTTAGTTACCCAAGGATCCCATTTTAATCCATAGGTATTGTCATTGTCACTCAGGAATGCACCAAGATCCGTGTTTTCATCATAACCTGCATTTGAATCTATGAAGGAGGGAGGTTCATCCCTGATCCCGTCCTTCCAATCATTGGGTTGGATCTTTTGGTCATTCTTTTGTTGACCTATTGTCCCTGCCTGCACTGAAATGACTGATGACAGGGAAAGAATTCCGATAAGGAAAAGATTGAGGATTAATAATTTGATTTGTCGAAGTTTCATTTTTTAACCTCCTAACTCCTCTTTTTGAAGGGGTTCTTGAACCCGCTAGAGACCACAGATTTTCCAACCACGGCCACTGCACCTATGGATACAACCGGAAGGGCAACTATGACCACATTCTCCATGATTGTCGGTGTCTTGATGGCAAACCTGTGTGCTTTTACTAGGATTTCACCATTTGTCTTCTGTCCGAATACTTCAATGGTGTAATTCGTAGTTCCTCTGATCTTCGGGAATTTGATTGAGCTGTTATAATATGCATTTAGGCCGCTCTCGAAGTTCAGGGTAGTGTTGTCAATATATATTGATCCGTTGTCCCATCGTATTCTGAACCAGAGGGATGTGTATTCTATTCCTGCTTCAACCTTTACCGGGAGTTCAGGATCTTGAAGTTCATTGAAGGAATAGGTACGTTCCTCTGGCGTCAGAATATTAATCGATCCTGGACCCAGATCTATCGTGAAAGTAACCGTCCTTGAGAATGTCGTCAAGTCAGGTCGTGTGATGGTTACCTCTAGGGTATATGTACCATTTGCCAATGGAAGTGATAGGGACGTGCCTTCCCAATATCCTGGGTTGGAGGTTTCTACCATGGGTATCGGTGCGCTGTAACTGCCATTTTCTGGCTTGTAACGATATTCCATGGCAGTCATATTTCCTGTCGCATCATACACAATCACGGGAATTGCATTCGTATGATACGTGGTTTGAGCTGGGGAGAGTATCACTACCCTTTCCAAACCTGCGAAACATGCGGAAATCTCAGACTCTGTGGTGTTGCCATTAGGGTTGGTTCCACAATAGATTTCTAAACCGTCAGAATAGGTATCATTATCACTGTCCCAATTTGCGGGATTTGTCAGTGTTTCATACACTTCCTGACCATCGAAAAGCCCATCATGGTCACTGTCCACCTGAAGGATACCTCCTCCTTCTGGTGTCTGCTGAGTTTGGAAGATGTAATACTCTTCGCCGTCAAACAACCCGTCTCCGTCTGTATCTATCTCCATTCCATCAACGATGCCATTTCCATTTTCGTCTTGGTTGGTTGGATCGGTATTATAGAAGAAAACCTCTGCACCATCCGGAAGAAGATCTCCGTCCGAGTCTGATTTGTTGAAATCCGTAAAGAGGATGGCATTGGTTGCAAGAGTAAGGTTTTCAGGATCAAAACCGAAAATTTCCTGTGGATCGGATAATCCGTCGCCATCCGTATCATTTCGGACAGGATCACTTCCATAAATGATCAATTCCTCATAATCTGAAATTGTATCATTGTCGGTGTCAGGTATGCTTGGATCGGTACCGTAGATACGTAATTCCTCATCATCTGGCAATTGATCTCCATCAGTATCTGGATTGACTGCTGATGTATTGAATGGTGTTTGAATGAAATTCCCAACGTATGGATAAAGTAGCGTACTAATGTTTGCGATTACCAACTCAGTTCCATCCATCAGGTTATCTCCATCCGTATCATTGGAAAGAGGATCAAGATTAATTGGCTCAAAATTGGGGATTTCACCCTTTCCGAGCCACATTTCCCATCCATCTTCCAGGCCATCAAGATCTGTGTCCTTTCTTGTTGGATCTGTTCCGAGGAGGAATTCCTGTCCATCTGACATTGGCATGCTCATCTCTCCAAATTGATTGATGGTGGTCAAGGAATCTCCATCAGTATCCCACTTCGTTGGATCTGTTTTAATCAGATACTGTGTTCCGTTTTCTGTCGTATATGGCAAGCCTGCAATCTCTTCTCCATCCAACAGACCATCTCCATCGGTGTCATCAATGAATGGATCCGTATAGTAGACCTTGATTTCCTCGAAATCAGTTAGCCCATCATTATCGGAATCTTCATCCATGGGATCCGAGAAATACTTCCAGACTTCTGAGTAATCATCTAACCCGTCTGCATCAGAGTCCTTGGAAAATGGTGAGGAATGGTATAGATACAGTTCTTCTCCATCCTCCAATCCGTCTGAATCAGTGTCGGCCAAGAAAGGATTGGTTCCGTAGAGGAAATATTCATCGGAATCGGTTACTCCATCGAGATCACTGTCGACACTTCGGGCATCTGTTCCAAGCAGGAGTTCCTGCATGTCACCCAATCCGTCTCCATCTGTATCTGGATTCAATGGATCTGTATGATTTGAATCTGGCCTCAAAATACCTTCAAGACCATCGATCAATCCATCATCATCCGTGTCTCCGTCAAGGGGGTCGGTATGGGCAATACCGAGCTCGTATCCATCGGAGTTCATGAAGAAGCCAAATGGAGGGTTCTTTCGATCTTCCGCGGTAGCACCTGTGTCTCCATCGGAATCAGGATTCACAGGGTTTGTCCTGATAAGTCGTGGAGGCTCAGGTTCACCCGTTAATGGGTCAATCAAAATAACGGTAAGCCCCTCAATTTCAACCTTATCTCCAAGATTCATAATGTAGGGAGATTCTACAGGAGCGATTGATCCGTCATATAATTGCCAATAGGAGTCATCATCGGTATCATTGTCCAATGGGTGCGTATAACCTCCATTGAAAATGAGGGGAGGATCTGGAGTATATCCATAATCATCCTCTCCTCCGACTAACTCGGGTCCATAATAGATCCCTCTTGATCCTTCTTCACCGTCCAATAAGCCGTCTCCATCGGTATCAGGGTTCAAAGGATCCGTTCGGTCATCATATGGGACACCTCCAATCATGATTTGACTGACCGAAGGTGTGATGCCCGTCATGTTATAGGAATGGAAGATCTCGTACTTATCATCCAATCCATCTTCATCAGTATCGATTGAAAGTGGATTAGTACCATAGATACTTGCTTCCTCGTAATCAGTCAGACCATCAAAGTCTGTATCTGGGAACAAGGGGTTGGTTTTGAGATCTAATTCTACGTTGTCATCCAATCCGTCCCCATCAGTATCCTTTGATGCGGGATCGGTCTTCAAAGTTTGAGTTTCGTATTTGTCACTTAAGGTATCTCCATCTGTATCATCAGACTGATAGTTCAGTCCTGCTGTATTTTTCTCATACTCATCACCAAGTCCATCTCCATCAGTGTCTCCACCAAGGGCTCCATTCTGGACTGCATCTTCTGGTGTTGGTGAAGTCAATTCATATCCCAATGGAGGTTCAAATCCACTTGGTGACCATTTATAATCAAAGTCCCAATCAAAGAACAAGAAACCTATCGTTACCGTTATTGTCAATTGAATTGCTATAAACACCCGTAACGGTGTCGGTGCCACCAAGTCTTGCAATAATGTCAAGGTTATCTCTAAAGTTCCTTTGAGTATCAGTTTTGCAATAACGATATCGATCCCTAATGAGACGGTAAACCCAATTGTAAACGTTATTGTCATAGATCCCGTCTCTGGTTGATTTGCAGTGGCTGCTCGTTTGACAATTGTAAATGCAAGCGTGAATGCAATAGTAATACTAATGGCATCCAGCCCGATATATTCTCCAATTGCATTCAGACTTCCACCAGCACCGCCTGTGAGAAAATCAAGCAACGTAAAGGTTCTACTAATGGTAATCGTAAATGAAAATCCCCATTCAAGAACCTTGAAGAAATCATCAAAACTGAAGATTCCATTCTTGAATGAAAAGAGTTGGAGCTTAAACCATCCTTCTCCAGAGAATGAAAGATCAACTCCCAATGAGGTAAGCATGAAATCCAAGAAACTATTTGATCCAGATCCAAAATCTCCTATTTCAAATCCTGCTTCAAAAATTGGTACGATTGAAATTACCGAAGCTAGCGTTTTGAGGACATCGAAAGGATCTGATGAACTGAATAAACTTGCTCCTCGGAAAATCAAATCGAAGAGCATTCTTCCAAAAGCTTCTCCATCAAATTCCAAACCAAAATCTAATCCAAAATGTAGTTTGATGGTAAAGAGTGAAAAAGATCCAACACCTAATGGGACATCAAAATCAATCGAAATCCCATCTGCACCGTCCAATGCAGAAGACAGACTTCCGACCAGCTCATCAATTAAATCTTCAACAAGACCTGAAACCCAACCAAAGAGTTGTGCAAAAATGGCTTCAAATCCATTGGTAAATACGTCACTGATCATCATGATGAATGGAAGGAATTGTCGAACTACATCGGCTACTGAAGAAGGCAATAATGGAAGAACTGCATTCAGAACCTCTTCTACTGAAGGTAATTGGTCTGTTTCTCCAACGATCACTCCAAAAATAGACTTAGCAACTTCCACAAGAGGTCTGAAATCATCTGGGACGAAGTTAATGAACACAGTCATGGCACTTTGCAGTAAGGAAAGAAGAACTCCTTGGACTGAATTTCCTTGAACCGACTCAATAACCTGGAAAATGAGTCCAATATAGTCTCCAGCTTGTGAAATGAGGTCTTCTGCAGTCAGTACTTCATTAACTTTTATTGCTGCAAATCGATTTGGTGCATTGCTTACCGATTGTGTAGTCATTGATGTGGGAAGGATCCCTTGGACAAAATTGAGTATGAACTGAATTCCTTGGGAAATCAAATCCGACAAAGAGGATGTCCCTAAAATGTTGGCGAGAATATCTTCTATACGAGGTGGATGCATTACGAATTGAACTACACCCATGACAAAGGTAACAACCTCACGCAATGATTCCGTATATTGGCTGGGAACCCCCAATCCTTCCGCAAAATTCAGAATCATGTCTGCAAAAGACGGAAATGTGTTAAGATTTACATTTTTGGCCGCTACAACAATGGCCATTAGGTCATTTATCGGATCCGCTATACTTGCAGGAATTGAGAGCTCCGTCAGCAGGGTTGAGATTGAATTCTGCATGTCGGTTAACGAAGTGGCTCCAGTCTCCACTGCCTCTCCTACAAGCTTAACAATCTCTTCGGCTTTTGCTTTAATGGTTGCCAGATCGATTGGTGTTAATCTGTCTAGAAGTTCCACAAGTTGATCCTCGATCGTCTTGTCATCAGAAACGCCCAAAGCAGTCAGTAAAATACCAACTGCAAGCATAACAACTTCAGAGTAGTTCTCATCAAGATTGAATTCAGAGAATGCAAAATTGAGTAAATCTGGACCATATGTATAGATCAATCCTTCAATATCTCTAGTGGAAATGAAATTGACAATGGTGGAAATTGTCGCATTTGCTTTCTGGACAAAGTCCTGAATTTCCGATACAGTCATGCCAAAGATTGTTCCATTTCCAACCAATGCCGTGGTAACATTGTACAAAATCTGTTCATTCAGAACACTAAAGATAATGTCAATGATGTTTCCGCCTTCAGATATCCTGTCAAAAACTCTTTGTCCTAAGGTAACCACATTCTTGATAATGTCCAAAATAGATGGATCAAGGATATCCTCTGGGACAAGCATTTCTACAGCTGAAAAAATGAAGTTTTGGATGTCACCTCCATCTCCCCTTAAAAGGAATAGACCGTCTATCAAGAGATCTATATATGGATCCAAATCTTGCGGGATGGGAAGCATTGGGCGTAACTTATCAATAAATTGCTTGATTTTGCTTGCTGATGGGTCAGAAATCAGTCCTACCAGATCCGGAATTGATGTGATCAAATCAAAGATTTGGTTTACGGTTGAGGCATCCAAACCAATTGCATCCCCGATCTTGTCGATCAGGAACCCTAATAGAGTATCAACTATTCCTCCAACCGGTCCCCTCAAGCCGGTTTCCTCTGGTATCAGATTAACAATAAAATCCCCGACACCTGCTGCTTCAATAGGGAAAATATCTCCTCCATATCCATCAGTTCTTATTTCTCCAGTTTCCGGATTCATTTCCCTTTTTGTTTGTGGATCTATCACATAGCCATCTCTCGGAATTTTTTCGACCTTTGGAGGATGTTCTTCGAAGAAACGTTGTTTTCTAGCTTCTACTGTACGTGGGGATTCTTCGCCCAATGGACTTTCTGGCTCAATGTTTCTCGCTGCGATATCATTAAATTCATTTGCAAAAAATTTGAGCGAAGCCATTCGAATGTCGTTTCCTAGAGAAGCATGTTTTCCTCCTCTGGCCTCAAGAATATCCGCCAAAGTCCACAATGCATAGAGGTAAATTAGTTTAGCGTCAACTTTTTCTTCTTGTGATGCATGGACATGTCTTTTATCATTTAACTTATTCATCAATTGAAGGGTATTTCCCATTGCAAAGACATGTTCCACATTCGGATATCTGTCTATGATCTGATTGAAGACAGAAGCCGAACGACTCCACGAATAACTTATTTCCTTGAAATTTCCATTAATCTTTAATCCATTTGCATCGCTCTGGAAAACGTAGACTGCAATATCAAAGTTCTTTCTTCTAAAAATTTCAGGAATTGCATCCAAGCTACTTATCTCATACCCTTCAACATTAGGAGTCATGAGGGATAAGGAGTTGACTAGGGCCTCACCAGTTGTTTTGGCCACTTCGTCCTTATGGTCATAAAAGATCCCAATCAAATTGGATGGAAATGTGTAATAGTGAGCATTTTCCTCCAACTGATTATTGACTTGTTGTGTATTCGAATTTGCGACATAAGCACTAGCAAATGTCGAACCACCTAAAAGGGCAATTAACCCAATTATGAGAGCTATTCGAACCGTTTTTCTTACTTTCATCAGGAGATTTTCCACCTCGTGTTGCGCACCCGCAAACCAAAATTGCACTGTGAATGCTTCTAAGCGCAATTTTGATTTGTGGATGTATCGAATGCTTCTATAGGTAATCCCATCTATTTAAACAATGTTCATTTAGGTGGGAACAGTGTGCAAAATATTAAACAATGTTCAAAAGAAGATCGAACTGTGGTGACCTAACACCGCGGAGTACTCATGAAGGATACAAGGTTTATTGGGACTGAAAACGACGTCTACGAAGCCAAACCACAATGACAATGACAAAAAAAGCAGAAAATGAAAGAACCTCATGCTGGATAATGAAATTTCTGTTGGTCTCTGGAGTGTCATCCTGTCCCTGAACTGTGATTAGGGAAACCAAGACTAAGGTTGAGACCAGAGGAATGATCCATTTCATTATTTGGTTTCCTTTTCCTTGTTATTTGTATCTATGCTATTCTTAATAGGAGTCAATCGAATGACTTTTACAACACACCCTACCCAAGATGAAGGGAGATATACCCTTCCTGAATTTCCTGATTGTTTTACGACTTTCTCAATTGCTTCATAACCTTCCATATGAATGGCCATCAAACCATCGACGATTTCATCTTCCTCAATATTTGTCATAATTTCTATATAATAATAATGGTATATGTAGGCTTCCCAACTTCTTATTTTTCAGAGAGAATTGCACGTTTTTTTGATTCAAATCCTCCATCAGCTTGAAAATTCATCTGAGTGTTTTTGTATTTTTTCATGTTGTTCAATTTGTGAGTTCCATAAAGGAAATTGGAATGATTGACATTGCAGACAAAAAACCCATGTTGAGGGAAGCAATTGCAAAAGGGGAAGTGATTTTGGGTCCTGTTTCGATTTCCCATATCCGGCAAAGGACAAATCCAAAAGGCGATGTTCTTGAAAATGCAAGGCTTGCTGCGATCCATGCCGTAAAAAAAACCCCTGAATTTGTATTCATGTGCCATCCAATTCAAATAACAAGCACAAAGGTTTCTTTTGAGGTTATGGACGATCGAGTGATCTGTACAGTTAAAGTCAAGGCGATAGACAAGACCGGTGTTGAAATTGAAGCGGTTCATGGAGTAATGGCGGCGTTACTGGCCATTTTCGATGTTTCAAAACGGTACGAAAAGGATGAGACTGGAAATTACCCTATTGCAAAAATCGAAAGAATTGAAGTTGTGTCAAAGAAAAAGACCCCTTTGGAGGTAGATTAAAATTTCATGGAAAGAACATTCATCAATTTCAATGGAAGATATGACTGCTGCAATAACAATAGTGAGTGATTCATTGTTCAACAATCCCGATCTGTTGGAAAACGATGAAAGTGGGATAATTGCAGTGGAAACGTTAACGGAATTAGGGATTGGAAGAAGCAATCTTGATTATTTACCTGATGATCTGAATGCATTAAAAACAAAGATAGAACAGGAGGCATCAAAGAAAACTCATCTTATCCTTTTCATTGGAGGGACTGGAATTTCGAAAAGAGACGTTACCTATGAGGCAATAAGTGCATTGGTTGAAAAAGAGATCTTTGGGTTTGGAGAGGAGTTCAGGAGATTATCGATCAAAAAAATAGGAAATTTCGGAATGTTGAGCAGGGCGATAGCTGGCACAGTCAACAAATCCTTGGTTGCAGGGATACCTGGTTCTCCCGACGCAACCCAAACTGGAGTGAGATTATTAGGTGCTATCTTAGGCCATGTTATCCAACAACTTTACAAGGAAAGCTAATGGGCTGTTCGTATCCATTTGGTAGTGCCATCAGAGTAAATTTCTTTCTTCCACACCGGTGCTTTGTTTTTATATGCTTCAATAAAAGGTTCCAAAGCTGCAAATGCCTCCTTCCTATGAGAAGAGGCCAATACTAGGTAAACAATAGGGTCTCCCAAATTAAGATGTCCATGAACATGGACTAGTCTAGCATCGATTATTCCTGTAGAAAGTATTAGATCCTCGACAATGGTGTTCAAATAAGAATCCCCTTCCTCCTCCCATGCCTCAACTTCCATTCTTATGACTTGCTTTTCTTCACTTTCAGATGTTGATCTGACGACTCCAACAAAGCTTGTCAGTGCTCCTATCTTGTTGGCAGTATCATTTTCCAAGATTTCGTTTTGAAGTTTGATCAAGAAATCCTTGGGAATGGCTTCCTTCTTAATGAAAAAACCTTTCATCATCATTTCTCAATAAATTTCCTTGTTGATTAGAATTGCCGAAGATAGAAAGACTATAATCACATTTATGCTCAAAAGCAAAGCAGTCAAATAAATCCCGTTTGGGACATCTTCAAGAGGTTCCAAGTTGTAGAAGATATTTGGGAAAATGGCATCAACATACCATGACAGGGACATGTAATTGTTTTTTCCAAAGATGGCATCTCCTAGGAGGTTAATTCCAAAAATTCCCAGCAAGGTTGCAATGATGGCATGCAAACTCTTGTTGAAAATGGAAGAAGCTAAGATGGCAAGGGATATTACCACTCCCAACATAAGAACAATCAGAAATGCCACTGCAAGGATCTCATCAAGGCTTCGTACGAAAGTTTCTGGCCAAGTTGCCCCATAGATTCCAAGAACTGAAAAGTAATACGTAACTGAAACGGGAAGGATCATTAAACATAATGTATACATCATTCCCAGATATTTCCCTATAACTACAGATGCATCATGGATTGGTTTTGATCTCAACAGGACAAGCGTTTCCCTTTCCACTTCTCCCGCAATCTGGTCCGCTGTTAACAAGGCGATAAGAATCTGACCGAGAAAGAAACTTACGAAATAGGTCTTTATAAGCTCTGTTGTGGCAAACTGAGCCTGGAAAATTGCAATTCCTGTTCCTTTCTGTACGATTGGAACGAATGAAAGAACAAGGAGATTGACCAAAGGGGTAAGGACATAATAAAGAACCGCAAGAAGTATTTTTCTTTCACGTAGGTTGGAATTGAATACATCCATGGAAATTATATGAATTTCTCGGATGGATCTTAAAATCATGCCTAATACCGGTTTTAGCGTGAATGAATGCTTCATGTGGTCATCACCTCTTCCATTGTGGGACGGCGAACATAATTGAGAAAAACCTGTTCAAGGGCATCATGTGATGGTTTCAGTGAAAGCAGTTCCCAGTTGTTTTCGCTGCAAATTTTGGGAATTTCTTTCCAGAACCCATGAAGATTCTCTATATTTGATACATAAATTGTCCCATTTTCCAAACTTGCCTCATATCCTTCCTGCAATAACCTTTGAAGTAACTGATCCGGATGGGAGCATTGGATTTCATAATCATCATCATAAACTCGGTTTGTAAGCTCCCACATTGGACCTTGTGCCAGCACTTTACCATCCGCCAAAATTGCGATATGATTTGTCATCCTCTGGATCTCCGGAAGAATATGGGATGAAATGAGAACCGTTCTGTTGCCTGATTTAGCATAGTCTGCAATAAGCTCCATTACATAGATTCTTCCTTCCGGATCAAGGCTTGCGGTAGGTTCATCAAGAATCAATATTTCGGGTTCTCCAATCAAGGCATTGGCAAAACCCAAGCGTTGTTTTTGTCCTCCACTTAATTTCATGACATTTAGATTCTCCAAACGTCCTAGTCCAACTTGTGCTAATATTTCCCTGGCTTCCGTATAGGCTTCTTTCTTTCCAAATCCCTTGAGTCTTGCCATAAGAACCATAAATTGCAAAACTGTTTTCTCTGGTGGCTGGACTGGGTTTTGAGGGAGGTAACCCACATGTTTGAAAAGTTCCCTACGTTGTTTCCAAGGGTTCATTCCCATTATTTCGACAACTCCACTCGTTGCCTTAATTCTTCCAGTCAACAGCTTCAGGGCAGTGGACTTTCCTGCCCCGTTGGGTCCGAGAAGACCAAACATGGATCCTTTTGGAATGGATAAGTTCATTCTATATACAATTGGTTTGGTTTGAATAAACTTTGACAGGTTGTGGGTTTGGATAATATATTCTGAAGCCATTGACACCAAGTGTTGAAAAAACCTGCATATTAATTTATTTGAATTCAACCATTCAGTTTTCCAACTAAATTGTTCTTTCATCTCATTTTTGCAAAACCGCTTTCAGTAGTTTCAAGCTTGTTCGTAGATAATACGGATAAAGAGAAAAGGTTGTAAGAAGCTTAATGGCCAGTTTTCCTTGATTATCTACATCTCCATGTTCTTCAATCTTACGGAGAAGACCCTTGTCCTCAAGCTTATCGAAAAACTGATTCATTTCGCGATCCGACAGGAGGTTCATATAATTCCTCACCTTCCTTTGAAGAAAGAGATTTCGATACATCTGTTTTTTCCATCTTTTCTCATATCTCTTAAGGAATTTTGCATCTGTCCGTCCTGCTCGAATTGCTTCAACCGCAACCTTTCCTGCAATTCTGCCTGCAATTCCACCGAGTATTACACCACCCCCTGTAGTTGGTTTTGTCTGTCCAGCCACATCCCCGACGAGCAGGAAATTATCTGCATAGGTTCGTTTCACAGGACCAGTCACAGGAATCCTTCCAGCTATCCTATAGAAAACATCACCTCCCTCCACCTTTCTTGATAATACTGGATGGTTTTGCATCATCTGTTCCAACGCCTTTGCCGCTCCTTGGTGTGATGTTCCCAAACCGACTTTTGCAGTCTCATGATCCATTGGAATAATCCATCCAAAAAAATCTTTGGCAAATTCCTGTGTTTGGTATACTTCCACAAGTTGAGGATCTAAATCACTTAGACCTCGAATAAAGAATTGGGCTGCATTGACCAATGATTTTTTACTTGGAGGTGAAAGACCTAATTTTGAAGCAATTTTTCCCCTAATACCTTCAGCAGATATCAAAATCTTTCCCGAGACTGAGATTTTATCTCCAGATCGATCATGTGCTACCACTTCAATCATTCCATTGTTGCGAAACGCATCAGTCGCTCGATATGGTTGGAGGATTTCGGCACCAAGTAATTTCGCTTTTTCTATGAGGAACTTGTCAAAAGCCGCACGATTGCAAACAAGAGCATGTCTTTCCTGTTTTCGAACGGTCAATGTTTTTCCATTGGGTGCGATGAGCCTAGCTCCATAAATGTCATGGTTGTATATTATATCATCTGGAGGAATGGAATCTAGAATTTCAAGGCCACTATAGCTGAAAAGTCCGGAACAATGTTCTGGAAGACCTATTTCTGGATGATCTTCAATTACGAGGACAGATAATCCCTCTTCTGCAATGCTTCTTGCTGTTTGAGCGCCATTGGCAGATCCTCCCACAATAATTACATCATAGTGATCCTCCATCAAACAATCAAGAGCCTAAATCCTATTAATAGGTATAGTTGATTTCAAAACCACACCTATCTTTTTATTAGGCAACGTTTAATTTGATAGGAATTCATAAGTACAATATGGTCGTTATTGCCCATCACTTGAGATGCGATTCGAGAAAAGTCTGTTCCCAATGTTCCATCTATCTATGGAAACCGAGAAAACCAAGTGATCCTAAATTCTATTACTACTGTCCTGCATGCAAACATGATATCCTCTGTGATAGGGGCCTGATACAGGACTTTGTCTATGATGATATGGAACAGGCAGAACGTGTGATATACCGATGCCTTATCTGTAGGACAGAAGTGGAGGAAAGACGGTGGCCTCCAGAGGACGGGATAATTTTAGATCTCATTGAATGAACCCATTCAATAAACCTTTAACGGACGAAACTCAATACAAGAAAATGAGAATTCCATTTGTTAAAACAACGAATTTTGAAGCCAAACAAGTTATTGTCTTACGAACGGATCTAAAGATGGGAAAAGGGAAGATGGTTGCACAGGGTGCACATGCCGCTGTCAGAGCAGCATTTAAAGCAAAACGCCAACATCCACAATGGTTTGATAGGTGGGAACGTTTGGGAAGCAAAAAGGTAGTCTGTAAAGTCAATAGTGAAGAAGAATTGAGAGGTTTGTTTCAGCAGGCTCAAAGCAAAAAATTACCTGTATCGATAATAAACGATGCAGGACTAACACAGTTGGAACCTGGCACCACAACTGCAATCGCAATTGGCCCCGCTCCAGCAGATCAGGTTGATGCAATCACCAAAGCATTAAAATTGCTTTAAATAATCTTTTTTAGAAGTTTTTTTCGAATAAGTTTTTTAGAGAAAATATAACCATTTAAATTATGTCTGAAGACTATGATCATGATTTTGGTCTCGAAGAAAAGGAAAGTGGAAAAATCAAAGGCTCTCTGCTCAAGGGTCTTCTCTTTTCAATAATCGCTATGTTAGTTCTTGAGGTTGTAGTTACCTTTGCTTTATCACCAGACACCAATATGGTTCATCGATTAATTGCCTATATGCTTGGTGTTTTGGTAATTTTCATTTTGGCTCTCTTCACCAAAAGTATCCTGAAGATGTTGTTGGGGATCCCTCTTGTTGTTGCATTTAGCTTTGCTCCTCCAAGGGTTCTTCCATCAATATTTACAGACTTGTTTGGTCTATTTGTTTACCTTTCACCGGTTGTCAATGAAATGCTTAAAGTTGCGGCAGCTAATGAACAATTGTCTACCCAATTGGGAGATAATCTGACTTTGGCAAATCAATACAAAGATTACTTATTTGTTATTGATGTAGTGGTGGCTTTAATTGCGATGATGATTGGGGGCATAGGACTCACCCTCTTAGTAAGAATGTTCTCAAAGAAACCCAATGTTCTCATCATCTTTTCCATCATATTCACAATCATTTTTTTGGTGATTGGTGTCATCGCTTTGCCATATTCCATGACTGTTGCTTCTGGATTATCACAGTTTGGTGGAGACATGGCTTTGGGTGGAGCCTACATGAGTCAAGGATTTCAAGAATTGCAAAATAATTTCGAAACCGGCAATTTCTCGCTGGTTGATGATTATTTTGCCAATGCAACATTTTGGTTCAAAGACGCTAGAGAAGTTTTGACAAGTCTACAAGGTCTGGGGATCAATTCAATAGTAGATGCCTCTGCACCACAATATTCTGTCCTTGTTTCGGAAGGCTTCAACTTGGTTGATAGTATTGTTGACCTTGCAAACGGAGTTGGGCCTTTAGTCGTTGGCTTTGGCAATCTTAAGATCGGTTTCGAAAAAGCTTTCTCTGAATTTGGTACAAGTGCATTGACCGGTCTTGCCATGGCTCAAACAGAAGATCAATTTGAGGAAGGTCTTAGATATATTGAAATAGGGATGCAAAATATCAGTGATTCCCTTGATGACATCAAGGCGGGAGTGTCAAAGATGGCTCAAATCAAAGTGGACGAGCTTCAAGCATCTCTTGGAGATCAAGGTATTGGAGAACAAGTTGTCCTCATTCAAGAAGGAGCCAAAATTTTCAATGCGACGATTGATATGTTCGCAGTCTTGATCAATCCTGTTGAGGTTAATGGACAACTTTCAGAAAGGGCTGCTCTTATTCATCTCCTTTTAGGAACAAGGGAACTTCATCAAGCTGCTTCAAAAATTGGAGATAAAACAGACTTTTCAGGAACGGGTTCCTTCTTCGAAAATGTAGTGAGCAACCTAACTATTTTCAGGAATGCCTTGAATGATCCTGCTTTTGACAATTTCCAAAAGCTTGAATCGAATACTACACTCATTTCTGGTGTCAAGGAACAAGTGTCCTCCTCCATCAACTTTCTGAAAGATGCCAGTGATGTTGCTATTAATCTCGGTAATTTCGGTTCTCAAATTGTTCCTGTTCTCGAATTGACAAACCAATCATTGTCGATTTTCACTGATCCAACAAAGAATTTCACCACGATTACAGATGATGAATATGACAATTCGTTTGATTCACTTGGTCAGGTCTTGAACGATTCAATTGTCTTGAACCAAACAGCCTTTTCTCTTCAAGCATCCTTGGACAATATGTCAAAGAATGCTGAAGATCCGGGATACTATGGTCTGTTCACCCAACCTGCCTTACAGTTTACTTCGCTCCTTGCTTCTTTCAATGTGACACAAAACTCACAGAACTTCATTTATTTGGCTCATGCCTTTAGGAACATCATCCTGATGGCCAAAGAAATGAAAAACATCCAAATTGATGTTAATAGTATTAAAACAGATGTTGAAGTCATTCAATCGCAACCAGATGATGCATCGAAAATTGCTGAACTGAACAACCGAGCACCAAATATGGATGCAAACCTTACAGATGCGGACGGTCGACTCAATGATTCGGTTGTGTTTATCACCAATGCAAAAGGTAATCTGACATTGGCCTTTGTCGAAGGAGGTATGACACAACTTTCAAATGTCGACTCATCAATGAGTGGCATAATCCAGGATATAAAAGATATCCAGGGACCACAAGGAATGGGCAAAATCAAGACAATTTTGGCTGATCCCTCCCAATATGTTGCTGATAATGGAATAACTCAAACTTTGACTGATTTCAATGACGCACTTACATTTATCGAATCTAAATTTGATTCCATACAGGCAAACTTGGCACAAATGAGTCTTGCATCATAAATTCAGGTTGCTAACCGATCAATCATTTTTCTTAACTTAATTTCAAATTGGTCACGTTCACATGCGGTTTGTATCATTTTCAATTCAAGTTCTGATTGTTTATCGAACCTTTCGATCAATTGTGACCGGACAAGGGATTTTGTCTTCCAAAATACCCACCTGTCTACGTTTTTGTAGGTATCAGCAATTTTTCTCGCAACAACCAATAACTCCTCTTTACTCTCAACAATCTCGTCAAACAAATTTGGAGCTAGGTCATTTACGGAATGAATTTCCGCCTTTGAAAAGGCTGCCGTTGAGAAATTGACTCCCAAAAAATATGGCACGAGAACAGAAGTTCCAGAATCTGGGGTGAGGGAAAGAGAACCAAAGGCAAATGCAATCTTAGCTTTTGAAACGGCAACGCGATGATCCGCTGCAAGCAAGATTGAAATGGCACCACCTGCCACACTTCCATTTAAAGCAACAATTATTGGAAGTGGATGCGAAAGAATTAGTCGAATTACACGGTTGACCAAGGGGACAATATTGCGGACATAGCCTGCTTTTCTTCCTGCTTCAATCTCAGAAAGCATTTCATTGAGGTCTCCACCAGCAGAAAACATTTTTCCCCTGCCGGTAATGATAATTGCGTGAAGGGAATGATCATTTTCAGCTTGTTGTAGCCACATTTCTAAAGTTTCCAGCAGGCTATAGGTGAAAGTATTGCTTTTTGAAGCAAGTTCCAAGATGAGAACGCCTTCTTCTCTTGTTGCTACGATATCACTCATGACTCAACTGGAAAACCTATCCTTGAAAAATGGGAGGGCTTTCAAACGAACTTATGTTTCCTTTCAGCTATTTTCGTGCCATTTGATGATTGCTTCTCTAAGCATATTGAAAGCTTCTCGGATATTGGTTCCTTTCAAGGCCGAAGTTTTGATCATATTGATCTCAAATCGGTTTTTGAAGCGGTCACGTAATTTTTCTACGTATTTTTCCACTTCATCAAAATTGACATGACCTTCTGCATTGGGATCATAGATATCCATTTTCGTTGCTACAACGACAATAGGTGTTCCTTCGCTGTAAGTGTTTCTGACCAGCTCATCAATCCATTTGTCAAGGTTCTTGAAGGTTTCAACGCGTGTGCTGTCAAAGCAAACCAAAGCGCCCAAAGCGCCTTGATAGAACATTGGTCTGACATTCTCAAATTTTGGTTGACCTGCAAGATCCCAAATGCTCCATTTGTAGATGTCATTTCCAACTTTCTCACTATAATATGCAAAATCAGCCCCAACCGTATTCAGGTATTCGACTTGAAAGCCTTCTCCCATGTACTTCCTTCTTAGGCTGGTTTTGCCGACCGCTCCATCACCAATCAATACAACTTTGTAAACGAAAGTCCTCCCGGGACTTGTGCGAGGAATGCCTTCAGTCATTAATTGTTTCAACTATAATCTTACCCTTTATCAACCTTGTTCAATGGAAGATTGTAATTTCTCAAAAAAAATAGTCTGCCACTAATTAACCTAATTGGCATTAAGGAATTAATGACCATCTGAAAGTTAAAAAGGGAAGAAAGAGGAAATTAATATAGGATTATTTGAATTCAACAAGGAGGAACATTTGTGAAGCTTACTCTTGATAGAATGTGTATAACGACCAATGACCTATGTTTGACCTGTGCCAAAAAAATGAAGAGCGGTGAAGTTTCCGAAATTGACATCAAAGTTGGTAAAATCATCATCCATGCGGCAAAACAGAATAAAGAATTAAACAAGATTACCCTTAGCAAGATCATTCTTACCCCATCAGGTGCATTTCTGATTGTAGAAAAAGGGGATAAGGCCAGATTTGAAAAGTCGGGCTTTGTTTTGATGAATGACCTGAGTGATGCTATCGGAACAGATGTATTCATTATTGAACGAGCCAATAAGGTGAACAAATTCATTGAAAACATGATTGCTCCCATTGAACCTATCTCAATCAGCACTGTTTTCATCCCGCCGTTTGGTGAAAAAGAAATAAAGGTACAATTAAAAAAAGAAGATGAAAAAAGACTTCCAATCAACCAAGAAACCATCTCTGGACTTACCGAAGAACTATTTGGCTTAAAGACCCATTACGCGTTCACCTAGATGTAATTTTGAAGAGGTGATCTCATAACTTCCCTCAAAAGAACGGTAGCATATTGTCCAGTAGTCAATGAGAAACTTATTTGAAGGCTATTTCTGCTGGAAGGGGAAATGGTTAGATTCTCTTGATTCATGAAGAGGAATCTGGTAGTATGCTTTTCAGATCTGAACAGATTGACATTTAGGTTGAGGCTGTCAAAAACTTCCTCCCAAATTTCATTTAACGGCTTGGGCCATTTGCCAGAAGGCAAAGCTACTTCGATGTTCTTCTTGTTCCGCAATGAAACAAGCCTTTCTCCTTTTAATATTCCTGTTGTGAACCGGTTGGTGAGGTATCTATTCCAAAGGTAGGATATGAAAGATCGTCTAAGAAGGGAAATCATTGATTTAGGAAGTTGGTAAATAGCTCCTTCGTAATCATTGGGTCTTCGAATTAACCATTCAAGTATTGCTTTTTCTTCCGAATTAATCCCTACCCATTGTGACAGCACCAATTCAGGATCCAATGTTTCACGAAAAAGATTCCGATATTCATTCTCTGCGATGTTTTTGAGGCTTGGTTCTCCTACATAAAGTTTAACCGCAGTTTCAAAATCACGTTCAAAAATTGCCCTCCCAACTTTGGAATTGACCGGTCTCATCCCTCCAAATCTCTGTGGACCATAGAAATTCAACAACTGGGCTTCAGAAAGTTCTTTTGTCATTGATTGGATCATCTCATTTGACAGGTCAATAGTGTCTCGAATAACAATTCGAAATTGATTCCCTCCAATGTGACCTTTTACAACCCCTTTCTTTCGCCATCCCAAATTTCTAATCAGGAGACCCGGTTCAAGAATAAATTCCTCGAAGTCAACATTTTTCCTTGGTTCAAAAACAGAGACCATTTGAGTTACAATTGCTTTTTTATCTTTGATTCCTCCAGTTCCGATATCATCTGGTGACACTCTGAAGAAACGAGCAAGCTTTCTTACCATTCTATGATGTGCCATGTTTTCCCGAATGGCCAAGATGACCAAATAGGCGCCTGCTTCTGTTGTATATGAAATTGAGGAAACTGGCATTCCTTCATCATTCAGTTCCTCAACGATGAAGTCTGAAGGCCTTTTCTTAATCCTTCCTTCAATTGGCGTCAAGTTTGTGGAATATCTTCCAATACCGTAAAACCTGTATTCCTCGTCCAATTTTCCGGTTTCCCTCGCTTATTCTTCTCTTCCTTCAAACCATCGTCGGTAATCCCTTAGTTTTCTTTTTTTCCTCTCCTGAGATTCATCCGGGGAATTTCCCTTCATTAATTGCTGAAGTTCACGTCTTGCCCGATCTTTTGCTTGTTGAATTTCAGTGGGCTTGAAACTCAAGCCACATCTTGTGCAAACATAGAAGGGGGCATGTTTTTTCATTTTTGTTTCTCCACAATCTGGACAACTTGGCATAATGATTTTCCTCGCAGTATTAGGTCAATTACTGTCTTCTTGTTAAAAAAACTTCAGTTGGAAACACGCTTTTCAACGCGGAGAGCAAGCTTGGGTTAGCCGAGTCAACTCTTCCCTCAATTGGAAAAGGATTTTGTATACTGATTTCAGTTTTTTCCTCATTTTTTCTGTATCATATGTTGCTTTAAAATTCTCGAATTCCTGAACTGAAATCTTTGCGGATTCATGTTTTTTGATCAGCTCTTTTTCGAAATTTATGTATGATTTTGGAATCTTGAATTTGGCTACAATTCCAGCAGTTTCTTCAAAGTTTTTTGCAATGGGATCTAACATTCTTTTGATTTCCTTGTTCAGGCTATAATTCTTGATATTTGATTTTGAAGGTGATTTCAGGCGTAGAACAAGAGGTTTGCTTTGTTCAAGTATCTTTTCCTCCCATTTGAAATCCCTATTGACGAATTCTGAGATAAATCCGAAATGAAAAATAGCTAGAAGTAACTCTGTTTCTGCTCTCAAATACCATAAATCATCAAAAATCGTGGCCGTCAACTGTTGCAGTGACTTTGACCTGAATTCTTTGACAGATTTGGTCAATTCCTTGATTCTTTCCTGTTCCGAATTGAACTTTCGCTTTTTCAAATTCCACCATTTTTTAGTTGCCTCCTTGGCTACATCGGCAACAAAATTGAGGAAATTCTGCCGGACAACCGAAAAGTTTGACTGAATATTCTCAAGCTTGATCCAAACTAGGAGGGAATTGATGGTCCTGACCTTTTCAAATTCCTCAAAATTGTCTTCGATGTACATCAAAAGAGGCTTCTTTCAGTGGTATTTAATTTTGAAGATGCTGAACCTTGGATTTAAATATTGCAATTTCTTATTTTTTCTTGTCATATGAAGTCATATGTTACATTGGAAGAGTTTCGATCCCTTAGTCCCATCGAATGCCCTACAAGAGGCGGAATCAATTTTCCTTGTGCTGTTTGCCGTGAATGCGAGATCGGGTCAGTTACCCAGACTTTTGAAGAAGACATGTTGATTGAATCAACAGTGAACAGCGTCCTAGTACACCTTAACTTGGACGTTGGAGACGAATTTGAACGTTTTGTCCTCAAACGTTTGAAGACAGAACTCTCCAAGCAAATACCCGCAGTTCAGAAAGGTGATTGGGATGAGGGGGATATCTCAATTCTAGTTGATGATGCCTTGGCTTCAAACGAAGATGAGTTGAAAAAAATTGAATGGCTTCTCTGGTATCTTCCCCGAAATTGGAAACAAATGGCAATCTCGGCCAAACAAACCTTCAGCAAATGGGAAGCACAAACCGTGAAACAGATTGTTTTCCATTACAACCGAAGTTGATTAAATTGAAAACCCGAACTTCAATCAGATGAAGTAACTTTTTTTAATATATCCGAGGATCAGCTTCATCTTGTTGTTTTCGAAGTTCTTCTTTTTCCTTAAACTCTTCTTTTTCGACTCTTCGTTTGTCTGGAACTGCCACATGGGCAATTCCTGCATCAATGCGTGGTTGGATATGTTTGTCCCACATGTCCCACATCCTTTCAGGAGTGTAGAAAAGCTGTTCACGAATATATCCTGCATCTTCAAATTGGTCAGTGTGTCGTATAGCGAACTGTCTGTCACAGGATTCTTCACAAAGGCCACACTTCATGCATCGACCTGCGAAGTATGCGGGAAAACGGTATTCCTTCCCATTGATTTCCCTTGTTTGCATGATAATGGTCTTATTTGGACAAATTCTTTCACATTTCTTGCATCCAGTACAGGCTTCATAGGAAAGAGCCAATAGTCCTCTGTACCTTTCCTGGACGTAGGGGTATTGTGAATGCGAAACATGGATTGGGTGATAGAGGTTCGTTGTAGGAACTCTCAGCATGGTCTCCAAAACGACTTTGATAGGACGTAGGTGAAAATATCGAGCGATTTTTGTGAAAAAGCCGCTCCTTTCAGGTGTAATTTCTGGTGTTCGGGATAATGTCGTACTCATGGTTTCCACTGACCTTTAATTCAACTCTTATTGGGAAGGGTCCTTTATTAACAATTGGATATTACAATCTATCTAAGTGAAATTCTTGGAAGTTAATTCCACTTGAAAAGGAAAACTTCATGATCCTTATGGTATTTCGAGATATTTACGGATCTCTCCAGTAACAGGCCTCCTTTTTCCAGAAATTCCCTTTGTTCAGAAAATATTTGATCTGGTGATTTTGCTTGTGAAATGGATCTGGATTTGACGGCAATCATCGCTCCACCTCCCGGTTTGAGAAATGAACGTACATTTTCCAAGAATAATTCAGATTGGTTGGGTTGAGCCACATCACAAAAGACAAAATCAACCCCGTCAACAATGTCAGAATACTGTTCAGGATATCTTGCATCCCCATGTATTGGAATGATGTTTTCTCGGAGGCTGGCCATCTCCAATAAATCCCTCATTGGTCTTGGGGCAAATTCCACTGCAAATATTACCCCTTTGGTTAAAATGTCACTTAGATGGGAGACGGTTGTTCCTGTGGAGGCACCCAAGTAAAGTACCCTTGATGTCGGCTTTAAATACGGGATTTTCAAGCCAGAAAGTATACTGGACGCGATTTTCGATCTTTTATGAGAAAATTCACGGTATTCTCGGTTTTTGATTGAAAAGAGACGTTCTCCGTAAACTGCGATACCAGGAACCGCATTTTGTGTTGCCAATTGAACTCCTGGAATCCCTTGAACACGAAAAACACCGGATTGTTTTTTTGCAGGTGCAATCTGTATTTCCATTACTTTTTCTTCCTCCTTCTCTTCTTTCTGAATTGAGGTTTAGGTTTCTGTGCTGCCTTTTTCGGTGGGTTTGGAAATTGTTCCCTGAGTTTTTTGGCTTTGTCCTTGAGTTGTATCCGGAGTTCATCACCTAGAAAAGACCCTCCATAGAGATCCAATCTTGCTGCAATGACTATCTTTGATGCAAAAGCCCTTGCCATTTTTCCTCTTAACCAGAAAGGCATGGTTCCCACTTCTGGGATCTGAAAAATTATCCCATGTTTTGGTGGTTTGCCTTTAAACCGAAGTGCTTTGTAAAGCGCCTTTTCTGCCCCAAGGGTCTGGACTTTGCCACTAGAGAGAAAAGCTAGATCCCGCAGGCTTCCCACATGGGCAATTAGTCGAGCTCCAACATTCGAACCAGCAACCGCGGTTAGGTTGGGGGCGACTTCCTTCATGGTGTTGGCCACCCATTCTTCAAGGGCGGTTTTCCTCTTGTGGAGATTATAGACGCTATCGGCCAGTTCCTGAATCAATGCAAGATCGTTATCTTTGAATTCCCCACCCAATGAATCATCTTTGTGGTCGACTATGTACTGGGCATATTCTGGATCTATTCCAAAACTCTCCAATTTGCTTATGGTCATATCTGATCGTTTAGGGGTATCTAAAATGATTTTAGCCATCGTTACCGGATTTCGCACTCTATTGGTGAATTCTGGGAAGTGCAGTGCGTAGATTTCTTTTAGCCGACCTGCCAGAAGTGTAAAGGATTTCTGGAGTTCATCAATGGCATGTATGGCTTGAGCAACAAGGGTATCTCTTCCTTCAGCATGTTTCCGTACGGATGCCCGGGATCGTTGAAATGCCAGATTTCTAGTTCGCTCAATATAATCCGCATAATCAATTGAAGCTCCTACATCATTCAGTAATTTGTCGTATCGGTTCAGCCTCCATTCTTTAAGTATCGGTTGAGAAAGATCTATCACTGTCCTATATCCTTCTGGAATTATTTCTAAAATCCAAGAACTATCAACAACCACTCGTTCATTCTTATGGGGCTCAAGGACATGGGTTAAGGTGGATGCATCTGCATCTTCCCGTCTGATTTCTGCGATCAAATTTCCATCCTCAGACAAGATATGGATGCCGAAAGAATCCGAGCTGATTAGAACCACAAAAGAGATTCACACAATACTTTATTTAACGATTACACTGCCTTCGTTGTATCCATCTGAACATTTTAAATAGATTAAGTCACCATATGCTTAGAAAAGGAGTAGAAAAGAATGACCCACGGAAGACTACAGAACGCAGGTATTGTCCGAAAAAGGACACCAAAAGTTGAGAAGAAGTATCCAAACAGGAAACACCCTTCCCCCAGAATGAGAAACAGGAAAAACTACTACAACAGATTAATCAAAATGAAACCTGTGGGACAAGGAACCAAAAGATCAGTTTAGGTTGGAGGAATTTATCCTCTTGTTCGACACCTCTGCTATGGATACTGTCATGAAGACAGCTTTCGATGAAATCCTTGATCAAGTAATTGAAGAAAAGCCTGACAAGGAACGGCTCGAAACAATAAAACGCAGAATATCCACCAAATACCATCTTAAACGCTTTCCCCGTAATTCTGATCTTTTAACCTATGCAATGGAGACTAGGGAAGATATTGAGGAACTTAAAAAAATTCTCAGGATCAGAAATGTCCGATCCATCTCAGGCGTCAATGTCATTTCTGTAATGACTGCGCCTTTTCCATGCCGGCATGGGGCTTGCATTTACTGTCCGGGGGGACCCTCTTGGGGAACTCCAATGTCATATACTGGTCGGGAACCGGCTTCCATGAGAGCAATCCAGAACGGCTTTGATCCCACTTTACAGTTAAAATCGCGAATCAAACAGCTTGAAGCAACTGGCCACAATGCCGAGAAAATAGATCTCATTGTCATGGGAGGAACTTTCAACAGCACACCGAAGGCATATCAAGATGAATTCATGCTGGGAATTTACGAAGCATTAAATGGAGAACGTTCAGAAACCATTGAAGAGGCCAAACGAAAAAATGAAACTGCCAAATACCGATGTGTTGGACTAACCTTTGAAACTAAGCCTGATTGGGCATTGGAAAAACATATTGTTCAGATGCTCGAATATGGGGTTACCCGTGTTGAAGTAGGTGTTCAGACTCTTCAGGAAGATGTCCTTAAATTCGTCAATCGGGGTCATGGTGTCAAAGAGACAGTTGCATCCTTCAAAGCTCTTCGAGACGCTGGACTAAAGGTCACTGCGCACATGATGCCAGGTCTTCCCGGAACTACCCCCGAGATTGACATCGAAGATTTTAGAACCCTCTATTATGATCCTAGATTTATTCCGGATGAGATCAAGATTTATCCGACCCAAGTCATAGAAAACACTCCTTTGGCTCAGATGGCTGTTGATGGTAAATATAAACCCTTGACAAATGAGGAAACCTTCCATATCATCTTGGAAGCCAAGAAAATGACTCCACCTTATGTAAGAATTAAACGTGCTTTAAGGGATCTTCCCATCAACCTTGTCATTGGCGGTGCTACATGGGGTGATATGAGGAAACGTATACAGGAACAAATGGAACAACTCAATGCCGTCTGTAAATGCATTAGGTGTAGGGAGGTTGGTCATCATATCTATAAAGGCAATCCCCCTCCAGACCCTGAAACCATTGATATTAGAGTTAGATCGTACGAAGCCTCTGAAGGAATGGAACATTTCATTTCCTTTGAAGACCCCAATGATATTTTGATTGGTTTTCTCAGGCTCAGGTTTCCTAGCAAGGATATCTTCATTCCTGAGCTTACTGGATCCGCAATTGTAAGAGAACTGCATGTATATGGTTCGTCATTACAGATTGGCGGTCGTGATTACGAAAGTTTTCAGCATCGAGGTTATGGAAAAAGACTTCTTGCCTTTGCTGAAAAAATGACGGAAGATGCAGGATACGATTATCTCTCAATTATTTCTGGTGTAGGTGTACGAAAATATTACGAAAAATTTGGTTATAAATTGAATAGATTCTACATGACAAAGAAAATTGCTTAGAGCACCAATCCGTTTACTGCGATAAAGAGAGGTAGCAATGTAAGAGCAATAGTATTGATCAACTTGATGAGAACATGGATTGCAGGTCCAGAGGTGTCTTTCGAAGGATCACCAACGGTATCTCCTACGACTGCTGCATGATGTGCTTCACTTCCCTTACCTCCATGAAGCCCTGCTTCAATTGCTTTCTTTGCATTGTCCCAAGCTCCACCACCATTGTTTAATGTCAATCCGAGCATAATTCCTGAGGCTGTTGCTCCGACAAGGTATCCTGCCAATGAAATCGGTCCAAACAGAAAACCGACAATAACTGTCATCAGAACGACGAGTAATGCAGGATTCCTCATTTCTTTTAATGCAGCTTTGGTTGAGACATCAATGCAGGCAGCATAATCTGGTTCATTTTCATATTCCATGATCCCAGGAATCTCTTTGAACTGTCTCCTAATCTCGGTGACCATTTTGTTGGCGGCTCTTCCGACAGCTCCCATGGACATGGATGAGAAGAGGAATGGGAGCATAGCACCAATAAACACTCCCGCCAAAACGCCAGGACTTGCAAGATTGACTTCAGGAATATTCCTCAATGCCCCTTCAGTTCGATTGGCAAAATCTTCCAGATAAGCTTGGAAGAGAAGCAGTGCTGCCAAGCCCGCCGAAGTCATACCATATCCTTTTGCCAATGCTTTTGTTGTATTGCCTACTGCATCCAGTGAATCGATCCTTTCACGAATCTCTTCACCCGCTTCGCCCATTTCGGCAATTCCTCCAGCTTGATCAGCAATTGGTCCATAACCATCCAATGCTAGAACAATTGGCGTAACTGAAAGCATAGCCATTGTACCTACGGTAATTCCAAAGATTCCGAAGACTGTCTTAATGAGTGTCGGATTTGAACCGCTAGGGTCATAGTGCTGACTCATGGCTTGAACTATGGGATGGGTTGTGTTTTCCGCAAAGTTTGCACCAAGTGTGAATGTTGCAATGAGTGCAATCACAATTCCGACCACAGGTGCCCATGTAGATTCCATACCTACTGAAAGACCCGCTATGATGTTTGTTGCAGGACCTGTAGTAGATGCATCTGCAATGGAAAGAACAGGTCTTTTAATATCTGATGTATAATATTCCGTACTCACAAGGGTGACGAGTGCCAAAAGTATCCCTACTGCTGCTGCTGCAATAAATTGCCAGATTTGTCCGAAAAGAATAGTCAAAATGATTGCGATAATGATGAAATTGAGCACAGAAGTAATATTAAATGCACCCTTCATGGCAGACATTGGATTATCCTTTTTATCGTCCTTGAGTCTGACAAAATAGGTCGAAAGCAGAGTTCCCACAATTGTGAGTGAATTGGTTAATAAGGGGAACAGAATGAAAGCAGAAGCATAACCTGCTGCTTCTGAATTTCCTGAATTGATCATAGCCACAAAGAACGTGTATCCTACGATCATTCCTCCAATCGTTTCTCCAGTGACCGATTCAAACAGATCTGCACCTCTTCCTGCGCAATCTCCTACTGCATCACCCACGTTATCGGCAATAACGCCCGGATTACGAATGTCATCTTCTGGAATTCCTGCTTCGATTTTTCCGACCAAATCGGCACCGACATCAGCCGCCTTTGTATAAATGCCTCCTCCCAATTGGGCAAATAAGGCTGCAAAGGAAGCTCCGAACCCAAATGCAATAACGGAAATTGGATTGGATTGACCGTACAGTATATACAAAATTGTAATACCCAAGATGCTTGCAGAAACAATAATCAATCCCATCACAAGACCACCCGTATATGCTGTTTTCAGGGCAGCATCTCTGCTTTCCTTAGCAGCCTGTGTGGTTCGTGAATTGGTGTCCGCAGCCATTATCATGGCGGTTCCTCCTGAAAGGAGGGATGCTATGGTTCCTACAAGGAATGCCAATGCGTTGTATGGGAATTGTACCTTGAACTCGCCTTCTGGGAAGAAATCAAGAAATACCATAATCAACAAGGCAAGCAGGCCTCCAAAGATGGCGATTGTGGAGTACTGGGTTTTCAGGAAAGCGTATGATCCTGTCTTGATTGCGTCCGAAACCTTCACCATCTTCTCTGAACCACGATCTCTCTCCAAAATTTGCTTTCTCAAGAAGAAGGCAAAAATAAGAGAACCTAAGGTTACAATAACTGGCAATATAAGAAGTGAATATTCAACATTTTCTGCCATAGTTTTATCACCACTGCATTAATGAATGCACTAATTGGTTGAACTAATTCGTGTTTCACACAAGTGATTATAACAATTAGGGAGTGTAACGGTAGAATTTGATTTATCCTTCGAACTAGATGAAATCCCACAGATAATCTGAAAATGTGATTGGTTCGCCTTTTCTTTCCTCAACGAATTTTTTATGGCGAATTAGCTGAAGAATAAAGGTAAGAATAGGACCTACAAGAGCAATATAGGTCACTGTTAGGTAAAATGGATCAGAAGTGATTTCGGGAGAGCTGAGAAATGCAGGGTAT
The DNA here is from genome assembly GCA_964645535.1 of uncultured archaeon. Taxonomy (GTDB): domain Archaea; phylum Asgardarchaeota; class Heimdallarchaeia; order Heimdallarchaeales; family Kariarchaeaceae; genus WAKA01. The sequence continues at coordinate 15,175 of CAZYCQ010000003.1, read as the reverse complement.
ACAATTATGGTCAGGGGCCATATCCCGCCAAAAATCATGTAGAAGGAGACAAAACGAAGCAGACCATTCCAAGAAAAGGCAACAAACAGTCCATAGAAGGATTTCGGGATCATCAAGAGGATTGGATTTACAATCCCCCAAACAAGATAGACGGGGAGGAAGAACTTTTTGAAATCTTCCTTTGGATAAGTCATACTTGGTTTGAGGGTATCGATCAATAAAAAATTATTCAATTCATACACTAAAAAACAAGCCCGATACAAGGCATTTTAACCTTGGAAAATTATCGATATGCATATGAAAATCACCTCACCTTGGGTCAAAAGAGGGATCAAAAGCCTAGGAGAGGAAGATTTTGAGACAATTCGAAAATTCTATCGGAAGTATTTTCATCCTGACCCAAAAATGGATTTCAAGTTTCGTTCTCTTAAAGGATTTTTTTATGATGCAAATAGAGATACTTTTTATTGGCGATCACTTCACAACCTTTTCAATAAAAGGATCTTTGATCATGGGAAATTACAATTTCTGATCCCAAAAGGGATTGAGAAGGGATATTACCCCATCCGATTATTCCAATCTTCCACACGTTGGTTGGATCCAAGATCAATGGGAAAGAAAACAGATTTCCGTCAAATTATGATTGGAAATGGAATGGCAGTATTGGAAAGTGATACGTCATTGGAAGAATCAATATCGGTGGCACTTAAATGCAATGATCTTTTGCAGGAAGAAAAAAAGCGTTTTATCTTTACTGGCAACAAATCAATCCACATCTGGGTCGTTGAATTTGACCCCAAAAAATGGGTTGGAAGAGATTGCATTCTTGATCTTGAATGTCATCTCAAGGCCCGGAAAGTCTTCTTTGACAGTATACAGGAGAAGATAGCTGTAAAATTGGATCCACAAACAACTATAGACATCCAAAGATTGGTTCCTATCGTCGGTTCACTGAACGGTTTCACCGGAAGAGTTGTGACAGAATTAAGTATCGGCGATATAAAACAGTTTGATGCGCAGCAAATAAGATTGTTAACAACCTTTTCACCCTAATTGTCCAATTGATCGAAAAACAGGGTTATATTGAAAGTTTTTTTCTATTGGACAAAAAGTAAACTTATGTCATGAAAGAAGAAGGTTTTATTGTCCACGTCCAAATCAGAACAACATGGCTCAGGAAATTGAAAAATTCTATCTCTTACAAGAAGGGGAAAATGTAATTACAAACGATTTAATTGAGGAATTCAAAAAAAGAAATCCTGAACTCCAACCTTTTCTAGAAAAACATAATTTAGAACTTCGTCCTTTGAAATTGGATTACTTTGAAAGTTGGATCTATTGGATCATCTCTCAACAATTGAATGGAAGGGTTGCAGACCTTTTGATCAACAGGTTCAGAACTTTGTGCAAGGAGCTTACACCAACCAAAGTTCTTGAAATACCTGATCAAGAATTTCGATCCATCGGGATTTCCAAGAGTAAAACTGAATATCTGAAGAACATTGCATTGTTTCACCAAGAGAAAAAAAACATAGAGAATTTTGAAGCATATAGCTCAGATCAAATTCGGAAAATTTACACCAAGGTTCGAGGAATTGGTCCTTGGACAGTGGACATGTTCCTGATTTTCAATTTGAACCGGTTGGATATTCTTGCAACTCATGACCTTGTTGTCCGTAAAGGAATAAAGAGGATGTATAATCTAAAGGATGTCCCGTCGATAAAGATGGCAGAAAAAATAGGAGGAAAATGGGGGGATCTTGCTACTCTTGGAACCCTTCTTGCATGGGAAATAATCGGGGATTAAAGGTAAGAAAGCAATGATTTCAATCGATTGATGGAATCCTGCTCAAAGGAAAACCCTTCAGAAGAGGCCAACGGATTAATTATTGGGTTTTCTTTTAGTTCCTCCAATTTTTTCTTTAAAATACCCCTGTATTCTGATTTTTCAAATTGATGGCGAAGTAAGGTTTCATCTTGCGTTTTGTCGAAGGTTCGAATATCCTCAAGGATCTTGTAACAGATAACTGCAACAGGTCTCATGATTTCATCAACAGAATGGCTGTCAAGTTTTCGTAATTCTTCAGTCAGCAGTCTAATGAGGACATCAAGACGCAAAGTCAAAACCTGTGGATGATACATCCAATGATGGACATATGTGATCAGATCAATGCAGAATTGAGGGAAATTGGTGATTTTTTTTATTTTCAGCATTTGCCTTGAGATCTTGTCAATGTCAGGATTCCAATCTAGAGGGATGGCGGGTTCATATTCAATTGATTTTATGTACTCTGGTGGTGCTACTAATTCAAGCGCACCGTTAGGTCTCCTTCTAACAACATGGTACTCTCCTGGTTCATAGAAGGATTCTCCTAAGGAATCAAATGCCCTCCCCAAAAATTTCGTTTCATCTTCTACTGACAAATTTGCTCGGTAAAAGATCATATCTTGAATTCTTTCTTCTGTCGGTTCCATCAGAAGTGAGCTTTCGGGTTCCATGGATAATTCTGGACCTTCACCAAGAAGTTCGATCCCTAAATGATCCTTATGTACTAGGTATTCTACTTCGAAGATTGTTCTATCTGGTTCGATTTCTTTTGCTCGAAGACCCACGAGGAATGGAACCGCCACAACTTTTTCATAGCTTTTGCACTTTAATATCTATCCGTGGGGTGTTGGAGGACTATGGAATTTCTATAAGAATCTTTCCTGTGTGCATTCCATCCTCAAGATAACGTTCTGCATCTGCCAATTTGTTCAAGGGAAAAACTTTGTCAATGACCGGCTTAATTTTTCCAGAGAAAATGAGTTCCATTGCTTCCCTGAACTCCTTCATATTTGCCATGGTCGATCCGATTATTCTCAGTTGCAACCAGAATACTGCTCCGATATTTGTCATTCCTTGAAAACCAGTTGTAGCTCCCGCAGTTACCAAAGTTCCCCCTTTCCTAAGACATCTCAGACTATTCTGCCAAGTTGCTTGCCCTACAGATTCAAAAACAATATCTGCACCTCTTCCCTTTGTCAATTCCAATATTTTCTTTCCCCATTTCTCTTCTTCCTTGTAATTAAGTACAATATCTGCCCCCAAACGTTTGGCATGTTCTATTTTTTTCTCTGTACTGGTCAATGCAATAACTTTTGCTCCAAAATGTTTTGCAATCTGTATCCCTGCTGTAGACAAGCCTCCCCCCGCCCCAGGCACAACCACAATGCTACCTGGCTGTATCTCAGCTCTTTTGAGCATTCGCCATGCGGTTAATGTTGTTAAACCTAGTGCTGCAACAGCTTTTGAATCGACGTTTTCTGGTATCTTCACTAGATTTCTTGCAGGCACCTTCGCGTACTGTGCAAATCCTCCCCATAGGTGTTCCCCGATCATCTTGAAGGAATTACACAAACTATGCTCTCCTTCTAGACAGCGTTCACATTTATTGCAGAACCAAACCGCATTTACTGCAACTCTATCTCCGATGTCGTATCCCGTTACTTTTTCCCCAATTTCCGCAATGGTTCCTACAAAATCCGAACCACTAACATGGGGCAATGGAATATTCAAAGAAGGTGAACCATTTCTGACAAATATATCCAGTCTATTAAGACTGCAATATTCCACTCTTACCAATACTTCATCATCGGAAATTTGGGGAATAGGAACTTCCTCATACTTGATCTTTGAAGCATCTCCATGCTCATGGAATAACGCGGCAAACATTTTTCCCTGCATCGAGGCAAATTCGATCCACTGGTTATATATTTTCTTGATCAGATTATGTTATTTTCTACGTTTTGGTTTAAACTTCACAAACTTTTCTGCAAATAGATTCTTTTTCATTGCTTTCTCCAGTAGTGCTTTATCTATCCCTTCGATAACATTAACTGGAATATATGGAGCATCCACTCGTCCAAAGGGATGGTCGGTAATTCCAATGAGTATCTGACCTTTTTCCCCCTTCAGAACCACTTTTGCCCCTTTTTTAGGAACAAAGTTTGGATTCCTGACGATAAGTTGACCCTCAACAAAATGTGAAGGAATTCCAAGTTTCCTTACCTTGAATTTAAGGGGTCTTTCACTATTCATGTTTGTCACGTTCTTTTTTTCTTGCGTCGTGCTTTTGCAGATGCAGTTTTCTTGGGTTGCAATTTGCCGTCCTTGTCCCTTTTTTGCTGTGGCTGAAGTTTTTTCTTTGGTACCAATTTTTTGGCTTTCTGTGCAATTTCTTTCAGGATTTTTTCTTTAGGAACCTTATTCTTCTTATCTATCTTGATTAGGATGCGACCTTTCCGATTCCACCAGTTGGATGGATATGCTTTGTCCAATTGCTTTTCATATTCAAATCCAAGAAGTTGACATGCCTTGGCGATTCTGGGAAGTTCAGGATCCTCTACTGCAAGTGAAAGAGGAACTCTCCGTCCTCGATTTCGTGATCTATTCTTATCGAAGTATTCCGGATAAATCACGTAATATCTCCGTCGTCTTAGCATTTTCCCAGAATTCCTATAGTTCATTCATTGATGAGGACGCCGTTAATAACACTGTCGTTGCCTGGACGGCTGGTAACTCTAACCTTTCCCAGCTCTGTAATGACAATAGCACCCTTGGTGATGATTTTTCTTCTTGTGAAATCCCTAGATGCAGGATTGAGGTCTAACCCTTTAATTTCTACATTCTTGGTTTTGTTGGAATTTTTGTCCAATACATTGATTCGGTTGGCTCTGAGGTTTTTGATCTTGAAATTCCCTCCAAGCGTCCTGACTTTTTTCTTTCTAGGTTCGCCAATATGTGTTTCTGCTGGTGGTCTGGCAAGGAACTTCTGTTTTTTGCCCATTGATTTTTTCCTCAATCCACCACTGATTTTTCTCTTGCTAGGTCCTGTGTATCTTGCCATAGTTATCTACAAAGCGTATTCATATTTTGACAATTTAAACGAATCGAAATAGTTCAGAGAAAAAGGGGAGCGGCAGTCAACTGAGAACATCTCTTCTACAAAAATTTTTATTCCCTCCAAAAACTGAAAAACTATATGGAAAATCAGTTTCAACTGGAACCGCTTCCGGAAAAAGAGCTTCCGAGAATTTACAGAGTGGCAGTTGGTGCAGTTGGTGGGCAAGGTGGAGGTGCAATATCTGAAATAATTTTTTATGCTGTCAAATATGAACGGGAACGGAATGCACCGATAAAGGCAAAAAAGCATACTTATGAAACGAGAGGAATGATCCCCGGGTTGGCACAGAGAAGTGGATCCACTATCACTTCAGTTACCTTTGTGGATCCTACCTTGACAGATGACGAATTGCCTGACCAAATCATCCTTACAGAGATGCCTCATAGAGGATCTTGTGATTTAGTCATAGGTCAAGAACTCAATGAATTGATGAAATTCCTGCCTCTGGTAAAAGAAGGGGGATTAGCTCTTGTCAATGAAGAACGCCATATCATGCCTCCTGAAAAACTTCCCGGTTTCATCCCAAAATTTACTGAAGAAGATCAATTGCAAGCAGCAAAAAGCTACATGAAAAAAGGTTCCTATATCGGATTTAAAGGGAAAAACATCATTCGACAGCATTCTCTTGACCCAAGAATGATAAATACATTCATGTTAGGAATAATCTCTGCAAGCAATGCACTGCCAATTTCGAAAGAATCTTACATTATGGCATTGGAACGAAGATTCTCCGGAAAAGTTTTCGAAAAAAACAAAGAAGCCTTTCTTCTTGGTGAACAATTCTACCTTGAGGGTCGATACAAGGATTCGGAAAATGCGGTTGGTTGGGACGACCTTACTATTGATGAGCTAATTGAAAGATCTGTCAATACCGCTACGGCATTCAAAAGGTGGGGAAAGAAAAAAGCTGCAAATCGAATCCGGTCGAGATTACAAGAATTAGTTCAACATTTCCCTGAACCCGCAAACAGGTATATTGTTGAAGCCTACGGGCAATTGACCGATTTTCAGAACGAAAAGCATGCAGAACGATACATTTCATTACTCTCAGATCTTTGGCAGTTAAACAATACAAAACAGCATCCTGAAATTTTGGAAGAATACTCCAGAAATGTGGCGGGTCGCCTAATGCAATGGGATGGCCCCGTAAGGGTTGCGGAATATGCGATAAGGGATCATCTCAACCCAATTGACAGTGAAGGAAGGGTCTACATAATGGAGAAAAAACTCCAACCTACAGTCGAGGAAATCATTGGGATGGTTCCTGTACCTAAATTCCTCTATGGAAAGACCCCTCGATTTCTATATAGTATTTACCAAAGGAATATGTTTAGGGGATTCCGTCTTAACACCCGTCCAACAGGATTTTTCGGGTTCATGACCTTCTGGTTTCTTAGTAAATTGAAACGATTCAGACCTTGGATGATCCGATTTCATAGGGAAATGAACTTGATATCTTTCGTGCACGAAAACCAAATGAAATGGACAAATCGTTCTGCTGTAGTAGGATATGCCCATGCCCATTATTTGGGAAAAATCAGGGGGTATTCCTATGTACGGCATCGACATCTTACCGCTTATCGAAGAATGGTTGAATCTCTCGATAGCATCTTTGAAACAGTCGGCGAGGAAAGAACCGCACATTTCATTGACCATTTGTACCGAGAGGTCTCCAATGCGGGACAGAATTTAGAACAGATTGACGAGCTTGCGGATCGATATAAAGGCGGTGATTTCCAAGTTTCACTAACTCCTTTGTTAGAAGATTAACAAAAACCCAACTTTTTTAACATCTACCTTGTTTGGAGAGTAAATGGTTTCTGTAGCGGAAATTACTCGGGAGCTTGTAAAATCCAAACCCTTTTTGGAGGATGCCCTTATCCGCGGCATAATCAATTACAATGCTTTAGCGGAAGAATTGTTGCCTCAGGTACAAGAACGATATACTGAGGGTTCAGTTAAATTGGCAACAATATCTATGGCTCTTCGGAGATTGGGTGAACAGTTGAGTACCCAACATATTGCTCAAATCCAAAAAAAACTAGGGGAATTCGCTAGTTCAGACATGGTGATCAAGTATGATCTATTTGAAATCACTGTTGAAATATCTTCAGCAAAGGATTTGGGAAAAACCCTTTCCAAACTTTATCAAATAGTTCCAATAACACCAAACTCTTTCCTTTCTGTGACCCAAGGAACTAGTGAAACAACTGTGATTACCCAATCCCATTACCGACATGAGATAATGGAGCTTTTCAATAACTTCACCTTGATTAGCAAAATAGACAATCTCGCTGCACTCTCTCTTCGGATTCCTGAAACCTCCGCAGAAAATCCAGGATTGTTCTATTACATTACAAAGACATTGGCCATGGATGGGATCAACATTGTCGAATTGATATCCACTTTTTCAGAAATGCAACTCATACTTGATGAGGAGGATGTTGCTGAAGCTTCAAAAACAATTCGTAGGTTATTTAAGAAGGTCGAGGTCGAGAGTTGATATTTCATCATTTAGTCCGAGGAAATCATTCTTAAAAGACAGTCATTAAAATTGGTTATGGCCGAAAAGGACGAAAAGAACGACAAGAAAGAAACCTTGGAAGAACCAAAAGAAGAAACGGTCGTAACCAAAGGTTCCATCAAAATAGGAACAGAAGAGGTGAAATATACTGCAACTACAGGAACCATGATCCTGAGACAAGAAGATCCCAAGAAAAAAGAGGAAGGGTTGAAGCCGAAAGCCAAAATTTTCTACATTGCTTATACTCGTGAAGGTGTAGACGATTTCTCAGAACGTCCAATTACCTTCTCATTCAATGGAGGGCCGGGATCGTCTTCCGTCTGGTTGCATCTCGGCTTGTTGGGTCCCAAAAGGGTGATTGCAGAAAAGGATGGCAAACCGGTTCCACCCCCATACAGGTTAGTTCCAAATGAACACTCCATTTTGGATGTTTCCGATCTGGTTTTCATAGATCCTGTAAGTACGGGTTATAGTCGGGCCGTAAAAGGCGAAAATCCGGAACAGTTTCATGACTACAACAAGGATATTGAAAGTGTAGCGGAATTCATAAGACTTTATACATCTAGGAACCAACGTTGGAGCTCCCCGAAATTCCTGATTGGAGAAAGTTACGGCACCACTCGAGCTGGAGGATTGTCTGGCTATCTCCAAGATCGATATGGGATGTATCTCAATGGTCTGATGCTTGTTTCCAGTATCCTCAATTTTCAGACCGCTAGATTCATGCCTGGAAATGATCTTCCTTTTCTTCTCTTCTTGCCGACATATGCCGCCACCGCGTGGTATCATAAAAAACTCAAGGAAGAATTATTGCAGGCTGATTTGAAAGTCACCTTAAGCAAAGTTGAAGAATTCGTGATGAAAGACTATGTTCTCGCCTTGATGAAAGGGGACAAATTATCTCCTCGTGAAAAGTCTAGAATAATTAAGAAGCTATCTGATTTTACGGGGTTATCAAAGGACTATATTGATCGGACAAACCTACGTATCAACATCCATCGATTTACAAATGAATTGTTGCGGAATGAACGGAGGATTGTAGGGAGATTGGACAGTCGTTTTGTTGGTATTGATCGAGATGCTGCGGGAGAGATGAATACCTATGATCCAAGCTATGCCGCCATTCAGGGACCATATACCGCCACCTTCAACGATTATGTCAGAAAAGAACTGAATTATGCAAATGATGAAAATTATGAAATCCTTGCAAACCTTTGGATGACTTGGAAATATGAGAAATTTCAGAACCAATTTCTCAATGTAGCAGAAACATTGAGGGATGCCATGTCAAAAAACCCATTTCTGAAAGTTTTTGTTGCAAATGGGTATTATGATTTAGCTACTCCATATTTTGCAACGGAGTACACATTTGATCACATGGGGTTAGACCCTTCCTTACAGGGAAACATCAAAATGGAGTACTATGAAGCTGGACATATGATGTACATGCATCCTCCCTCTTTAGAGAAACTTTCCAAAGACCTCAGAACCTTCATTTCGTGGGCCATTCCTTGATTGATTTCATCAAGATAGGATTTAGTGCACCTTTTTCCGTTTGTAAAGGAACAATCATTTAAAATGAGTCGATTAATAGACTTACAAGATGGTAACGACTATCGCCGTCCATTCGCATAAAGGAGGAACTGGTAAATCAATCATAGCCGTCAATCTCGCTGGCATTTTGGCTGTCAAAGGATATAGAGTCGTTATCCTAGATATGGATCTTGCAGCACCAACATTACAGACTTATTTTCCTTATGATCCTAAAAAACGAACCCTCACAGAATATTTTTTGGGTGAGGAAATTCCCGTCGATCAGCTAATTCAAGATGTAAGCTCCAAGCTCCCGGAAAACGCCAAAGGAAAATTATTTGCCGGTCTCTCCAGTATCGATGGAGGGATGATTTCAAAAATTGACCAAAGAGGAAGGACGGCTCCTCTGAATGATCTCTATAGGCTTATTGGTTTGGTAAGAAATAAACTAGTGGAAAACCCTTGGAATGCAGACTTTGTAGTTCTTGATACATCCCCTGGTGTCTCAATGAGCTCAATCAACAATGTCGCTGTGGCAGAACACCTTTTCATCATTCAAAAATTAATCAATGCAGATTTGGCAGGAACTGTTGAACTCCTTAAGATCATTCACCAATCCCTTCGACCCAATACCTCAATTATTGTCAACCAACTTCCGGAAAAGTTCGTCAGACATAAAGGAACCTCTATCAATGATCTTATTCAAGGAAAGGTGATTAATCCTCTCGATAGACCAAACATCTGGTTTGGAGGTGTTATTAACCACGATGAATTTCTCATTGAGAATGAAATTGCCTATGTCTATGATTCTCTGACCAACCCCCACAATTTTGGAAGAGAAATTTACAGCCTAAAATATCCTGACAGGCCATTCAGTATTTCAATCAATAATGTGCTTGAACGATTTCTTGAGATTCATAAGAATCAGGAGGTAAATGATTGAAATTATTGTCTCTATATATCATTCATGAAGATGGACGGTGTCTTTACGATGCAAATTTTGTTCCAAATCCTCCTCCTAGCCAGTTGGTAACAGGGCTTTTGACTGCCATGCAAAACTTCGTCCAAGAGATGACTGGCAGTTATGTCAACCACTTTTCTGCGGCTGGATACACATTCGTGAATGAGCCCATAGGTCCCATTTCAATTGTAATGGCCTTGGCAGATGAATTTCTCATTTCTAAGAATTTGCCACTTACCGAATTGGGTGTTAACTTCCTCAAGCATTTCGGAGACAGGCTTGAAGATTGGACTGGAGATATGTCTGAATTTTCAAAATTTGATAAAATTCTGGCAGAAATCTTACACATGGAAAAAATCAAAGAAAGAATTGAGCCGAGAAATCCTTTGAATGCATTGACCTTGATATCCTTACCTGAAAACCTTCAGGAAACCGCAAAATTTGTCCTTGAGAGAAGAGAAGCTAGCCCTAGGGATCTTGCAACTGAGAAAGGACTAACAGAAAGCGAAGCGGTAGAAAGATTGGAGGAATTGTTGAATAGAGGGCATGTTGGAAGATTGCTGAAGGATGATATTCCGCTTTATTTTGTTGTGTGATTTACTTTGGTTTTGCTTTTTCAATGTATTCCTTTATGAAAAATTCACCCGCCCTATAGGATGAACGAACTAGAGGGCCAGAAGCAACATACTTGAATCCCATTTTCAGGCCAGCTTCCCGATATTGATCAAACTTTTCCGGATGGATATATTCCCTCACTCGCATATGCCTAAATGTTGGTCGCATGTACTGACCAATAGTCAGAAAGTCCACTCCATTTTCTCGAAGATCTTTCATTGTCTGAATGACCTCGCTTTCCGCCTCTGAGAGGCCTAACATAATGCTTGATTTAGTAAGCATCCTTGGAGATAATTCCTTAATTCGCTTAAGAACGAAAAGTGATTGTTCATAGCTTGCCCTTGAATCTCGAACCTTTTTCTGTAACCGTTTGACAGTTTCAACATTATGGGCTATAACATCTGGACGAGCTTCCACTACCGTTTTGATCGATTTCTCGTTACCTTGGAAATCTGGAATCAAAATCTCAACAAGCAAATTCGGGTATTCATGCTTGATTGCCTTGATGCAATTTGCTAAATGGGTGGCTCCTCCATCTGGAAGATCGTCTCTATCCACAGAAGTGAGCACGATATATCCAAGTTCTAGGTTCCTCAAAGCTTCGATTAAGTGTTTCGGCTCTTCAGGATCCAAAGGTGGAGGTGTTGGTGAGGTTTTCACTGCACAGAATTTGCATCCACGTGTACAGGTATCTCCCATAAGCATGAATGTTGCAGTCCCTCCAGACCAGCATTCTGTCCGATTTGGACATCTTGCTTCTTCACAGACTGTAGCCAGTCCAGACTTTCTGACAGAACTACTGACAACACTCAATTGGCGGGAGAAGGTTTTTCCCCGAAATTTCAACCATTCGGGAACCTCTAGTTCAGGCACAGATACTGATTCTCTTAAGTTTTAAAAAATTAAGCTCAGTTGACAAATTAAATCTTTATAGAAAATCATTCCATCTATCCATGGTACTAGTATCGTATTCTCTCGTAAGATTTTTTAGGAACAAATCCGTTAGTCTTTCCGTGCAAGAAGCCCTAAATGAGCTTATCAATTTGGGACAAAGTCTTTCCCAAAAATTAAATTCCGGTTTTCCTCAAATCTCTGCAAGAACAATAATCAAAAATAGATATAATGGGCTAAAAGAGGAAATTTTGAATTACCTGACCAATGCAAAACATACCGCAAATGAGAAAATGAGGAACCTCATCTCTCTCAATGAACAATTCATTAAATTGAAAAAAGAATTGGTAGAGTTTGATCTGGGTCTTGAGGAGCAAAACCAAAAAATTTGGGAGGCGGTTTTTGAGCGACTATTCAACACCACATTAATTGAGGAAGCTGCAAGAGTTCCGAAACTCCATGAATTAATCTCAAAAGTTCTTGTTCGGGAATATGACATTACCAAACTCGAAGAGATCAATCCATATTCTGATACAAACCAATGGTTCGAAACAATTAAACGGGCTTCAACTTATGCCAGATTCAATATGCAACTCATAATTCAAGCCCCCTTTCTTCCTGAAGAGCAATTCAAAACCATATTTGGATTAATCATGTACTACTTCAAGACAATCGATGCAATCCTTCAGGATGAATATATCAGGAAATTCATGGCAGATCAGGCTTCAGAGCCAATCCGTAAGGATTTGATTATCGAGATCATTAATTTGTATTCTTTCATGATTCTCGGGATGAGTGTAATTCAGAGCAAAATCGATTTGATCAGATTGGAAGAATATCTCGATTACTGGAATCTTGATTTAACCGAATTTCAGTTCATTACAGGGTTGATAAAACATTTTGATGACCTGAAATCCTCATTGAGTGAATTGCTTAGAAACAATGGCAAGGAAACATTGGAAATCCAAAGAATTATTGAAGGCAAGGATTCCGCAACATATTCTGCAAAGAAACATATTGAATACATTGCCATTAGCGAAAAAATCCATCAATGTATTCAACAAATGGAAAAGCAATATGTAGATATAAAGCCAATCACCGAAGAAATGGAGGAATATTTCAGGCAAGTAGAAAAGTCAATCGAGGAAAATGAGCCTTCCAATAGTCCAAATGATAATTATTCCCGCTTGATTCTACTATCTGCATACATTTCGGGAAATGCAAGACTGATTGAGCTGTATCCTTTCAAGATTGATGAACTGATCGCGAAATTATCTTGGGCCTCCAGAAACCTCAATGGAAATTATGTAAACGCATTGGCATTTCCCCTCATAGTATCCCCCATCCTCTGTAGTGTTCATGAAGCCTTAACCAAAGCCAACATTCCCAAAATCAGAGAAGGGTTGATGAGTCTTAAACAACTTGAATCCGATGACAAACAATTCCAACCTATTGCAGAAGTAACGTTCATCATGTTGAAAACTATTTTGAACCTTGCTTCAGAAGTCATTACATTAAATGATGCCATCAATCAGATTTCTCAAGTACTGTTGGCGAATTCGGCATTTATTCCCAGTCGTGATGTTATGGAAAGGTTTGAACAATATGTCAACTATCTCCGCGCCTATGAAAACTCACTTCTCCAAAATATCAGGAAGCCTCTCCTTCCTCTTGAACTTGAGGCCATGAATGGAGCTCTTCAAGTTAACCATTTTCTTAAACATATCCCCCTGCTAGACTTCTATTCACTTAAATCGGAAATTATCGAACTCAAATACCCTGTTTTTGGAGACCCGTCCTTTACAATATTTGAGAATTAATCCATTTTTGCTTCATGAATCAATGTATCTAGAATATAAGGGGGATCATTAACTTCCTTGAATGTCTTCAAAACAACCAATGTCAGGCTGGAGCTGATTCCTTCTACTCCCTTTAGTTCTTTTATTACAAAATCTCCCAACGCAGTTATTGAATTGGATCTGATTTTACAGAGAATATCCCATTGACCTGCAATGATATGCACTTCTTCAACCTGGGGAAGTTTACTGATGACGCGAGCGGCATCCTCTTGGACAATATTTGTCTTTGCTTGGTCAAATGTAAGCAACACAAAACCAATGATATTCCAATTCAACAGGTTCATGTCGATGTAAGCGCCGTATCGTTTTATTATTCCGGCTTTCTGAAGTCGTTTAATCCGGGTATGAATGGTGCTTTTGGGGTGTCCTAACTTTTCCTGTAACACAGTCAACGGCTCTTGGCTATTTTCCCTCAAATGCTTCAAGATTAGAAAGTCTAGTTCGTCAAGTTTGATCATCATCTGGTTTAACATAAATTTGGATTTATCAGTTGTGGGTTAAATGATAGGCAGTGTGAAAATTTGATGTGAATTTTGGATAATTTCCAAAATCATGAAATTCAGCTATTTTTCAATTGAAAATTACTTGAACCATTTCTTACCACATGAGAAATGGAGATGTAGACTGATATGAAAGCAACCATTGTCATCAGTGCATTCGAAAGAGAAAAATCTCTTGCCAGACTGTTAAAATCCGTTGCAAAAGCCCTTACAGGAGACGAACCAATTAAAATCGTTGTTGGAAGAAAAGAAGGCAATGAGAACGTACGCCGTATAGCAAATAATTTCGTTGAAAATTTTCCTAATAGTGAAGTTGTTCATCCACATGCAAAAATGAGTTTGGTTGATCAATTTCTGTTCATTGGCGATCTGACAAAGGACGAAAAATCAATAATATTATTGGAAGATGATTTGATGGTTTCAGATTCTTTCTATGATTTTGCCTCATCTGCATTGGATTTTTTCAAGAAGGATACAAAGGTGGGAGGGATTTGCCTTAATTCTCTTTCTTTCAATGGGTACACAAAATTGCCATTTTATCCGATTGATGATGGATCAGATATTTTTTTTGCCCAGATACCTTTCTATCACGGACAGGCATTTACAAAATCAATGTGGAGTGACTTCCGCAGATGGCTAGACAAATTTGATGGGCATTTAAATCATCCTTCACTTCCTCCTGTTTTCAGAAATTTTCCATCTGATGAATGGTTCCCCACAATGACGCAATTCCTTTTGGAAAAGGACAAATTTTTCGCATTTCCAAGAATTTCCTTCGCAGTTAATTTTGGCGAGCCCGGGAGACATTTCAGGAAGCCAACTGAAATGTTTCAATCCCCTCTCGCCCATTTCCGACATGAGTTCCGCTTTAAGAAATTCCACGATTCCCGATCCGTATACGATGTTCATCAAGAATTGCTTCCCAAAATCCTTGCTCCGTCTCTAGGAATCTCTCAAGCTCACCAATTAGTGGTGGATCTCTATGGTTCCAAACATCAATATTTTCTACAAAGTGCAGAATTACTTCTGACTACCAAACCCGTGCACAAAAGTGAAGTGACATTCGGTTCAGCAATGAGACCATTAGAAGAGAATATCTTCAACGAAGTTCATGGTACCTTTATCACTTTAACTAATACGGATCAACTCAAAAAACACCCATTTGTCGCTCACATCCAGTTTGCCAAATTGCTTTACTATCATTATCCGATGCATGGGATAAATTATGGAAAAAGATTCAAATCAGCAGTTTTACACCGCATATTTTCGTAATTTTCAGTAATCTTCTAGAATTTTTTTATTATATGTCAGAATTCTTACTTATGGATCCAACAGAAAAAAAGGTA
>CAZYCQ010000002.1:63850-121609 GCA_964645535.1 uncultured archaeon | reverse complement strand
GTCATAGGAAGAAACGGGATAATAAATAGCATATAGGTCAAAAATCGATCCATTCGCTAAGCGTTTCAGAGCATTGATGTCTTGTGTGGCTTGTTGGACTTGGTGTACCTGTACTGAAGCCAAACTCAAGAGGAATATAAGTGATACTACCTCCCAATTCGTACGTCGATATGCAATCAACAGTGGACGAATTTTAGAAAAAAACCTCATTGATCCATCAAATTTTATTTATTTTATAAATTTTAGGGAATTTTCATAATTCTTGAAAAATTACAAAAAAAAAACAAGCATTTAAAAACCATACCCGTCTACATGCATCACCCAGAATTTCGGTGATGGATCTATGCAAAAACGAAAGTTAAAGACAATCTTCTTCATAATGATGATGATCTCTGTATTAATGCCGCTTTCCACTTATCAAACAAATGCAGAGGATTTGTATCAATTTCTAATAGAATATAAGATGTATGCAGCAGAAACTCATGATCCAAATAATGAGGGTGAATTCAAGATCGAATTTTGGTTGCTCATTGATACTAATGAGTACAAGGTTTATTCGGAAACTTACACCGGTACAGGGATCGGGGATTTTATACCTGGATCGCATCAGTATGCTAGTGTATATTCTGCATATATCGACTCTAATGACGAATATTGTACCAATGTCTTTGAAACAGATCCTTGGCCCAATCCCGATGATAGGGTCATCCCTAACCCCAATATTGAAACGAGCCGGTATTGTTTTCGTCCATATTCCCTTTTCACCGATTCAACACGCACAGAAGGGAATTTTGTCTATATCGAATTCAGGGAAGACCCAGCTCATGAAGATCTTCATTGCTGGTTAGAAATTCGAGTGACCATCTTGGACATTGTGCGTTCAAGTGGCGGTGGCAGTCCCGTGCCAATTGAATGACGTCAAAATTTCATTTCAGATACTAAAATTTCCTCATGTACCAGCCTTTCAATCTTCTTCAATATTTCCGGGTTCTGTCTTGCGTTTTCAGCATAGAGATACCTTCTGATCTCTTTATCCTCCATTATCCTTTGTGCCAGTCTGTTCATCTTGGTATTGAGCAGAAGGCTGATCCCTCGAAACAGATAGGCAAACATGAGGTCATCAATGATCAGGACATAAACTTCGAATTCGCCATTGCGTGTGCGTTGGACTCGGGGATTGGTGCCGCGTTGGTCAAAGATCTCGTCCGAAAAGGAAGAGAATGCTGCTATGAAATTGGCAATCAAAAGTGTATTCAGTGCATCCTTGAAGCTTACATTGTATCTGATCAGGCTGGATTTGGAGATGTAGAACCCATATGGTTCCTCAAGATCGCGAATGACAATGCCACTGCCCTTCAAATCCGTGATGTTGTAATTTTCAATGATATTTACCAATTTGCTGATGTATGTGTTTCTTGAAACAGAACGGGAATAGATCTGAAACGACTCTGTGATCTTTTTGAAGGTTTCTGCAAATTGATCCTTGCTCATGACCAATGCCTCAGGATAGGTCAGCACCGTATAGGCAATAATCGAATAGGAGATCAGGACGAGGATGTTGAATGCCGAAAGTATGCTCTGTGTTGTGGCATCTGTAGGGAAGATTGGCAATAGGCTGATAATCCAGATGAAATGCAGAGCTCTTTCGATCAGGAAGTTGCGTCTGGATTTCAGGATACGTTCTTGGATTTGTGGTTGTTGGTGATCAGGAACTTCCATCCGATACAGTTGATAAAGGGAGAGGGTGACTGAAAACAACCAAAAAAGAATACCGATTATCTGATGGCTTGTACTGTAGATGATCGTCTCCCTTCCATTGAAAGTCACCTTCAACCCTGCCCCTAGGGGATGGGCATCTCCCCGCGTATGGTTCATCTCAAAAAAGAAAAGCACCAACGCCCGATCTGGTTGCTCAAAAGATTTCCAGAAAAGAAGAAGGATTGTAAGCAGGATGTACCAAATCCATGAGACTATTTTGATGGCCTTTTCAAATCTGTTTTTGTGCAGATTCAAGTAGAAATAGATCAAGGCAAGTCCAATTGTATTGAAATTGAAAACCGCCAGTTGAAACCATAATGTGTCACCTGTAAGAACCGAGGCATTATTTGCCAAAATCGCAATATAGGCAGAAAAGAAAATCATCCCAACTAGCCCCAGTTCTTTTACTCGGATCACTTTCCAGTAGGAGAAGAACTGAACCGCAATGAGCAATGCGATGGAAAGTATAATGTTGTTGATGATGAGGAGTTCTGCAACCAAATTTATTCTAACTAATTACGGATTCTCAATGATAAATTCCTTTCTGTGAAAAAATGTTAAAATCCGTTTGTCAAGCTGAAAAGGGCGTCAACAGCTTTCCTGAAATCATTTCCTTGGACTGTCCGTTTGGCGACCCGCCTGATCTCTTTTGTCTTTGGGTTGAAGGCAACCGGATAACCGACCGACTTGAACATATCCAGATCATTGTAATGGTCGCCTATGCACCCTGCGCGGTTTAGGTCAATATCCAATTCTCTTGCAACCTGTTCTACAATGGGTTGCTTTGTGGTGCCCACATGTACATCCACCTTTCCTGTGATCACTCCATCCTCATGATGAATGATGTTCGAAAAGGCAAGATCTGCCTTTACTTCTTCCTTGACTGCTTCCACAAAAACATTGATTCCTCCACTCACAAGGATGACCTTGATTCCATGATCTTTGAACCTAGCTATCCCTTCCTTGACCCCCTGCATGAGTCTCGGGGGAAGAAGAGCCGTACACAACTCATCAAACGACCTCCCTCTCCATAACTCAACATCTAGACGTGCCCAAGTATCATAGTCGATCTCCTTCCGCATCGCCAATTCATAATACCTGTTCGCCTGCTCCTCCACGCCAAACTGCCGGTGAGCAAGTTGCCAACAGCTTGGTCCCTTTGTCAGGGTTCCGTCCACGTCAAGAAAAACTGCCTCAAGTACCACAATTCCCTAAAAGTAAAAGTACCACATAACCTTTTGCAAAGAACAAATGATTTAAAAAATGCAGGGGGTGGGATTTGAACCCACGAACCTCTGAAGGATCGGGACCTAAACCCGACGCCGTTGACCAGGCTGGGCGACCCCTGCTTGTACAGCACATGGGTGCTGACGTTATTTTTTCTGATGTTTTGAGTTCTTAAAAAAATGTCCATTGGTATCTTTTTGAGTGCCCATTTTTTGTAATTGATTATTTGTGTTCTTGGAACCATTGGATCATTCTTTTGAGTCTATCTACGACGTGGTTTGGTTCTCCAGACCGGGATAGCTCATGTCCATCTCTAGGGTATCTTACAAGGACAGCTTCTTTGTTTTGGAGTCTGAGTGCTGCGAACAGTTCTTCAGATTGCGAGATTGGTACCCTGAAATCATTTGTTGCGGCAATGATCAGTAGCGGGGTCTGGATTTCCTTTGCTCTGCTCAGTGGCGAGAGTTTCCAGAATTTTTCGTGGGTTTCCCATGGGTCACCTTGAAGTTCATCCAAGAACCATAATGGGATGTCGGTAGTGAGGGTAAAGCTGATATTGTCATAGACCCCTCTTTGTGCCACAGCAGCTTTGAATCTTTTGTCCCTGCTGATGACATTCACTGTTTGGAAGCCAGCATATGATCCTCCGAGCACATACATCCTGTTTTGGTCATATCTGTCCTTAATGGTTTCAAGGGCATTTTGAATGTCATGGAAGTCTTTTTCTCCCCATTCTCCGACAATGGCGGTTGTGAATTTTTCTCCATATCCTGTGCTTCCATGTGGATTGGTTGCAAGTACAGCATATCCTTTAGCAGCAAAGCATTGGAATTCATGCCACATTGTTAAGGCTGGTGTCCACATTGCATGGGGGCCTCCATGGATGTGGAGAGCTAATGGTGGTTTTTCTTCAGTCGGGTGGGCAGGGGGAAAGTACCATCCTTGGAATTTTCCTCCATATGGTGAGTCAAACCAGATCTCTTCTGGCTGGACGACAATGTGCTGATCAAGGTATTCTTGATTGGGATCCTCAACAAGTTCAAGATTGCCATTGAATTTCCAGACAGCCCAAGGATGCTCGACGCTGGTTGCTGTAAAATAGAATGTTTCTCCAAGGGATGTCCATGAGAGGATGGCTTCCTCTCCTTGGAAGATTTCCGTGATTTCCTTGGTCTGAATGTTCATCTTTCTGAGATCGATGGTTCCATGGTGTTCAACATTGAAGGCAATCTCGTCTTGGTTGATCCATTTGGGGTTGGACACATTTCTGTCAAGGGCTACGGTGAGATCCTCATGTCCTCCTGTCTGAAGGTCTACCCTGATGAGGACGGAGACATTTCCCGCAAGATCTGGCCGTTTGATCCTGTAGGTCAGTGCATGTTTTCCGTCAGGGGAAACTTCGATGGGGAATCCAAAATATCCGAAAATTGTGGCTATTTCCTTTCCGTCTTGAAGTGCTACATAGAGGTCTTTCTCATCAGTCAAATCCAATCCGTTCAGGTCGAACCTGAGGAGGGTCACTTCCTTGGAAAGATCCGTGGGTTCCTTGATTTTAGCGAATGCAATGATTGTATTGTTGTCCATCCACTTGATGGATGTATGGTCCGTCCATCTTTTGGTAATCCTGAATGCTTTCTTCTGATCTAGGTTTTGGACATAGATATGTTGCTTTCTTTTGTCATGGTATGAGGTTCCCTCACGATAAACCAGTTCATCGGTGACATAGGGATCCATGAGTTCCTCTTTCTCCTTTTTCTCCTCCAGTTTTTTCAGTTCGATGTCAAACTCTGTTTTTGGAGGTTCTTTGGTTTCATATTCCTTCCTTTCTTCCTTCTTGTTAATACGTGCTGTGAAGGCAATTCTTGCACTGTCAGGTGCCCATTCCGCAGAGGTTATGCCATTTGGATGATTCGTGATTTGGAGTGCCTCTCCTCCGAATTCAAGATCTATCACAAACGCTTGGGTCTTTCCTCCTCTATTGCTGAGAAAGAGCAATTTCTTTCCATCAGGTGAGAACTTCGGGGTATGATCTTTTTTGGTTCCGGATGTGAATTGTCTGATTTTGCCGTTCTTGAGCATTCTGATGTGTGAAGTGTATGATTTTTCGGCAGGAGCCGGCTTGATCTGTGTCCATGCAATCATACCATTTGCACTTTCAATTTCGGCAACCTTGGCCAATTGCAGATAGTCCTCAGGTTGGATGAGTTTCTGTTCCATACTGCCTCTTCCAAGGATGGTTAATCCAAAAGGTTTTCCAATTGGGGTATTTCTACAGGTCAATCCATTGTCCATTTGACCTATATACGGCATCAAGTACCTTCTGCGCATCAAGGGCATCCCTGAAGGAGACGAGCTTTTCTTCTGCTTTCCGGTCTCCTTTCACGGCCTTGACAAAGGTCTTGACCATTTCAAGCTCTGCATTTACCCTATCCTCGACAAGCGTCTCATTTTTCGGTTGCAATGACAAATGGTACCATTTGGCAAACTTGAGGACACCTTGATCAAAATAGAGATACAGGGTGTTTTCCTCGTCTTCCATCCCGCCTGTGATGAGATTCAGTGTGACCAATCCCTGATCTGTTTCGATTATCCCTAGACTTTGAGTCTCACAGGCATTGTCCTTTCCAAAATCGGTGAATGCCATGACCCGTTTGACATTGCTGAACAATTCGAAAAGGGCAAAGAAATAATGGGTCCCGACTTCCCTCAGGGGACCTCCCTGCTCCCGATATTTGAGCCATTCCACATTCTGCCATTTCCGTGGCCATTTGGGGAAACGAAACCGGAGTTCCCCGTACTTGAGTTGTCCTAAGGTTCCGGTATCGAGTGTCTCTTTCATGTACTCGAGGGCAGGGGAGAACCTGAAGGGTAGATTGATTGCAGTAACGGACTTGGAGCTTTCCGCAGCCTTCACCATTCTGAGTCCATCCTCAGTCGTTGCCGCAATGGGTTTCTCACAGATGACATGCCTGCCGCTTTTTAGTGCATCTATCGTGATCTGCGCATGATATGCTGGTGGAACCCCTACATAGACAATATCTACATTGTCCATAATCTTTGTGTAATCTGTGCTGTACTTCGCCCCCAATTCATCTGCAAGTTCCCTTGCTTTGTGTTCGTCGATATCGACAACATGGGTGACCTCGGTCTGTTCACAAGCCCTGAAACTTCTTGAGAGGCGTCGTCCAATAGTTCCTGCACCGATGATTGCAACATCCATGATTGCGGGAGTGTATTGAGGATTAAATATCTGCCTTTTTCTCCCAAACATCCAATCGGTATTTTCCGTGTGTTTATATCCGATGAAACCTTCCATTGTCTCGTGACTAAGACCCTGTTTTTGATTAGGCATGGCCTTGGTTTCCATCAGACGGAATCCTTTGTCGGCGGTTGGTCAGATGTGGGATTGACAGATCATGGCAAGAAACAGGCTGCCCTTGTTGCTGACCGGCTATCACATTTGGTGACCGGTGAGGTCATCCTTCTCAGCAGTGACCTTCGGCGTGCTTTGCAGACGGCGGAACCAATTGCCGAACGACTTGGTGTGGAAATCATGGTTCGTGAGGATTTGAGGGAAATCGGTCAGGGTGTTGTTGAAGGCATGCCCCGGTCAGAAGCCGCCAAATTGAAGGCACCTATGCATCCGGAAGTGCTGGATTGGCGTCCCTATGAAGGTGCAGAAACATGGCGTGAACTTGACGTGCGTATCCGCAAATTCATTGCTTGGCTTGAACGGCATCCCGCCAAAAGATTCGTTATTGTGTCTCATCACCAGACAATCGTGGCTATCATCCAAAATTGGTTGAGATTGCATGATGACCAGAAAGGAGGTATTTATTTCAGTCTCAGAAACTGTTCCTTGACAATCCTGCAAGAAATCGATAATCAACGGGTAATTGTTGCACTCAATGATCTGAAGCATCTAGATGAGGAGCACAGGTTGTGATTTCATTCCTGTTCCAATTCGCTTTTGTGGGGATAGGGATTGCGGGTGGCATCCATGTCGATCTTTCTTTTGGGTGCGAGGGGCCCCTGAGCTGGAATAGATTCAACATCCTCTATAGGCATGTTTGCCCATCCTGCCTTGTTTTCTATACCTTTGACGGTATTGATGGCATCTTCATCGAGATATTCTGGAACCTTGGGCCTCTTCCATTTTGACCCGGCAGCAATTTTCTGCTGGAGTACCCCAATGCCGAAGAACAATGCTTCAGGTCGTACTGGACATCCTGGTAGGTATACATCAATGGGGATGATCTCATCTGCCCCTCCGATAATGCTGTATGCTTCCCAAAATGGACCTCCTGAAGTGGCACATTCACCCATTGCAATTGCCCATTTGGGTTCAGGGATTTGATCCCAGAGCAATCTCAGTCTTGGAGCCATCTTGTGGGATACTGGTCCGTTCACAACGATTGCGTCACTTTGTCTGGGAGATGGACGGTAGATAACACCGAACCTTTCTCCATCGAATCTTCCAACACCTGATGCCATCATTTCAAGTGCACAGCACATGATGCCGAAGGTAAGTGGCCAGATGGAACTTCTGGACAGCCAATTCCTTCTTCCCTCAATTGCTCCTTTTGGATCCTTGATTGCATTGACGGTTGACTTGGTTGCGTTTTTCAGGAAATCTGCGATGCTTGTGATTTGGAACCCCATATGTCTCAATACCTATAATGAGACGTTAAATATAAAGATGAGGATAAGACAAGACATGAATTTAGCAATTCGTTCATGGAATTGGTCGTTTGTCAAAAATGCCATGGAATTTGTGTGCAAAAACGGTATTTGAAGGCATTACCTTAATAATGTGCCGAATTTACATGATCTTAGAATGATCTGTCCAAGATGTCACCGTGCTCTCAGACCGAATGCCCGGTTCTGTCCTTATTGCGGTGCCAAAGTCGCTGCAGCTCCTGTGGCACAACGCCCTCCAAAGCAACCGGTCTATCGCCCTCCTCCTCAGCAACGCCCTCCGGCACAGGCATGGTCTCAACCCCCTCGTCGCCCTGTGCAACGTCAAGTTGCTCCGTCTCGACCACCTGTACGACAACAGCCGATCCACTCTCCACGGAGACCTCCTCAATCATGGGGTCAACCCCCTGCCCAACAACGTCAAGAAGTAAGGGCAGAATGGGACATTCAAGAAAAGGTTGTTGATCCAAAGGTACAATTGGGTCAAAACTACAAATCAATCCTTCTGAAATCGTTTGTGGAACGTAAACTGAAGGATGACAAGATTGATCAAGCTGACCTGAATGAAATTGAAAGAAGGTATGCTGAATTCCTAGAGGCCAAAGCAAGGGGACAGATTGTAGATGTAGATGACCTTGCCCTTTTGGAATTCCGGTTCCGGCAACTCCATATCATGGCTCTTCGTGAGCTGATTAAACCAAGCTTCCTGACAGAAACTGATGTCGAACTTCTCTCCCGCTTTGAGAATATTGCACAGTCCCTTGATTCTTTGGCACATGTTTCTTCAGATGCAATTCAGCTTCCTGGCGAGCTTGACCTAATCCATAACCAATTGGATGGTCTTCAAGAAGCTCTAATGGATTTGGATCTCCTTGATAATGAAGGCAATGAATTTGATCTGAATTCCCGAGATCTGTCTAAACTCAAACGCATTTTAATTCATTTCCATCGTAATCTTCAAGCCTATATCAATCGAGTTAAAGAAATCAGTGCTGACCTAAGCCTTTCTCTGCCTACTGAATTTCAACTTTTAGAGGAACTGGACAATTTCATTCAGAATGAACTTTTGATAGAGAAAATTGACCAAAAAATTGCCATGGAAAAGATTGGACTTTACATGTCTGTCAAGCACATCCTTGAAGACTTCATGGCAAAATTACAGAAAGTGGCAGTGGAAACCGATATTGAAGAACTGAAATTGAAACTGATGAAGAACCCGAAAAATCTTGCGCATCTTGAAAAGACACTTGAGGCTGTCCGTGAAGCCTATGGTCGTCAAGAGCAGGCCAAGAAAGATGAGGCAATGCGTCCCTATGAATCAAGCATGCAGAAAAGTAAGCCCATTGTTTCTGTTTCCTCCCCGGAATCCACTCTTGAAAAAGAGGAAGAACCCAGCCTGCTACCTCCTCTTGATCCCCTCCCTCCATTGGATGAATTGCCTGAGCTTGATCCACTCCAACCCTTTTCCTGAACTCTTTGGTGGCATGGTGAAGCATTTCAAAACAAAAGTGAACCCATTTTCAGGTTGATGCCGAAAATGCATTAATAGGATTCTAATTCATTATATATCTGTGCAAAAAATATTAATTGCAGGTGCAGGTTCAATCGGAACTGTGGTGGGGGCATTCCTCTCCGATGAAAATGAGGTTATTCTTCTACGGAGACACGAACCGTACCCCAACCTTCCGATCAAAGTGGTTGGTGTAGAGGAAACCTCTACTGTCCTACCTGTTGAAAACATCCAAAGCTTGCCAAAGAAGATTGAGGTGGATCTCATTATTGTTACCTGCCAATCACAGCAGACAGATGATCTAATCCGCTCACTTCGTCCCCATATCAGCAATATTCCGCTAATCATCAGTCTACAGAATGGTGTCGGCAACTATGAGGCTATCCGAGCTAGATTCAAAGATAATCCCATTGTTTTGGGCACCGTTTGGTGGTCTGCCACCCAAATTGACAAGACTAATGTCTACTATCACCGAAAAGCCGAGACAATCATCGGTCGAAAGGCTGAGGATTCAAAAACAGATGATACTCATGTGATCAAGGTCGAAAAGCTTCTTTCAAAATATTTTCAAGTGAAAAGAACCATTGACATCAATCTAGAAATTCATCGGAAACTCGCCTTGAATGTCGTTTCACCAGTTCTTGCTCTAGTGAAACAGCCTTACCCGCAAGGATTCATTGAAGAGGGTACAAAACGGTTGGCTCATGCTATGTTTGACGAGGCTGTCAATGCCATGCTTCCCAATTTTGAGTTGTTGCTTGATGACAAGCTTCTCAAGGCTCATTCACTTTTGAAAGGTGATGTAGACATTCCTCCTCCCGAAACCACTGAATTTACCCACAAGGTATCAAGCCAGATCTCCATGGAGAAATATGGTGGTGCCAAGAGCAATGTGGAGGCTCTTCTCCTGCCGATCATCAGGATCGGCTTGATAACCAAAAAACCAACTCCTACCATCCAGAACGTCTTGGACTATATAGTTCAGCTTCCATCCACCTATCATCGCCATTCTGAAAAAGAACTGGAATCTCTCATCGTTTCATGGAACAATTGTTCATTGCTCATCGAATAGACCTGCTGCAGCAAGGTTTGCCCAATGATCCAAAGCTTCCTCTGATTCAATCCTCGTTTCCAGAAATCTTTGGATCTCTTCTTTGTTTTCATGCACGAAATTCTGCAAGACGCTATGGCGCATCCTTCGAATTGAATTTCTTGTATCTTCCATGTATGTTGCAAGGATTTTCAAGGCCACTTCAAGATATTCCTTAGCAAGATCATGGGTGAGTGTTGCCAAAACACATTCTTTGATCTCCTCTTCGTCATACTTTTCTGCAAGCTCCTGAATGAATGCAATCGTCCTCTCAGGATGGTACTTCAGTCCTACTCCTCCAAAACCATTATATGCAAGGCTATAACGAACAAGGAAATCCTCATCTCGTAGAAGGGTCAGAATGACTTCATTGTATTGATCCACTGATTCCTCAAGCTTAAGGATAAGCATTACGGCATTGGTTGCCATCTGCCTTTCTTTCACATCTGAAGATGTGGCATATTCCATAAGCAACGCTTTCTCTTCAGCAAGATCAATCACAAGGTTTGCAAGGAGTTCTGCTGCGAGGTCTCTCAGTTGCCAAAACCTATGTGTGGCAAATTCCTTGATTAGTTGTTTGGTATCCTCAAGGTTGGTCTCCCACCACTTGGATTCAATTGCAAGTTTCATCCCAACGGCATTCTGGAAATTATTGGGAAGGCTTATCAAGGATCTTATCAGAGTATCCTTCTCACTTTGTGCAAACTGGTTAAGAATATCGACAACTTTGGCCAAATCTGTGAGTCCAATGATGTTGTCAATCTCCAGAAAATCGATGATGTCCTTCAAGTCCCTCCTTCTTCCCTTCTGCTTGAGTTCCCGGAAAAATGTTGTTTTCAGTTTGATCCGTTGCTTTTTCGGAGGTGAGGATTCTTTAGACATACGAAAACATATTGAAACGGCATCCTTTTTATGATTCCTGTTCCAAATATGGGATTATGATGGTTCCTCCACTGCCTTTTGCTTGTCATCATGTTTCCTCATTCCTATGAATGACTGACACATGATGGGTGATTGTTATTCACCTACCCAAACAATTTTCTATTATGTTACAAACAAAAGGTTAGACACAAAATCTATTGGAGGTTATATTTTGAAAGGTGAATACCTTCCTATGTACTATCAAATCATGCGAAACTACAAATGAAACATTAACCGAACTCAAAAGAACAAATATCAGAGGTATCGCGGTCAAGCTCTCACGACTCAAGGCCTTAGGAATCTCCCTTGAGGATGTTCTTGTTCATTCAGGTTCCCTGAAGGTCTTGGTTGATGCAGAATATGAACGATTGGACTTGACTCTTCTTTCCCTCTTGGAACAACTCAAGGATTCTTGGGCTTCCCGCTTGCTTCTCACGGTTCAAATGAAAAGGGCAGATGCGCTGCACCAGCTAGAGACACTTGAAACCTTTGGTATTGCAACCGTTTTGACTCGAGGAAACAGTGCATATCTCAAAGATGTT
This sequence comes from uncultured archaeon, assembly GCA_964645535.1. Classification (GTDB taxonomy): domain Archaea; phylum Asgardarchaeota; class Heimdallarchaeia; order Heimdallarchaeales; family Kariarchaeaceae; genus WAKA01. The sequence continues at coordinate 109,863 of CAZYCQ010000002.1, read as the reverse complement.
GCCTTGGTCAAAAATGCCTATGAAAACTTCAGACAGGCATTTCGACGGTTTCAGTCCATTGACATGCTTGCAGGAAGCACAGCGCTTGCAAATCGAATTGGTCTTTCATCAAGATTAAGGGAGCAACCTGAATTCCTTCTCGAACTTCAGGGTTACCAATCATTGAAAGGGAGTTCTCTCTGGATCTACTTCAATAATGGTTACTTCAGTGAAGAGGCTACCCAGTACCTTCTGAGAAGGGGGGTTTCCATTGCAACCGGCCAATACATTTGTTCCTCTACTGAACATGTCAATCGCCTTTTGGAGAGCCATTTCGGTTTCATTTTTCTGGACTCCTGTTGTACAAGCCGCTATCTGTCCACATTAAATTCATTGGCTCATACTTAGCTCTTACGTCCGAACAACCTGCTGAAAAATCCTCTCTTCTTTTTTGCTTCAATTTTGTCTGGTGTTTCCTTCTTATGTTCCTCTGCCGTTTTGTACTCCTCCGGCTTGTAGGTGGCTTCACGCTGGTCTTCAACTGATAGTTGCGGCCCTTTTCCCTTGACCTCCTCAAGAAACTTGAGAAATGCTTTTTCGGCCTTTGTGCCTTCTCCTTCTTGAATGGTGACCTGAATTGGCAGGTAACTTCGATCTGCATCTATCTTTTGCATGAGTTTCTGGCCTTGGAACTTTTCTTCTCGTGCGGCATTCTTTCCAATCCAAGTATAGATTACTTCATTCCCATCCACAACAAAGACATCATCTGAGGAAAGTGAGGCTTTGTCCAACGGCACTTCCTCTACCTTCGCCTCATCCCAATCTGGCGTTTCTCCCTCCGTATAGACACGGTACATTTTGAATTCCACCATATCCAGTTCTGCTGGTCTCAAAAATCCGGGAGTATCTCCATCCTCGACGGTAAAGTTAATCTTGGAAAGCAATTCCTCTGGTTCTTCACCTTGAACGACTGTTATGACGTCTGGCAGTCCATCCCGTTCCTGATCCATCTTATTGGAGACCCATGCGGCCACGGTTCCCTCCTCAACAGAAGCATCCTGACCAATCCAGATCCAGATCTTATCTTCTGCATCAATGACATAGACATCACCATCTAGGAAGACAAGGTTTTCCCCAACTTCCATTGGTTTCAGCTCTTTCCCTTCAACATGAAATAGCTTCATAACATCAAAAAGCTCATTCTCCTAAAAAAAATATTCGCCGACATGTCGCTTCGAGAAAAATCAGCAATACCCCTTCATTTGACTTTGTGTATTGATTTTGGTATACGTCATTTCTCTTTTTTCACGATTTCCTCTTTGATGATTTTTCCGTCCTGCATGTGTACGATTCTGTCCGCCATTTCCGCAACTCTCCTATCATGGGTGACGACAAGCAGGGTGACTCCAAGATCCTTATTGATGTTGGTGAGGATTTCCATGATCTGGTCTCCTGTCTTATGATCCAGATCACCTGTGGGTTCATCTGCGAAGACGATCTTCGGCATGTTTTGCAGGGATCTTGCAATGGTTACTCGTTGTTGCTGCCCTCCCGAGAGGTTTTTGGGACTGGTTCTTGCGAATCTTTCAAGGCCTACCTCTGCCAACAATTCCATTGCACGTTTGGTCTTATTGCCGATCGGATTATTGGTTCCAAAATCGGAAGGAAGGCGAACATTTTCCAGGGAATTCAATACTGGCAGCAGGTTATAGCTTTGATAGATGAAAGAAGCCGTATTCCTTCTGAACTTCACCAATGTTTTTTCTGAGGCTTTTCTCATATCGATTCCATCAACAATCACCTTACCTTTATCAGGTTTATCCAATCCAGAAAGGATGTTCAATAAGGTGGTTTTTCCAGATCCTGATGGTCCCATGATGGCCACAAATTCACCTCTTTTCACCTCCAGATCAATGCCCCTAAGGGCATAGACTGTATTGCTGACCAACTGGAAGCTTTTGAAAACGGTGTCTGCATGAATCAGCACATCCTCTGGAATTGTGAAAATCTCTTCTTCAACATCTTCAAGCAATCCTCCTTTGAGGGTGGTGAAGCTGGGAATATCCTGGAATACCTCCGTGACCAATCGGAATTCCTCAAAAGCTCCATAGGTATCTATAGCGAAACCAATGAATTCCTCTATGACCTGACTGTCCTTTCCTCCTACAATGGATTCCTCAATGGTCTTGTGAAGGTCCCTCAACAAATCAACATTTGCTGAAATAGTATCCTCAAGGGCTTCAATGGTCAAGATAGTTCTTTGAAGCCTGTCAATTTCATACCATTGGTTGAACAGTTCAAGTAATTGCTTTCCAGTTTGGCTGTCCGCTTCCTCGGTGATCTCATCTTTGAGCGAAACATACCGTGACAGTTGTTTCTTTGATAAATTCAATGGTTCACGGATTCCAAGAATCTTGCCGAGAAAGACGCTGGAAAGTTCAACCATTTGTTCTTTCTTTTTGTCATTGGCAATTTGATTGAATTCTCTAATGTAATCATTTATCTTCTCAATTACCTTGGCCAACGTATTGCTCATCTTTTGAATCTGTTCCTCAATCAATGTGACATGCTCCCTTCCAAAAACGGTCAGGACAAGCTCATCGATTATCTCTTCTGATTCGTAGGTTTCGCCAACTGCAAATTGGATTTGCGTGTCTTGAAGGAAGAGCGTTTTTCGGTCTGTATTTTCCATGAAGACAAATTCTCCCATTTGCAATAGCCTGTTGACTTGGGATGCTGCTTTTTCGGATAATTTCTCTGCTAACCGTGCTCCCTCAAATTTTGCATCATAAAGTCTTTCTAGATTGAGAAAGACCTCTAATGAATTACGGAGTTCTGGATCCTTCCTGAAAAGTCTCAGGAGTTGCTTGATCACCTGTGATCTATGGTGCTCTTGCCTTTTACGGATTCTCCCCTGCAATTTCTCAAATTTTGTGGATTTGGTATTCTTGGCCATGACTAAGAGAAACTGGTTTAATTCCTGATCTCTAATTGTCTTTCTGGCAATCAAAGGATACCCTTTCTTTAGAATCTTCCTGATGTCCTTGATATAGCCTTCATTCAATCTCAACAATGGTTTGAACGTGGGTTGGGAAACTATGATGGTCGTCAATTTTCCACCTCCTCAACAATCTGTCCGTCATCTATTCGGAGTATTCTATCACACAGTGAGCCAATATACTCTGAATGGGTTACAAGCAACAATGTTTGCTTATTTTCCTTGTTTACCCGCCTGAACAGTCGCATGACATCTGTTGAGGATTCCAGATCCAAATCTCCAGTTGGCTCATCTCCGAGAATGATGGCCGGTTGGGTAATCAGTGACCTTGCTATAGCCACTCTCTGTTCCTGTCCTCCTGAAAGTTCATTTGGGTAATGTTCGATTCTTCCGCCCAACCCCAATTCCCGAAGGAGCATGACTGCTCTGCGCTTGGCATGTGCAAACGTTTCCCCTTGTATGAGCAGTGGGAGCATTACGTTCTGCTCAGCAGTGAGGAAATCCAAGAGGTTGAAGTGCTGAAAGATATATCCGATCTTGTCTCTTCGCAAGGCTGCCCGTTGCTCATCTCCAAAATCTGTAACGTCAACACCATCAATCAGGATATGACCTGAGGTCACTGGTGTCAGACCTCCAATCAGGTTGAGAAGTGTGGACTTTCCAGAACCAGACGGCCCCATGAGAGCCACCATTTCTCCCTTGTAGATGGTGATGTTGACGTCTTTGGCAGCAACAACTTCCCGTGTTGTGCCTTCGTTATAGATTTTTGTCACGTTTCTAAGTTCAAGCATTTTATCCGCCATTTTTTCTGAACCTCCTTAACCAGTGTACCTGAGTGCATCACTCGGCGGAATTCTGGAACTTCTGTATCCTGGAAAGACTGCTGCAATAAAGGCAGACCCAAGAGTCAACGCGATATACCCGAGAATTGGTAGCCAAGGAATGATGAAGGCTGCATCTCCATCTGTTCCGATATTTATTAGGGCATATCCAAGTACAGTTCCATTGAATAGTCCTATGATCAAGCCTATCAATCCCATGACAATCAATTCAATGACCACCGCCAATACCACATCAAATCGCCTAAATCCGAGTGCCCGAAGCATTCCGATCTCTCTCTGACGTTCCGCCACCGATCTGAGGGCAACCACGAAGAGCCCGAGAATTCCGACCACAAATCCCATGGATGTAAAGGCCTGGAGGAAATTGAAAAAGCGGAATTGGATCTCCAAGAAAGATTCATACACCGAGAAAACTGAAAATCCATAAATTCCAAAAAGCCCATACTTATTGCGGAATTCACTATCCTTGCTGTTGGCGAAAACCTCGATTTCTGTAGCCAACTTCTCGATCCTCTTGTCACTGATCTCTGGTGCGTCTGTCTTGCCGAGATAGGCGTTCTCCAATCTGTTCACACCATCAAACGCCAACAACCTTTCACTCCAGAAATCATTGACAAACCAAAGACTTCCAAAGTTTGGACCCTGCTGGGGTGGTGAGAGAAAATCAACCAAGGGATTGCCAAGAACAATGGCTCCAATAACAAATTCTTGTACTGATCCGTCTGTAAGATTCAAATACACTGAATCTCCTGGACGATGAGTTTCTCTAAATCCTCCAATGTCGGCCTCGGCTATAGTTCCCGTAATTATGATTGGTCGGGGTTCACCATCCTTGTTTGGCAAGGTTTGGTTGTTCACCAATGCCTTCCATACTGCATGGTCTTCCGCATTGGCTGCAGGTTCATCCGGGTTATCATCACCCACTTCAAAAATTGTCCCTGTCTTGTTGTCCTCCAGATCAAAACGGAGCACCCAATTTCCGTCCTTATCCCAGAGACTGTTTTTAGAAATCTTTGTCAAGGATACTGTCATTGTTCTGTTTCCATCTGCATCCAGCAAGGCATCCGTTTCCTTCGAAACCGTGAATGGCTTAAGAAATTCAATATGGAGACCGCTTTCAGTAGTGGTTCCCTGTCCGAACTGTTCCAATACTTGCTGGCTGAAATTGGCACTTGAGGGAACCGGTTGGCCCGAGAGCAACATGATGTCAGAGCCTGCCGTTGTCTCAATGATCAAATTGTCGAATCCATATCTGAAGCTATTGCTCCAAGTTGCAAGGAATATGTTCAGAGTGAGGATAGTCGCAAATAGGGCAAAGGTCAATGTGCTCCTGACTTTTTTGCTCTTCATCTGTCTGAAGGCCACCATGGCAGTTCCTCGAATAGGGGTCTTCCGTACTCCTGCAAACGCCGAGAATATCTTCTCGCCTATGACTGCGATAATATCAAGATTCATGCCGATAAGGGTGATGGTTCCTCCCAAAATGCTCAACATGATGTACAGCATGTAGTTGAGCCCACCATTGCCTGTCTCAATCCAGTCGAAAACTACAAAGATATTGAAGTATCCCCATATCAAAAGACCGAGACTGGCAATAGTCAAACCGATCTTCTTGGAACGATAATACGCGAAGATGAGTGAAGGGCCCACTAGCAGAAAAGCCACGGCCAAGTAGATTTGGGTGGTATCTTCCATGTGAATAAAGGCATCTTTTCCTTCCGTGAGTGGATTCATTTTGAGGTTCAAGAGATTGATGACTGCCAGAATTGAGGCAAGGATCCCGAAATACAGGCTCTTTCTTCCAAATGAGGGTTTGCTTGGCGGTCTGAGGCCTCGAAGTACCTGTGCAATATTGATCCTTGAGGCATTGATTGCCGGTATAAGGCCTGTAATCTGTGAAACAATGACTCCTGCCCAGAATGAACTCGTGATGATATCTCTTGTTATCACCAATGGTATCACATTGGCGGGAAAGTCAAATACGTATCCCAAAAGAAAAATGAGCACCTTCCCATAAATGGCTCCTCCGATCAACCCTGCAGCTGATCCAAAAAGGCCAAGAAACAGGCTCTCCGAAAGGTTGGTGAGAATCAACTGCCTGCGGTTTGCCCCTATCGCCCTCATAATCCCTGTTTCCTTCTCCCGTGCCTGCAAGGCCATTGATTGGATGTTGACAATGACAAGCAATGCCGCGATGGCAATCAGGGCTCCAAAAATATTGAGAATCAAGGTCATGCTTTCAGTAATTCCTTCAATGATCTCATCGATGAGTTGAAGTGAGTTGGTATAGGTGTAGAATTCGTCAAATCCTGGACCGACTAATTCTTTGAAAGCATCTCTTGTTGCATTGAATGCAATTTCTCTTTTTTCCGGATCCTCATCAATATCATCTTTCCAATTGATGACTAACCGATTGATCGGGGTCGGTCCATAACCTATGATTGGTTCGGAAAACTGCAATGGCAATGGTTGTGCCAATTGCGCCTCAAGATATGACTTGTGGATCAATTCCTGTAGCCAATCCAGAGGAACGGCAATAAACTGTGACAGGGCTTCCTGTCCTTTTTCTTCCTCCTCAAATATCCCTGCAATGGTCACAGTGGTGTTGAGGAAAACGGGTTTTGAGGAAATAAAAGAATCATTGCTTGGAAGGGAGAAACTGAAAAGGGTGGTACTTAATGTAATATTTTCTCCAATGATTTCCTCTTGGTCTGGGAACATGATGTCTGCCAGACCTCTTCCCATATAGACTTCCCCTGGAGCTAGGTTCTCCAACTTCAGTTCATTTCCTCCCTTATCCAAAAGTCTTCCGAAAGTCCGTTCGTCCGGTGAAATTCCTTTCACCAATTCCGAGATCTCAATGGAGCCGCTTTCATCATGAACCATGGTGAAGGATAGCTCCAACCGAGGACTGATCTCCTCCACATATTTTTTTACCGTTTCGTTGGCCTCCAACAAAGATGCGTAATCCTTGATGGTGCTGGGGTCTGCCTGTTGACCCAAAGCTTCGGCAAATGCATAGGATATTGTCTCATTGTCTACGAAAAACGGTGTGAATGCGGGTGAGAAAATCGCGTCCCTTTCCCCAAGTGAGAATCTCTGGAGTGCCCCGAATCCTTCTCCAAGGGATGCGCTTCCCACTTGGATTCCAACAAACAAAGAAACTCCCAAGGTAATTCCCAGAAAAACTGCAAGGTTCTGGGACGGTCTTCTGAATACATATTTACGTGCAAGGGAAAGAACGACCATTAATATCAGCTCCTTATTTTTCGAATATCTGATATGACATTATAAAGTTTGCCAAATTGTTACTCTTTCTATGGGAACAAACATGGAATTTGTTACAATCAATAATCTTAATAAGTAATTTTATTTTACTCTATGTTTGTGTCCATGTGTAAAAGCTTATCTGATTTCAAGCCCATCTATGCTTGTATCTAATGTCTTCAACGTCTGATCGGATTGAACAGCAATTGAAATCCATGCCTCATGCTCCCGGAGTCTATCTGATCAAAGACAAGTATGGGGAAATCATTTACGTCGGCAAGGCGAAGGATCTTCACAAACGACTCCGTTCCCACTTTACCCCCTCCAATGATTTTTCAAAATCTCAATTCATCAGGCAATTGGGCACAGAAATCGAAATCATCGAGGTAAACAACGAGGCTGAAGCGTTTCTTCTTGAATACAATCTGATTCAGGAGCATCAACCCAGACTGAATACACACTGGAAGGATGGAAAATCCTATCCTGTTCTTGAAATCACTGTGGGAGAGACATTTCCACGTGTGAGAATGACACGGGATCAAAAACGCAGGGATTTCCTGTATTTGGGTCCCTTCCCCAATGTAAAGTCGTTGAAGAAAAGTCTGAAATTTGGGCTCAGAATGTTTCCGGTAGCTGACTGTGCCCAGGAAATCCATTTGGGCGATGCAGAAACTTGGGCGAAGACATGCATGAGACGGCGGACAAAGACATGTCTCCGACCCTGTGAAGTCGAGGTTGATCCTGAACATTACAAGGAGGAACTTCAGAATCTCATCGATTTTCTGGAAGGGAGGATCCCCACAATCATGAAGAAAGTCGAACGTAAAATGAAGCAGGCTGCTTCCAATTTGGAATTTGAAAAGGCTGCTGAATATCGGGACATTCTTGCAGGTTTGAAACGTACACTCCAGACACAACACGTGGTGGTTGAGATGCCCGATTCCTTTGTCATCGTCACAAAGGAACTTGAGGATGCATTTGGCTTCAACCTTCTTAAGGTGGTCAATGAAAGAGTGGTGCAACAGACTCCGGTATTCATGTATAAAGAAGACATGGATCCTAACGAGGAAAATCCCTTCGAAAATTTCGTCCAACAGGGTGTCATGGACATCCTCGGGATGCATAGCCTGAACCGTGAAATCAAGAGAGTTTTGAATGCTACCCCTTACCCTTCATTAAAGGAAACCCTTGAGACCATCGGGTATCGGGTTGTCAAGCCTCGAACCAAAGACAAGCCCCTCATTCTTTTGGCAGAGAAAAATTTGGTTGATCATATACGTCGACAACTTGCCATCGGGCAGAAGAGTGACAAGGCAAGAACTATGGCTTACTCCAAAAGGGTTCTTGACTTGCAGGAGATGCTTCAATTTGCAACTCCTCCCTCTATCATCGATACTTTCGACATTTCGACCCTTCAAGGCAACCAGACTGTTGGATCATGCGTACGTTTCGTTAACGGCAAATCATACAAGAAAGGCTATCGAAGATTTAAGGTAAAGACTGTGATTGGACAGGATGATTTTGCGTCCATGTATGAAGTGGTTCAACGGCGGTATGCTGACCATGATGGTTCTCTTGATAAGTTCGGACTCGAACTTCCGCATCTGATCGTCATTGACGGTGGGCAGATCCAGCTAGCTAAAGCCAAAGATGCACTAGATCATGTGGGGCTTGGAAATATCCCTGTTATCGGTTTGGCAAAGAAGTTTGAGGAAGTGTATGTAGATCCAAGCCAACCCCCTCTTCAGTTCAAGAAAAACCGTCCCGGCATGTTGCTCCTGAGAAGCGGAAGGGATGAGGCGCATCGATTCGCTGTGACATACCATCGGAAAAGAAGAGAGAAGGAAGGTCTCAAAAGCATCTTGGACGATATTCCTGGAATCGGGGAAAAACGCAGGCAACTCTTGATAAAGGAATACAAGACTGTTTCAAACATAGCGAAAGAAAGTTCTGAAACCCTTTCGGAAAAATTGGGGATTCCTCGTCAGGTGGCCTCAGACGTCATCTTTGCTTGCAGACGTTTCAATGATGCCTTGGAAGCGCGTGAAACCCGCAGATCTCGTTTCAAACGGAAATGAACGTCATTCCATCTCTGAATAGAGCTTCTCATATCTTAGGCTTTCTCTAGCCAAGGATATCTCATCAAACGAAGCACTTGTCAGTTTCTTTCTTATTTGGACGAAAATCGGGTAGTTGACCGCATTTCCTGTAAGCAACCCTTCCCCCACTCCCAAGGATGTGATTGTATCAAGAGTTTCCTTGGTGATTCCTTCTGAGGTTTTCGCGATGTAATTGAGGTCATGTGGGTTTAGTATCCGCATGATCAGGTGGGAATTGCATTGAGAGAGAGCTGTTGTGGAGAGATTGACCGGTCGTTGAGAAATCAGAACCAAAGAACATAGGAACTTTCTTCCTTCACGTGCAATGGTTTCAATGATTTTCTTGGTTGGAGAAACTGTTGTTTCAGGACAGAATTGATGGGCTTCCTCAATGAAAGTAACCGTTGGGGGAATCCTTCGTTCCCTCCGTAGTTCAAATATCCGTTTCAGGAAGTAATAGACAACGACCTGTTTGGACCATAGGGAAATGATGCTTGAAAGATCAAGGATGAGAAGTGTTCCCGGTTCAAGTGTAGTTTCCAGGTCTGGATCTTCGTAATAGCTGAAAAACCCAAGATTTTCAAGAACGCCCAACCATCCAAGAAGTGCCTCTTGGACTAGATTATTCATCTCCATTGCTCCCACCTGCTGCTTAAGTGATCCTATAGTCAGGGGTTTGTTAGCTCTCTTCTGCAAACTGATGGCTCTACTCAGCTCTCTTGCTTGGGCTGGGCTCATGGTGGGTTGCAAAGCCATGAAATCACTGCTTTTCAGATAGGCTGTGGCAAGTTTCAGTGAAGTTGCGTCGATTACCTTTACCTTGGCATTCCTGAATTTGGGATTTGAGTTGATGGCTTCCAACCCCCCAAACTCTCCATGCACATCGAACATCACCAATGCCGGTCGTCCTTCTTCGGGTCTCCGTCGTAGCAATTCCTCAATGATTACTGAGGTGGTATAGGATTTTCCTCCGCCTGAAATACTTAAAATGGCAAGATGCTTTTGGAGTAGTCTATCAATACCTATTCTTGCTGGCACTTGCATCTGTTTGAGACTTCCAATATGGAGTCCTGAGGGATCAAGACCCAAAAACCTTTCAAGTATCTTGGGATCTGTCAGATCCACCTCCGAACCTGGAAGTACCGGTTTTGTGGATCTTTGTTGCAATCCTTCCTTATACACTCCTAGCACTTTTGTTTCTGCAATGATGTAGTCCCATTTTTCTGCTGGGAATAGCTGGGGTGGTGCCAAACCGGATGAAGAGCCATGAATGACGTCCGTGGATGAAAAGTACCTGTTGGTTCGTCTCAATGTCTGAATCATGCCCAATGTCAAGGAATTGTCCTTGTTTCGAATCTGGACAAATGTCCCATTTTCTGCCACTGATCTGGCGTTTTCCTCAGAAATCACAAAATGGAAGATATTTGGAGTTGGACTGGTTTCAGTAGCCACTACGACGCCTAGGCTCATTTTCGACCATGTGTAGTTTAATTCTGAGCTATTTAAGATGAGAGAGGGGTAATTGAAAGTAAAATTTCATTTGCGAAATATCGCATAGGATCCATCAATGTCCCTTTCAATCAATTTGAATCCTGCATTCCGCATGCGAATCACCTGTTCCCTCCCGAAATCCCTCCCGCTTTTTATCCCCTTTCTCGGAAGATAGAAGAACAACCGTCCTCCCCGTTTCAGAACTCTGAAAAGTTGATGGGCATGTGATTGTGAGAAGAACCTCCCTGAGCTTTTCGGCATTCCTCCATCTTGGATGATGTTGTCAAACCGTTGGTTTTCAAATTGTTTGATTTCTGTTGTAATGTCTCCCTGAATAAGCTTAATGTTTTCAGCCTCAAAAAGGGTTGCTGAATGGGGATTATATGTTGCCATTTCAATTACGTTTGGATCCCATTCAATGGTGATGACCTCTGATGCTGTCCGGGATGCAATGATTGCACTGTATCCCAGTCCAGTGCCTCCATCAAGAACGCTTCCGGTGAGCCTTTCCTTTTCCAGCCTATCCAAGAAAGGTTTTTTGTGCATCTGGGTGGCTGAGATTCTCAATATGGGGCGAAAGCTTGTCGGTGCAAGTTGATATGCAAAATTGCGTTCAGGGTCAAACATCTGCAAGGGAAAAAGCTGACCTCCCTTGATGAAGTAACAGACGTTGTTCTTTGGATCAAACGAAGCCGGTATGGTGAATTTTTCCCCTGACGGCAGAATCACCTCTTTGTTCTTGATTTCAACCACTGTTTGTGATAACCCCAGATCAAGAGAGATCTCTACTTGTCCATCTTCTTCCAGGTGTTCGCGAAGAATGGCAAGGGTTTTGTTGGTCACAACCGGTAATCGCTTGGGTTTCACTCTCATAATCATTCTTCTTAACGTTAAAATCCCTTGGCATTGGTCAGTAAAAGGAAACTTACGATTAAAATTTCCCTTAATCGTGGGGGGTTGCTCATTGGGGCATCCTTATCCTTTATATCCCGTGACCCAAACCTTCTCCTATGGAAGATTTGGCTAATGAAGTATTCAAACTTCTTGGAGATCGGCCAGGATTTACCTTGGCACAAATTCGGTTTGTTCGTCACAGGGAAGAGACAATTTCGTTTAGAAACGGACAACAGTTCAATTCTGGCAGGAGGCAGACTGAAGGAGTTGGAATTCGTGTAAGGGCGAACAATGCATGGGGTTTTGCGGCCACTGATGATTTGACCAAAGATGGAATTCTGCGAGCCGCTGAGGCTGCTTGGAAAGTGGTTCGCGCGTCTGCAATGGTGCCTCGTCCCAAACAGGTCGACCTCGTCCCCGAACCTGTCTACAAGGATCGTTATAGTGTTCGTATAGACAAAGACCCTCTAGAAATGGACTTTGAGGAAAAAGCAGAGGTTCTTTTGGAAGCCAACAAGAGAACAATCGAAGGAAGTCCAGTCATAAGGATGGCAAATACCTATTATCGTGCAAGGGATCAACTTGTTCATTTCTATAGTTCGGATGGCAATGACATCACACAAAGGATCCTTTTTACTGGTGCCTTTGTCAATGGTGTTGCGGTATCTCCTCCCCATACGCAGCAGAGAACATTGCAGAACTTCATGACAAGGGGATGGGAAGCGGTTGAAATGTTTGATCCCATTGCCAAAGCTGAACAGGTCAACAAAGAGGCAACCGAACTGGTTACAACTGCTGAGGACTGCCCAAAGGATTTCAAAGGCACCCTCATCCTTGAACCTTATCAACTTGGTCTTACAATCCATGAAAGTTGCGGTCATCCTGCTGAATTGGATAGGGTGCTAGGATATGAAGCAGATTTTGCAGGCACCTCATGGTTGACCCCAGATAAGCTCAACTCCCTGAAATACGGAAACGAACTTGTCAATATCACACAGGATCCATCAATGCCTGATGTTCTGGGGCATTTCAAGTATGATGATGAGGGAGTGCTGGCACGTCCTGTACCCGTAATAAAAGAAGGGATTTTCGTAGGTTATGAAAGCGATAGGGAGCATGCCGCACTTCTGGGTCTTGAACGTTCCTCCGGGAACTCCCGTGCAGAAAACTACAACAACATTCCCATAATTCGAATGAACAACCTCTTTCTTGAAGCTCCAAAAGTTGATCAGGATGGTTCTTTCAAGAATATCGATGAGCTGATTGAGGATACCAAGGATGGCATCCTTGCCATCAACTGGAAAAGTCATTCCATCGACGACAAACGGTTAAACTTCCAGTTCAATACCCAAATCGGGTATCGGATCGAAAATGGTGAAATCACCAAAACCTTGCGGGACGTAACCTATCAGGCCATTACTCCTGAATTTTGGGGTGCAACTTCCGGTCTGACTCGGGAAACCGAGATTTATGGGCTACCATATTGTGGAAAAGGCTCTCCCGTAATGCAGGTGGGGATCGTCAGCCATGGAGGGCCTTGGGGAAGATTTGAAAATGTCCACATGGGAATTAAGGGGTGAAAAGATGACAGAAACAAAGGAACGACTTGAAGAACTTGCAAAAATGATTTTGGATAAGGCAAAGCAGATGGGTGCCGACCATGCGCATGTCAATGTCTTCACAAGTGAGGATATAGGTACCCGATTCGGTGAAAACCATATCACACAGAATGTCTATGAGACCAGCACTGGATTTTTCCTGAAAACACAGATTGGACAGAAGGTAAGCGGCTATCAGGGATCCAATCCGAATGAACGGAACATAGATTCCATGCTCGAAGATGCGCTTCTGCTGACCAAGAAATCGGAGGATGATACGGAATTTCCCGGCTTCATTTCGGATCAAATGGAATTTCCCGATCTGAAGGTTCCGATCAATGATTTCGACCCTGAAGACATTGCCTCAGGGGTTCAAAGCATTGTTGAAACCGCAAAAAACACAGATTCAAAGATTTCTGCCGTAGCAGGCAACCTACGGTTCGTCAAAAGCCATTTGCTGATGATGAACACGAATGGGGTTTCTGGATATCGTGGAAATAGTTGGCTTACATCTGTCATCAATGTTGCCGCAACAGAAGGAACGGGTGAATCGCGATCGACTGGACGAATTGCGGGAAGAACCATTGATGCATTGAAACTCCCGGAGGAGGCGGAACAGATTGCCTCCCGTGCTGTCAAGGGGCTGAACCAACAAGAGATGGAAATTGGTGCATATGAGGCCGTCCTTTCTCCCTTGGCTTTCAGTGCACTCTGGTTCTTTGTCGCCTTTGCCACTTCTTCAGAAGGATTGATCACCCATTCAAGTTTTCTTAAGGACAAACTGGGTGAACAGATATTTGATTCCCGTTTGACCGCAATTGACGACACTCTCAACCCTGATCACCTCGGCGCAAGAAATTTTGATTCAGAGCTTGTTGCGACTAATCCCATTGTCTACATAGAAGAAGGTGTCCTGAAGGATTTCGCCTACAACCTCCGAAATGCCAAAAAGCTGGGTGTCGAATCAAATGGAAGAAATTTCCAAGGGTTTCAGGGTGAAATGCCCCTCTTTACTGCCACCACCATCAAGACCGGTTCTAAATCCGAAGAAGATCTGATCGCCTCGGTTGATGACGGAATCTATATCTCTAACCTTTTCTACAACAATTTTGTCAATCCTCCACAGGGGATTTGTACTGGTTTAACAAGAGACGGGCTTTTCCGCATCAAAAATGGGGAAATTGTCCATTCACTCAAGAACTTCAGATGGACTGATTCCTTACAGGCTATCTTCAAGGACACAGAACCCGGCAACAATCCCAAGCAAGTGGCTGGATTTTTTGGTGGATCTGCAATCCTGCCATCAATTCGAGTTAGTCATTTCAACCTCTCCAGCAAAGGTAAACACTAAGGCTCATTTTCCTCAAGCAAATCATGAACCATCGGGATAACTTCCTTTCCTATCAATCTAATCGAATTCAGAATCTGCTCCTGAGATAAACCAGCATTATCCATCATGAAAGTATATCTGACAACCCCTCCAAGGGATCTACTATGACGAACGATCTTCTCCGCAACTGTTTGAGGATCGCCAATCAAATACGCCCCTGTCGGTCCTGCCTGAAAGAGGAACCTGTCCATGGTTACAGGAGGCCATCCCCGTTCCCGTCCAATCCGGTCGAACATCTCCTTATATCCTGGATAGTAATCCCGAATGGCATCTTCAGTGGTTTCAGCCACATATCCCTGTGAATGCACTCCCACCTTAAGGAACTTTTGGGAATGACCTGATGCCATGAACTCGTTTCTATATAGATTTACCAAAGGTCTGAACCGTCGAGTCTCGCCTCCAATAATGGCAACCATTAAGGGTAACCCAAATCGTGCAGCCCTCTGGAATGACGCTGGAGTTCCTCCAACCCCTACCCAAATAGGAAGTGACTCTTGGATAGGTCTCGGATAAATTGGCTGATCATTCAAAGGTGGTCTGAACCTTCCTGACCATGTCACTCTTTCATTCTTACGTATTTTCAATAGAAGATCCAATTTTTCATCAAATAAGGCATCATAGTCATGCAGTGAGTAGCCAAATAGGGGAAACGCCTCCGTGAAGGAACCCCTTCCTACAACAATCTCTGCCCTGCCATTGGTCAATAAATCCAAGGTGGCGTAATTTTGGAAAACCCTGACAGGGTCTGCGGCGCTTAACACCACCACTGCACTTCCAAGCCTGATTTTGGAGGTTTGTTGGGATGCTGCCGCAAGTATCATGTGGGCTGCTGAATCCAAGAACTCGGGTCTATGATGTTCCCCTAAGCCAAAAAAGTGAAGACCGCTCCGATCTGCTTCAACAATTCGTTCAATCACTTCCTGTATCGCCTGAACATTGGCATTCCCGCTCTCGTTTTTGGCTGCTGCAAAGCTGTCGATTCCAATTTCCACATACTGATAACGCCTTCACTGAGTTAAAGGCTATCGGAAGCACCAATTTCACTACAGCCATCCCCAAACTCTCTTCAAGAAATATTAATAATCTCAAAGAAGAGACTTACTTATGGAATTCAAAGGAAATGGATCAATCTTTTTCCTCAGATTGGATCCTGATGAAAAAATCATGGAAACCCTTTTGGCATTCCTTGAGGATCAATTTATCCCTAGTGGGACACTCATGGCAGTTGGAGCTGTTAAAGAAGCAACTCTCAGGTATTTCAACCAAAAGGAAAAGACATTTGTGGAAAAGGTCTTTGCAGAACCGATGGAAGTTACCTCCCTAACCGGCAACATCACCGTGAAGGATGGAACCCCTTACGTCCACCCGCACGTCGTTCTTGGAAGACGGGATTTCTCAACAATTTCCGGTCATCTCCAGGAGGGAGTAGTTGGCCCTACCCTTGAAATAACCATCCAAGCCTTTGATCTCTCGATCCAACGTATCCATTCTGAAGAAATTGGTCTAAACATTCTCCATTTCGATTGAATAACCTTTCTCTGTCATTTGGTTATCCTTCTTCCCTTGGATCTCTCAAATTCCAAAAAAAAAACATGACTTCATAGGTTGGACTGATTTTCACGACCCAACGACAAAAAAATGGACTGCCGTCGCACACAAAAAGATCAGAAATTATTACAGCTTCATCGCTGCTACCCAACAAGGGAAAAGATTTATCTTATTCAATGACGAATTATATACGATGTCAAGCGAACCCGAGCTCTATGAGGACATGGAACACCGCCAGGTGATCGATTTTGATGGTCAGGATCTTGGAAGGATTTTCGATTTCATCCTTGATCCCGATTTTTCTCTGAAATACTTCGTCTCACGTAAAGGAAAGGATGTGTTTTTCATCAAACCTGAACAAATCCTTGAGGTAGAGGGCAAAGTTCGGCTGAAAGTGCCCAAAAAATATGTGAGAACTCTTGAAAAGGAAGAGCCACAAGGTCTTTCTTTCACCACGCTCCGAACAAAGCAGGTATTTGATGCCCAAGGAGAAAATGTGGGTCAGATCCTTGATGTGATTTTCCATAAGGACAGAAAGGTTTCCTTCATTATCGGTGGCGGTGGGCTTCGTTCATACCTCTCAAAATTGGGCTTTTCCTCCGAACGCATGCTCGTTCCTCATCGAATGGTCAAGACCATCAGCCCATACAACATCGAGTTGCACACATCTAAAGATGATCTTCAACACCTCTTCCATAACCGACCATTGGATACCAAAACCTACCTCAGTCTTGAAGCAAAACAGAAATCTTCAGAAGAGATTGAGATCCAATTCCATAGAGATTCCTTTATTCAAGTCACACAAAACAAATAATCGCAGAACCTTCATTAATCCCCAAATCACAGGTGATCCATGGAGTTCCTTGAAACGTTCGGGATACGTCCCAGTTATCTTGACGAACCTTTGGGACTGATCCGTCCCGACCTTGAACGCACAAATGCAGGTGCACTTCCTGCACTTCTTGCTCCTTTCCTTGGGGAAACCGGTGCCATCAACCGAGATGTCCTCAAAAAAATCAGAAATGCCACCGATTCCTATGAAAACATCGTTTTTATCATGGCCGATGGTGTTGGTGCTGAACATCTTGAACGAATTGGAGGGTACCTTTGGGAAAACGTACAAACCCACGGAACCGTCGCATATTCCGTCTTTCCCACCATGACGTCCACCAATCTGACCTCCATGGCTTATGGCACCCTTCCTGCCTGCCATGGCATGGTCGGTTACAATATTTACAGCGAACGACTGAATACGCTCTTCAACAGCCTCAATGGCAAATATCCCAAAGGAAAGAGCTCCGCCAGCATCTTCGAACATGCGACTGTTGCTGACTACATCCGGGGAACTCCCCTTCCAATGCAAATTGCCGATCAATTCACCATCAAACTTCTTATTCCTTCTCAATTGCCCCCTGAAGGACTGCCTGATATCATCGGTCAAGGAACAGATCGGCTTTCGTACACTGATCTTGAAGAGGCTCTGCAAAAGGCAGTGGGTGTCATCCGCAATGGACCCGTATTCCTCGGCATCTATCTTGGCATGGCAGATCATCTTGGCCATCGCCATGGGCCTGAATCAAATGAATATGTCCATGCCATACATGCAATCAATCAATTTGTCAAGAACCTTGTTGCTACTCTTGCTGGAACCTCCACTCTCATTCTCCTAACCAGTGATCATGGACAATCTCAACTGGATCTCAAACAATGCCGGTTCATGAGCCGTGCAGAGTGGGCAGAACATAAGGCAAGAGGCGTCACCCTTGGCACCAGCGGCAGAGTCATCCATTCCTACGCCGACGATCCGGATAGGTCACTTCGAGTTCTTGAACAGTTGGCCAACGGTCGGGGACTCATCCTGACCGGAAATGAAGCACTTGATCTGATGGGTGCAAAGGTCTGCGGTGATAATTTCCTCAAACGAGTCGGAAGCCATGTGCTGATGTTCGAGGACGGCTACATCCATGATGTGCCCGAGGTGGTGGAACTCGAGCATTATGACACTCCCCATAAGGGTCAGCATGGATCCCTTTCCACCAAGGAGATATTCGTGCCCGTCGGCATCTGGTACGCCTGATCACTCGGGAATTGTGTGCATCCACGATCTGAAATGTCGATCCAAGGTGGCAATTTGACCAACTCTATTGGTCTTGGCAAACTCAATCAAAATACAATCCGTGAAAGAAAGAAATTTTGATCCTTCCTGATGCTGGAAAAGATTCCAAGCCTTCCAGAATTCATTTGAGTTGACCCACGAAAACATCATAAAGCTTTCACAATCCTCCAACAATAGCTTCCCCAACTCCGTTGCAATATCATTCCTTCCAGTCCGGATTTGTACAAGTGTGATAAATTCATCAAAAACGTAATCCAAAAGGATAGGTACTCCATATTCTCCATCAAGCATCATTGCATAGAATTTTCTAACATCATTATGATATTTGTCCTGTTCGTCAAAAAATGAATAAAGAAAACTTGTGTCAAGGAGAATTGCCATTCACTTCCCTCCATAAAGTTCTTGATCTATTGTTTTCCAAGATTTTCCTCCTAGTCTGTATTTTCTGGCCATGATTCTTTTCTTTTCTTCCCCAGACAGCTTTTTCATTTGAAGTTGATCCAATCCGGGCAGAAAATTCTCCCCAAGATCAATTAACCGAGAAAGGAGTTCCTCCTGTTTCAAATTGACCCCTGCAAGGAGAAGTTTTGCTCTTAACCGATCTAGCCGTTTCTTGTCCTCATCTTTCAACTTGACTGTTGCAGCCATATCGTCATATTGATTAAATCCATGATAAATTTTTCTACTTTTCTATCTTTCTACTTCATTCCTCCTATTCCGAACCAAAAAATATACTCATATCAGACCAGGAGCACATTTCCCTTCTTATTTCCACTTTCCACATACTCATGCCCTGCAACAACCTCATCGAGTGCAAACCTTTTGTCATTTACCGCCCGAATCTTTCCTGTGGCAAGCATTTCTAATAGCGTCTCAAGATCTTTTCGATCCTCAGATGCAATACCAGTTATGACTTTTTCAGACACCCTTGATCTAAATAAGGCACTTGCACGCGGATTGGTCAGGATCAACCTTCCGTCTTCCTTTAGACATCTGAGTGCCCTCCTGTAATTAATCTTTCCCGGCATGTCGATGATGCCGTCATATTTGTTGTCAAGACGGGTGAAATCCACCTTTCTGTAATCAAGTACCTGCGACGCACCCAACTCCTGCAATAAGCCTAGCTTTTCTTCACTGTCCACCCCAGTCACCTCAATTCCGGAATTCCTGAGCAACTGCAATACATAGGTGCCGATCGTACCCCCTGCACCATTGACAAGAACCTCATCTCCTTCCTTGAAATTTCCCAATTTGACGAATGTGTGGGCGTTCATCCCTCCAAGGGGAAGGGTCACTGCATCCTCCATCCTTACTCCTTCAGGAATCTTTGCTATGACGGAACTCTCTGGTCTCACAATGTATTCCGCATAGGCTCCCATCCTCCAGTCTGTACTTCCCGTCACCCTGTCTCCAACCTCGAAATGAGTGACTTTCGAACCGACCTCAACCACCTTCCCTGCAAAATCCTGACCAATGATCTTGTTTCGTGGTTTTCTGATCCCAAAAGCGAGACGGATGGGTAACCAAATCCAATGAGGGAAGGTAAAGCTTCTTACCTCACAATCTCCCATGGAGATGGTTCGCGCCTCAATTTCGACCAATATTTCATTTTCTTGGGGAATAGGTGTATCGACCTCCTTCATTTCGAGAACTTCGGGAGGACCGTATCGCATGAAATAAACTGCCTTCATTTCAGTTTCCATGCATTCTGAGAAATAAAAGGGTCTTCCTCTGGGCAGATATGTTTTTATTGCTACTTGGTGTGGTCATCCTATGACCAAGGAAATTCCGAAAGTGACCTCTGACCGGATGGGGCTGCTAAAGGGGATGCTCCAAGATACCCGCAATTATCTCCTCAAGGAAATTGAGGGAATCACCCAAGATGAGCTTGACTTCAGTCCAGATCCGGCAAGAATTGAAACTGTCGGCACTATGCTCTTCCATATCGCGGATGTTGAGAACTCGTGGATCTTTGAACATATTGCAGGAGAGGAAATCGACTTTGAGAAATGGAAGTACGCCTTTCCATTGAGGATAGGTATCCCCCAACGAATTGGAAAACCTCTGGAATTCTATCTTGAAACCTTGAAAGAAGTGCGACTGAATGTCTTGGAATTTCTTGAGCAATTCGATGAGACAGATCTTGATCGGATGTTCGAATCAAAGATGGGATCGACCACTCTTGAGTGGGCTCTCTTCCACATCCATCGTCATGAACAACACCATGTCGGTCAGATTAATCTGCTCAGAAGGCTGAAACTCCTTTCCTGAAAAAATCTTCCTGATTGAATGGAGGATGGCTCATTGTGTGTTTTTTTGAACACTCTTCTTGTCCAAATGTTTCTGAGAACATGTCTTGCAATGGCTCATTTGTTGTTATCTTGATTTGTCAGATATCCATTATTGAAATTTGGTTCTCCCTTCACCTTTCTCCAAAGCAAAATGAAAGGGATCATGACAATAATTGAATAGCCGAGGAACACCTTTGCCATTTCTACGTCATCAATGTAATAGTTAATGTTTCGCTCTGTCATTTCAAGAATCTCAAAACCTGCCAATACCTCATCATTGGCTCTCAATCTATAGGAATAAGGGATGATGTATGCTGATTCCGCAAGAATGGATCTATGCCTGTTGAAATCCACCATGCTTCCATTGTAATTGACAAAAAACGGATATGGTGAAAAAATCCCATGATGGCGAAAGACAGCACTTTTGACCTCAGCATCCCCCTTGAAGAGGGCTTCAAGATCAAATTCATAATAACCTGAGGTAATGGTTTGTGATGATGATGCATAGTAGGTGATGTTCTCATATGGAAGGTGTCCATATTCCACCCAAATGGATCCATTCCTGATAGAGCTACTCCTTACATATGGAAATGTTAGATTCACTGCATCGATCTGCGAAAGATCATCAAGGTCATATTTTACCAAACGGGAAAAAATGTTTGAATAGACGGACGCTCCTCCCTCTGAAACCGGAAGATAGAATCTTTCAATTGTAAAAAGGTTTCCTCCATAAATCTGGAACCAATCCAATCTAATTGAATCAAAGAGATTGTCATCGTGCTTGGATAGCTCCAGCGTCCGGTTAGATATGACTGCGCTCGAATTGAATTCCAAAAGGTTCAATTCAGGAATGTTATTCGCGCTGATCGTCTGAAGGGTAAAATAATGGCCATTGACAACGTCAAACCCCCGAAAATCTGAAGTTGATATGAAGGGAAGATCAATCTGCTTAAGGGTCTTGACAAATTTGAAATTCTCCGAAAATTCAATCTCCAGAAGAAAATAATCATCGATGTTTCCCTCCTCATCAGCTCTAGATGACAACCAATATATTGTATGATCTCTCAATATTGTCCGGTAATTAGCAGTCTCCAGATTCCCCCGTACCTTCCTGTCAGTAACGTTCAGGAATTCAGGGTTATCCACCCATTGAATATCGTATATTTTTCCATATCTGCGTTGATCTGTCCTGAATTGTTGGTAAGCTTGGAAATGAACATAGGGGCCCATGATCAATCCTATCATCAGTATTCCAAAAATGGCAAGAAGTTGCTTTCGTTCCACAACTAATTTATCCTGATGTACGTAAAAAATTATGCATGACCTTTTGAACAAGTGATTTGTCTTCTGTTTAAACCAATTGCCTTCCTGATTTTTCATTCTCCGTTCAGAACCCCAGAAACGAGGATGAAGAACTTTCAAACTGGATTTTTGTACCTGCACGTTAAAATTATCCATTTATGCTTACAAGAATATCATTCTCTCCATATTTTCCTTTTGGATAATTTTATCAAAATCATAGTCACAATAATCTGCTTGAATAGATGTTTTCTTTTATCCAATTTCCTACCTCATCGAAATCACTATTCTTTAGCCCTTTGGCTGTAGGATGGGGGATAAGCACAATTCGCCCGTCTGTTTGCGCAAACCCATCAAGAATTTCTTTGAATTTCCTTTCACCTAGAAGCTTGAAATGATCCCAATACCCTTTTCCATAGGCAAGAACCACTTTCGGGTCATACTCCTCTATCAACTCTCTGAAAAGCTTAATTCTTCTGCCTAACCATTTCCTCATGTAGGATTCCCGACTTGAAAGGTCTGGTCTATTTGAAAACCTGTTATAAATCCAATGTGACTGGTTGTGATTGTGCAAAGGCATCAGTTCTGCTACTAAATGATCACCTCCTTTTCTACCAAATTGATCGCGTTGAAACTTCCTTGCCTTCTCCTTCAGGTTGGGGCTATCTCGACCAGTTGCAATCAGAAAAATTCTGATGATCTTGTAGTATGTGGGTTGAAGCGATGGATGCGCACGTATCCATTTGTTTTCGATTCCTCCTGCCTCCGCCATCTTTTCCATTGCATGATGCCAATCACCCACCTCTGGAAGCGAAAGCCGCACATTTATCATCTTTCGGTTGACTTCACCACCCTCTTCCATACCTAACATCCAAAAATCACTTTGTAAATTCCCATATCCGATCCACTTTGATAATCTCTTTTCCAAAAGATCATTGTCAAGCATCAACAGGGATTTGGGTTGCAATTATTAAAACCTTCGCCGCCCTTTGAATTCGTATCTTTTTGCAATATAAGTTAATGTGTGAAGTGAAAAATTGGTTGTAGATTGATGACACCGGCGGGATTTGAACCCGCGCGCCCATAGGGCACTGGATTAGCAGTCCAGCCTAGTACCAGGCTCTAGAACGGTGTCAAAAGGGACGTATCCCAATTTGGGATTTTCTTTTGGTTATTTATGTTTTTTTTTGGTTGACAAGGAGAGTTGGCAGAACTTCTGGATTTCCTTTTGGTTGTTCAATGTTCTTAGTTTGCTGAGAAAGGTATTCATTGGTATGTTGAGATGTTTTTGAAGTTCTTGTTTGGTCAGGAAGAGTTGGTTGATGATTTCTTCTGGATCAATCTTGGGAGTTTTCTTGTGTTTTCCGATGAGATGGTTTCTATCGAATGCAAAGTAGTAGGGTGTAAATTTTTTGGTGAATGGGATGATTTGGCCAGATGGTGCTTTGATGATATTTGAGGGGGTAATGATGGAGGGAGCAATTTGGAGTGTTTTTTTGGAGAACTGGTATGGTTTGTTTCTGCTTGTTCTAAGTTTGGTGAAAGCGGTTCTGATCTGTTTGAGGTTATTTTTTGTGATGGTTCGTGCCTTATTTAGGAGCATCATTTCATAGGTGAGTATGCCTTTTTGGAGTTGAAGCAGTTTTTGGGCCTGTGTGGGTCCTGTTTTGACTTTCTTTACGATCATAATTTGGGTGATTCTGAATGAGTTGTTTGGCTTTGAGATTCTGGTTGGATCGAATGTGAGTGCTGCGAGGACATCGATTCCCTTTCTGATTTTGAGGTTTGCATTAAGTTTTGGTTTTTCCATGACGGCATCGACATACCAAAGGATGGCGTTGTTATGGTTGATCTTGAAGTGCTGGAATGCTTGGAACTGAGTGGAGTCAACCTTTAGTTTTCCTTTTTCGATGGATCTGACAATGGTTTTTTCTTTGAGTTTGGTTGCGATGGTAGTGGCATGTTTCTTTGCGATTGCAGTTATTTTTTGTTTGGATGGTGTATCTAGCAGATCGAACAACGGGGCCAGGTATGCTCCGATTGCAGTCTTTGTATCTCCGAAGTAGATGAGTTCCATGGCGGGATTATGATTTTGTGGTTCATCAATGGCTTCCATAAGGGCTTTGACAAGACTACCCTTTGCATTTGTACCCACGAAGGTATGTTCTCTCCATTGTGGTGCGATGTCTTGCAGGGAGGCATCG
The DNA here is from genome assembly GCA_964645535.1 of uncultured archaeon. Classification (GTDB taxonomy): domain Archaea; phylum Asgardarchaeota; class Heimdallarchaeia; order Heimdallarchaeales; family Kariarchaeaceae; genus WAKA01. Next base: position 85,847 of record CAZYCQ010000002.1, on the reverse strand, counting down.
GTTGGGACGACGTTGAATCTTGAGAGATCGAACAGGCTTCCGGTGAATGAGACGATTTTTGTGTTCAGATGTATTTTTTTGGTTGGAAAGTGGACTTTCTTGAGTCCAACTGGTTTTCTGAAAAAGAGGGCACCGTACTGGGGGTTGATGTTGGTGGCCATGGTTAATTCCTTGGGATTGTTGTTGACGATGGTGTTGATTTGTCTGGGTTGTAAGGGTCTGGTAGATGAGATTGGTTTGGAATCAGGTGCAAAAGTCCAGTTGTCGATTTCAAGGTATGCCTTGTAGCTTGGTGGGAGCAGTTCGACGAATGCAAATATTTCTTCTGTTCCAAGGGGAATGCTATTGCGTGGTCGAATATTTGGAGCAGTATGGAGTGTAAGTATGAATTCGTCATACATGTCTGGCGAGATGAACCTGTTTTGAGAAAGAAATTCCAAGAGGCGATGGAAATGATGGTTTCCATATCCCTTAATTGTTCTCACATGTATGTCGGGTAATCCAAAAGAGGGATTTCTGATCAATCGATCCTTAAGGTATTGGATGAGTAGGTTCTTGACGGATGGAGGGATGTTGTCGGGTACACTTTCAAAGTGTTCGATTCTATTGATGAATTCCTGAATTGCCTTGATCTGTTCGGTTGTGAAGAGTGCCTGTGCAGGATTGTCTTTCATGACCCAAGGGAGTTGATTCTTGATTTCCCCTATTGCTTGGTTGAGTATCTCTTTCAGTTCTGGCTCCTGCATCTTGAATGGATTGTCCATGATAGGTCTGCCTGTCTCATCAACCAGATCCGGTCCAAACACCAATTGGTTATTTTCGATTCTGAATGGCGGTTTGTCATTTCTGAGACAGATCCACCCCTTCATTCCATTTGGAGTAATCACTTGGATTTTTGTTTGTTTCACATATGAATAAGCCTGCTGAGAGGAGTCGATGATGGCATTCATGTTCGGTCTGATAACGTTTCCTGATCTGAGCCATTCCTCCAAGATGGCTGCATCGGTTGTTGATTGGAGGGTTTCAAGGTAGGGGATGAGATATTTCTCAATGAACTGCTCTGGGAGCCTTTTCAGGAAATCTTGTTTGACAATGCTTTTGATGAGCCTTGACCGAGTTCTTCTTTCCGTATTCAGAATTGTGGTCAATCCTTGTGGAAATTTCTTGGTGTCTTGAAGGGGGGTTGGATCAAGATATCTTCTAGGCTGATTCACATCGAGTTGCAGGTATGGAAATTCAGAATTCCAATTATCCAATACTCCTTTCAAATCGAAAAAGTGGGATCTCAGAAAATCGGCACCAAACCTGAATGCGGTTGAAGTCTCCAAGTCATAGAGATTTTTGAGAAGGTTACGAGGATAGCCTCCGGTGGTTTTCATCTCCATTTTGATGATTCTTTTTGGTTCCTTTTCGGATCTAAGGAAGGTTTCCACTACAGGCATGTCTTCTTCAGGGAGATGTCCATGCAATTCGTTCATGATGGCCGTGATATCTGTGAGATCAAATTTCACGAGCAGATCGTTTCCCTGTTTGTTCTGAGAAAATGTTGCAGATTTCCGGAACCGGATTCCAAGGGAGTAGGCATGGATAATGGCATCTACATGCTTTTCCGTCAATGGTAGGGATGTGTATTTCCGGAGCTGTTCAATGGTATCCCTATCGATGGTTTTGATGGAGACAATTCCAATTTCACTGAAATCTTCCGTGAGGTTGGGATGCTCAAAGATATTGAGTGTTTTCATTCCCTGCAAGAGCTGTCTGAAAAAAATGGTTCTGCCAAGCATTGCATTGACTATTCCGCTGAGGATATATTCCAGCCGATCTGCGGCATTGCTGAACTTTCCCGTCTTGATCGGCAAATCCTCCAGAACCTGGCTTATCCTGAGTTTTGATGTATCCCGCAGATCATTCATCATTTTTGCCCTTGCGGCAATCGGTACAAGAATAGTGTTGAAAACATTGGTGAGAACCTTGCGATTTGAGGAAACAAAGAAACGATGGACTTTACTGTTGCAGAGGAACTGTTGCAGGCCAATTCTGTCCATTTCCAAGGCAAAGATGATGAGCTGCCTTTTCACCAGCTGATTGAGTTCAAATCCAATTCCCTCCGCAAGTGCCCACTTTACGTAAGTTCTTGGATAGATCCGTTCGAGAAACCTTTCCAAGGCGGTTTTCTCAAAAATGAGATGGTGTTGCCGTCCGTTCTTCTTTCCATGTTTGGTCGAGATGAAGCAATGGTCTGAGTTGGTCAATGTCAGAAACATTAGATTGCATTTTGATTTTCTGGATAATCCCATTGCTCATGCTATGTCCCAAAGAGGAAATAATATCTTTTGGGAATGGTCACTTTACTCATAGGATCTGGTATCTCGATTCGAATGCTCATGAGAGAAACTTGGAATTTGAGTTTAAGAACTCAGACACTACCTTGGGAATTCCTAGGTGATGTTCAGTGCGGTCAACTCCTGTTGCAGGACTTGTGGATCCTTGAAAATTCGCCTGTAGAAAGTTCTTTGGTTTCAACAACATTTCTTTGGGGTCTTGAGAAAAGTATCCTTGCTCTGTTTCTGGAAATCAAGTTACAATATTCATGAATGGCTCAAGCTCTGAGAATGCATGCCTTTATTCCAATACCTATTTATCCCTTTCAACTGATCCGGTAGAATTTTCCATTTATGAATACGATTTCATCAAATTTTCGATCCAATAGTGTACTGCCTGCTGGTTCCATAAATTCATCTCTAATGGTTGCATTGAATTTTTTTGCCAAATTCTTTGCTTCACAATTTTCTGTTAGCACGACAACCAGGTCTGGACTGCAATATCTTTCAAGAAGCTTGAATTTCTCCTTGAATGCTTCACAGGTCTTCACAAGGCAAAACCACATTAAATAAGTGGGTGAGAAGTTAATGATGGGGATGATCATGGTTCTATCCTTTTTTGCAAAAACCTTGAGAGGGGTAGGGGTATGGAAAAGAAACGGATGTTGAGGTAAATTTGGATCATCGTAATTTTCAGCAATCACAACTATCTCCGGAACAGGGAATGACTTTAGAAATGTTCTAGGGGGTTCAAGCCTCTTTTCCAAAAGCACCACTTTTCTTGAATTTTCGGTCAGTGTCGTTTGATTTGGTGAGAGCATAGGATCACCTTCTATTGATTAGAGGAGGACGCCAGGGATCTGCCTCAGCACATGGAGGTCTTTGAGAATTCTCCTGTGACCAAGCCCCTTGGTCTCGACGACATTGCATTCGGGATGCTTTCTTGCAAACTGCATCATGTGTTCGAACTTGGTAATGGGATCATCGCGGTCATGGATGATGGTTGTAGGAGGAAGTGTGATTTCCATGTTGATTGGCAAATATTCCTCAATCTTGACCCCAATTCGCTGTTCAAATCGTTTTCTCAGCTCTTGCTGCGTTTTGGGTGGCACTTGGAATGTTCTGAAGAAAATGCCGAACAGGGGGTCATCATTGACGGGAAGGCTAATGGCAATGAATTTTTTGAGCTTTAGGCCTCTTGAGATGGCAACAATGGTTGCAAAGCCTCCAAACGAATGGGAGATTACATTGCAGATGTCCATCTCTTTACATAGCTTAAGAATGAGCTCTGCGATTTCCCTTCCATCGGTGTACCTTCCTTCTGAGAGACCATGCGCTGGTCCATCGAAGGAAATGGCTTGAAATCCATTTTCTGCAAGAGTGTTGATGATGTGGCGCATCTGATAGATGGAGGCTCCCCATCCATGAACTACCAGTACCTTCTCTCCTTGTCCCTTGGTGAGCAGATGGATTTTTTTTCCGTTGAACCTGATGAATGAGCTGCCTGCTCCTTCAATCCTGTACGAATTCTTGAACCTTCCCGGTTTGGAAAAGATTGGCATGAGAAACTTGGCTGCCAAATTTGGAGAAACCATTGAGAGCAATTTTGTCAAGAAACGTATGGTTCTGATGGAACGGGGTATTTTGATTTCCTGTTGAGCAATGCCCACGTAGTCAACGGCCTCTGCCACGATCGTTCTTGCTATTTATGGGGCTTAAGTATTGTGGAATGGTCTATTCATCTGACCTTTTGCTCCTATGTTTTGATGCAGAATTGTAGGCTACTTTTCCACATTCATCGTCCAATGTGGCGAAAAATATTTATTTGGTTGATATTTTGGGAATGTATGATGCAGTTGACAACTGATGAGAAACTATCAAAGCGGCTTTTCGGGGTACACCAAAGTACCCGATCACTCTTCAAATTTCAAGAGGGGTATTTCATCATCGACGAGAACGAGAATGTCATGTTTTACGCCAAACGTGACCGATTTTTCTTCCACAGGAACATTCAGATCCATGAAGGTGACAGCGATCACGGTCCGATGATTCTCTTTGTCAAGGACAATTCCCTTTCTGATTCCTGGGGACACTTCACGGTGATCGATCAACGCAATGGGGAAGTAGTTGGACATATCAAACGCAATTTCTTCGCAAGTTTGATCCGTGAACGGTGGGAATTCTACGGTCCCAACAATGAATTTCTTGCCTATGCACAAGCCAAATCCGTTCCCAAAACCATCATCCGCAAATTCGGGTTGCTCAGGGCAATTCCCATCGTCGGCCCTATCCTACAAATGTTTATGCGCCTGCATTTTGAACTGCGTGACCCCCAAGGGAACCAATTCGGAGAATTCAATAGGCGAGCCACTCTCCGAGACAAGTATGTGATGGCATTGGGAGAGTATGTTCCTGTTGATCCAAGGGTTATTGTTGCTGCCGCAGTCCTCTTTGATGCAGGTGAAGGACGATAAAATTGTATTGTTTCAGTTAACATCTGAGAAACTCTATTTAAGGCTGAAAATATCCTTACTATATGATTGAAATTCTCAACTTGGAAACCGGAAACATAATTGGTATGGAAGATTTTGACTTTGGAGTAGAGGAACATCTTTGGGTGCAGTGTTGGCATCCCTCTTCAAAAGAAGTTTCATTCATCGCAAAGAACTTCCAAATACCAGAGGAAGACATCCGAGATGCTTTAGACTCAAAAGAGATCCCATATATTGAGAATGAGTGGGAAGATTCAAGTTATGTCAAGGTGGTAGTACGTTTCCCAGTCAAGGATCTCATCGCCTCATTTGAAGAAACGGGAGTAATTACAATTCCTGCTGTGGCTTTCTTGTTTGAAAACATCTTGATCACTGTTCAGGATTATGACTACAACTTTGTGTCCCGCAAGAAGTCCGGAATTAAGTTCAAAGGAAAAATGACGGCAATAATTGCTTTCCTGCGTTTTCTTGAAAGCGTTGTCTTCCGATATGAAGATCTAGTCTCATATATTGATGAAATGAGCTCTGCAATTCAGAAGAAAGTTTTCGAAACAGTCAGCAATGCATCTCTAAAGCAAGTTTTTCACCTTTCTAGAATGAACATTTATCTTGATTCAGCGATAAAAGGTGATCTGACAGTTTTTCATAAGTTGAGACGACTATCGATAGTTGAACCACTGATGGAAGTTGATGGGTACCTCGAAGATCTTGAGATTGACTTGAAACAAGAAGCCGAATTAATTAATGTGTTCCGCGGATTGATCGAAAACTCTTCTGATGCTTTTGCGTCGGTTATCAATAACAATCAGAATGCCATTCTAAAGCTTTTAACCGTCATTTCTTTGGTAATCAGCATTCCCGCTACTATCAGCTCAATTTATGGAATGAATGTGCTTCTCCCCCTAGCCGATCAAGTCTATGCCTTTTGGCTTCTCATGGGATTGAGTGCGGTTCTTTCATTCATCAGCTGGAAGTGGATGCAACGTTATGATTTCTCATGAATGCATGGCTCCGATATGCCGTTTCATGACTCCGAAGTCAAGAAAGAGGAAAATCAAGCCGAGGACAAAAAGACCGCCTGCTATGGCATTAAGTGAATTACCTGAAGAAAGGACAACGAAAGGGATAGTAAGAAAACAGAGGATTGCAAGATAACTGAATATGATATTGTTCCAAAAGTAGAGTTTGGAAGGTGCCTTTTTCATGTACTTTTCCTGTTCTGCAAGTTGTTTAAGTCTGTCAATATCGGAATGCAAGCCAGCTAATGACTTAGGTAATTTTGTCCCTCTTAGGTCTATGGATTTGAGATTTGGCATCTGTTCAAATACCTTCGGATTTAGATAGAAGATTTGGGTATTCCCAAGGTCTAAGCTCTCAAGATCATTCAACCCCTCAAAAGCCTTGGGATGATAGGTATAGATGGGATTGTCTCTCAGGTTTAGCTTTTTCAATCCATTCAGTGATGCAAATAACCCTTCAGGAATGAATTCAATCATGTTGTCAGAGAGATCAAGGTCTTGCACTCCTGCAAGTGGTTCCAGCATCTCTGGATAAAGTGCAATTATCCCGAGTCCACTCAGATCAATTGCAATAAGGGCATCGTCTTCCCATTTTGTTTTCGGGCTGTTCCTGATCTTGTTCTCAGCATATGTGTTGCCTTTTTCCCCTATGGCCTCAAGGAAATGTTCTATCTGATCTGCCATTCCAATGAAGATGGAAGCTGCGGCTTTAAATCTCTTTTTCAGCATCAATGCCCCATTCCACAAAATTTGATTGAAGTCTGTGTATTTCTGCCTCTGTTCGTGGATACACTTTTCTACCACTTAGTCAAAATTGCCATGCATGGATTATGACCCATTGAACCCGGATGCTGAAGATCCAGAAATCCGCAAGCAAAGGCTGAAACCACGACTGTTCCGGATGTCTGAATCCATTCGTGAAGATGTCCATCGGGGAATGGATGTCAAGGGACGCGAAGCCCTCCATAAGTTCTACCGGATGGAAATGCCTTTTTCTGAGGCATTGAAGGTTCAAGAGAAATTTCTTGCAAAATTACGAAAAGATACTCTTGGACATGAGGTTACCATCCGGAATCTGAACCATGCAACCGATCTCGAAAAATTCACCGAACTTTACAACGCCATCTTTCTGGCAGCTCCGGATCCTTCTCGAAGCCTTACTTTGGAAGAAGCTCGGAAATTCGAGGAGGAAAGTACCTTTATTGCCCTTTTGGGATCCACTTTTGCAGGCTTCATTTATCTGACAATTGATAAGGCATTCACCAAGCCTAATGCTCTTGCAGGAGCCATCGCTGGAATAGGGGTACTGGCCAAATACCGAGGGAAAAAAATTGGTATTCGACTTTTGAACCATGCCATTGATTATTTCAAGGACAAAGATGTTGAATTCCTTATCTGTGAGGTCTATGAAAAGAATGAACCCTCTCGGCGCATGTTCGAAGGGATGGGTATGAAAATTGTTGGCTATATGATCTTGGAAGAAGAAGAAGGTGTCGTGGAGACTGGATTGGATGGTCAAAAGGAGGAGTGATCCTCATATTTGCTGTAGTAGAGACCGAAGGCCACAAAAGTAACTCCCAAGATGGTGCCTGCAATCATTCCATAGAACTGAACAAATCTCATGCCCGTCAAAATAAAGAGGGTTAGAATTCCTATCGAAGTGGCAATGACGATCCCTGCGTTGAGACTTCCTATTTGTCTGAGTTTAGGGGATGTTGGTCCTATATGGACATTCACCAACAAGATAAGTCCCACCACTAGTGACACAAAGGGTATGATGAGGAAAAAAAGTCCAAGCGCAAGGAAAGTAAATACTCCTATCCAAATTATCACAATCATGATGGTGGTGGTAAGGGCTCTTCGCCTTTCTGCTCTTTCCTTTTGCTTAGCATTTTCCCTGTCAAGAGGATCATCAAGAAAAGCCCTTTGAATCCCTTTGCGGACGACAATGGTAAAGATTATCCCTTCACAGCTAGCGATGAGCCATGGAAGGAAATGAAAGAGGAGGTCATTGATCAGATACGTGTAATAATCCATAATTCCCGCAAAAAAGAGGAGTAGCCCCCACATAATGGTAATCAGGGCACTAAAATTCCTGTACCCTCTCTTTTCATAATTCTGTATTTTCTCTATATAGGAAAGGACTGTTTTGACCTCTTCGTCCACAGATAGATTTCGTCCCACTCCCTGATTAAGGTCACGGAAGTTTGTGGCACAAACCTGTTTCCCCGGAAAACTCCTTTGTGACGAAAAAAACAACGTGGTTCATAAAATTGCATGAGAATGAACATCTTGGATGAACGTACTATATGCACAGAACCTACGAAAAATCTATCCCAACGGAGTCGAGGCAGTCCGTAACCTCAACCTTTCTGTAAAAAAAGGGGAGGTATTTGGTTTCCTTGGTCCAAATGGTGCGGGGAAAACTACCTGTATCAAAATGTTTACTGGTCTTACCAAACCTACATCTGGTAACCTTGAGGTGCTCGGGTACGCCCTTCCTGATCAATGGCAACTGATTAGGGGGGATGTGGGCTATGTACCGCAGGATCTGGTCTTCTATGAGCATCTGAGCATAGCCGAGAACTTCCGCCTTTTTGCAACTTGCTTGGATCTCCATAAGCCCAAGGAGAGGATTGATGAACTTTCCTCTCTTTTTGGTCTTGATGAGCTGATGCAACGGCGTGCTGGACAGTTAAGCGGTGGACAGAAACGCAGGCTCAACGTTGCTCTTGGTTTCCTCTCTTCTCCAGAACTTCTCATTCTGGATGAACCTTCTGCAGGTATGGATCCTCAAAGTCGAGCCATGCTTTGGAAATCACTGGAGGAAATAAGGAGAAAAGAGGGTGTCACAATTATCTTGACAACTCATCTGATGGAGACCGCAGATCGGCTTTCAGACCGTGTTGCTATCATCAATCAAGGTGAGGTTGTAGCGGTAGATTCTCCTGACACATTGAAAAAGAAGTACAGCAAGGGTGAAGTGATTGAAATTTCTCTTTCACCCAAACATGTTCCAATGGTCCGAAAAGCGGCGGCTACCCATGAGGATTGGCTTGTCTCCACTTTTGGGGGATCCATTTCCATTTCCCTTGCCAATGCTCTTGATGGACTTCCGGATGTCTTTGAAATCATGGAACAAACTGTCGGAAGACAACAGATTCAATCGCTTTCCATCAGATCCAACACATTGGAAGATGTCTTCCTGACACTGACTGGACGAAAACTGGAGGATGAAAATAATGCGTAAGATCAATCAAGTATTTTTAAGCCATCTAAAGGTAACTACAAGAAATAGACAGGCTTTTTTCTTTTCAATCGTTTTCCCTCTCATATTCATAGGGGTATTTGGTTTGGCATTTCAGGAATCCGCTCCTGGGAACACTACCATTCCAATTGGCGTAATCAACTTCGATGATGAATTGCCTGATGATGTCAGGGGTTCCTTAAACCTTCTTGGAGTACTTGATGGCGGTAATTTCAGTGACCCATTGCTGAAAATTATGGAAAACGTCACCTTTCAAGACAATGAGACGAAAATATTCGATATCCAAAAATATGATGACCTTACAGAAGCCCAATTGGATCTGGAGAAACAAAAGATTCATGCCTTGGTCATTATTCCGGAGGAATTCAGTTTGGCAATGGCTGCCTCCTTTAGGGAACTTTTCGAGAACCAGATTCCTATTGTGGACTTTTCGGTCTTCCCATCCAATATCTCCGCAGATGTCCTTGTTAAAGGTGATCAGCGTCTTGTTGATTTCACAATTACATCTCAAGTCATGGACGAGATTGTGTCTCGTTTCAGCCAATTTGATCAAATACCTATGACCCATGTCCAAGTGGATGTTGATGGTGACATTTCATCGCAAGGGTTGACTGTATTTGATGTAATTGTTCCAGGACTCCTTGTCTTTGCCATTCTCAACAATCTTGGAACTGTTGCCTCTATTTCTCTTTCCGATATCAGCACTGGAATGCTTGATCGGTTGCGTTTAACAAAGATGAAGGGGTATGAATATCTTCTGGGATTGATTTTCAGTCAAGTCTTGCTCTCCTTGATCCAAGTGCCGATCATGTTTGGTGCAGCATTCCTGTTCGGCTTTCCTGTGACCATATCGGTTCTTTATGCATTTATCTTTGCAGCTATTCTGTCACTGTCTGTTTCAGGTATAGGGATTCTCGTTGCGGCTTTCTCCAAGGATTCAAATGCGGCAGGTGCCCTTTCGGCAGTGGTGGGTACCCCTATGGCCTTTCTTGCCGGTGCTTTCTTCACAGTTCCCAATCCCGTTCTCATTCCACAGGGTGTCATTGGTCCTGAGGCATTCCGGATTTTTGATATTCTTCCTGCAACTCCTGCGATCACTGCACTTCGGTTGATCTTGATTTCTGGAAGAAATTTCACCGATGTCTGGTTCTACCTGCTTCTTTTGGTCATCGATTCCCTCTTTTTCTTGTTTATCGGTATCTATCTCTATGTCAGGAGACATTTTTCAGTCAGTTGAGGTATTCCACCTTTTGACCATATTCTTCAAATAAGAGCACATCAATGAGTATGATAGTGAACAGTTCGGGACCGTTAACAAAACTCATATTTGCAGGATTGGATTCCGCAGGAAAAACAACAATCTATAAGGCTACAATGAAAGAGGTGCCAGTTGATGAACTGAAAGATTCTCGACCCACTCGGGGTATTGATCGGGATATCTCTGATTTCATGGATCTCGACTTCAGCGTCTGGGATCTGGGTGGCCAACAATCCTACCGAGAAACTTACCTGTCAAAACCTGAGATCTTCAATTCCACCAAGGCATTAATTTTTGTTCTGGACATTCAAGATGTGGATAGGTTCGAAGAGGCTTACCAGTATTATTTGGATATCATGAATATTCTCATCAACGTAGAGCCACGTCCGAAGGTATATGTCCTCTTTCATAAATTCGATCCAGATAAGGCCGCTAAATTACGATCCCACTTCTTTAGGGCAACAAAACTCTTCCGCCAAGCGGACAAGATAACCGGCATGAAATTCACCGGCTTTGCCACCTCTATCTATTCTGATACCATCCAAAAGGCTGTCAAACGAATTCTGTGGGAGAACATCGAAAATTTCACACCCAAGATGGAAACCGCGGGTAGCAGCGAAAAACCAAAATCCGAGACCGTACCGAGAATAGGTGGAAGTCCGGCTCCCAAGGTGGGTGGACAGGTGCCGAAGGTTGGGAGTTCAGTTCCTTCTACCTCTCCAAAGTCTAGTGGAGCTCCTACTCCCACTCCAAGTCCTGCCCCTTCAAGTTCTGACATCTTCTCCGAAAAGCTGTCTGACAAATTGGATGACCTTTTGGAGGATGTTGATGAGCCAACTCCATCTTCCGCCCCAACTCCCCAATCCACTTCTGCTCCGAGTCCTGCTCCAAGTCCTGCCTCGAGTTCAATTCCCAGTCCAACTCCCAAACCCAGCCCTGCCTCCCCAACTCCAGAACCAACACCTGCCGTAAAGGAAACACCTCCTGCTGCTGTTCCTAAAGTCAAAGAGGAACCTAAAAAGGTTGAAAGCATCCCCTCTCCGAAATATGAAGAAGGGAAAATCTATGAGGAGGTTCCTGACCTTTCTGATCTTTCTACCCATATTGTGGATCAACTTTCCGCAGTCATCTCCAAACGAATGAACGAAACTCCTGAGATTGTTGCCTTGGCAATCCTTGGGATCGATGGCAAGGTTCCCTTGGCAGTCGCCAAATCAGAGATTGAAAAGGAAAAGATTGAAGTCGTTAAAAATGTCGTCCAATCCCTTTCTCCCAAACAATTCTTCAAAGAACTAGGCGATGTCGAATATCGTGGATTGGGTCACCTGACCTTCTCTGACTTTGACATCTATTTTGCGAAACTCCATGACGATTATGCCATTGCAATCCTTGCGGTGGATGTGTCTACCCCTATGCTTGAAAATGCCCAAAGAATTGTGAAAACCATTCGCCAAGGTCTTGGAATGGTGTCTTCAGATAAGACGACTGAACCCGAGGAAGAGGAGGAGGACAAGAAAGTCGATCTTATCGGTGATCTAAGATCCCGCCTCAAAAAGATTGGCTCACTCCACAATGTAGACGACAATTGAGGGTCTTTCGTTGAAGGACGAGGATCTGCGGAAGCTTTTGGATATCGATGAGGTAATTCATACTCCTGCAAGGTTGGCAATCCTCTTGTTCCTGCTCCCTCGACCCAATGCCACCTTCCCCGAGATCAAAGAGGCGCTTTCATTGACCTCCGGAAACCTGTCAAGTCATCTGAAAAAACTGCAATCCCACAGATATGTGGATATCTCCAAGGCTTTTGTTGATCTCAAGCCTACAACCATAGTTTCCATCACTCCAGAAGGAAGACGAGCCGTCAATGAATACGCCAGCTTTTTGAGACGCCAATTGGAACAAACTGAGAGCTGATTGAATCATAGGTCTTATATTATGGACTGAAGAAAAGGGGGTATGCCGGAAACCCCTGCACGTTATGTGTTTGTTTTGGGTTCAGTCCTCTCGGGATTGGGAAAGGGGATTGTTACATGTTCTATAGGTGCCGCCCTTCAAGCCCGACAACGCAAGGTGCATATTGTCAAGATTGACCCATATTTGAACTTGGATGCGGGAACAATGAACCCGATGGAACACGGTGAGACTTTTGTCACCGCTGACGGGGGCGAGTTGGATGTCGACTTTGGACACTATGAACGCTTCTTGGGTGTGGAAGTCTCAAAGGAACAAAACATCACTACAGGGCAGATCTACTACAATGTCATCATGAAAGAACGAAAAGGGGAATATTTGGGACAAACCGTGCAGATTGTCCCCCATATCATCAATGAAATCATTGGAAGACTGGAGGAGCAAAGGCAGAAATACACTCCAGATATCATGGTTGTGGAGGTGGGGGGCACTATAGGGGACATTGAAAGTGAGCCCTTCCTTGAAGCGGTAAGGCAGATGAGACGCAATCGAGAAAGGTTCATCGTCAGTACGGTACTTGTTACCTATGTCCCGTTTCCCAAACACATCCAAGAGCATAAAACCAAACCCGCCCAGCATTCCGTCCGTGAACTCCGGGCTGCTGGGATCTCTCCTGATGTAATAATTTGTAGAAGCGACGTGCATATCGGTTCAAAAGCCCTTGAAAAAATTTCCAATTTCGGAAATGTCCCCGACCGTGCCGTTCTCCAACTCCCTGATTTGGACAATGTGTACAAAGCCCCCTTAAATTTGGAGGAACAGGGTCTCGGGGCACTTCTTCGGGAATATCTCCTCCTTGAGGCTCGAGAACAGACTCCTGACTTCACGAAATTTCACAATCTTGCTGAACGATTGTCCAAACTGAAAGGAAAGGTTGTGATTGGAGTCCCCGGAAAATACACTCAACTCCAAGATTCCTATATCTCTGTCACCGAAGCCCTCAAGCATGCCGCTTGGATGGAAGGCTACGATGTAGAACTGCGATTGATTTCAACCGAGCTGTTTGAGAATGACGAAGAGAAAATCAAGATTCTTGAAGATGTTGATGGTATTTTAATTCCTGGAGGATTTGGTGATCGAGGCACTGAGGGAAAAATTCGGGCGATCCAATTTGCAAGGGAGACCGGGAAGCCCTTCCTTGGAATCTGTCTTGGATTCCAATTGGCCGTTGTAGAATACTGTAGAAATGTACTTGGCATTCATGAAGCCCATTCCACCGAAATGAGCAAAAACACGAGCTTTCCTATTGTCGATCTCCTCCCGGATCAGAAAAATGTTGAACTAATGGGCGGAACCATGAGATTGGGAAACTATGAAATTGACTTAAAACCGGACTCACTTCTTGCAAGGCTGTATAACTCCACCAAAATTGTTGAACGGCATCGGCACAGGTATGAGATCAATCCTGAACTTATTGATATGATCACTGGAGACCTAAATTTCACCGGCTTTTGGAACAATCTTGCTGAAACCCTTGAGATGAACGGTCATCCATATTTTGTGGGAACGCAATTCCATCCTGAATTCAAGTCCACTCCTTGGTCTCCATCCCCTCCATACCTTGGTTTCATTCGGGCTGTCATTGCTCAATCCAAATGAATGTCCCCAAATCCAAGTGATTCTTGCCAAGTATTCAGCAATGCCCTTAATCGGTTGAGCAACCATTCCTCTTCTTCAAGTAAGGCGGTATTCTTTGTCTCTTCGGAACTTATGAGTGCTTCTTGGATTAATTTTCTCATTCGTTGCTTGATGATCTTGTTGAAGGAGCCTTCAATGCTGGCAAGCTTTCGGAGAGCGATACGGTTGCGTTCCTTGCTGAGCCGTTCAATTTCAAACCTCACTCTTCTTATGAACAGTTTGGTGGGAAGTTTTGCCAAACGTTTCTCTCTTGCTTCTTCATGGGCAAGTTGCGCAAGCGTCCGGTAATTGATTTCTGCATCATCGGCAAACTCTGCCAATCCCTCCTGTACCAGAAGCTCAGCAACCCAAAAAGGCATCTTGGTACTCTGGCCCTCTACGAGCCGGATATTGATTCCATCTATGTCAAGGGCATCCAGATCCTTCTTTCCAATGACATGTACAATCCCCTCTTCGAAGTCGAATTCAATCCGCTTCAATTCAAGGGAAAGATCATCAAGCATCAACAGAATAAACAGCTAAGGCGTTAAAAACATAGTCATTACAGCTTGCTTAATTTTCCTGCTTCCGGACGGTAAAGCGCACCTTGACGTACGAGGTCATAAATCGCCTTTTGAACAAATTCCAGATCAAGTCCCTCTGCCTCTGCCTCACGATATACATCTTTCTCTTCGAACGGACCCGAGGAAATGCTCTGGAGGTTTTCAATGATCGACATCAGTCGGGAGATGCGGGATCTCTTGGTGCTGGTATGGCCACTTGCAAAGGCATCATAGTCCAATTCTCCGGTCTCGGGGTCAATGGCTATCTGCTGCAAACTGTAGACCATCAAGTCAATTGCCTTTTGAGCATCCTGCTTGGTTACCTTGTCCCTTAATGCAACTCTTGCCCGAGCTTCTGCCAAACGCACAATCCCTTCAAGTTGTCTTGCAGTGATGGGAATGGCATTCCTGTCTCCTCTCTTCACATTGTTCCTCAGATTGACATAAAATTCTTGGATGGTGTTAATGGCTTCTTGAGTCAATCTCGGTTCACATTTCTGCTTGGCAAACATAATGTATTTTTTCAGCTTGTCCAAAGGTATTGGCGGATCCTCAACCAAATTCGTATCGTAATTCATGTGCAGGTTTAGGATATGCATGGCCTTACTTTCGTCCTCCTTTTCATCTGGGATATCCCTGAGAATGAAGATGAGATCGAAACGGGAGAGGATTGTCGGTCCAAGGTCGACATTTTCCACAAATGTCCGGTGGTCTTCGTATCTTCCATGTACTGGATTTGCCGCTGCAAGAACTCCTGTCCTGGAATTCAGTGTTGCAACAATCCCTGCCTTGGCAACTGAAATTGTCTGTTGTTCCATGGCCTCATGGATTGCAGATCGATCATTCTCGCTCATTTTATCAAATTCGTCAATCAGACAGTTGTGCACTGGAATGAAATTCGCAAAGTATGTCTCGGAATCCTCCACTTGGAGGTTGTAGACCTTCTCTCCAGGAAGCTCCCGTTTTTTCACAAGGTGGTTGAATGCAAGGTCATTTGTGACAAACTTTATGGCAGTTTCCTCAAACGGTTCAATCATTTGTGTCTTCTCTCCGACCATGACCTGCTGACCTTTTTCAATCAGTGGTTCAAGTTCCGGAAATTGATATAATAGGTTATTTCCATGTTGTTTCTCGTTTAATCTTCTTCTTTTCCGAATTTGATTGTTGAACATGACTTGGAGGGATTGGACAAAACGGGAGGAACTCAATCTGCACAAGCTACTGTAATCGGAAATATTGATATTGTCTCCATTCAGTTCACTTGCCACTCCAACTTTGCGCAGAATTTTCCTGATAGGTTCTGCCATTCCATATTCAATTGCAATAATGAAATTCCCGGTTTCCGTAAACCTTCCTCTGAGATTGGCTAATGCTGTAATCGCAGGTCGGAGTTCTTCGGGTCGTAATTGGTAAAGGAAGGCAATGATGTCCTTCTTTCCTGTAATGATCCTGCCAATTGAATTCTTCAACCTTGGCGATACCAATTTCCATTCAAATTGAATGGAATCTCCAAGATGCTTGTAGGGAAGATTATGTATTTTCGCAAGACTTTTGATTCTGAAAATAGTTTCCTCAAGTTCTTGGTGAATCTTGATCTTCCCCTCTGAATCAAGACAAATGAGATACCCAAGAAACTCAATTATTGAAGGGTTGTACATCGGTTCACCATTGAACCTGTATCTCCTGTAGTCAATCACCAAATCGGTCTCTGCAAGATCTTCTGCCGACTTCCAGACAATGCCGTTTTCCCACACTGGAAATGGGTGTTCTGGACTCGCCTTCAAAACGTCTCCTGTTTCAAATGTAAGTTCGTAAATTTTCTTGGAAAACCGACGAGAAACCGCTTTAACAGGCTTGATCTCCTGTTCTAATGTTTCTTGGTTGAAACTGAGGATTTCCATCCCTCTCCCCTGTTTGTAAATCTCCTCTATCGGCATGATTCTCCCATCCCCGAGCATTATCTCTGTATCTCCTGTCAGACAGACTCCCTTATCTGCAAGAACCATTGCTCCTGCTTCAAGGGTCAATTCTCCTGTATCAGGATCCCGAACAATTGCTGCCGTCAAACCTGCGGCCGATGATCCCTTTCCGGATGTATAGACACCTCTTGGAGCTACTTTATGCACCGCCTTCAATAATTGGGATTTTGCCACACCCGGGTCTCCCACCAAAAGGATGTTGGGCTGTCCCCTATTTTTGAAGCCGTTGGGATGAAGCTTGTCAACCCCTCCAAAAAGGAAGTACATGATCGCTTCCTTTTCCCTTTCCAATCCCTTGATTTGGGGTGCCAAGGAATGGATGATCATTTCGTAGATGTCCGGATTTTCTGCCAATTCATAGAATTCTGCCTCTTCGGCCAAGGAAATTTCTGTTAGGTCTGTTTCCTTATTCAGTGGCTCGATATAGTTTACATCCAGCCAAATGTCGAGAATAGCCTGCTTGCCTTTTTTCAATCCTTCTGGGCTTTTTGTCCGAACAATTCCGGTGGCAATCACCCTGTCCCCTGGTCTGACCTTATCAACCAAGTCGTCAAGAAGCCTGCAATTCAGTGATTTCGGACTGGTTCCTGAGGGGAGCTCTTCTGGTCTTTCCTGAAGCGTCAGTCCTTGCCAATCAATCAAGGTGGAATCCTCAATCGAGAGTGTGAAATCTTTGCTCTTACAGGACGGTTCTATGCATTGCCTTGGTGAGCTGAAGGTTCCTTGATTCAGGGAATACCTGAATTGGTGCTCAGGATTCAATTTACAGATGAAGAACCCTTCATCAATCATGGGTTTGATCTCTGTTGTTCGGACAACAATCGCCTCAACAGCTCTGAAGGTACCCAATTGATTAGTGCGGATGTTCCGCAGCGGTGTCTTTGAAGGAATATTGACGAAACGGACGTGGAACCTGCTTCGATTGATGGTTTTGACTTCTTGAAAATAATCGAAATTTTCCTCCTTGATATGGGTCTCCAAGGCGATGGTACCAAGTTCAATGGTTTTTTCGGGAAACTCAAGTAAAGCAGAGCTCAGTCCCAGTTCATGGGTTGAATCCATGAGATACAGATCATTGTAGTCAATGACCAAGCTCCGCTCACCGTCAATGATGATTCTCGTGATCTCATCTGAATATTTGTATTGTCCGTCCTCATCTTGGAAGTTCTTGAAGAACTCAAGAAATCCCGAGATGATATCCCTATCGATGCTGGTCTCCACTTTGATCCGCCTACTCTACCTAAATTCAATCTGTGACTGACTTAATAAATGTACAAAATACCGGTATATAACATTTGGTGCCACTCACAGACTGGTTTAAAACTGAATTCATATCTGCACGATGTCTTCTTTTCCATATTCGTCGAAATATTCAGTTGCCAGAATATCCATGAGAAAACTGTCGTAGTATTTTCCTCCATAATACATGAATTTCCTTCGTTTTCCAATTTCCTTGAACCCTATCTTCTCATAGACATGTTTTGCACGAGAGTTGTACTCATAGACGTTCAGTTCAATTCTGTTGAGGTTCAACACACTGAAAGCAACCTTAAGTATAAGTTTTGTTGCTTCGGTTCCATACCCCTTATTGAAATTCTTTGGCTCGAAAATTGCAATTCCCAATTCCGCAGTTCTATTCCTGGAATTGATCCCCTTGAGTGAGGCACTTCCAATGATCTGACCTTCCAAATTCTCTTCAATAATGTAAAAGATGCTCCTCCCCTTGTTTGTCTCTCGAATGGCATAATCGACAAATTCCTCCTCCTCCTGAAGGGAAATGGGTAAGGGTCTGCCAATGCCCATTAAGGTTTCAAAATGATTGATCCTCGATGCAATGATTGCTGCATCCTCCTTCTCGAAGGGTCGCAATCGAACAAGATTGCCTTTGAACACAATTGGGTGATTTCTGCGGGTTAAAAAAATCTTTTGTAGATCGATTTCACTTTTAATGGGGTCTTCCCTATTGTTTTAAAGGTTTGAATACCATTTGGGACTATATGAATGTGGAGGATATTGACATTGACGTTCGGTTCATTTCGTTTCTTAAGCAACAGGGAATTGAGAAGCTTTATCCTCCACAGGCAGAATGCATCGAAAAAGGGTTATTAGAGGGGCAGAACCTCGTTGTGGCAATTCCCACTGCCAGCGGTAAGACATTGATTGCCATGCTGGCAATTTTTTCAAAATTGAGTAAGAATGGTGGAAAAGCAGTTTATCTTGCCCCGTTACGTGCTCTTGCCTCTGAAAAATATGAAGAATTCTCAGAAGCTGCAGAGGCCATGGGATACAAAGTCGCTATTGCAAGCGGAGATTATGAATCCGGCATCGAATGGCTGGGCTCTCGGGATATCATCATTGCAACCAATGAAAAGTTCGATTCAATCATCAGGCATCAGGCATCTTGGTTGAACAATATTTCCGTGATCGTTTCTGACGAGGTTCATCTGATCAATGATCCACATAGGGGTCCTGTTCTCGAAGTTGTCCTTTCCCAAGTCCGCCAAAAGCTTCCGAATTGCCAGATCCTTGCCCTATCGGCTACGATCAGAAATGCAGAGGATATCGCAGAATGGCTGGATGCTGACTTGGTTCTGTCAGAATGGAGGCCTGTTGCCCTTAAGGAGGGGGTTTGGGTTGGTGGTGATGTGTTCTGGATGGATCGTACTGTTGAGGAAATCGGGTCTCCATCAGAAAAACATGGCTATGTACCCCTCGCCATCGATGCTGTCTTGAAAGGTGGCCAATGCCTGGTATTTGCGAGCACCAGATCAAGCGTCGTACAAACCGCCCGGAAGATCGCTTCACATTACTATCGATATCTTTCAGCAGAAGAAAAACAAAACCTGAAGCATTTGGCATCCCGTATCCTGCGCACTGGTGAACGAACCCAATTGAGCTTGGATCTGGCTAATGTTGTTGAAAAAGGAGTTGCCTTCCATCATGCTGGATTATTGAATGCACACCGGAAAATCATTGAACAAGCATTCAGACAAGGGATTCTTAAAATCATATCTGCTTCACCCACTCTCTGTTTCGCTCCGGATACCCGATTCCAGACTGATCGGGGATTGCTCTCCATTGAGACAATCCATCTCCTAATTGAAGCAGGTCAGCAGGTCAAGCTTCCCGCCCTTATTCATGGTATTCCAAAACTTGTCGCTCCAGAGGCAGTGGTGAAACTTAGCAATGGGAGTCCATTGATTCAGGTGATGACCGAAGCCGGTGCAAGAATTGTCACCTCCCAAGGGCATCGTTTCCTAGTACGGAGAAAAGACCGGCAACTTCTAATCCCTGCAAGGCAACTTTGCCAAGGAGATCTGCTCTTTCACCTGCCTTTTTATTCTATTGAGTCAAAACCCCTACAAAACGAATCGACCGGTTGGTTTCCAATAACCCATAAGAAAATAATTTCTGGATGTGACACAGTCTATGATGTTGCTCTTCCAGAAAGTACGGATCATCTACTTATTGCTGAAACCTTGGTTTCCCACAATTCTGCTGGGGTTAACACCCCCAGCCGGAGAGTGGTGATCAGAACGCTTTCAAGGTATTCAGACGGCTATACCCAAATGATCCCGGTGCTGGAATACAAGCAGATGGCTGGACGGGCAGGTCGTCCCCGCTATGATCCCTATGGAGAGGCCATAGTGATCGCCCGTAATCTCTCGGAAAAAGACGAGATCATGAGACGGTATATTGAGGCGGATACTGAGGAAATCTATTCCAAGTTCGGATCTGAGCCCTCTTTGCGGACACATCTGCTTTCTTTTGTGGTCAGTGGTGATGTCTATGACTTCGATAGTGCCTTAGACATTATTTCAACCACATTTTTCGGATATCAGAATGAGGGACAGGTGTTCTTTATTGAGGAATTGATTCATTCAACTCTTGAACTGCTGGTGGAGGCAAAATTGATCTCTTCCAAAGAACCCTACAAACCCACTCCTTTCGGCTATCGTGTCAATCAGCTATATCTGGATCCATTGACTGCCTTAATGCTTAAGAAGGGACTCATCTCTGCTGAAGGAAAGAAAATCTCCGAGTTTGCCTATCTCCATCTGATCAGTTCAACTCCCGATATCCGGAATTTTTACGTCCGAGAAAAGGAAATGGATGGAATGATTGACATTGCTGATGCAGTCATTGATGATCTTATGGTTCCAGATCGAGATGACGTCACATGGGATTTCTTCCTCCAAGAAATCAAGACCGCAAAAGTTCTACAGGATTGGATATCCGAAAAATCCGAATCTGAGATCTATGAAAAATACAATGTAACTTCTGGAGACCTCCATAACCTAATCTCCAGTGCAGAATGGTTACTTCATTCCGCAGCCGAAATCGCTAGACTCTTCAAGTTGAATGACCACGAGAAACAGTTGAAAACCCTCACATTGAGAGTGAAGTATGGAATCTCTGAGGATCTTATTCCATTGACCTCACTCAACCTGATCGGGAGAAAAAGAGCACGCCTTCTTTACATAAATGGAATCAAACGCCCAGCAGACCTCTTGAAGGTTGGGAAGGAAAAAGTTTCGAAACTCCTTGGAAACAAGATTGCGGAATCTGTTCTCCATGAGGTAAAAGTCGGAGAACCTCTTGAGGTAGAGCCTGATGTAGTTGATTTTGTGGAGGAAGATATTGAAGAAGAATTGATGACTGATCAAACTACCCTCAACGATTTTTTTTAGGTAGCGAATCCACTTAATTGTTACCAAAGAGATTATATTAAGTAACTGTGTCCTTAATGTTGAGTCAATTTGGGAACCAGAAAAATTGCCGTATCACAAAGATGGGATTCTTCAATTGTTGATCTTGTCAAAGAAGGGTCTACAAAGTTAGGAATAAGCCAAACACAGTTCACAATTGAAGCCATTCAAGTATATTCTGCTCTCCTCGAAAACCCAGATTTCAGTGGTCTTTCCTTGGAAAAAAAGTTGGAAGCGGTGAAAAACATTCCCGTCGGAAGTTCAAAACCAAGACGAAGAAACGCCAATCGCCCTCCGGGCTACATTTATGACTTGGTATGGAAATACCTTCAATCCCATCCCAACACCATTATGAGCACCAACGAAATCGCAGATGCCTTGAAAGTCCCACAGCCAACGGTGCGAACCTATATCCGCAAGCTTGCAAATGAAAATCCCAATCTGAAGCTTTATCCTGGAAGGCCAAATCGAATTGAATTTGTCCCTTGATCACAGATTTGCAAAAGCTTTTTTAAGCCTCAGTCACGGGTTAATATGATGAAACTATTTAGATTGGCATTCTCGTTGACAATCCTACAAGAGATGGTGCCTGTATTGGGCGCAACTGATCCTGTCATCATCAGATCCGGGATCAATGGAGCCGTGCCCATTGCTGCCTTGGCATTCCTCGGATTTGTCCTTCCCCGATTAATGAAACGTGACCAAGAAAGGGATGCCTAACTCTCGTCGTCTTCTGTAATTATTTCCACATCATATTCTGAATCTTCTTCTTCATCAGAATCTTCCTCAAACTCATCCTC
>CAZYCQ010000002.1:46938-63750 GCA_964645535.1 uncultured archaeon | reverse complement strand
TCATCCTCGAACTCATCGTCATCTTCATATTCAACCTTAACATTGTACCCCTCAATGGGGGGCTCTAGCTCAATTTCTGCATTGTATTCCCCTTCTTCAAAGGCAAACTCGATTTCATCGGCATCCTCAAAATCCTCATAATCATCAAGGAAATCTTCTTGATATTCTTCAAAGGTGTCTCCAAACTCATCCTGAAAGATATCTTCCTCATAAAAGTCTTCATCAATCTCATCGATGGCTATTTCCACCCCGTAGCTATCCAAATCCTCTTCTGTGTGCACAAACTCCACGCCCTCCTCAGGAAACAGGTCAAATTCATCCTCAAGGTCGTTTTCCATTCCATCATCAAAATCCTCATCGAATTCAAAATCAATGTCCTCTACGATATCCTTGAGATCCTCAAAAAACTCTTCCTCAAGGAAAAACCTGTTGTTTTTATCCTTGGCAATTGTCGAGGTGGTCTTGCACTTATAGCATACGAGTTGGTCTCCTTCATTGACCCACTTCATTTTTATTGTGGCATCACAGGATGGACAAGTAAGAAATATCATTATGCTCACCCCTTGTGGTTGTTCAACCATTAAGAATTTATCGAAAAAAACGTCGGTGTTTAGGGTTTCCCTCGGATTTGGGAGTAGGTTTTCCAACATTCTTTGATCTTCTCCTCATCTTCCTTCAGTTTGACCTGATCCTCGAGCCCCAATCTGATAAGTAAGTTTTGGAACGTTTTCAGGTTTCCTTTAAGCTTCTCATGAAGTGCAATATACCTATTTCTCAATGTCTCTAACATGTCCTCATACTGCTTCTGCTTAGAGGCAACAAGATCCATCATCCTTTCCACTTCGGCAGTGAAATGAGGTCTGATCACCTCCGGCCAGATCGGATCCAACGAAAGAATGAGAATCCTCCCCCATAAGGTGGATCTGAGCCGTGTACCTTTTCTGACAATGTAATTTCTCTCCTGCAATTTCTTGATGATTTCGGGTCGAGAGCTCTTGGTACCAATTCTCATTTTCTCCATTTCCACCAATAGTTGGCTGTCCGTGATTCTCGAAGGGGGTTTGGTCTTTGCTTTTTTCAGATCAATGCGGCTGACCGCAAATTGTTCTCCAATTGAAGGTATTGTGACTTCCTCTTGATCCGTTTTCAACCAATCGGCAATTTCTCTCCAACCAAGTTGCTCAATTGTCCGAAATCGGATGACAAATGGTTCCTCCCCGATCAAGAGATCTACTTGGTGCGTTGAATACTTGAAGTCCTGCATGAAATGGCTGACGTAATGCTTTGTGATAATGTCCCATGCCCTAAAGACTTCTGGTTTCAAGGTTGCCAGCGCTTTCATTTCTCCAGTAGGATGAATCGGATCATGATCCTCCTCTTCCATTTTCTTTCCATTCGAACGAGGTTTTTCTTTATCCGCTATCGCATCAATGAATTCACTGAGTGGTGGAAAGGTTGAAAGCTTATGTAAAATGTCCTTATGGGGAAATCCATCTGTAAACTTTTTATTTTCCGTTCTTGGATAGGATATCAGTTCCTTCTCATAAAGCTCTTCTAAGTATCCCATACACGTAGATGCAGTTGTTTTCAAGGTTTTGCTTAGCAATGCAATTGCAGCGGTGGTGTTGAGAGGTATGGGGGGTTTCTCCTTCTTTGACTTGGTTGTGACTTTCACCAAAGATGCGGTGCTTTCATCAGATATTTTGTGATGTATCCTCTTTGCTTCATCCCCATTCGAAAACGGTTGCTTTGCGTGGGTTGCCTTGACCACGTCTCCATTGATGCGGGTTTGAGCCTCAATATTCCATATTTCCTTTGAACTGAATGTTTCATGCTCAAAATCCCTTTCTACAATCACCCTCAAAGTAGGTAATTGAACTCTTCCCAATGAGATGACTTTTACATTGGCTACATGTCGGGCTGCACGGGTCACTTCCCTTGTCCCTGCAAATCCTAGCCATGCGTCGGTAAATCTTCTTCCCTGTACTGCTAGGGCAAGATTGTCTTCCCACTTCCTAGGATTCACAAATGATCTTCGAATCTCATCTTTGGTCAACGACGAATTCCATATCCGTCTGATCACCAATCCTTGTTTTCTGATGTTAGGTTTCAATATGTTCAATGCCTCATAGGCAATGTTGTCCCCTTCCGCATCCGGATCGGTTGCTAACCAAATTTCATCCTTGCCCTCTGCACATTTTCTAAGGATGGTGACATATTTCCTCTCATTGACAACCTTAAGGGCTTTTGGATCCTTGACTAAGGTCAAAGGGTCACATTCTCCCCATCCATAACCCTTTGGTGTCTCGATCGTGGTGATGTGGCCTGCCAACGGAAGGAAAGTAAAGATGTATAACTCATGGTCAGGTCCCCTCCAGTTACCTGTGTACGAGTAAATGTACTTTGCATGTTTGGTTGTCGTGTGACCGCCGCATAAGGTTTCCACAAATTTCTTCACTTGGCTTGTTTTTTCACCGATCACGAGGATTTTTCGCATTCAATCGTCTCCCCCTCATCGATTTTAAAAGGGTACAGAAATAGCCGGTATGTTGAAGGAACAACAAATGGAGGATGCTCCCCTTGACTGACACGGAACCAGTATCGCATGAGCCACAGGAAACCCAAGAAAGGAAAAAAAAGAAGAGAGGGAGGTTTTCTGGTTATGCTTCCGCTGGCCGATTTCTCTTGATGTTGCTCCTTGAAATCATCGGTCTTCTTGTCCTTTCACAGGAAATCCTAGGTGGTCAAGTGGAAGAAAATCAGACTGGTGTCATGGGAACAACAATCCTCCATCTTGGAATGATGGTTTTGAGTATCATTCTGTTCTCCACCATTCTTTATTCTTTTACAAAGTATGTATTTGTTGCCCAAAGGAAATCCTTCGGTCTAACCAATCTACTATCCTACCGTGCTTTCCTCTTTTTCCTCGTCCAGCTTATTTTCATTTCATTGCTTTTTGTGGTGGTCGACATCTCTCTTGTCGGGGTGTTCACGCTCCATGGGATCACTCTTCCTTCTTGGTATATCGTCATCAATTCTCCTCCTGATTTGTTTGCTGGTCTGCCGAGAGGCGACGATCGATTAACTTATGCTACGTACCGTGCATATTTCTTCTTCTTCTTCCTTTCTCTCCTCTTGGTCTTTCCTATCTTCTCCATGATTGCATTGGTCACAAGATTTGGGAGGGAAAGATTGAAAACAGTCGATGCCAAGTCCCTCCTTTTGTCTAAATCCAAGATCCTGAGCACATTCTACAAGATTTCGGTTGTTCTCATCCTTATTCTTGGAATCGTTTTGACAACATACTTTATTGTCATTGATCCCGCTAATTTCATTTCAATGCTGATTTTGGGAACTGTTATGATGGGAACCGCAATTTTTCTGTTGACCTTACTTTTCCTGTTGACCGATTTGCTTCGACGAATATTTCACTTTGGTCTCACTTTGGGTGGATATAACCTGCTGATTATTGTCCCGATCATCTTCCTCTTCTATCTTCTCCCTGTTGTTCTTTGGACCTTCTGGGATCTCTATGTAATCTTGGTTTTGGACACCACACAAAGGACGGTTTTCGATCATACCGGCACCATCGGAATCATCCCTCCCTCCATCACCCCTACGGATTATAGTCTTGATAATCCAAGTTCAGTGTTATCTTTGGCTTTGCTTGCATTACGATTGAACCTGTTGAACCCCATTCGTATCTATGAACTTGATTTCATCTTTATAATCGGCATTTCCGCCGTCGTCATCGGGGTTGTCGAAGGGTTCTCCATTATTTCCATTCTTTCCCGACTACTTCGGGGGTCTGCATTGGGGGGTGGTGTCGGCATTTCCGCGACATCCCAACGAATAGGAATGCTCGCTCGTCTTGGACAAATCCTACTGATGATGTCTTGGGTCGCTATCGCTTGGGATAGATTGAGCGATGTGATTGAATTTCTGAAAGTGGATTTCAATTTTTCGATCAACATTGATATTACTTCGGTACTTGAATCTTTTGTTGACCTAATGAACACATTGGCTATCAACCCCAAACTCATCGAAATTTCCTTCCTTTTCATTATCCCTCTATATATTATTGTGGCCTCTAGCCTCAAATTCTTTTCAGTTTCGTTGGTTCTGCAAAGAGTGAAGGAAGATCTTGCTTTGTTCATGCTGATCGTCAGTTCCGCCTTCGTTCTCATCATCACCAAGATTTATGGTGATGTTATCGCCCTCCCCCAATTTGAGGGTTCCAGCAAACAGTTCCTTCCTTTTGAACTTCTTGGAGGAGAATCGGTTCTTCCCTTTGTGATCAAGCTGTTCAGAAACATCGAAGGCGTTGCATTCTACATTGGTTTTGTCCTCTCGATTTTCTATGGGCTGAATTTGATCCGAAGATGGCTATCCGAAAGGAGAAAAGAGTCATGACCTCTGGACTTATTAATCAAAGAGGTCAATTCAAGGTAGGTGACTGACATCTCCAGCTTCATTGATCCAGATATTGCAAAAATGATCGCTGAAGAGCAAAGTCGCTTCAGAATCAGGGAAGAGTGGCTCAAAAGGTTCCGGAGAAACCTGATGTCCCTCCCGAAACTGGAGGGTGGAGTCTGGAAAGAACCTGATCTTGTCAACCCCATTCCCGACAAATTTTCCAAATTTACCAAGGTTGCCGCAGTCGATGGAGGTCTCGTTCAGAATGACCTCCGTGGCTTTGATCTGATCCTGACTCGGGCTGTAGCTCCGATTTTCCGAGGATTGGGAAATCAAGTCAAAGTTGAATATGTACCGGAATTCAATCCCAAACCTACAATGACCATCTTCCCCTCCTTCGAAACCCGTCAGGAACTAGGAAAGGTGGGAACTCTTCTTCGGCTCAAGGCCGAATATTCTGTTGCCATTCAGGCCATGGAAATGCAGAGCCCACGAATATTGATGCTTGACGGCTCTATCTATCCCCTGAAAAGCGATTTCTCCAATGATGTTTCAAATGAAATTATTGCAGAGTTAGAAAAACAGATCAAGGAAATCTACCTTGACCTGATCAGAACTGCGGTTTCAAATGAAACCATTCTCTTGGGGGTTGTCAAGGATTCTCGATCTCGATCCTTTGTTTCCCACTTCATTGCTACCATTGTGGATTGGATTAGATCCAAAGCAGTTTCCATGGAACTGACCAAAGGTTTTCGAATGGCTTTGACCCACCTGCTAGACGCAGACTTTGCAGTTCATTTACTCAAAGTGGGACAAAGGCTTCCATGGTTCCAGATTACCACTCCCAATTGGTTCCCATTGAGCCCACGGATTGAATTCAGAGCCACATATCTTCGGACAGTTCTGAATGATCTTCCCATTCGTGTCGAAGTGGCTTACCCTGATGGAAGAGATTGGGCTCCAATGCAATTGCAGAATGCCTTGGCTGCCTTGAACCTCATGGGAAAGCATGGGTTGGACACTGCCCTCCCCTCGATTCTTATCGAAGCGGATGAACGAGCTAAGATCCGTCAGGAAACTGTTGACTTCATTATTGAACAGCTTGCATTGCTCCTTGGTGTTCCTGTAACCTTCCTCAAAAAAAGAAGGCATTATCCCATCGGTTTTGATTAGTTTTCCTCTTTCTTTCGGGTGTTGATTGCCAGATCAAAAAAATCATGGTAGGTCAACAGATCCAGTCGTTCCTTGAGTGTCAGGTTTTGCCGAATCTTCTTTTCCACTTCTTCCAATTCACTGGTAATGATTGATCGCAGATTTTCAATTTGCAGTTTATGATAGGCCATTCTCTTCTCTTTCGCAATTTCATCTGCTTGATCGAGAAGGCTGTATGCAGTTTCCAAGTCGAGATCCAAGATCGCGAACTTTGCTTTCAGAATGAGGACATTCACCAACAGGTTATACGATTCTTTTGCTTCTGCCAATTCATAGATCTCTTTGGTGATTTTCTTGGCCTTATCGAAGATTTCCTCATTATCTACACTCTGAAGCTGTTCCAGCAGAAGATCACAGTAATGCGTCAGGGTGAATACATGCAGATCAAATGGAAGGCTTTTCTCTGCAATTATTTCCTCAAATCTCTCTTCTGCCTTGGCTTTTTCTTTCCACGTGGGTTTTCGTCTTGCTTCCATTGCCTCAATCAATTTGAGGTTTATTGAGGATGCGTTCTCACAATTATGGGAATTTAGGTTCTCTGCCAAAATCTTCTTTGTCTCTTCAACTTTTGCTGAATTCTCCTGTTCCACATAACTGAGGGAAAGGTAAAAGAGTATGTTGCAGGTATCTACCTTTAGACCATATCGTTTCACGGTCTCCAATGACTTGGTCAGGTTGGCAATGGCCTCATCAAACAGTCCTTGGTTGTAGTTAAGAATACCTAAGGTCTCATAGGATTTGGCAACAGCCTCTTGAGTTACATCGAAATCTACCCCTTCCCTGATCTTTTCCTTGGTCAACATCATGATCTCATAACATTCTTTGAACTTCCCCTGTTTCCAAAGGTCTCCCAATTGAAGGATTCTGTCCTTGAGGTTGATGATGTAGTCCCTTCTGGCCTCACTCAGCTCAACAGACTTTTCTGCCGCTGCCAGTGCTTCCTGAAATTCCCCTTTAATCATCTTGATCTTTGTTTTCAGTATCCATGCCTCGATTTCCTCATCCTCATCAAACCTACCCTCCTCTAAGATTGTCAGGGCTTCGTTCAGCATACCCCTGTCAACGAATTCCTTGGCCTGTGCCAAAGCATTCATAATTGACCAAAAAATCCTTGAAATATAACATTGTTTACTCACAATCGTCAAAAAACGATCAATCGATAGAAAAAAAAAACGAGGATTAACCTTCTTCCTCTTTCAAGAAAATCGTATTGTATAGGAACCCAGCCAAAAGTCCTCCAATAATCGGTCCTATCCAGTAGACAATGTGGTTTTCAAAATCTGCTGCAATTAGGGCAGGACCAAACACCCTTGCTGGATTCAATGCTGCCCCTGTCATTGGACCAATTGCCAATATTGAAAATGCCACGGCTCCTCCAATTGCAAATCCAAAAATCTGATCTGGTGCTCTTTTATCTGCCGCGACTGCCCAAATAACAAACACCAGGAAAAATGTACCTAAAGCCTCCGCAAAGATGGCCATCCAAAGATCATACCCCTGCTGTACATGGGGAAATCCAAGTTTACTGACTGCTCCCTTCATGTCTTCTGACTTGAGCAGAAGCAGAACAATCCCTGCAAAAATAGAGGCAACCAATTGGGTAATAATGTAAATCAAACCTGTTTTGCCATCAATTTTTCTAGTGGCAACAAATGAAAGGGTGACTGCAGGGTTGTAATGGGCTCCACTGAATCTCCCTCCAAAGTAAACCATGATTGAAAGAACCAGAAAGTGGGCAAGTGCCACTCCCACCAAGTTAAGATTACCAATGTCCGCTTGAAGTACCGCGAACCCTCCAATTGCCACCAAGGCAAATGTGCCAATAAACTCTGCTACTATTCCATCTTTGCCAAGCATAGGTTGATGAGTGGGCTCGTTCTAAAAAACTTATCGTAAGTAAATTAAATCGACTATCCTTCATCGGCAAAAAAAACTTTTTAGGTGGGAAAAGTGAAAAAAGCCTGATACAAGTGTTCAAAGACAAAGATGAAGTCAAAGAAACCATGGATCAGCTCCGTGATAGCCTTAAGGGCTCTCGCCCCTCGGTATCCCCTGATGACGTTGTAGCAATCCTCGAATACATCGAAGACAACCGGGAACGGTTTAGAGATCAAATCCCCTTTTCAGTGATTGCTGAAGAATTAGAGATGGATTTTGAAACCATCAATGAATGTTTGCTTCACCTGATCATGAAACGAGAAATTATCGGCTTCATCAATGATCTTGAAACTGAAGATAAATCCGATGACATTCTGATCTTGAGGGATCAGCATCTGATAGATAAATTGAACCAATACGAGATCCAATAACGTCACTACCAAGAAAAAATGGAAATGTTTTCAAAAGGTTCTGTCATAATTGGCATAGTCGAGGTAAAACCATGCCACTCGAAAACCCCAAATCTGATTTTTCAAAATGGTACAGCGAAATCCTTCTCAGAGGCAACATCGTAGATGTTAGAACTCCCATTAAAGGAGCAAATGTCCTTCTGCCCAATGGATATCAAATCTGGGAGGAGATCAAACGGGCTTTGGACGATGAATTTCAGAAAACTGGACATCAGGATGCTTATTTCCCAATCTTCATTCCTGAGGATTTTCTTGAAAAAGAAGCAGAGCATTTCGAGGGCTTTGTTCCAGAGGTGGCGTGGGTCACTAAGGTCGGAAATACAGAACTGAAAAAGAAAATTGCACTTCGACCAACAAGTGAAACCATTATGTATTACATGTATGCGCAATGGATCAATTCCCACTCTGATCTCCCACTCAAAATGAACCAATTCTGTAACATCATCCGTATGGATACTGGTGAAACCCGTCCTCTGTTGAGAGATCGGGAATTCCAATGGTCAGAAGCCCACACCTGCCATGCCACAGCAGAAGAGGCCGCTGAACAGGTTCGGGAATCCATGAGGATTTACCAGACTGTTTTTGATGAATTAGCTCTTTCTTACATGATTTTCAGACGGCCACCTCATGATACTTTCCCTGGCGCAGACTATTCCATCGCCTATGATACACTGCTTCCTGACGGAAGAGTTCTCCAAATTGGCACAACCCACAATCTCGGACAGTCCTTTGCCAAGGTATTTGATATCAAGTTCCTTGACAAGGACGGAGAAACAAAGATTGTCCATCAAACCTGCTATGGAATGAGTACACGAGTCATTGCAGCAGTGATCTCATTGCACGGGGATGATCAAGGTCTCATTCTTCCACCAAGATTTGCTCCTACACAGATTGTTGTTGTTCCCATTATCTTCAAGAAAGTTGACAAGGAAATCATTGAGGCAGCCAAAAAGCTTGAAGAGGAATTGAAGGCTCAAGGGTACCGTGTTGTCGCAGATACTAGAGATAACTATACTGCTGGATGGAAATTTGCGGAATGGGAAATGAAAGGAACTCCTATCCGGTTGGAAATCGGTCCCAAGGATCTTGCCTCCAACTCAGTTCTCATGGTGAGGAGGGATACCGGCAAGAAACAAAAAGTCAGTAGGGAGGAATTGACAGAAGTCCTTGAAAAGACCATGGTCGACATCCACCAATCCCTGAAAAAGAAGGCTGAGGATTATCTCCAATCCATGATTCGAGATGTTCGAACCTATGATGAGCTCAAGGAAATGATGGAAACAACACGGGGCATTGCCCGAGGAAACTGGTGTGGATCTGAAGACTGCGCCAAGAAAATCAAGGATGAGACAAAAGCCACAGTTCGTGGAACCCGTGAGGATTTGAAAGAAGATCCTGATGGGCCTTGTATCTACTGTGGAAAAGAAGGCAAGCAGATGGTTTATTACGCCCAACAATATTAGACAAGAAAAAAGAATTAAAACCGTCCAACCCCAACAATCAATAAGTGAGTGATGAATTACTCCTCATTGAAGGAATTTCACAAAAAAGATACTGCAAATTAATTGAAGCTGAGATTGAGACAATAGATCAATTCTTGGACACCCCAATTGATGATTTGATCAAGATTCTCGGAATGGAGAACGATCCTTCTTCCATTGAAGGGCTTCTTCTCCGTGCTCGTCTTTTCAAAAAAAGGCAATTGCTTGTAAAAAAGCCCATTTCCCTCCCGGACCCTAAACAGGCAATTTTTTTCGATATTGAGGCAAGTGCCACCCATCATAATGTGTTTTTGGTTTCTTTTTACAAAATTGATGGATCCAAACCTGTCACCATATACAACGGCAAAAGAAACGTTTTCGAATCTCGGATTGTTTCATTCCTTTCCTCCCATCCCACATATACCTTCATCTCTTCCTCTGGCAATCATTTTGACAAGAAATATCTCATCAAAACACTTAAAAGAAAAAATCTTTGGACTCCTACATTAAATACAATAAAATTTCTAGATCTGATGCAATATCTGAAGCCACGCCTGATCACCCCTGTCGGGTTCAGCGTAAAGAAACTCTCCCATCTCTTCGGCTATCCCGATTATGAGCACCAACTTCATGAGGATTCACTTATCAAATCCCTGATGAAAAAGCTAAGAATCAACCCCAAAAACGATTCAATTGGTTATCTGTTCGCTTTGGCTTACGAACGCAAAATTCTTAATGGAGACATCTGGGCAAAAATGATAGAATACAATGTATATGATGTGATGGCTCTCAGCTTTATCTATTCAAGGCTCTATGGACTCGTCGATGGAACGAAACCCGATGAGGTCGTGAATTTTTGAGGGATGTTCATGTTCCGGATTTCCCAAAAGGTCATCGATTCGATCTTAAGGCATAGCCTTGAAGATTTTCCCCATGAAGCCTGTGGACTGCTTATTGGCACTGCAAATACCATTTTAGATGCTCGCCCGACAACCAATGTTGCATTACAGAAAACCAATCGCTATATCATCGATCCATTTGAAATGATTAAGATTGAGGAAGAGGTGAATTTGGAAGGGCTCGACCTCATAGGTACTTATCATTCACATCCGGACAACAGTAATGTCCTTTCATCAGTCGATCTCGAATCTGCATTGCCCAATTGGCTCTATCTCTTGATCTCCACTGATGGAATTCGATGTTCTTTCAGTCTGTGGAAACTACACGATCGTGGTTTCAAAAGACAGGATTTTGAAATCCTTTCCACCTCTGGTCTATAGTTTTATTTAGGGGAATTCGGTATGGTGGATTGAATGGATTCCTTCCTGTATATCGGCGTATCTCCTGACAAGGCTGAAGATGCTTTTCCCACCTTCATCGGAAGAGAGATGATTCCCCTTGCGTGGTTTCTTCTCTTCCGTCCTGAGGATGCCATTTCAAGAAGAACAATGCTTCCTGAAAGTATGCGCAAACCTCGCAAGGATCTTGACCTTGATCAGTTTGCACGATGGCAGGAGGAACCCGTTGCCTTTCGAACTACCCTTGAGAAAGGGTTACAGAATCTTTCTGTCTTCAAAGAGGCATTCCAAGAAATTCCTTACATCTGGTCCTATTTCAGGGTCATTGACTTCATCGAATTTGAAATCCGCAAGCTTATTGAGGAGGAAGAGGAATTCAGCATTGAGGAACTTTGGGAAAACCTTCCTCGAGGAAAACCCAGACGATCTAACCTTTCCCACGTAAAGGTAGATGAAGGGGAAGACAAAGTCAAACCTACTGTTTCTGCTGACAACCCTTTTGCAGAACTTGAAAGCCTAGGTGGGAATATTGCATCCGCAGCCCCTCCATCCGGTGCAAGTGAATTAGGTATCCCCGAAGATGAATTATTGGAGGTTTTCAGTAGTCTGGATGAGCTGGAATCCCTTGAAGGAATCTTTGATGCAACTCCTGAAGAACAGGAGGAAGATGACGAAATCAAAAAACTTGAACGCGAACTTGAATCCGAAGAAGTTGAACCAAAGTATGTCGAAGTTCATTTCAATGATCTTCTGGATTGGGAAAAAGGCATCACGGGAAAGGATTTCCACCAAATCCTTGTCTTCTTTGAACGCCTCCTGCATCATGTCGAAAGGGAAGGGCGAATGACTCGGGTCATGTTGGAGATTCTTCAGGACATTTTCAGAGAAGGAAGGAGCAACTGGCGTTTGACAGGACAACTTTCCGAAGATTTCCTCCGTGACAACCCCAACAGATTGGTTGATATCATGTTGGGAAGCCCAAGTCCATATATCGTCCTTGAAGAAACTTTTGACTTGGAATTCTGGACCAATGGAACTCTTCAACCTGGGGATGAAAGACTTATGTATGCCCTTACATTGCTTCCTACTGAAGAGGTACACAAGGCACTGGATGATGGCACATTTCATGAGATCGCTCCTTCCATTCGAACCATTCTCACCAATAGTGCGCAGATTGCTCGTGTAAAGTTCAAAATTGAAGATCTCCGCCTTCCTCCGAAACACAGCAACCTGTGGGGCTTCCGAGTTCTCATCAGAAATCAAGACGGCATCCGTCCTGCAACTTTCCTAATTCCGGATCCAGATCAGTCGTGGGAAGAATTCTTCAAAGACAAGTTGGAACTTCCAAGTGTTCGGCAGGATTGGCATATCAACCTTCAGGTTCGACTTTCCGAATACACGGATGTGGATGAATTCACAATTGAATTTGCAGGAGCCAAGGATCAGGATGAAGCCTTTTTGGCATTTGCTCGATGGATACGGAGACATCAAAGGCTCTATCGCCAAAAGTATGGCGTCGAAGGAACCATTGACTATATGGCGGACTATTTACTTAAGACCATGGATCCTGCTCTGGCCTTGAAAATTTTCGACACGTTGAATCAACTTACCGAATTCGGGTTCAGCAAAGCAATAGAAGTTCTTGGAAATGAAAAAATAATTGCCAAGATCACGTCATTATATTCCTAAGTATCTCTTTCCAAAATCCATTGTTTCGTGACAAATCCATTGCTCTCCCAAAACTTTTTCCCCTTTTCCGTGACCGCAGTTGCTACTTGCTTCTTTCTCCCAGGATAAAGCTTTTCTAGCTTATTCACCAAAATGGAGGCCAATCCCTTTCTTCTGTGGTCTTTCCGGACATAGATTGATTTGATTGTTATCACCTCTTCATCCATTTTGCAATCTAGTATCCCGACCAGTTCATCCTCATGAAAAGCCACTATCACACCCGGCTTGCCATCCTCGATCTTTTTCACAATAAACTCCCCAGCGTTGCGAAGAAACTGGGGGACGGTCTCATCCTTGCTCGCAATCAGAGAAAAATCATAGATTGCTCCGTGATCTTCAGTTCTCGCCTCCCTGATTTCATATTCCTCAACCATATTTATCATGCAATAAAAATCTGGAAATCCTCCTTTAAATTTCTTCTCTCGCTGAAAGGAAACTTGCCCTCTCTTTCTTCCAATTAGGGGCGTTTTTCCCATTTTGATCATCTTTTCCTATTGCTTCATACCGAAACAATTTTCTCATTCAATGTTGTTGAAACATCGTGAAGACCGTCTTCG
Source organism: uncultured archaeon (assembly GCA_964645535.1). Lineage (GTDB taxonomy): Archaea > Asgardarchaeota > Heimdallarchaeia > Heimdallarchaeales > Kariarchaeaceae > WAKA01. The sequence goes on along the minus strand of CAZYCQ010000002.1, from coordinate 50,710 downwards.
AATCGGAAACCGGACTTCGTCATGAAATGGGTTCCACCCATTTGGAAGCACCGGTTCGCCTTTCCCTCATAAAGACGGCGATCCTAGAATCTGCGTTAAAGCCCAAGTTTAAGACCGCCTCTCCTGCTTCTTTGGAAGAGATCTACCGTGTACATTCCAAAGAGCTTGTGGAGGAACTGCAAGAAACTGCATTGCATGAACGAACTGAATTCACACCAGATACCATTGCAAACAGGTTCACTTGGGATGCGGCCGTCCATGCCGCCGGAGGGTCTATCCAAACTGCTCATGAGGCCTATAAAAAGAAACACACCGTCTTTGCAATGCTCAGACCTCCAGGACATCATGCAACAGTTAATGCCATCATGGGCTTTTGTTTTCTCAACAATATTGCAATCGCCGCAGAATCTCTCATCAAAAATGAAAAGGTCAAAAAGGTCGCAATTCTTGATGTTGACAACCACCATGGGAATGGAACCCAAGACATTTTTTACCATCGTGCAGATGTGCTCTATGCCTCTCTCCATGCCTCTCCTCGTTTTGCCTATCCCGGAACAGGTTGGATCGAACAGGTTGGCGAAGGCGAAGGAATTGGAAAAACAATCAATATCCCTCTTCCTTACCAAGTGCAGGATTCACCATACCTTACAATTCTGAATGAACTTGTAATTCCCATCATCCAGGAATTCAACCCAGATATTCTTTTGATCTCGTTGGGATTGGATGGTCTTAAAAATGATCCATATGGCGCTTTGGGCTTGTCGACAGAAGGGTTTCTTAACATTGGGAGATCCATTGCTCAACTCAGCAAGACCGTGAAAAACAGGATTGGTGTTTTCCTTGAGGGTGGTTACAAATACGACGAGATCGGAGAGGCTACTGTTCGATTTTTCGAAGGTCTCAAGGAAGGGGGGACTCCGATATTTGAACCTGATTACTCCTCTTCATATTTAGATCAAGTATTGAGGAAATCTCGTGCCATTTTTAGGAAATATTGGACCTCAATCTGAAACCCTCAAAAATCGTTCCACCCTCTAAAGTATGTGCAACCACTCATCATTGCAGCAAACATTTTGCTCTCGCCTGACAAAAAACAGGTGCTCCTGATTCATCGTAGGAAATCACCATATGCCAACCATTATGCCTTCATTGGGGGAAAAACCGAATTCGGTGAAACCCTTGAAGGATCCCTCTTTCGTGAGACACAGGAGGAAAGCGGTGTAACAGTCGAATTTCATAGACCGTTTGCAATTCTCAATGAGACTTATATGAAGGATGGCAAATTAACTGCACATTTTCTGATCCATTATTGGTTATCTATTTCTGACATGTTTTCCCCAATAGAAAACCGAGAAGGAGTAATTGCATGGTATCCCATAAATTCTCTTCCCAATCCTATGGTTCCTTCAGATAAGAAAATCTTGGATTTGGTCATCTCTGGAAAGACCGGTCTTTTTCTTATTGAAGGAATTTTGGAAGAAAAACCAGATGAGCAATTATCTCTTTCACATTGGATTCTGTACTGAAAAACTCCATGATTTTCCACGAAATGCTGTGTACATTGGGAGTACTTTCTTTTTTCAATTAGATATGTTTTTTTTTACCAAGAATCCTATCTCCCTAATACCATGAAGCGTGAAAGCCTTCTTGTTTTTATCTTATCTTTTGCTTTGGTTTTGAGCGGCGGCCTTCAGGCAGCTGTTCCTCCCAAGCTGATCCGAAATGTAGAGCAGGATGCCCTACAAAGCGGATCCATTAATGGTCTAAACTACTCCTATGGACAAATTGAATTTTCTGCCAGTGGGAATCTCACCCAGGAATTCAATGGAACTGTGACAGAAACCTTCAACGAGACACGGTCACGGATTGACACCATTGACCTGATAACCGATGCCCAACATTTGGATACCCTTTTCAAAGTAGCATGGACTGAAGAGGTCGGAAATCAGACTTACGAATTTGACGACTATCTTAACGAAGACGGTCTCAATTTCTTTGTCAACACTACTCTTGGTGTTCTTATTCCAGCTAGGTTTGATCCCCTCAATCAGACACATGGGCAGGAATTGATGAAACTCAATGTAACTGAGGCTTACTCTGTTGAAACAGCCTACGTTGTTTCTCAAAATGGAAGATTCCTTGGCCAGTTCCCCGTCAACACCACCTTCTTGGAATATTTCCATAAATACAGTAATGGAACCGTGACAAGAAGAAGTGGGATTGTATTTCCGGAACTCCTTCTGTTCAATGTGACCACTCAAAGTTACGAGGTCTACATTGAAAGACAGAAATTGGCGGTCTCCATCATGGGATACTATGTACGACATTCCGTCGCTTACAATGTGTCTGCCTCTGCCTACCAAGTATCTATCTCAAATGGAAGGAACTTGGGTTTGGAGGTGACCATGTTCGACAAGATTCAGGCAAATTACACTGAAGCCGTCATTTCTTATGTCGGATACTACTTCCAATCTGTTGATTTCACCTATCTTGAATTTGCAACCAACGGAAGCCGTAACGGCACAGCCGTTCCCATAGAAATGTATCCACGTCATATGCTCCCAGTCTCTGCCTCCGCATCTGGTGTTGCGGTTGATGCTGGTTTCCAGCATATCTCGACAACGGTTCTCTCAACCTTCCAGAGTGTGGCCGGTATCTTTGTTTCGAAGTTCAATCAAACCTCAACCGCTAACCAGACGGATATTGAAGCCAGACTCGCGGTTTGGGGTCTGCAAACAAGTACCACAATGGCTGCATATGAAGACGGCAATGCAAATGGGAGATTAGATCTTGAGCTAAATGAAGAAGGACTTGGTGTGGCTTCAGACGACCGTGTTGGCTATTTAGGATTGGGCGAAGCCTTCCAGACTACCATTGTCAATGGACGGTACCATTCTGAGGAATTCAACTCTACCCTAGTTTTCCATGGTTTAGGAATCTCCGACAATCGGACGGATGTAAATGAAACCCGTCAATTCTTTGGCGTTGAAACCTTCGGATATGGGGATGTCAATGCTACACCAACCACCGATTTCAGATGGACGGATCCCGTCGCAAATGCCGATGGTACTGTTGAATTTGATTTTGGTGTAACCTACAATAACTTCCCGGTAACGTGGGTGAATCTGACCAATCCTGTCAATTCAGTAATCGACAACGAACAGATTGGATATGATTATCACATCACAATTGATCCGGTTTCTGGATTTGCCAAGATCAGTCCTACATGGAGGTATGGAGGCATTGTCGATCCTAGTCTGAAAACTGCAATGAATGGCATGTCGCTGGCAACAGTTGTTAAGTCAGAATTCTTTGCTGCTCAGGCGGTATATAGTGCAACAGAGAATAACGACACTGTTCCGGCCAGTCGAACTGAACGATTCGGCAGACTCGGTATCCGTTCTGGTGCCGGAGATCCGGCTACTGAAATCGATGTAACTGGACCGAAGGCCAATTACACTTTGGATAACGTCACCTATGGAGCTGCATTCGATGCAATTACCTTGGTGCAGGTAGCTGGAACCTTCAAAGAAACTTCTGTGAGTCCATTGAGTTCCGAATCGGCAGATTCGGGAGGAACAGCCACAGTTGGCTCCTTGGTGGAAACCTTGACGGTCAATTTCTACTATCAGGCCGACTTGATCGTCATTTCCTATGATAGTTGGAGTGGTGGTTCGATTGTGCATGATCCTGATTATGCAATCAACTATGAGGCACCGGCTACAGAGACTTCTGAACCTACACCCACGCCAACTCCGACGCCTACACCCAC
>CAZYCQ010000002.1:1922-46838 GCA_964645535.1 uncultured archaeon | reverse complement strand
CCTACACCCACGCCAACTCCGACGCCTACACCCACCCCTACTCCGACGCCTACACCCACCCCTACTCCGACACCTACACCAACTCCGACGCCAACCACCACTTCTACAAGTGAAACCCCGGTTGCCTCATCAACGCCTGCCCCAAGTCAACCAAGTCCTGGTTTCATTTTACCGTTGGCAATTGTTTCAATGGGTGTGGCTGTAATTGTCAGGTTCAAGAAATATCGGAATTAGGTTTCCATCCTTTTGATGAATAAATAGATGTCATCGATTTCCCTTTGTTGAGAAAATTTTGGTAAAGCACATTCAACTCATCTATGGAAAACTGTTCCCAATTTATCTCCATTCTTTGTTCAAAAATCTGCTTCGGAACTCCTATATCGACAACCTCAACATTCCCAACCTGTTTTGGATTTTCAACAAGCCCCTTTTTCATGAATGCAATGGTCAAGGTCAAATCCGGTAAGAACTCGTTGTGCATCTCTCCTGTTGTTGTGTTCAGTCCTGAGGGTGCATCTAGTGAAATTATCCTCTCCGTCTGTCCTATCAGTTCAAATACTTCCAATGCATGTGCTGATGGTGATCCTGTAAACCCGTATCCGATATACGCATCTCCTACAAGGTATGGAACTCCTTTCTCTTCCCATGTTCTGAGCTTTTTCCTCACCTCCTCCACTTTTCTTTGGACATTTCCATTCATTCCAACAAATCGCTCCAGTTGTCTTTGAGGTATTTCCCTAATTTTTCGAGAAGCAACCCAAAGGATAACGTCCTTTCCCCATGCCTTCAGCCTCCTAGCTGCGGTTATTCCACCTCCTCCGTTGTTCCCTCCTCCTGCCACAATTAGGAACTTTTCTGCATCTTTGGCGTTCTGAACCATAGATCGGGCGAAATGAAGACCTGCATTTTCCATCATCAATTCGATGGGAATCTTAAATTCTTCCACCATTATTCTGTCCATCTCAATCATTTGGGCAGTAGTCAAACCGGGAAGCATGATTCAACCCCATCTTCTCCATTTAATAATATTTCTCGGTAGAGTGGAGCAATTTTTCCAGTCAATGCAAACCGTCCGTTTGTAACCAGACGGATAAGTAAATATAGGATGGTGTCTGTAATTGATCAAATTGAAGATGGATTTTGACCAGAAACAAACATTCAAGCTTGTTCTCGTAGGGGATCCAATGGTGGGAAAGACCTCCCTGAGGCGCAGATACCTTGGAGAAGGATTTTCATATAACTATCTGATGACAATCGGTGCGGATTTCGGGATCAAGCGGATTGGGAATACCATCTTCCAGATCTGGGATCTTGCGGGACAGGAGAATTTCGAAGTTGTCAGGGAAGGTTACTACAACGGAGCAAATGGTGCTCTAGTCGTTTTTGATGTCACAAGACCACAAACCTATGAAAATATCCCACGATGGATTGATGAAGTCATCAAGAACGTCGGTAAAATGATCCCCTTCATCCTTGTAGGTAACAAGGTTGATCTGCGAAAAGAAGGAGAGAAATGGTGTGTTCCCACCGAGGTAGCGAAGAACTATGCTGAGACCCTGTCCGATTGGTCCGGTTACGATGTCTCTTACGTAGAAACATCTGCACTTCTTGGTTTCAACGTAGAGAAAGTATTCGAGGATTTGGTCGAAGAAATTTCAAATTCGATGCTAATGGATTAGATCATGAATGAAACCGTTGAACCTTGAAAAGCAACGGAAACTGCTCCAGACATTGAAATCAATCCCCCTCTCTGAAAAATGGTTCAAGCTTCCAACTCTTTCAGAAGAGACTATTGAAGAGGCGTTTTCTTCTGCCGAATTTGTAAATGAGAACCTGTATGGAACCCAATTTCTTCTCCATCTCGGACGGCTCGCTTTCCAAAGGGCAATTTTCTCCGATCAATTTACACCTGCTGACCTTTTCATTCCCCGACCTGAATTCCGCCTGATCGCAAGATCCGAAATTATGGCCATGCACCAATCAAGAAATCGCGGTGTAATTGATCAGTGGGGCTCACTCTTTAATTCAAAGAAAAAATTCCGGCAGTTCTTCACTACCAATGTTCTTGCTGAATTGGAAAAAGATGGGTTAATCAAGCTTGTTCGCGGCAAAGGCTCCTCTACTTGGAATTCCGTTTTCCTTACCACCAAAGGATGGCTTGTTGCGGTAATTCTTGAATTCAATGTTCCGGAAAACTTGACCGATAACTGCTCAGAAGAGGCTCTTCTGCTAAACAATTCGTTTCGTGAAATCTACGCTTGCCCTCGAAAAGCTCCGTCCCTTTTCCAATGGTTGAGAGGATCTGTGATCACAAGGCTTGATGAATTTCTTTCCAATGAGGATAGCCATCGCATTGTCCTCCTTTCAAACCATAATGATGGCTCTACAATGGTTCTGAAATCAATTTCAGGAGAACTGGATCAACGTTTGATTTTTTATGTGGATCTCTCTTTACTCGCAAAGCCTGTTAATAAGGACTTACAAGAGGTTTTTCTCTCTTTTGTGGATCAGATGGATCTGACTCTCAATAAGAAGGAGGCATTGTATTCAGCATTAACCACCAGCTCAAAAAGGAAGAAGTCTTGGATCCGGAATGCTTTTGACAACATCCGTGACTTAGGTATCTGGCATTCCATCTGGCTTGTCTTGGATCATGCAGATCTTATGTTCCTCCATGCTGATATGTTCAAAAATGATATCGGCAAACTTCTCAAAGATTTGGTTGAAGGTCAAGCAACCATTCCCATCATCTTAAGTCTCAAACAGCTCTATTCTTCTATTCCCTCAACATATGCTATCTTTCGGCTTGCTCCAATTCCATTGAACAGGTTTACTGTTCCGCTTCTTTACGAACGACGACGGCATTGCCTTAATTCCAAAACATTGTCCAAGAATCTTGAAGATTTGGATCCCCAGTTTCTTGAAAGAACCCTTTCACTCCTTGAAGTAGAGCTGGATCGATCCATGCCCATGAACTCTCTCCTCCTCTTTGGAGAAAGGGTAGCTGGAATGTCTCAACCTTTAGAAAAAGGTCATTTTACACAAGAAATGGTAACTGGACGATCGCTTATGAAAGAGCTCTTGGAGCTTCCCTTTGGCCAAACTTTCTTGGAACATCTCTGGAACGCCTATTCCTCTTTACATGCAACTTCAGACATCCCCTTTCCTTCTCCTAGAGGAATGTTTCGCACCTTTGTGGATGTGCACCTAGAACTTGATGCTGTTAAGGACAATTGGATCTATTTTGATCGTTTCTTCTTCATTGAAGATAAATATATCAAGATAAACTCGGACTACAATCTTCGCCTTCTGGCAAGTGTCCTGAAGGAATTAAGCTTTTCAGAGGATGAAATTGAGCTTCTTCAGTCCATGGAAACTTTCAACCAAATATTCAAATCTTGGAAAGAAACTCTGACGATATACAATCTGCCTTCTAGTGAGGAATTTGAGCAATTCCTTGAAGAAATCCAGGAGGTTTTACTCACTCCTGCAAAAATTAGCAATTTGAATCTAGAACAACTCTCCATTGGAATTGCAATGGCAATTCTCGCAGGAGTTATTCCCCCTGATCATATTCTTGAATTCATCTTTCCCTATCTCGAAGATACATTGATTGAGATTCTTTCCATTTTGCAATCGGCGTTGATGCCGCTTCACGAAAGAAGACAGATGCTCGAAACCTTTTCAATGAACCTTCTCAATGCCACTAAAGTTTCCCCGAAATTGAGAAAGCTTGCAGGCATCATAATTGAGTGCTTTTTGCACCTTCCCCCGACCTTTTCCATGGATTTGCTTAATCTTGCCCTAACATGGACATTTCCTTCAAAAGAGAAGATGGTTCTTCTGATCGATTCCTTGTTGGCAACTGGTTCAGAATTGATCCATGGATTCACGACACAGGTCTCTTATACACTTCCACTGAAGGCAAGTCTGCATCCAGATCCTGAGGAAATCAATGACAGCTTTCTACTGCTATTTGTCAAAAAGTTTCTTGAAAAACATCTAGATATTCCCCTATTGGTGAGAACGGTAGATGATCTCCTACAAGGGTTTTTTGACGTTGATGAAGATATTCTCCTGCCTTTTCGCCAATTTGTTGCATCTAAAGCTCCCATCTTGGTTGTCCTCCTTGACTTGCTTTATCCATGTAACCCGAAAAGAAGAATCTTTGGATACAATGAATTTTTCCTGACCCCTCTATACCTGCTCTCTTTCAGTGGAAGGAATTCTGGTCTTGAGGAAACCTTGAAACGCGATCCTCCTCCACTTAATGATGTAAGACAGCTGTTTTCCTCCCTTCTTGATACCTATCTTTCCTTCCGTGAAGGAAAATTCGGCGGTCTTCTCCTTGATGAACTGGAGGAGATGTTTTTCCAAGGACACGCCCTCCGGAATTTTCTGGAGAATAAAAAGCTGGGACTGTTGCTCATGGGTGAATATGCATATGCCTTCAATATAAGGATTCAAGAACTTTGGAACCTGCAAATTCTCAATAGATCATATAAATCGCTGTTGCTTGAGCATCTTAGGTATGAATGGGATGATCTTGCTTCCAGCACTTATTCACGCCTTTCTCAATTTGTTCGGAAATTGTACCGTGAATCTCTCCAGCACCAGCCGCTGAAAGAAAGGGCAAACCAATTACAGGAGTTCATGGAACTCACCACAACTATGGTGACCTATTTTGACAATGCCATGAATATCGTAGTTCCATCTATTTTCCCCAATTCCTACTCAGAGTTTGTCGAATTCTGCAACATTCTTCTTGATCTTTCCGAAACTTGGCAACCGGAAATGATCCTTGAAATCATGGGCTTTATCATTGCAAAAATGTACCTTTTTGAGCAACTGACTGATGAAATCCACTCTGTTCTGACTGGAAAACGATCGGCCAAACCCTTGATTCAACAAATCGCATTTTTTAAATCGTCTTTTGCTCAGGCGGTTTCCCGCTCGGAAGTTGTTCCTCCCAAATCCTTGGCCACCTATCTTCATGATTTCCTTTTCATTCTTGCATTGATTGGATCCGAATATGATGAAAACTCAACACCTATGTTCCATAGGTTTCTTCCCCATGCCTTTGAAATTTTGGCGCTCGGCAAAAATGTCCGAACTGGAACAGGCTTTCCATTTGATTGGCTTACCCATCTTTCAAGTCAATTGACTGTCATCATTCTCAGTCACCTCCTCTTTTCAGGAAATGAGTACGAGGCTTTACGTCAGCTCACCTCCCAAAAAAGAGTTGAAGAACTTGCAAACCTTGTTTCCGGATTGTGGGAGCAGCAAAACATCCCACAGGACTTTTTGGTTTCCCTTTATTATCGATTGATGGAATTACTCATATTCTCATTGAAACAGGAATCTGAAGCCTCCTCCATTTCAATCCTCACATTGTTGACCCATGCCTTTTCAAGATGGCAACTTGAGGATCCCTCTTCCGTGATCAATTCAATGTTTGCCTCCAAAAACCTCTCCCGACAATCCGATTTTCATCTTTTCCTAATAGATGCCTTTCACAGGTCTTTCCTCAACGCAACACAGAATTTCTCCTCACTCCACACCAAAAAACGAGCCAAAATCACCAAATTTCTTGGTAGCCAAGAATGGTTTGTAAGAGACCTTTTCTCACCTTTTCTAAGTGGTTGATTTTTTTCTAGTGAAAAACATCTCCAAACCTTTTAAATAAATTAAATGGCAATACATCATGAAACATGAACCGCCGAGGACTCCTTTTACTCTTGGTCATAAGTCTTAATGCCATCCATTTGAACCTTGGAACTGCTACTATCTTAGATTCCTCTACTGTTACAGTCGGTAACAATACTGGCTTCGTTCTAAGTGGATCGATTACAACAATTGAGATCTTTACCGCCGATTCTTCTGGATTTGTGCTGGGGGCTGATGCCTCAATTCAGATCATTTCTCCTTCAGGAGACGCCGGCATCATTGGTGATGGCACACGCAACGAAACCGCAAATGCCATTTCCCAATTCGGGCCATCAAACGAGACTGGATATATCTCTCTCACATGGTTTGTCCCCACCACAGCTGTTGATATTCCTGATGTTGAAATCAAGGTTAACGTAACATATGCAGGGGATACCTATCAAGTTCCCACACAGACGGTCACCATTACTCCATTCGCCATTGAGCTGACCGCAACCACTGTGACACTAAATACAACCACAGTGGGCCCTGGTTCGGCGGTGGAAGTGACCTTTTCCAGTTTTTCAATTGATGGTGGAGACCTGTCAAACATGCAGGTGACCTTTAATGCAACACCTGCTGTTGGTTCATTCACTACCAACAACCTCCTGACTGATGCCCAAGGAAGGGTCACCACCATCTGGCAGGCTCCAGATGTAGTTTCAGAACCTCTGAACATCTCAATATTTGCCATTGCGACAACGCGAGCAGGTTTGACATTCACTGCCTCTGAAAATCTGGCATTGGTGCAGATTGATATGAGTCTTTCCCAGCTTATTTTGCCTGATGTGGCAACCTCTGGAGAAAACACCACAATCGTGGTTCAAGCTGCAGGTACTCATGGTGAAATTGCCGGTGCTGACGTTGTATTGACCTCAATCAGTCCTGGTATCCCATTCAATCAGCAGAAGACCACTAACTCAACTGGCACTGCGGTCTTTGTTTGGGAGCCACCTTCCGTTGCATCAAGTGTTGAGGTTACCTTCCAAGCCACAATAAGCAAAGGAGGTGTTTTGTACCTCCTGAATAATACTCTTACCTTGAACCCCATAATCTACAAACTCAAGGTCTCTGTGAATTCCTCGACTGTCGAAGTTAACCAAACGGTTCAGATTGAAGTCACCGTTACTTACAAATCCCTTGCGGTTATTGGTGCCACCGTTGAACTGTCAACCTCCCAAGGGGGTTATTTTGCGGAAAATCTGCAAGATTCCATTAAGTTGACCACTGATGCCGATGGAATGGCGGTAGCTCATTGGATTGCCGATCTTGTTCCCATTTCTGTTATCGGATCAAATATCGGAATCTTGGTAGAAGTTTATGGAAATGAAACGGGTGTGGCGACTACTACGCTTCCAATCCATGTGAACCCCCTGCCGGTTACCTTCAACATACTGGCAGAAACTGATAAGTCAACTTTGGCTCCTGGTGATGAAGTGACCGTTACCATTACAGTCCTGAATTCCACAAATGCCCCCTATGCAGATGCATTGATCAACATCGAATCTTTGGTTGGTCAATTTAAATCAAGCAATTCTACATCCGCCACTGCCTTGACCGATTCTGAGGGAAAGGCAACCTTTACTTGGGTGGCAACGGGATTTGCTGCTCTTGAGGAACCTTTGGATCTCAATCTGACAGGAACAGTTTCAATCTCTGAGTTCAATGTTCTAAAGGAATTTTTCGTTACGGTTACTGTTGCCCCTGCCAACGAAACCGGGCAAATAACAACCTCCGACCTCGTCTCATCTGACCCCTTTGGTGAACTCCTAAACGGGAACGTTAATGAGGGAAATTTCTCCATAGTTCTAGGAGGAATTATCGGCATCATTCTAGGTTTGGGTGGTGCAGTCTTCATCCTGCTTCGCAGAAAAGGATAGGTGGTTGAAATGCAAAAACACAGGAAATCGGTTTCTCCGATAATCGCAACAATTCTCCTGATTGCCGTGGTGGTCGCCGCAGCTGCATCGGTTGCTCTTTTAGTCAATTATTACATCAACCAAGGGAACTCACTCTATGAGGTTGAACTGTCCGAAAACGCCTTTTACGACTTCGATGGTGATGGCAAGGCGGATATGGCCGTCTTTGATATGACCACTCGATCCCTTGGCACAATCCCGATCGAAAACGTAACTGTTGTCTTCTCCAACGGTGTATTCCTTGGAGATTCTTGGTGGTCCTTGCCTCTTACCTCCAAAAGTGTGAGTGTGACTGATCCTGGGCAGCTGGTCATTGCCACTGGCAAATCCAGTGAACAATTTTCAATCGGCGATTCCTATGCTTTGGTTTTCGACATGGCTGGTGGTCATTTTGAGCTTACCGGTACTGTGTCGGAAATCGCACCGACGGATCCCTTGACCATCAAGCTTGAAGAAGAGCAGGTAATGAGTGCAGAGGATCAATTGGCACTGCAATCTGCTGCCATGAGGAATGATCCTGATGCACTTCGGATCCTGGGTCAAGGTGCCCTGACCCTTAGTGGAATCAAGATCGTCCTGTTTGATGCAAGAACTGATCTGCCTGCTGCCCCTGAAAAAATTACAGACAGTAATGCACAGGTTTCCTTCAGGTTAAGGGCTGGTCAATATTACTTGAAGATCTTCATAAGCCAAACTGATGTACGAACCACTTCTCCTTTCACCCATCCTGCCTCCATTGACAATTTCAGGCTGTTTCGGAAGATTGCAGTTCGGGCAAACATTCGGGCGGTCAATGTCCATTATGCTGAGAATAACAATCCTGTCCAAGGTGCTACCGTACTTGCCTTCAAGAAGGTTGTAGTTGGTAACCGGGTCGTTGAGCAAGTTACTGGTCTGTCCAAAACCACTGACAGCAATGGAACAAGTCAGTTCTTTCTTCTCAGTGGCGAATACAAGTTCCATGCTTATCATGGTTCACAGATTCCAGCGGTGAGTTCCTTTGTTGATGTATCTGCGGTACAGGATGTCTACATCAACACGGAACCTGGTGTGATCTATGTGAAGGTTTTGCAGGCCAATGGAAATCCTGTACCGAATGCCTATGTTCGGGCATATTCTGTGATTGGCACCTCCTCAACATACGTTGGCTACGGTTACACGAATTCATCGGGAATGGCACAATTCTCAATTGCTGCCAGTTATTTCAGAATTCAAGTTTCACAGGGAGCCACCTATTCATCAAACACGTTTTTGGTTGTTCCTGGATCTGTCTACGAATTCTACCTTGGAGGAAACACCCTGTCAGTTAACTTGACCACTTCCACAGGTCAACCCGTCACTTCGGTCTATGTCAGCCTCTATGATGAGTTCGGTCGTTCCATATCCTCTCAACGAACCAATGGTACTGGCTTTGCCAATTTCTACGGCTTGGAGAACGGAACCTACTATGTGAAGTACTATTCCTCTACGGGATATGTCAACTCTCCCCAATTCACAGTCACTTCTGATATGGTCTACAACATCACGCTTTCCGGAAATGTCATTTTCGTCAATCTGACCAATCCGAATGGAACGCCTCGTGCCAATCAATATGTCTATCTTTACAACTCAGACACTGGTGGATACCTTGGCTATTCCCGTACCAATTCCACTGGTATAGGAACATTTGTGGTAAATGTGGCTGAAAACACCACTGCCTATATGCAGACCTATGCCTATATCAACGGGCAGTTCACTTATATCTCCACCAATCCATTCAATGTGACCAATGGCCTTGTGGTCGATCTTTCCCTAGGTGGAACCATTGTACAGGTGCATGTCGAAGACGACAGCGGTAACCCCATCAGGTATACATATATAAATGCCTATATTGATGGAACCCTCTCTTCCCGGCAATATCTGAATAGCAATGGAAATGCCACATTCCTGTTACAGCCAAATACGATCTATACAGTGGGCATAGATTACGGCAACATCATCCAAACTGCACCATTCAATTCAACGGTCAATTCCTCAATTGTCCTTGTCATCACAACGGTAAGCTTCACTATCCATGTCAAGCAAGCAGATGGATCCGATCTTGCCAATGCCCGAGTCTACCTCTATTCCTCTTCACAATTTTCTTCCTACCTTGGATTTGGCCAGGCTGATGCAAATGGCAAGGTTTCCTTTAATGCTCCAGAATCGGGGGTGTATCGGGTCTATGTTTACTCACCTTCTCCCTACCTCTACTTCTTTTCAGGAAACTTCACCATCTCCGCCGGTGCAACCGTGGTCATTCAACCTTCTCCGACCATACTCAAGGTCATGACCAACAAGGGCACTGTCTTGGCCAATACTTATGTCTATCTCTATACTCCTCAGGGTAGCTATGCAGGATGGGCACGTACCAACTCCACTGGATTTGCCCAAGCAACCATAACCAACGGCTCGACTTATGTGATAAGAACAGGGTACATGCGTTCCGCTCCAATGACCCTTTATGACAACCAAGTGAATACTGTAGTATTCAATGTCTCAACTGTCTACGTGAGACTTCAAGATACATCAGGTTCGACATACACCCCCTCCAACTCATGGACATATGTGTATGCCTATTTCGCAACCAACGGAACCTATACTGGTTATGGTCTGGTCAATTCATCCGGTATCGCCACCCTTCTTGTACCTGAGAATGCGGAAATTGTTGCCCGTGCCATAATCGGAAGTCGAGAGATTCTGTCCTCTCCCTTCAATGCCACGGATGGCTTGGTGGTCGATATGACGATAATTGGGCATACCTTGACCATTGCGGTTGATATTGACGGAAGCCCGATTCAGAATGCCTATGTCTATCTATACGATGCTACCACCAACCGGTATGCTGGATGGGGACGAACCAATTCCACCGGGCATGCTGTGTTCAACTTCGTCCTTAATGGATCCTATTACGCACGGGTCTATGCTTATCCAGTCTATCAAAACACACCCACCTTCAACGTTACTGGGAATACTGTTTACCAGTTTTCATTGGTAACTACGACGGTGTATGTCAAGGTTCTTCAGATCGAATCATCAAGCCCTGTGGGCGCAAATCAATATGTCTATCTGCGAACCTCCGATGGACTTTTTGGCGGACGTGGTCAGACCAATTCTTCTGGTGTAGCTGCCCTCACCGCAGTTGAAAACGCCACATATCTGGCGTATTCCTACTATTCCGGCACCGGATATATCTACGGTGAGACCTTCAACGCCACTCCTGGTGCGGTAACTACCATTGCTCCTGTCAGGATGTATGTCCTTGTGAAAGATGGTGCGAACGCCACTGTCCCGCAGATCAATGTCTACCTATCCTTCCAAGGCCTTCAGGCAGGCTATGGACGCACCAACTCCTCTGGTGTTGCCACCATCTACGGCAACAACCAGACAGAATATGTGATCTTGGCAACTAAAGGCTCATTCACCTATTCCGCCTATTCCTACATTGGCGGTCAGATAATTGCTAATTCCAGTGCCGTTCATGAAATCAACATCGGTGGTGGAACAGTCTACGTCCAGTTGATAGGCTTTGACGGTAATCCCGTAACCAATTCTTGGGTTTATCTCTACAAGCCGGTCGGAAATGGCCTTTACCAGTGGACTGGCTATTATGCCCAGACCAATTCTTCAGGATACGCGACCTTTAACGGTGTGGGTGATGGAACCTACGTGGCCTACAGCTATGTATTGGGTTCCTATTCCGCGGAATTCACCGCAAGTAATGGCCTTGTGATTACACTTGATATGTCCACCGGCACATTGGCCATATTCCAGCCTATGCTTGTCGATCGTCGGCCAGTTGACTAATGACAACAAACAAATAACCTGACCAAATTCCTTTGTTGGTGAGCTCTAAAAAAATCAAGATCGATGATATTCTTGTTCTTTCAAATCCATTCAATATTCATCAAGGAAATGACTCTCAACAGCTTAATAGCTCAGGATTGCTCATCATCGATCATGATCTTGCAATAAGGCTCACCAATCTAGGATTGAAACTCTCTGTCAACCATGCATTATATGATATTCTTCAATCAAGACTTTCATTTGCCAATTCTTCCAATTCTACCAATGATGGCGATGCCATCCAACGACAGATGGAGCCAACTGTCCGAAAAATGCTTGCTGCCAATTTTACAGATATGCAGGCTGCCCGTTTCATTGGTCATCTTGCGTCAAGATTTGAGACGATGGTCTCCTCTGTTGCGGATCCCTTTGCAGGCTCAGGAAGATTGCTCAAGGAAGTCCAGAATACATTTTCCAAGAGGCTACACCTTTTCGCCTCAGAAATCTATCCAGAATCTGCCTTTGCCACCCTGAAAACCTTACTTGAACTTCTTGCTACTGAAAAAGCCGAATCCGCAACTGTCTTTCTTGCAGATGCTTTTGACCTTGAAGGTATCGATGAACGGTTTGACATGATTGTCATGAACCCTCCATTTACCAGAAGACATCGTATTTCCGAAAATACACACCAAAAGATCAAAGAACGGTTTCAGATCTATCAAGGATTCCTTCGCGGTCAACCTGGACTACATGTTTACTCATTGTTTCTTTCCGACATGATGCTTAGACCTGGAGGAATCCTTATTGCGGTTCTTCCAGCAGCCACCTTCACTTCTGACTATTCGCGAGGAATCATGCAGCATCTTCTCAACAATTACCATGTGCGTTCACTCTATTCCGAATCTGCTCAACGATCGTTTTCTGATGGCAGCAAGATCAGGGAAATAATTCTCGTGGCCAAGAAAATAAGTGCAGCTAACGCGAGAACTGAATTCACGACATTGAAACGGACTCCTATGGGTTTTGACCCCATAAAAACCGTCATGATATCCCAAAAATCGCTGATGAAAGAATGGAATTGGTTACGGCATTTCGGAAATTCCTCCACAGACTTTGACATCCCTCTCCATACCATCTCTGAACTCAAAATTCCATTGATCCGGGGGTTGGAGATGTATGGTCCTGACTTTTTTGTCCTTCCCAACCGAGGTTGGACTGTTGTCCAAGAGACCTCCCATTCCCTCCTCATCAAATCCAATAAAACCTCTACCCTACTTGATATTTCCAAGACAAATCTTGTACCCGTTTTGAGAAAACCATCCCACTGCAAGACGAGGATTACTCCCCTCCTGAACCATTGGATGCTGGCACTTTCTCCGCGAGAAAATCTGCCATGGATTGAAAAATATGTGGAGGAAACCGGCCACCTTGCCGAAACGGCAAGAAAAAATTTTGGGAATTCTTGGCTGACCCATGTTCACAAACAGGTTGAGACAAAAGATCCATTCGGTTACCTGTTCGTTGTCGACAAATTCGGATTCAGATCTGTCGGTACTTTTTCCCATTTCCTAGACGGAAAAGTGTCTGCCACCAAAAATTTCTACCTCTTCAAAACTAACTATGAACAATCCAAGCTTCTAGGGGCATGGCTCTCATCTTCACTCTTTTTGCTCATCTACTTCAGGGTAAGACGAGTCATAGGGAGGGATCTTGGTCGTCTCCAAATCTCGGACTACAAACGGGAACCGCTTTTCATCGATCCAAATGATGTAGTCACTCCCTATCGTAACCGTATCCTCCAAGAATTTGATCTGTTGCGGCAACAGGAACTCCCGACAATTGAACAACAAATTGTTCAACGAACAAGGCTGGCGCTTGATCGGGCATGGATTGATTGCTTGAATCATGTCTATGGGCTCAGTCTCAAGATCGATCAGATTTATTCGGAACTCCAAAACATGCTATGAACAAAACCCAAGAAACCTTTACCCTCATGTATTTATTGCTAAAGATTGCTATGGTATTTAGATATTGAATGAAACCCCGGAAGATACTTACATTTCTTCTTATCAATTTGCTATTGGTCACCATGCAGGGAACCTCTTTGGCTGTACTTGGTGAAACCCGCCCTGCAAAAAGGAGCACTTTCCAGCGAACCATTGGTGACCAATTTAACGGAAGTTCCGCCTCATTTTCCGGGTTTCGTTCAGATTCTCTGCAGGCAATCTTCGTCGGTGGGAAACCTACTGACAGCTACAGTGCCCATTTCATTCTAGTTGTCAATACCACCTTGGCAACTGTACGCACTGGGGAGCAAATATTTCCAATTAAGGCAAGACAAATCTTCATTGTCTCATTTCCAAACGTGATCTTTGTTACACCAGGCAGACAAATGAAGACCGTCCCTTTGACCGATCTGAACTGGTCCATCGTCACCGAGCAATCCCGAGTCGGCAACAGTGTCAATTTCCGTACACATTTGGCTGCTCCTCTTGTAAATAATGATGAAACTGGCCCATTGGTGTCCTTTTCAGTTTCTCTTCAATCTGAGGTGACCCAGAAACCACAGTCTCTCCCTGAGATCAAAATCAATGAGGATGGAACCTCCTCAATTGATCAAAAGACAACTACCGGAGAGCAGATCCAGATATCCTTGAAAATGAACCATGAATTCCATCAATTGAAGTCCACAAGGTATCGGAATATCGTTCTTCCAGTCCATGTCCGTGTATTCCAGCAAGCACTTGTTCCTCGGAACCTTCTCGAAACGAATTTCCGCCCATCTGATTTCTCCGCCTCAGAAGAGGCTACCAATGGGAGTACTGCTCCTCACGTGAGGCTGTCGGCATCCGGTCTTGGAGATCTCAGATACTCTTGGGTGCCAACCGTAAACGTTGATGGCAAATCATTTCCCGTCCGTGTCAGATCGGCAGAACCGGTGAAAGCTTCAAGAAAATTGCAATTCAATTTGACCCATGTTCTCTTTGTCAGAGATTGGACAATTAGAAAGGGGTTGATCTATCCTTATGGACAGGATGTAGTGCATGACCCTGACATCGGTATCACTATCTTTCAAGCAGCTGAAGAAGTTGTCTCCCTCTCTCCTTCCTCACAGGCCTATGCCTTGCTATTGGCTCTCCCTATCCTTACCGCCATGGTTCTCATTTTAGCTCAAAGGAAGAAATATCCTTAAAACAAAGAAAATGCCAACACATTTCGTATGAACCGCACAGGGATCGCCCCTCTTCCTGATCTTGAGGAACTCAAATCAAGGGTTGAGCAGATCTTCAAGCCACTTTCCAATATCGTTCGGTTGAAGATTCTTTTCATCCTTGCGGAAGGGCCTGTCAGTTACACCGAGATTCTTGCCATGACTGGGCTGGAAAGCGGTTCTTTCTATTGGCACATCAGGAAGATGGAAGGTCTCTATTCACAGACTCCAGACAAAAAGTACCTGTTGAATGAAACCGGACAAAGGGTTCTTTCCCTTATTCTTGGCGAGTCAGAAAACCTTCCACAAGAGAACCTGCCCGCATTTCTCCAACGTGCAATGCCAACAATTTCAAAAGTGAACTCTGCCCCAGCTTGGTTCATCCTTCAGCAATCTGTAATCATTTACCTATTGCTGGCTTCTCTATATAATGCCGTTGGAATGGCTCAATATGGACTTCTGATTGATTTTTCCTCTGCCGGCCAACCATCTCTCTCAATTGTGCAATGGTTGTTCCTCATCGATCTGTGGATGGTTACAGCCATCTGGATACTCTTTCGCCTTAGGGAGGGGGCACGCCATCCTCCAAAAAAGGTCTTCCTTTCTGTCCTTGTCAGAGGGCCGTTGTTGATCCTTCCCCTTTTCCTTCCAGGGATTGTTATTGGTTCCATACTTCTTTTGGGGGGAGCAGATTCCCTAGTTTCATCTCCTTTCTTCCAAGGCATATTGATTCTTATCTCCAACATCATTTTCATTTTCTTTGAAACGCTCTATCTGATGGATGATTTCAATGTTGATTTCAGGGATGCATTGATTACCTCCTTTGGTATGGTCTATCTCTTGGCAATTGTCTCCCTTCTTATCCTATAATGATATTCAGTTCAATTCTCGGTATCGAGAAGATCACTTCAAAACTATCTTGTTCTGTGAACACTACAACTCTGGCGGCCGGTACGCTGATCGCCCCATCCTCTGAAATTCTTCCGATCAGGAAGGCATTTACGCCCTTGAGAATTCCTGTGACATTTTGGAGGGTAGCATTTCCATACAGGGGTATTATGACTCTTGTGCCATTATATACGACCGTAGTGAAGACCGTCCCTGTGAGTGTCGCCAACTCCATCTCTATGTGCTCGATTGGGATGTCGATGGGCAGATTGTTAATTACTGTGAGATTGAATAGAACAATACCGTCCCCTGTCAGGGGATCATAATTCTCAATTGAGAACCCACTAATCTTCCAGTCAAGGGGTAGGGATCCATTTTCCCCCCCAACTGTGAAAATCGCGGTAGTGTTCAGGGAATCCGTACTTCCAAAGATCTGAAGGTCTCCCCTTGCCCAAATCGTAAAGTTCGTCGAAACTAGAATCGCTTGCATCGTTTCAGCATACGTTTGATGCAGCATAAACGGAAGCTTCAGCCCAGTTTCTCCGGGAATGATGGACAATGGTTCTTCTACTGGTATTTGCCCCAATTTGTTCTCTCCCAACCCTACCTCTATCTGTCCTGCCACTCTCACTGTCCCTGAGAATGGGTTGGTGATTTCAACATCTATCATGGATTCCTTTGAACCTGAGCTGACTGGATTTTCGATTCTCGTTACATTAAACAACAGGGTTCTTGAAGTTCTGAACTTGAATTCATTGAGAAAAACCAGCTCAGATTTGATCCCCAAGGTTCTCCCCTGAATGATCCCTTGGAATGGAATGTCCACATGTCTTGCTGAAATGATTGCTCCAAGCAATTCATCAGATCCATTTCCCTGCAATTGATCAAAATCCAAAGAACTGACAAACGAAAATTCAACTCTGTTGGATTCAGAAGGAAGCTCAATGGTTTTTGGGTCAATGGTGATCTCCACAGGTGTGGTGTTGTAATTCAGAATGACTTTGAAGCCTAGAACCTCAAACTCATTACTGCCGTTCAGGATTAGGTTTTCCACTGTTCCTGTGATGTTGAAGAAGACGGAATTTCCCGTGAAATTAAGAATGTCAACGTCGGTGATGAAAAACTCCGCCCGTTCGAGGGATTCCCTCATATGGTTTTTGGTTGAATTCAGGCTTACAGATCCCCAAGAAGCTCCTGCAATGAGAACAATAGCAATGGCAATGCCGGCAATCAGTTTCCTGTTTTGAAAAACGGCTTGGGACATACTCCAAACAGGAAATGTCGGTAAAAAAGGTCTTCCTAATGAGGAAAATGTTTTGGTTGAAATTATTCTGCAAGTGATCGAAGCACTTGTTCAAATGTCCCTTGCCTGAGGCAGGCATGGAAGATTGCCTTCAACAAGGTTTTTCTGTCGCCATAGGTTGCTTCAAGCCCTCTTTGGACTGATGGGGGAAGAAACAGAAGAAATTGATCTGCCAATTCATCTCGCACCTTTTCTTCCTTGTCAACTGCCTGATGCATTTGATGTCGGAGTATGGCAAATCTGTCGGATTCAAATATCCATTTTCCATTTTCTGCCATTTTTTCAAGGATGCCGACAAGTAGATCGCTTCCCAAAACAAAATCCCTCCTGCTTGCAACCCTTATTGCTCTATTAATGTCATCAATTGCAGGTAGTTGGTCTCCATTCACCAGATGCCATGGCAAAACCTCACTTCTGATTCTTCGGCCTTGTACGACCAGTTGTTCAAGATCATCCAATTCAATCAGTCCCTGAATGTCCAAGTCTCCAGAAGATTTTGTATTGCAAAGGATAAAATCGAAAGGTTCAATGCCCCATTGGCGTGCTTGTTCAGGTTCCAGCAGCAACTGTCTATCATCAAGTTTCAGGACAAATTGGTCTCCCCATTCCACGGTTGAGATGAAATCGACTTGAAATATCTCTCCCTCTTTCCATATGGCTGCTAGCTTCTTTCTCAAACGACGGGATTGCCTCCATCTTGATTCCACATGCTCTCCCGCCATCCACTTGAAGAATTTCAGGTGTGCCTTAACCTCATCATAAGTCAAATACTCATCTGCGGCAATTCGTTTGAGGATGAACTTCAATGTGGGATTTGCATCCAAAAGTTGTTTGGGAAGGTAGATCCGTTCATGATATCTTCGTATAGGGAAATCATAGATGGGTCGTTCCCCCCTTTTTTCCATGAGGTAGATGAAGAAATCGTCAAACGAAACCCTATGGGCAGAAATCCTTTTCTTCCTTTCCTCCAGCCTCTCAAAATATCTCCTGATGTGTATGTTCTTGATTCTTCGTACCGCTCTTCTGAAAAGTTTCTTGTCCAATGGTCTCCCATCTAGAATTTCCTTTAGGAATTCCCATTTCCTGCTTTCATTTGTGCGCAGGGGCTTATAAGACTTGAGACTCTTCTCAATCTTTTCAAGGAAAAAGGTCGTTGTGTCCGAATCAAATGGATTTTGCTCAAACCATCTCCGGATGGCTTTCAATTTGAAGGCAAGTTCTGCCACCTTTCCCTCTCCCATCTTCCACATATCCTTAAGTGTGGCTGTGACTGAAATTTCGAGATGTTTTGCAACGTCTTCTTTTCGGTTAGCAATCAAATCAAGGTAGAATTT
The DNA here is from genome assembly GCA_964645535.1 of uncultured archaeon. Taxonomy (GTDB): domain Archaea; phylum Asgardarchaeota; class Heimdallarchaeia; order Heimdallarchaeales; family Kariarchaeaceae; genus WAKA01. The sequence goes on along the minus strand of CAZYCQ010000002.1, from coordinate 28,673 downwards.
CTTGGTTGACGGAAGAATGTCCCCCATTAGCCTTGTCTTGAGGATTTGGCTTGTGACCTGCCGACAATGGATCTCAAACAGATCATTTCCCCCTTTTTTCTTGTAGTTCAATACTGCAACTATCTCAAAGAAATATCCTAAAAATAACTTGATATCCGAAAGAAGGTTTTTGAGAAACATTGATCCTAATCGGGAATCTGGAAATGCATTATGGGCTCTTATAATCTTGAGCGGATGGGCATTTTCAATTTCTCCCTCTATCAGTAATTGTCCAGCAACTTCCATAGCTACTTGCCATGGGTGTTCATGGAGAATTTCCGCTTGCTCATGAAGGCGTGAATTGGATTTCCCTTCCACCAATCTTAGAAATTGCCTGATATGGGTACAATACTTCGGGCTATGTCGACAATGATGATGGATTTTCCCTCCCTGATATGCAATTGATGTGACCTTTTCCTTTTCGGTTTCAAGGATGCAATAGCCCATGTCCAATTTCCGGGAAAATGCGAATTCCACCACTTTTATTGGTCGAGTTCTTCTCTCTTGTTTTTCCGCGTCCGTCATCTCACTACCCCCTTGCCAGGATGTCTCGAATCTTTGCAGGGAATTCTTTCCAATGGGTCAATGGAAGAAAGAGGGCACCCGCCTTTTCAATCAGCCATTGATGGTTTCTGAAATCATCCGTGAAATCCGGAACCACAAAGATCATCTTGGTGGTTTCATTGCAGATCCCTTCAATTTTCGCCAAGTTCTCTCTCAGATCGAAGATCAAAGAATCCGTAATCACGAAGATTATTCTTTCGATCGCTCTTGTAAGGGTCAGTTCCTTCTGAACCCACTCGATTCCCGCCCCGACAACTGTTCCTCCTTTTGCCTCCATGCTCAGAAGTCCATCAACGATCTCTTCAAGATGTCTGCGGCGGTCTCCTACAGAACAATAAACTGAGGTGTTGGATTGAAACACTCCAATCCCTAAATCCTCATTGCGCATGGCATATGCCAACATCACGGCTGTTGCAATTGCCGTTTTCAGTGGAAGTCCTGCCATGCTGCCACTGCTGTCGATGAGCATCAGTACCGCCCTCTTCCCATGATCATAATCTCTGACAAGAATGTCCGTTGGAGAGATGTCATCCAATGATTTGCCGGATTGCAGGATATTCTCTAAGCTTTCTTCAATGTCTATCTGGTCAAACTCATCCCCCTCTCTCCATGGTCGCAACGTCCCTCCTGCAAATATCCCCTGTTCCATACCGTTTCCAAAAGAGCTTTTCCAATACCTCCCCAATTCGATGAGTACTGATCGCGCATAGTCTCTCAGAATTTCACGAAAAGTTTCTGGAATACCGGTTCTTTCCGCAAACCATCGTTCGAGCAGATTTTCGCCATCTGCCGTCCCTAAGGCCTGTCGCAGCAGTTCCTCTTCAGCTTTCTTTTCAGCAAGCTTCTTCAGGGTTTCTGCGAATCGATGTGTCAAGAATGCCGCCACTGCTTCTGCATCTTCATTTTCAATGGCAATGTCAAGAAGTTGACCTGCTGTATGGTTTGGCAACTTTCCTGTACTTAAAGCCCTTGATGCAGAGTTATAATCTGTGCTTCCATTTTCTATCATTGCTTTGAGAAAATTTTCAGGACTTGCCTCCAATTCTGCCAGTTGCCTGTCTGAAAAGCCAAGGGCTTCTCCCCTTTTCCGTGCAAGATCCACAGGGAATCTTGCCCCCGTCTCTTCAGCTATCCTTTTGAGCTCCATGAACTCTTCAAAGGTTTCAGATTGATCAAGCAGGGACTCAATCATTTGGCTGAGTGGACCATCTGCCATGTCTTCCCGTAATTCCGGATCTGACAACTGCTCGGTGGCTTGAAGAAGACGCTGAAGAGTGTCTTGGTCTTTTTGCCTTTCATTATGGCTTTCCAGTTTTTCGGTGACGGCATCCACCCATGCTTCATTGTTCTGCACATTCCCAAGAAGTTCATCCAGATCAGTATTTTTCAATTCTTCATCTGCCAGATCCAGAAACTCACTTACAAAATCCGTTTCAGAACCCTTATCCATATTGCTTATGAATGAAAACGTTTCATGGAACCCTTCGGCATCCAATCTTTTGGTGACCAATCGTTCAAATTCTTCGCGAGAGATATGCTCTGCATCCATGGGCTTTTCATGAAAGGGTCTATCTTCCTCTTGGATTTTTGAGTCCACTCTTGGAGCCTTGGTCTTTTCAAGAAACCGATCTATTTTGGCGCCAAGGTCTTCCTCCTCCTGCAAAGGCTGTACCTGCCTGAGAATGGCTTCTGCAAGCTCTCTTGCAGTTTCTTGATGAGGTGGTGGTGTTGTCAGGACAGCAATCTCAATGAAGTCTCCTTCACTAAGGCAACTTTTTCTCACTCTTCTTGTATGACCTAACTTGGAAATGGTAATGGCTTGTCTTGTCGAGGTGGGAAGTCCTTTCCTTCTTGCCAAATTCACAAATTCTGAAGCAAATTCAATGAGGGAAGGAAGTTCCAATCTGAATCACGTCCCGGTAATCGCCCGTTTGATAATGGCCTGAAGGGATTTCCGATCATCAATTCCCGCCCGAAATTTTACTGATCCGAAAAGCACGTTAAACGCTAGATCTGCAACCTGTTCCATGTCGATTTCACCATTGGACTGCCTTCTCCAAAGAAGCTTTGCAAGTGCAATCCCTGCCCTGACTGAGGCAGGCTTCTCAATTTCCCTTGCCTGCCGGGTGGCTTGTATGATCCGGAAGATCAGCTCCAAAATGTCATCAGAAAGGTCAATTTCCGGAAGATTGGCTCTCACAATTTCCATTTCAATCGATTTGGGAGGATAATCCAACGGTATCCACAATTTGATCCTGTCCTTCAGCGCCTCAGAAAGCCGGTGAGTACCGGCCAGATCCGCAGGATTGGCGGCTGATATGAGGAAAAAATCATCATCTGCCTTGATTCGACCAATACGGGGTAGGTATACACTTCTCTCTTCCATTGGTTCCAACAGGGTGTTTTGGGTGAATTCAGTTGCCCGATTCAACTCATTGGCGAAAAAAACCCCTCCCTTAACCATCATCTTGGTGAGTGGTCCCGGAAGAAATGCATTCCGTACAAACCCTTCCTTGAAGGTGATGGCAGGATCAAAGCTGCCAAGCAAATGTTGAGGCTTTGTCGATTCATCGAAGGTCATCCATTCAAAGGCTTTCCCTTCCTTTTGCGCAAAATAACGTGCAATCAGCGTTTTTCCTGTTCCTGGTGGACCCAGAAGCAGTGGGGTCAACTGGCTGGCCGCAGCATCTCTAAGCAGGTCAAAGGCCTCTTTGTACTGGCCTTTCAGAACCACCCGTGTCTTCACTTGATTTGAACGTTTCAAGGCATTATCCAGCAGATTGTCGAATATGGGCTCCTCAGGCATTTGTTTCACCAACCTGTTGTCCGTTCAGGATGTCAAGGGTCTGTTCCAATGATTTTTCCAATGCCTCTCCCTCCAATTTCAAAGCAAATCTTTTGTCCCCTTTGGTCACTTTTGCCATTGACGGATTGGTCGGTACAAAACGAAATACTACATTCCCTGAACTGATCCCGTTCCAAGTTAATCTGACCTTGTCCTTTCCGACATGTGAGGCGATCAGATCTGATTTCAGATACATCTCGAAAAGAAGGGATACCAAATACAGGATTGAAGCCACAAGAGCCACCAACAGTGATAGGATGATCGTTCCTGTGTCCAGAGTGCCTTGGAACCCCTTGATCAACAGTCCGACTGCAAGATAAACCAGCAGTATCCTATAGGCAAGAAAAAAACCTTTCCGCAATCTGCTGATTGAATTGAATGTTTCTGCTAATGAAAGACCCTCTGTTGATCTAGTGCGGCTAACCATCTAACTTCAACTATGACTCCTTCCTTATTTGCCTATTCCTACCGCACCAGTTGACGATCTTTCGGTGACCTGACGGTCCAGCTTGAACTTTACAACCGAATAGATTGATGCCAACCCACTTAAGGCCACTACCGTTCCCACAAGAAGAAAAATCTGCTCGTAGGCAAAATGACGGATGAGCCATGAGGCAAGAAGTGACCCAATCAGTTGTCCCAATACAAGGTTGGTGGCAAATATGCCATTGATCTTTCCTAAGTTGGTATCTTCGACCGTTTCTTGGATAAAGGTGGCTGTCAGGATATAGATTGCCACATTCACCACTCCTAACATCCCCGCGGCAAGAAGAAGGTAGCCGTTATTGTTCTGCAAGGATGCCTCTGCCATCAGAATGAGTGAAAATCCTCCCAACAGATAACCTAAGCCAATCATCTTGAGCTTATTGGAAAACTCCCCGCGTGCAATCAGGAGAAAGGCAGCTATTGCTCCACAGATGGCTGAAAGAGCAAGCAGAAGACCGAATTCCTTCGGCGAATATCCGAAGGCGCTGTTGAGAAACGGGGCCAAAAGCGGATCCAGAACTCCCACACCAACCAGAAGGATGAACGAAGATGAAAACAGATACTTCAGTTGGGGACGTCCCTTTATGATTTCAATTGCCCCTTTCATATCCTCCAATGGCGAAAATCGTTTTCCATCCATTCTCCTTGGCTTTAGGTTTGTTCCTATGGTAAATACCATTGCCCCTGCGATAAGGTACGTGCCACCATCAGTCAAAAAGCCGGCAGAGAACCCGAATTGTGAAAGCACAATTCCAGCCAACAGAGGACCAATCAGACGTGAAAATTGAACCGAAATCTGGATCATGGAATTTGCATGGAGCAACTGATCCTTTTCCACCAATCTTGGAAGGATTGCTGTTCGTGTCGGATAAAAGATTAACCTGACAAATGAATGCAGCACCACCAAAAGGTAAAGCTGATGTACGTTGCTTGAAAGACTGTATCCTACAGTGACCAAGAACCCAAGCAGGTTGGTTCCCAACAATATTTTCTTTCGATCCAAACGATCAACTAGGACTCCCACAAATGGTCCGACTGTCAAGGTAGGGATCACTTGGAAAGTGACAATCACAGCAAGGGTTTGGGCAGTCTCTACTGTTCCTTCATTCTTGGTTAATTCAATGACGTAAAAAATGACTCCGAAAAAGGAAAAGTAGTTTCCGATTTCTGAAATGAATTCAGATGCCCATAGCTTCCTATAGTCCTTTTTCTGAAGAAGATTGAGTGTAGACTGGATTCGGTCTGCCTTAAGATTGCTCCTCAGCTTTTGAGTGATCCTTCCGAATCCCGAATTCACTGATCGATCTTCTGAAAAGTCCATTAAAACTTATTTTTTTCCTATTCCCGCGATTGTCCAATTTATAGAACATTTTGTCCCTTCATCCTATATAACCCTTTCCGAATGCTTATCTTATGTCCCGCTTCCCTGCAACATGATTTGAAAACCTATAGAATACTGTTGACCAATGATGACGGGGTGAATTCCCCCGCCCTTGAACCGACCATTGATTCCATCTTTCGATTGGAAGCCCCTCCTTTCAATCTGAAGGTTAATCTTGAAGTCATTGTTCCCAAGAACGAGCAATCATGGATTGCCAAGAAGGTCAGCATACGCGATCGAATCCGAGTTGAAAAAAATGTGACTGTAGGTCACCATGCCGTGACCACCCTTACCGGAACTCCTGCTGATTGTGTCAACTACGGAATCTATCGATCCAAAAAAAAGCCTCATCTCGTGGTTTCCGGCATGAATGTAGGAAGCAATACCAGCCTTGGCCATCACCTGTCCTCTGGAACTGTTGGTGGTGCTGTTGAAGGGGTCATTGCAGGTGTGAGATCCATCGCAGTCAGTGCACCGTATGCCAACGAACCAAGAACTCCAGATTCCTTTGCAAAGGCATTGGAAATCTTTCCCAAACTGATGTACCATTTTCTTCTAGATCCTCCGACAGGAATCAAAATGCTTTCTGTCAATATTCCGCTCTCCCGTACATCAAATTACTACCTTCCCGTGTTTCTTGAACGCAAAACCTATGGGGCAATCTTCGAGGAGGTAGAGGAAGGTATCCTTGCTCATAGGCACATGAAGAACCTTGTTCATCCTGATGACCTTACTTTGGGAAGTGACAGGTGGGCACGGGCTTATGGTATTCCCACTGCCTTACCCATTGATCACACCGCCAACCCCATCCCTCCTTCGTCCTTGCAGAAATGGCTGGCAAAGCATAACCTCAATCACCGGTTAAGAGAAGAGGAATTGAATTTCATCGAGTATTGACCAACTGGAACTTCACATGTTCGTAATTTTCATGATTCACTTGTTCCATTGCTTGGACTCGACCTTCCTCCTTCAGCTTCTGTAAGTGCAGGAAAACATTGAACCCTGCATATCTCCACAGGTTTTGATCGACCTCCCTGTAAATATCCGCGACTATCTCTTTCACAGTTGAATTTCCTGCCCTCAACGAATTGATCACCTGTTCCTCTCTTTCCAGTCTATGTCTCTTATAGTATTGTAGCCGTTTCTGCGGTTCAAAAATCACAGGACCATGTGCAGGAAGAATCAGGCGGGGATTCAACTCAATCAGTTTGTCTGTTGTTCTAAGATAATCAGACATGGATCCGCTTGTAGGATCCAAAAGGGCTGTGCCAATGCCGACTACGTGGTCTCCAGCAACCAATAGATCATTCCGCATATCATAAATCACCAAATGCCCCTTTGTATGTCCCGGTGCTGGCAGAATATGTAGCACCCAGCCCTCGCCTTCTTCGACAAGATCCAGCATTAACTCATCTACTGCGGTTTTTTTCAAATCCGTTGTCACTCTTTCGAGAGTGAACCTTGATCCAATGACTGTTGCATCCGGAAACATTTCTGCAACAAGATCTAACCCGGCTATATGATCCTTGTGGTGATGAGTGAGGAATACAATGACATTTTCCGTCTTGATCGTCTCCAACAGTGGTCTTGCATTGCTTGCTTCCTCGTTCCATCCTGGATCGACAAGAAGCGTTGCTTCATCTCCTCTGAAGATGGTCAAGTTGGTATACTGAAAGGGCTTGGCGGTATATGAACGAAGAGGAATATGCTCCACTCCCTCTGCAAATTCAACAGGTGTTTGGAGTCCAACAGGTTTGCTTTGATCCTCCAAGGATTTGGCGATTGCCTCCTTCTCGTCTCCGTTGAACAGTTTAAGCAGTCTCAATACCGGTGGAGGAATGATCGCCTTTCCTGTCCTGAAGGATTCAATCATGTCCTTTGGATGTGCCCATTTTGCCTCCACGGCTTCTGTTCCATCAGGAATGGGGGTGTATGCTTCATCCACTTTCAGCAGAAAATACGCAGCATCAAATACTCGTTTGGAAAAGGGGGGTGTCTGCCTCCGTCCAATGAACTTCATGCCATTGAGAACTTCCCTGAGCTTTTCCTCTGGAATCAAGTCTTTGACATTGGAGGATCTTTCTGCTGTAGGGGTGCCTACGGTGGGAACAATGCCGACCTCCTCCCAAAGCTCCTGCAAGGCTTGTATCTTAAATTCCTCCTCTTCCCCAGTGTATCCGGGTTCAACTGAGGTTTCCAGTTTTCCTCCCGGAAACACCCACGAATTGGGAAATGCTCTCATCTTTGGACTCCTTCTCATCATCAGGAGTTTGCCGTCTCTAGCCTTCAATATAATGGAAGCCGAGGGAATCATCAATCCCCTATCATTTGGGGGTGTTTTAAGGTATTGAAGTAGGACAATCACTTATTACGCGATGTTTATAACCCTAGATCGTCATTATATATTCAGGATTCTATGAGTGATGATACTTCCGCTATGAAAAAATTGCATGCTCTTTCCGAAGCTGTCAAAAAGGAGATGTCCCCTGATTCCAGCCTCGGAAGGATGACAGATGCTCTCGGCAAGGAGGCCTCAAAAATCGCCAGAAAAACCAAGAATGCCGTCAAAGAAACGGCTGAATTTGCAAAGAACCGCATAACCGGAAAGAAAGGAGTACCTGTCGAACTTCTTCTCTTCCTTCTATAAATCAATCTTTAAGAGGAACGGTTCCGATATCGACTAAATGGACTCTCTAATTGCCATCGGCTTTGAAAGCTCTGCCGACAAGGTAGGGGTTGGCATCATCGATTCCTCGGGTACGATCCTTGCGAATCAACGAGCTACCTACAAGCCGGAAATCGGTAAAGGAGTTATACCACGAGATGCCGCTGACCATCATGCTGAAGTCATGCCCGTTCTTCTGCGCAAGGCTCTTGACCAAGCCAAACTTAGCCCTCAAGAGATCGACCTTGTCTGCTTTACGCAAGGCAGTGGGATGGGACCATGCCTACGAGTTGATGCCATTGCCGCAAGGACATTGGCGGTGACCCTCAACAAGCCCATTGTGGGTGTCAACCATCAGGTGGCTCATGTCGAAATCGGGAGGCTCATCGGCAATCTTCATGACCCTGTCGTTCTCTATGTCAGCGGAGGTAATTCACAGGTTATTGCCTATTCCCACAGAAAATATCATGTGTTCGGTGAAACCCTTGATATTCCATTAGGCAACTGCCTTGATGTATTCGGAAGGGAAATGATGCTTGATGCATCCACTGCCCCCATGGGAAGGATCGTAGAAGAGCTTGCCCAAACCACCAATGATTTTGTCCCCTTGCCATATACGGTCAAGGGTATGGACCTTTCGTTCTCAGGAATCCTGACGGCAGCAGTCCGCAAAGTCAAGGAAGAAGGTCTTCCGGTGGCAACTGTTGCAAACAGCCTTCAAGAAACCGCCTTTGCCATGGTCACTGAAGTGGCTGAACGAGCACTTGCCCATCTCAAGAAAAAGGAACTCTTGGTTACTGGAGGCGTGGCGTCCAATAACCGGCTAAAAGAAATGCTCAACATGATGGCAGAGGAGCACGATGCCCGCTTTGCGGGATTGCCTCCAGCTACAGCCATTGATAATGGCGTCATGATTGCATGGACCGGTTTACTCATGTACCAGGCAGGTTATCGTCAACACTTGACAGATACTCTAGTCCGTCCGCAGTTTCGACCTGAGGAAGTGGAAGTAATCTGGAGATAACTTTAACACAGGAAAGTTTCCTCGACTAGAAAAAATTTAAAGCCTTTCTCCAAGTGCGTCCCATGCCTTGGTTAACTATTGTCACTGAAGAAGGCGAAAAAAAGGTGGAAGTACCGCCAACCAAAAGGCTGGTGCTTGCCATTGAAGATTCTGGGGTGGATATCTCCCACAGATGCGGAGGAAATGCCAAATGTACCACCTGTAGGGTGGAATTCATTGAGGGAGAACCAGATTCCATGAACCAAAAAGAGAAGGACAAGCTTGAGGCAGTGGATGCAATCGGGAAATATCGACTTGCCTGTCAGATTCTTGTTGATAGGGACATGACTGTCAAGCCGCTAAAACTGGTAAGAAATGAGAGTTGGGATGACCCCGGTCCTCGTCCAAGTGATGAGCTCTAACTTCCTGCAATGTTCAGATTGTCAAGGGCGTGCTCAATCGGAGTACGGGCAGCTGGGGTATGGGATGCTCTCAAGGCTTCCACACGCATTTCAAGCGTGTTCTCTCCCAACAGGAAAAGATCTGCGGCAACTTCCTGAAAAATCAGATCTGACAGGTTGGCCGCCACACTCAAACTTCGCAAAAGATTGTTTCGGGCATATGGGGCAGTTCTCAATGGTTTAACATTGATGAACACGGGCTCGCCGCTCTTTGCCCGCTGAAGCAAGGTATCCACATCGATCTCCTCCGTGATTGAAATGAAGTTCAATCTCGTCGAGGGTTTTTTTTCCTCCTTTACCTCTTGAAGTGGAGACGGTTTTGCCTCTTTTTTCCGATTTGTAACCTTACCTATCAATAGACCTGCAACACCACTTGAAACTGTGAGGGTGAGGGTTATTGGGTCAACCATATCAAGACAGGATGCTCAATTGACTCATAATTACGGGGATTACTCCACGACTATACCGGTAGTGTCACTTAATTCCTGTACCTTCTGGCGGTATATGGCTTGAACCTTCTCCAAAGAAAGTATCATTGGGCGGGAATGGGCGATGATTTCTATGAAATTGAGCTCTCTTGGGAATCGAGGAACCACATGGGCATGGAAATGCTTGATCGATCCCCCTGCATGAGGGCCCTGATTCCATCCTACATTGATCGAATCTGTCTTTGTTCCCAATTTGACAAGCTCAATGGTTCTTCCAACTTCAGTTGCGAATTCTTTCTTCAGATCTTCGGGTAGCTCCTCAAATGCTTCAAAGTGCTTGATCGGTGAGATCAGGGTATGTCCTGAAGTATAGGGGAACAGATTCAAAAAAACAATGAAATTCTTCGTCCTATAGATCTCATACGAGGGTACTTGAGGATCCTTTTCGACAATCGAGCAGATTGTACAGAGATTCTCGTTCTGCTGTTCATACCTTGCCGCATCCTTGTACTTACCTTCCTTCTTGATATAGTCATATTTGTGCTCGATCACAAAGGCATCAGGGAAAAGGGGGGCATCGGGATTGCTCACACCTTTTTTGAGAGCCTCTTCCGTAAAAAGGATTTGGTTTATTATTTTCGCCTGACTGGGTCTCCTTTCCTGATCTTGCCTGGACGTAGGACTCTCGCGTACCATCCTCGCCTGCCCTTGAGCGTCGTGATGAACTCATCTACCCGTTCCTGCCCCACATAATTCAGATTTGCCAATGTCCTGCATGGCTGGCACAATTCAGTTATCTGAAGCTGCACTTCTCCCACGCATAATTCAGTGCCCACATCTAGCTCTGAAGATTGAACGGATTCAAGGGTCAAGTTCTCTCCCAAATGACCGATCCCCACTGGCCACCCTTCTCTATTCAGATCATCAATTATCTCCTTGGTCAGGATGAGGACTGCTCTATCCTTGGTGTTCCCCTTGGAATAAAATCGATAGTAGTTGAAATCATTTTCCACACCCCACTCAGTTACCTGTGCTACCTCAATGCTCTGTTTCGGGATTCCCACTTCTGTTGCATCCTTCGGTTTCACATTGATGGATACGAGCCAACCATCCACTTACAAATCCTCTCCTAGTATCTCATTCCTCCGTTCTCTCCATTTAGCCAGATCCTCTGGATTGGAAGGATAGGTCATGTAGTGATCACGCATGGCAATCACTTCATCGACCATCTTGCGGAGCACCAAGGGAAGGCTCCAATGCGGAAAGATCCGAATCATCTTTTTTATGATGGCTCCCAAACCAAAGGAAACTTCCTTTCCCATAAAAATGGCTATCAGTTCCTCTTCTGTGAGAAACTGGCGAGCAATGATTGTTTCAATCCCCTTCGGACCGATTTTTCTCAGGTATTTCAATACCACATATGACATTGCATGTCTTGCCCCAAAATGGCCCATGACCAATGAATTATAGCCCCATAATCCCTCGCGGGAGACATCTCCTTTTGCCAACGCCTCACTTACGGTAAGGCCTGCATAATATCCTCCCATTAAGGCAGGTCCATGTCCCTCTGCTGTAGTGGGATCAACAAGGCACCCTGCATCTCCCACAACCATTCCCCCATTGAAGGTGAGGCAATCAAATGGAGGTCTGATAGGAATCTGCCCTCCTCCAGTAACCTCCACTTCATAGTCCTCTGGACTGTATACCTTATGAAGGGCATCCTTGAATATCTGCTTCATGCTTCCCTTAATCACCTTGTTGTCCGACTTCAACCAGCCTGTGCCCACATTAAGCCGTTTCGGGCCCTTGGTGAAGTACCAAATATATCCGGGGGAGGGGATGTCTCGATCATAGTATAAGTAAATCTCATGTGGAAACTCATGATCTTTTTTGAGCCTGATGATTTCACGATAGCTGGCCGCAATGTGGTTGTCCGGGATTTCCCGCTGCAACCCCTCCGAAAACCCCTCGGGGAGGTTTCGCCGGACGGCTGCCCAAGTGCCGGAGCAGTCAATGACCACCTTTCCCCTGACTTCATGGTCTTGAGACCCTTTCTTGTATTTCACACCTCTGACATATCCGTCCTCAATAATTACACCTCTTACAGGCGCAGAATCGATAACTTCCACTCCCAATTCCTCTGCTTCATGGAGTAACCGTTGACCAAAAATATGCCGATCCACGGTGTATCCTGGTGCCTCGAGACTGATCTTTCCCTTTTCTGTGGCGACAGTCATTGTATCAAGGACGTCAGAGACTTCATCACCTTGTGGTAACGGCAAATCAAGTGCTTGGTTCAGCATCAGGACACTGCTTTTGTCAAGGGCATCTCCACAGGTCTTATTCCCAATTTGCTCATGTGATTTCTTGTCAACCAGTACTACCTTATGGCCGTATTTGGCAAGGGTGTAGGCACTCATGACCCCTGCCGGTCCACCTCCAACCACAATGGCATCAAAAGGCTCACTCATGACTTTCCTGTAAAATCATCAATTCAAATAGATTCCTCTGTCAATCCCCAAAAACACACACGAATTTCAACCCTTTCCCTTCTTTCAATCAAAAAAATGAACCGATCCAAGAGAGTTTTTACATCTTCCCTCCGAATTGGCTTGTGGAACCCATCAGGTTTGGCAAACTGCTCAAATATTGCCTTCCCCCTCTTTTTGAATCAGAAGATGACACCTTCCTTGTAGACAGCTACCTTCTGTCATGGATTATATTGGCATATTTTCTTCTTGTCCAGACCTTGGAACGGCAACTCATGCTATCCTTGGAAACATCTGATGTCCTCCTTCTTCCCCTTTCCATCAAATTGCTTGTCTCACCATTTGGTGTACTTGCCATTGCGGCATTCCTCGCTTCCATTCCCCTAGTGGTCGCCACAAAAAGGCTTGGTGGACTGACTGGACTCAAAGATACCCTCTCTGGGATGATCTTGGCATGGAAATTCAATTCGGATGGAAAAGCCGTAATCGTCTCCGTAGGGTTGGATTTGATGGCAGGTGCCCTCATAGGTATTCTACTCGGTTTTGCCATCTTTCCAATTGGCATTTTAATAGGAATCCCTCTTGCAGGACTTATCTTCCTCGTCCTTTTCGGATTGGGTCTCCCTTTTTTCATAAGCCTTTATGTTTCGATACTTCTCGGATGGGCTTCTCTTCTTCCACTTCTTCTATTAGGGATACGGCGTTTCAAACCTGAACCCCCTGCGGACAGTTCTCCAATTCATCCAGTTCTTTCTGAAAGGGCAAAGGAAATCCTGCTTTCTGACAGTGATCCAATTCTCTGCCCTTCCTGTGGTTCCTTCAATGCATCGCATCGCACATTCTGTGCCGTTTGCAACGAACCCTTGGATCAGGATTGAGATTTCCTGTAAAGTTTCATGAACGGCGCAAAATAGATGCATTGATCCGATGGCATCAATGTCGAACGCAACGTCGCTTTTTCACTTCTAATGAAATCCGCTCCGGAAATGATAGCAAAGGGGGTTCGCTCATTGGTCTCTCCCATCAACAGATTGGCCACTGTAGCCAGATTGTCTGCTACCGCCCTTGTGGTTATCTGCATTTCATACCCGTAAAGATCCTCCTGCCCTCTCTCATCAATGACCGGATCCATTCCTGAAAGACCTATGGCGATGCCTGTTGTTCCCCTTCTTAAGGGGATCGTCCTAGAATCGGCAATGATGACTGGTATGTCAATCCCGAACCGTTCATGAATCTGTTGCCTGAACCGCTCTGCATACTCATCTGGTTCGCGAGGTAGCAGGAGTGCCCATCCGGTTGGAGCGTTGCTTAGGTCGATGCCTGCATTTGCGCTGATCCCGAACCGAGTCTTCGCCAGAATGGCCTTCGGGACACTTCCATAGATCTCACCTCCTGATTCTTCAATCACCAGTTGCGCTACCCGTGGATCCAGTTTTGCCTGTTCACCAAGCTCTATCGCCCGTGCACTGGGTACAACCTCTTCCAACCGAACCGCAGCCTTCTGCTCCATGGCTACCACTTTCGAGGCAATAACAAGAACGTCCCCTTCGGTAAATTCAATTCCTTCCGCTTCTAAGGAGTTGATCAGTTCCTCGAACACAGATTCGCCAAATCCGACAATCTTGGTCGATCGAATGCTTCTTGCCTGAATGCTTCTCACGTAGGCAGTTTGCCCCGTCAAGTTAAAAGGTGTCGCTTAGCAATAATCTTTCATTCTTCCTTTGTTTTCGATTTTTTCTCTGCTGGATCTAGGGCAATGTCAATTACTGCCTCATCAGAAGCAATAATGAGTACAATGAGGAAAACCACCCCTCCCAGCATTAGCAAAAACGGAAAAAGTATGTCAATCGCTTCCATTGTAATGGTTGCCACCAACCAAAAAACAGTCCATGACCCTCCAAGAATTGCCTTCGCCCATGGAAAACGCTGGAAGGCCTCAATGTCTTGGCGATGCCCTCTGCGCCCTTGAGCCTGCTCTTTCAACACCATGTCCGCATCAATGTGTCTTTCTATATAATTTTTCTGCACAATGTCCGGCTGAATTGACGAAATTCGGTTATGTTTTCTTCTTCAAAAAAAGTTTATCTGGTGTAAGCTTTTACAGGGAAACATGGCAACTGCATCACAAAGAATCCAATTCAACTGGTTGCTTTCTCGAAATCGAGATTTGACCTATTATATCGGATCTGCCATTGTTGGATGGATCTATGTTCTTCTCATCCTCATGGCCATCAGACTACTGCATGATCCCCTGAAAGATGCCTTTGCAACCCTATCCATTGCAGGACTGAATCTCCCTCTAACCCTTGAACTACTCGTTGTTTTTTCATGGGCTTTCCTGTTGGATGCCCCTCATCTTTGGGGAACACTAGCTCGCACCTTCTTTGATCCAGATGAATGGAGACAACGGAAAGGGGTACTGATCAAATCTTGGGGTTGGTTCCTTGTTGGCTCCATCATGATCGTTGGACCATATCTGGTTGCATCTGTTGGGGTAGATTTCAGTCCTGAAACATTGGTGCTTGGCTCAATTGTGTTCCTTGTCTTCTTCAGGCTCTGGGCATATTACCATGTTGTTCGCCAACATTGGGGCTTCTTCCGCCTCTATAAACGCAAAGCCAATGATTTTGGTCATTTCTCTGACAGGATCGACACATGGTTCTTCAATCTTAGCCTTTACTTGCCCCTGCTCATCTTCATGACAAGTACCTACTTCTACAAGACTCCCGGTTTCGAATCAATCGATCTCGGTCTTCGAACTCCTATCTTTCCCGGAGGGCTTAGCATTGGAGGCATTCTCTATCCGATCTTATGGATGACTTACCTGCTTGTCATTCTCGGATATCTTGCTGTGCAGATCCATCTTTATCGCAAAGGAAGTTTGCTGAATGGATCCAAGCTTCTTTATATGGGATTGATTGTCCCCCTCCATCTCATTGCCTTTTCCAATCCAATCTTGGTTGTGTTTGTCACTCCAATCGTAACTGTCGGCCATAACATCCAGTACCATGTCATTGTCTACGAGTTCGCCAAAAAGAAATACACTCCTAGTCCAAAATACCGCATAACTCGTTTCCTTTTCAGGAATGTCCTCATCTATTTCCTTTTTGGTCTTGTTTTCACCTTCCTTCTCTATAGAGGGCCTTTTATTGAATTTATTGAAACAACGACAGGTCTGGCACTTGATGGACTGCTTTTCAATTCCATTGGCATGATGGCTGGAATCCGCCATCCGGATCAGCTTAATCTTGGTCAGAAGGTGTTTGCTTCCTTCCTTCTCGGTTGGGCCATGCAACACTATTACCTCGATTCTAAGATCTGGCGGGTGTCAAAAGACAAGGGATTGAGAAAAGCTCTTGATCTGGATTCCTGATGCTGTAATACTTAAATAATTGTCCTCTCTGGCAACTGTTATGCGAAGGCTTGTCTACGATGTCTCTGAATGGCAGCAACGTAAGGCTACCGGCACTTTCCTTCTCCTTCTTTCCTTCTACCTTATAGGCCTGCTTCTCTTTGATGGCCATCGATTGACTGAGCCTACGACCTATCGTATGGATACTTGGATTGTCTCCACCTCAACTCTTGAAGCATTCACCCTTACGGGAAAGTTTGAATGGCAATGGCAGGTTCTGACCTTCTACCTGATCCATTTCGCTTTGGTTCATTATGGTTATTCGGGATTTCTCATGCTCTTCTATATGGCTGGTTTGGAAAAGGGAACCAGTACTCGTTTTGCCCTTGCCACCTTCTTTGTGACGGCCATCCTCTCCCCCATTATCCTGAGTCCCCTTTTGTTCTTTGTAATCAAACCCGTGACCGACCTCCTGAGTTTTGGAATTCTCCATCAGCGGTTTTTTCTCGGCTCATCCGTCGGCATTTGGGGAACCATAGGCATGACCATCAGTATCTCTAGGAAACGGAGGTTCTACTGGGTTCCCATCTTTCTTCTTCTTTTCCTTGAATTCTTCCTCAAGCTTGCCTTCATTCCCAAAGCAGACATCACTGCCAACATCGTCCATCTTATTGTCTTCTTCAGCACTTACCTCTTCAGCAGGATTTTCATCGATTTCAGGAACAACAACCTTCATGTCGGTGAAATCCGGTTGAATGGACGAGGCAGTTGGATAATGTTCTTCTTGCTTACTTTTCATTCTCTTATCATGATCATTCATTTCGTTGATACTCTTGGACTCTTGGAAAAGAATCTCCTTTCATACCTCTTTTAGGGATTCCCCAATCCTGAAATAGTCCTGAAAAATGTGGACGTTGATGAATCAGGAAGAATTTGATCGGGCAGAGAAATATGACCGAATGATCAATTGGAAAACACGACTGGAACGAGAACTTCCCCTGCTTGAATCCTTTCTGCCAAAAGGAAGGATACTTGATCTCGCCTGTGCCTCGGGACGTCATAGCCTTGCACTTCAGAATGTAGGTTATGAATGCCTTGGTATCGATGTTTCTGAGGCAATGATCTCCATTGCCAAGCGATTGGCAGAGAAAGAAGGTTCTTCTGCAATTTTCATGGTAGAGGATCTTACTCTCCCCGGTTTGAAGAACCGTCTTGAAGAATCCGGCTATCCTGCTAGTTTCGACGGAGCTATCCTGCTAGGAAATGCCATTGCCAACATGGCTTCCCTTGAAGCTGCCACCAATCTGCTGACAAATGTACATACGCTTCTCAAACATGGTGGACGTTTGGTCATGCATACCATCAACCGACCAAGAGATCTGCATTACATTCCCCTACGAAGGCTGAATCAGAAAACCCTTGTCCAAAGAATCATGGTACCTGTCACTAACCAATCCCATAATGCTGAACTCCGAGTCAATTTCATCGACACAGAAAGTCTTAATTATCTCCAGCAGTCGTCTTCTCCTCTCTATATGTTCACTTTCCGTGAAATGGAAGCACTGCTTACAAAACTTGGTTTCAAGATCTTGCATACATTTGGCGGATTTGATCAGTCACCCTCTTCCGAAAAGGATGGACATTCCGTGGTCTGGGTGGCAGAAATCCCTTAAAAGTCCAGTTCACCTACAACATCCGAGGAACTCTCTTCCCTGGTTTCTACTCCATTGACGTCATCTATTGCCTCGAAAAGGCTTGGAAGTTTCTCATGGGACAGGGCATGCAGGAATGCCTTGAATTGCTCGGTATTAACTAGATAGAGCCCCTTCCGTTTGCCGGCAGGGTTCACCTCGATTGCCAACTTTGCAGGCAATTTCCCCTTTGCCGGCATTTTTACCACATAGACTCCCTCTATGGGTGTCTTAAGTTTCTCCCAGTCTTTCCCATTTTCCAAATGCTCCCTCAGCTTTTCAACGAGATCCATATCTTATTTGTAATCATGTCCCGTATTTAAGTCATCGACCTATTCTCGTTTCTCGGTCTTCATTTCCCTGAGAATCTTATCCACCTTCAGGAGTGTGGGACCATGGATGCCGTGTTTCCTGAACAACTGATCCTTGAACTTGAGAAGTTGGCAATTCTGTACCGTTCTGCACTCTTCTGGTTGGAGTTGATCTCCTTTCGAGCAGAAAAGCAAGGCGATATGATGGCATTTGGGAAACCCCTTAGGTGGTGCCATGTTGTAATAGAGCTCCAACTCATTTGCCTTGAAATGGGCCTGCTGATGGTACCCTGTAAGTGTCATTGTGGAACCCTCGAATTCAATCCCTATTAAGGTATTGGTTACTCCCTCTGTATTCCCTGACTTAATGGTTGAAGAACGAGGTCTAAAATGGTAACCGTGGTCCACCTTGCACTCACCTATCGCGATCTGCTACGATTTTCTGAACCTGACCCATAAACTCTAGGGATTGCAATACGCTTTTATGCAGGATATTCATCGGTTCACTATGGATGATGAACTCGCTTCTACCTTCTCCATCGTTGCATTGGATCCTGAAACTGGTGAACTTGGTATTGCCGTGGAATCCAAGGCATTCAGCGTGGGGTCGCTCGTACCATGGGCGAAGGCGGGTGTGGGAGCTGTTGCCACCCAATCGTTAGTCAATGTCTCACTTGGACCCAAAGGGCTGGAACTGCTCGAAGATGGTCTTTCCCCAGGAGAGGTCATTGAAGAATTCAAGAAGATCGACACAAGGCTTGACTTGAGACAAGTGGGTATTGTTGATGCACAGGGACGATCACATTCATACACTGGAGAGAACTGTATCCCATGGGCAGGCGGACGGACAGGCAAGGGCTACGCCATTCAGGGCAACATCCTCACAGGATCTGAGGTGATTGAAGAGATGGAACGGGCTTTTCTCAATACCGACGGATCCTTGGCAAGACGGTTGGTGGCTGCCCTTCAGGCAGGACAGAAAGCTGGAGGGGATGCTCGCGGCAAGCAGAGTGCTGCACTTATTATCGAAAAGGAGGGTGAGGGACGTGCAGGATATGGCTCCCGCAAGATTGAATTACGAGTCGAGGATCATCCTGAACCGATCGAGGAACTTTCCCGGTTATTGGGAATCATCGAAGTCAATCAGGAAATCTTTCGAATTCAACAATCCTTCTCAAAGGAGAACCTCTCCGTAGAGGAAGCCATCGCAAAAATCAAGGAGACCATTGTCTCCTATGACGGCAAAAAGGATGAACTGTGGTTGAATCTTGCCGCTTTCCAATACTCCGTGGAAGATATGGACGGTGCGCTGGCATCCATTCACTCCTGTCTTGAGGAGAACCCAGCAATGATCACCATCATAAAACATTTCCCGAAACTTGGCTACTTTGATGAGGAATTCCTCAAAAGACTGGACTAGTCGGACACTAAACCTAAAGAAATCCTCTCTTTCGATTCAATTATGAAATCCGTCATCGAAACCTTACAGGATCATGTCAGCATCCGAGAATTCATTGACAAACCACTTGATGACGAGCTTCTCCTGAAACTTATTGACAATGCCCGAAGATCTCCAACCAGCAGCAACATGCAGGCCTATTCATTCATTGTTGTAAAGGATCGTCAACGGCTCAAACGCATTGCGGCTCTAGCAGGCAATCAGAAATGGATCGAAAGTGCTGGGGCGTTCATCGCCATCTGTGCAGATACCTATCGCCTTCAAAAGGCCACTGAACTTCACGGAAAGGAATTGGCCAAAAACTTCGAGAATTTCCTTGTTGCATCTGTCGATGCCGCACTTGTGGGAATGTCCCTCAGTCTTGCGGCAGAATCCATGGGACTTGGTACCACCATGGTAGGCGGAATCCGCAACAATCCTATTGAAGTGGCTAAGTTCCTTGGTCTTGCCAGTGGTGTATATGCCGTATTCGGACTTGGCATAGGCTGGCCCGATTGGGATCGTGTCAAGCCTCAGAAACCCAGATTGCCCAAGGAAGCGGTCATCCATCATGAAACCTATTCCACAGATGGTCTAGAGCAGCACATCAAGGATTACGATGATATCCTCTATGAATACTATCGTTCAACAGGGAGAAATAGTCCAAAAGCAGCTTGGTCTGGAATCATCGCTACCAGATTCAGTCAAGGTCGAAGACCACACCTGAAAAAGGAACTTGAAACACTCGGTTTTGTCATTGACTGACTGATTTACGGCTCAACGTTCTAGTTTATGGGCGGGAGGATATATCTGTAGGCATTGACACTTCCTCCCCTGCGGATGGCAAAGAAGGAGGATGAAAGTTGTGTAAACCCCTTCCTTGCCCAATTGATCAATTCCAGCTCATCAATATCATTGTTCTCGACATTCCTGAATAATTCGCAATACGTGGCAGCGAACTCCGATAGCTTCTGGTAATCTTGGAAATAGCCAGCTGTCCCCTTGATGGTGTGATAGATGCGGAAAATGTCCCGAAATCCTTCAAGGCGAGTCTCCTTTGGCTCAATATTCCTCAATTTCCTTAGAGCCTGCGAATAGGTGTCCAGCATATTCTTGAATTCCTCAATGAAGACCGAATGGAATTCTTCATAATGCTCATCCTTTGAGGTAATTCCGGATGACATTAACCTAACTCAAAACAACCTTCTATTTATGCGTTTTGAATTACTGTCTTGATGACCATGCAATATCCTCCCGACCTGCCAACTGGTTGGCAAGACGAGCCCAGACAAAGAGCAGGTCTGATAAACGATTCAGATACTGCAAGATCCCCGGATCAACCCCCTCCCCTTGTGCAAGCGCGACAACCTTCCGTTCTGCTCGTCTTGTGACAGTCCTGCATATATGCAGGGACGAAGCGATGCTTGTTCCTCCCGGCAGAATGAATGACCGTAATGGGGGAAGTTTGTCGCTGACCCTGTCGATCTGCCTTTCCAACTCCGATATACGTTCTGAAAGGTCAACCGTGCCGCCCGAGGTGGCAAGAGCTGAACCAAGATCGAAAAGATCGGATTGGATGCGAACCATCTCCTCCTTCATCTCTTCAAACTCATCTTTTCCCTCCATCAGTGAAATTGCATAACCCAAATGGCTGTTCAGCTCATCCACCGTACCGTAGGCATCCACTCGTACATTGTCCTTCCATACCCTTTCCCCCCCAAAAAGAGAGGTTCGTCCCTCGTCACCCTTTCCTGTGTAGATCTTCATGATTTGTCTTTTGACTCCCCTTCCAAAAGGATTCGCTTCCTACCACCCAAGCTCATCAAGAACCTTGAGAATCTGCTCATCTGCTGAAGCCGTTCTCACTCCCTTGATGGTCTTTACAAGGTTCCCTTCCTCGTCAAAAAAATGGATATACCTCTTGACACCAACCACCTTTTTGCCGTAAAGTGTCTTTTTTCCATACATATCCAATTTCTCCAGTAGGGTGTGATCCGGATCGCACAGCAATGGATATTCCAAGCCGTATTTTTCGGCAAATTGCCGGTTCTTTTCCACATCATCAGTCGAAATCCCATACACTTCAACCCCTCTCTTCCGAATCTTGTCTATCCCTGATTCAATGGCACATACTTCCTTGGTGCATCCTGGTGTAAATGCTGCTGGATAGGAGAAAAGGACGACCTTCTTTCCCAAGAGATCCTTGTTCGTGATCTTCTCGCCAGTATGTGCAAATAACTCAAATTCTGGTAATTTCATATATCCTATGAGAATTGAAGCCACTCAATTAGTTTTCCCAAGCGGCAATCACCAGATCTTTTTACCCATGGCGGATAGGATCAACCCCACAGCTAAATTTGCCGTCTTGTTGCGGGTATCCAAGATCGGGTTTACCTCAACCATCTCAAAAGAACTGAGCTTGTTAGTGTCTGCCACCATCTCAAGGAAGAAATGTGCCTCCCGATAAGTCAGTCCCCCAGAAACCGGTGTGCCCGTACCCGGCGCTTCGAATGGATCAACCGAATCGATGTCGAACGACACGTGAAGGTGGTCGACTCCCTTGGTTGCATGACTAATCGCCTCTGTTGATGCCCGCAGAATACCGTCCCTGTCAATATCGGACATGGTGATCACCTTCACTCCCGCCTTCTTAAGATTCCCAATCTCTCCCGGATCCAGATCCCTTGCACCGAAAAGAACTGCATTTTCCAATGAAATGGTCGGAGAAGGACCTATCTGCGTCAGTTCCTTCACCCCAAACCCGGCAGTCACCGCAAATGGCATCCCATGAATGTTGCCGCTAGGTGTGGTCTCAGGAGTGTTGAAGTCGCCATGTGCATCCACCCAAATAATGCCGGTTCTTCCTCCATGCAACTTTTTCATGCCTGCCATGGTTCCGATGCTAATGGAATGGTCCCCTCCCAACACAAGCGGAAAATATCCCATGCCTACCGCCCGTTCCACTGCTTCTTTCAGATGTTGTGCCATGTCCGCAATGAATGGCAGAAACCTGAGTCTTTCATCCATCTGATAACCCTCTGTGTGCTCGTCAATATCATGGCAGGTAATGTTCCCCCAATCAATCACCTCATGTCCCAAAGACTTCAAACGGCTTTCCAATCCCGCCAACCTCATGGCTGAAGGTCCCATGTCCACTCCCCTCCGTGATGCTCCCAGATCTTGCGGTACCCCAATGATGGCAATCTTCTTCTGCATACACAAAATGCTCAATCAATTGTTCTTATAGCTGTTGGTCTTATCAGTCCAGTAAGTCCGCAAGACTTCCCTCACCTAACTCCCCCCGAACCCTCTCCGTTGCCCTTACGTATGTCCAAGGGCCTTCCATCAAGAAACTTGTCAGCATGAAGGGAATTGCCCTGAATTCCCTCAATATCTCTACCGCTGTATCGGGGGTGATTCCTCCCGTGGCAAAGATCGGAAGGTCACTGAATGCAGGAAACTCCTTCCTGAATACCGCCAGTTGATCCTTCAGCCGCTCAAGAATGGGAAGACCGCTCAGTCCCCCGACTTTCCGCGGATTCCCCAGCCGTTCATCCTTTACCGGAACCGTATTGATGAGTGTCACTCCCTGAATAGAAGTAGAGACCCTTTTCACCAACTCAAGATTCTCCCTTGCAGAAAATTCAGGACTTAGCTTTAGCCACAGCTTGTCGGAAAGCCCCAAGACACCTTCAAGTATCCGTACCGATTCTTCCACGTCCATGACCCCTCCCTCTGTATTGGGGCAGGAGAAGTTCAGCTCAATCAGATCCACCTTGGAATCAAACTCTTCCACCAGTTGTTCCCATTCCTCCTCAGTTTCTCCACGGATGCTCAGCAGCAATGGCCGATCTCTCTTCATTCCTTGCAATCTCTCCTTCCACCACTGCATGCCCTTGTTCGGCAGACCCATGGAATTGATAAGGTAGTTTTCTCCTCTCAGGATTCTTGGTCGGGGGTTTCCCTTCCTTGGCTGAACCGTGACTGTCTTGATGATGGGAATGCCCACCCCCATCCTGTGTGCCGTCCTGAGCTTGTGCAGGTCATCGATCCAGCCGCTGGGCATGCCCACGGGGTACTCGAACTTCAAGTTCCCCACCTCTACCGGCATTGGGTCTGGAAGGCTTACAAAATGGGAAATGAATGAGAAGAACGGACCACCCCCCATCTCCACCATCCTTTCCGGAAGATGACTGATGAAATGGCGATACCAAGACCGGTAGAGGTTCACATGTTGCTTATATCGCCCAAGGTCTTAACATTTTAGATCAACCAACCTCATCACCCACAAACTTGCCCAACCCTAAGTCAATTCTGTTAAGGATACCTGCATGCCGGTCTGGTCCCTGCAGAAAATTGTGTTCATGATTATTTAAACCGGAACCTTAGTCCACGAAGTAGTCATTTATTCTTTGAATTTCCTCAGAGATCAATCTTTTTTGCCTCGATCTGAGACTGTGGGCAATAATGATCACGGGGGCAGTCAAGGCAATTGGAAAGTAGAAAAAAAAGATTTTTTGACCCCTAAAGTAAGAAACCTCCTTTTCAAAAGTTATGATTTCGGCTTTTCCTCCTGACGCCCCAATGAACCTCCTAGAATTCTCCAAAGTTGAGAAATCTCTAAACACCAATCTGTCATAGACTGTTGGAGTCAAGGTGGGATAACCTTGAAGGGGAAAGCCATAGATGCCATCACTTCCTGCCACAAAAAATGCGATCTCAGGGACAACGAGGATTCTGTTGCCTGTCTTGTTTTCCCCTGCAGTTGCTACCAAAGTCCCATCTGAAATCGAATGGACTTCTATAATCCCCCCCGTTCCCGTCAAGACAATCGTTCCCCTTATAACATAGATATCAGAGATTTCTTGAAGGAGGTTCACCTCACTCACAACTTTAGGAGGTCTCAATTGACTTCCTTTTACCTCAAACTGCAATATTGTTGTCCCATTTGATGCAAACACTTCCGTTCCAGTGAAAAAGGTGTCCTGCACATTATCGAAAGGAAAGGCACTCTTTAACGATACTTTTCCATCGGAATATTCCGCTAGCATTAAGTGGGTGTCATTGGCAATGGAAAAGAAACTTCCGTTTACTGAGATTCCTCTTCCATGGATTTCTGAAGAACTGGTTATAGGATCGAGACTTCCTTGCTTGGATATCTGAAAAATGGTGAGTGCCGATGAGTTGGAAACCAGCAGGTCAGAACCTGCTGAAGCCACCGAAAATATTTCATACGGCCAAGGGAGATTTCGGTATGGCGGCTCTTTACCAAATGGGTAATAGTCGGCCAATTGCTCATAAGTTTCCTCGTCAGTGCGGAAGTAAACAATACTGTCCCATTCAGATATGGCATACCCATATCCTGTCCCTTCCCTCTCCAGATAGCCCACGAACTTGACATTGCTCGACAGATTGTCCCATCTCCCCAAAATTTCCCATTGGCGATCGTTCTCCTGACCTACCTCGA
The DNA here is from genome assembly GCA_964645535.1 of uncultured archaeon. Taxonomy (GTDB): domain Archaea; phylum Asgardarchaeota; class Heimdallarchaeia; order Heimdallarchaeales; family Kariarchaeaceae; genus WAKA01. The sequence goes on along the minus strand of CAZYCQ010000002.1, from coordinate 4,053 downwards.
TCATTCCTGAAAAACCGAGGGTAAGAAATAACCGCCCTCCAAGTAAGGCATAATCATTTATCTGGGAAATCTGAATATTCAATCTGATGGCTTCCCCAAGGGTATAACCCTCATTCATTCTGTAGATCTGATCCTCTGCTACGGCAAAGGCCTCAGATTCGTATTCAATAATCAAGGAGATCGGTGGAAATTGCTCATGCACCACTGAGCCTGTGGTCAGATCGTACCTCAGATGAGTGCTTCCTTGGAAGAGATGGATCTTCGATCCGTTCACGATCATTCTTGCATCTGGTTCAACTGAAAGGGGATACAGCTTTCTCTCTGCCACATCCGTTTTCGGAAAGAGAACAATTCCCTCCGGGGTGGTGCCAATCAAGGTAGTTGAATTGAATTCACGTATTTCGAAAAATTGAGGTTCATAATCTGAGTACTTTTCCGGAAAGGTTCCAATTGAAAAGAGAATGATTCCACTTCCATAAACAATGAGAGAGGTGTTCCAAGCAAAAAACCCCTTGAAAGAAAAATTTTCCGGTAACCTGTAGGTCAGCAAAACTCCCAGTTCATCTGTTGAGGCAATATCCTGTGGTTTCGATAGGATCTGGACTACTTGTTCCGGTCTGCTGTAGACGATCAAGTACTTCTCTGTATGGAAAATGGAAGATAACCCCGGAGCCGTACGATAGATCCTGCCCATTCGGTATAGGGCACTGCCTTCCTGCAGCTGATATACTTCAATGTCCCCATAGTCAACAACAAAGAGATTATCACCATCTGCTACCGCTTTGTCAAAATAGGAATTGCCAAGGTGCAGATCTAAAGATTGGTGGAAGTCCTGCTGAGACGGAAGAAAAAAAGGCAGAAATCCAACTGGAGCAAGCACCAAAATCACAGCTAAACCTAGGATCTCAACCTTTCTCATCAAAGGTTTCCTTCTTCCTCAAATAATAAATTTTACGTCCTAAATATGTCTTTTTCATCACAGAATTCATGATGGTGTTAATTTGCCCTCACTCTTCTACAGGGAAATTTTGGATCGCGGCACGACGTTTCCAACGTATCCTTGCGATCCGAGTTCCGAAAGGTGACCATGATGGGCACATCAATGGTGTATCTGGGTTCAACTGCCCTCTTGTATGGATACCTCTTACTTTCCCGAACCTTTGAGGTTGGAACAACAATTTTCAACGGTGCCATCCTCACGGCATCCGCGTTGCTCCTCTTCAGCCTTCTGATCTGGACTGCCCTGTTCTTGGTTGTCCTTTTCCTCAGCAACCATTCCACAATGGCTGCTGTTGCCGGCTGGATCTTGACAATCTTCTTTTTGGTAGAGGAACTAGGCAATTTTCCTTTTCGTGTTCAATTGCTGTTTGGTAGGTCATTTGGTGTCAGCATTCCAGTTCCAGTAATAACACACCTCCTTGATCGAATCATCCTGCTGGGAGTTGCACTAGCAATCTATTTGGCAGTTCCGAATCCTTTCTTCCCCAATTCTCAACAACCTAGGCTTCCTTTGTTGCAGAAACTCAAAGGGAAATAGGGGTTCCCACTAATCCGTTTCTGCCTGTTCAATTTCCGAGAAGTTCATTCCAAATCATGTCCACTATCAATCCCGGAAATTCATGGATGTGACAAATTTCTGTTCCAAACCGCAAATCTACACACGATGAATGAGATTTCAGGCCACAAGCACTGCCTGATGAACTTCCTCAATGATCCTTGCCAAAGTGTCCTTGTCAAGTTCTTTCAGGTGGTACTGCAAAAGTGGAGGAATCCCCAAGGGGTCTCCATTACAATCCTTCTGCACCTTGCGGATAGCTTCAATCCATTCTTCCCCCACCGAACCGTCATCAAGGATAAGATAGGCATGTAGCCAAATCATGGTACTTGCCCCTTTCGGATCGGTTGGCGGCTTTTTCGGAAAATATCCGAAATAAATGGTCTTCTTCCGCATCAAGGTTCGGTCTGCTTCATGGGAGACATCAATAGTGAATCCGAAACGCTGATCTGAAGAGTCCCCGTCAGGATCTGACATACTGGTATTCTCAAGACCCAATTTTGGAAAAAGGCTGAGAAACTGATCCTTCAATCGATCGGATGTTATGACCTCAAGGAACACAAGTGGTGAAAGAAG
>CAZYCQ010000002.1:0-1822 GCA_964645535.1 uncultured archaeon | reverse complement strand
TCCTCCTCTGTCCAATGAAACAATCCGCTCCCAGACTTTCAGTGCACGGTACGTCTCCTCCACATCATGCGTCCGTAAATAGTCCACCCCTTGCTGCGCCAGCCAGATGCTCATGGCAAGGGAGCCCGGTAACCGGTCAACTGGATCCTTTGCCCCTCCCAATGCCCAAATTGTGGATTTGCGGGAGATTCCTGCATAAATCGGAAGCTTGAGTTCCTGCAATCTTCCAAAATTCCTGATGATGTCGATGTCACATTCCGAACCCTTTCCCTGCCAGCCTCCAAAACCCGGATCCACCATGATCCGTTCCCGTTTCACTCCATGATCCAATGCGATCTCCACTGATGACATCAATGCCTCCATCACCTCATCCATGTTCCGACAATCACCTGGAAGTTTCTTTGTCGCCATGACCACTAGTTCCGCATCGTACCGGGCAACTACCTCTGCCATTGCGGCATCTCCTTTCAGTCCGGAAATGTCATTCACAACACTGAACCCTTTTTCAAGTGCAAATTCGGCGACCTTGGCACTCTGTGTATCAATTGACAACTTCTTCCCCACTTCCTCCGCTACCGCCACGATCCGTTCAATGCCTGCTTTCAGCCTTCGTTTTTCTTCTTCCTCTGTTATGCTCTCCTCTCCCCCATATAGGTGGGGCGGACGTGTTGATTTGGCACCGATGTCAATCACTTCTGCATGAACCATCCGTTTCATCCGTTCAATTGCCACCATAGTCGTGACCCTTGAACCAACATAGAAGCTTTCCGGAGAAAGATTCAACACAGCCACCAGTTGGGGAGGTTTCATGTTTTCTTACTTATTTTTCTTGCTTAAAGGGATTTTCCAACAAACGGGTTCTATGGAAATTGCAGTATATGTTCGCGCATTGGTTCTCAGAGTAACCCTAGAACGGCGAAGTATCCTGCCTTGAGGCTTTCCATGACCGGCACCAGTTCAAGTGCCTTTGGATAGAGCTTGGCCATTGCAAGGACTATGCTGAACCTTCTGTCCACCAGATTCTTCAAGGTAGAACGAATCTTCTGAAACTCCGGCTTGGACAGCTCACTTCCAAGTTCCTCAAGTTCCTCCTTCAATTCCGAAAGCAATTCGATTTCCTCTTCGAGCCGCTGCCTGACCTCTTCCAGCTTCAAATCCAACTGGTAGATTGTCTCTCGCTTCTCCACCATGAGCCGTTCAACCATATGAAGTTCCTCATGATAGGATTTTCCGGCAGAGCTCTTCTCTTCCTCGATTCTTGCGACCACCTCTGCAAGTTCACTGTTGAGCCTATCCATGATAGTGGCATGGGTGGTGGTCAACTCGTTCCTGGTCTTCTCAAGCGTTTCCAGTTCCTCCACATGGGTATGCAGCAACTCCAAATGACGATCAACTTCCTCATGCGTTTTCTCAATGTCTTCCTGAATCCGCCGAACTATGGTTTCCAAAGCGCGAACCAATTGGGGCGATCCCTTTTGGAGCATGTCTCTCAATCCCTCAAGGGTCTCCCTCTGTTGTTCGTGCATCTCCAGTGCCTCTTCCAAGGCTTTTCCAATCTCCTTCTCATTCATTTTCATCCTCTCCTTGACCGAAGATCCAACCTCTAAGCCATTGAATGGCTCGCCAAAAGTCCATACTGACCCTGCCTTTTGATGCCTTGAGCGTTCGTGCCATCTCCCTGAGAATTGCCGAAAGGTCTGATCTCCTGCGAATGCTGTTCTTCATCTGTTCCTCAACTTCAAGTTGCTTCAGTCCACCCGGTCCCTCATCCAATGTGAAGACCGGTGTCTTTCCCTTCATGCCGTAGATGTCCTCCGCCATG
>CAZYCQ010000001.1:0-163016 GCA_964645535.1 uncultured archaeon | reverse complement strand
GTGAGGGCTACTTCATGGCTGAGCACAAAGACAGATTCACCTGCGGGCACTGTGGACATACTGAATTCAAATAAATTCAGCTTCGGTTGAAGACAGCCATTGGAAATTTCTTATACTAGACTATCTAAGGCATGTCAGGTGCTTATGGGTAGCAAAACTGAAGAATACATCGAACTTGAGAGAACTTGGGCATCTCCCAATTATACACCTATCCCTGTCGTCCTTTCGAAAGGGGAAGGGGTTTATGTCTATGACGTTGAAGGGAAGAAGTACTTGGACTGTCTTTCTGCTTATTCGGCAGTCAATCAGGGTCACTGTCATCCCAAAATCGTCGAGGCAGCAGAAAAACAACTGCATCGGCTTACCTTGACTTCACGTGCATTCTTCAACGACCGGTTGGGAAGCTTCCTGAAGAAGTTATGTGAATATGCGGGCTATGAAATGGCCTGTCCAATGAATACTGGTGCTGAGGCTGTCGAAACGGGAATTAAGGTGGCAAGGCGTTGGGGATACCGAGTAAAGGGTGTTGAGAAAGACAAGGCAGAAATCATAGTCTGTGAGAACAATTTCCATGGACGCACAACGACCATTGTCGGTTTTTCTTCAGATCCGGAAACTTACGGCGATTTTGGTCCTCCCACACCTGGATTCAAGAAAATTCCATTTGGTGATGCTGAAGCACTGAAGGAGGCTATCACTCCCAACACTGTTGCATTTTTGGTAGAACCGATCCAAGGGGAGGCTGGTGTCATCGTTCCTCCTGAGGGGTATCTGAAAGCAGTTGCCGAGATCTGCAAGGAAAACAATGTTCTTCTTATTGCAGACGAAATCCAAACTGGGTTTGGACGGACTGGAAAGCCTTTCTGCTTCATGCATGAAGGAATCAAGCCTGATATTGTCTTGGTCGGCAAGGCTCTTGGTGGAGGAATAATGCCTATTTCTGCAACATTGGGTTCACGGGATGTCATGAGTGTTCTTACAAGCGGATCTCATGGATCAACCTTCGGTGGAAATCCTCTTGCCTGTGCAGTTGGATCCGCAGCAATAGATGTATTGGTTGAAGAAAAGCTTCCCGAGAGGGCCGCTGAACTAGGTGAATATTTCTTGGCCAAACTCAAGACACTTCCGAAACACGTGGTGAAGGAAGTCCGGGGTAAAGGTCTCTTGTTGGCAATTGAATTTACCGAAGAGGCAGGCAAGGCAAAACCGTATGTCCTTGCCATGAAGGAACGTGGGCTTTTGGCGAAGCAAACTCACGAAACTACCATCCGATTTGCACCTCCTCTGATTATCACCAAAGAACAGATAGATTGGGCTTTCTCAGTGATTGAAGAGGCAATCAAAGCAACTGCACCAAATTGGGCTCAGGTTAGTTCCACCCATTGATTTTTTCCACTTAGAATTACATCAAACGGTAAATGCTTATTGAATGTTCTGGGAATAAAAGTGGGTTCTTCCTTGAAATAACTTGAATCTAACAAAATCAGCTTGTGAGGTCCTTCAGGGAATGAGAACAATTCCGATAGATTGAGATCCCATGATATCACAATGTCCGGATTGATCTGCAGAATGGCCTTGGGCAGATTCTCCTTTCCCACTGAATCTAGTGGAATCAAAACTCTTATGCGATTGATGAGGCAATCCAAAAAGACATGCCGTTCCGGTATTTGGTGATTGTTCGTTTTTCTCTCTCTCCTTTTTGTCTTGGTCAGGGGTAAGATCGTCAACGGATTGATTTGGCGCTTAAAGGCAGAAAAAAAGAATTTGGTCAATAGTTGAAAGGGACGTAAGGCAAGACCAACAAATCCAACAACTGTTTCAGGAAGGATTTCATCCACGAAAACTTGGCTATTTGCCTGTTCTGTGGGTTTTACCCTCTCATTCTTTGGGTCAAACCTGGCTTTCGTGTATCTGACCGGAACCAAGTCTATTTCTTGAAAAATCTCTTCCAATGTTTCTATTGACCTTAATTGGCTAACCGGCACCCCTCTTTTTCTCAATTCGGGAAAGCTTTCTTGTGATGTGATTATTGGTTTATTTAGCCATTCGGAGATCTCGACGACCTTTTCATAAAAATCTTCACTGGCAAAAGGGGTCTCCAAAGCAATGATGTGTGTCACACTTTCATAGTTGATCTCTCCTTGTGGTGAAATGATTTGGGCTACGTCTTGTGGATTAATCAGGAAATGATATCGTTTCTTTCTCCAACCAGTCTTGATATAGATGAGCTCGATTGTTCCATTTGCCCAATATTTGATATAGATCGTCATCCGCTCACTTCTCCTTCCTGCTTGAATTAATGGCTCTTACTATCATGTTTCGGAATTAGTCCACCTCTTGAACCCGTATCACCATAAGCTTTCCTTTATCCTCTTGACAGCCTTGTCGCCATTTTGATAGAGAGCTTGCTTCAATAGCTCTTTTGCTCTTTTCTCAAAATACTTTTGTTCATAGTGATTTATGGAAATTATTTGTCCGGGTTTGAACTTGCTCATGTAGGTGAGCGCAAATTCCGCATGGATCTTTTCAAGTGCGGACATGACAGACTTGGAATCAATAGCGCCAAGATTTTGAGAAACGAGCACAGTCAACAATATTTGATCTTTATAGACAAAGAATGTATACTTGTCGGTTTTGAATTCTGTTGGGGTACCATGCTCCAAATCCTCAAGAAAAGACGAGGTTATTGTAAGGAACCCTGAAAGCAAAAACGGTTCAGCACTAAATCCCTCTTCCGCTGATGGATTGGATCCTGTCATCTGGAATAGGGGCACTCCAGATCCGTCAACAATGAAGAGGGCCGAAAACATGTGGAACTAATCTTTTTATCAAAAAAAAAGGTTTCGTCAACTAAATCATAAACATCTTGAACTCATCCATTGCCTTTTGGAGGAAATCAATGTCTTCAAGTGTATTGTAGCAATGGGTCGATACTTGAACTGCATCATTCCATCCAAGCTTTTTCATTGCGATATGTGAACAAAGAAGTCCGGATCTTACTTTCAGGCCGAAGATTTCATCACTAATCAGGGCAAAATCGTGAGCGGAAGCCTTTGGGAAAGAAAAGGTTTGGATCGGCGATTTCTCTTCCGTAAAATTGGCCTGTCCATAGGATATATGCGGTCTTAAGAGATCATTTCTTTCAGTCAAGACATCTTCCAATTTCGAAACCAATTCATTCCTCTTGTCTGCAATGGCTTGACGTCCAATTCCACTTAGAAAACGGATGGATTGGGCCAAACCCACGATCGAATGGAGATTGGGCAATCCTAATTCCAATGACTTACGGTTGATTTGATATTCGGATGGTGATGCATAGGACAGTATGTTTCTTGTTCCCATAAATATCGGTCTTTCAATTTGCGTGTTGTCAATGAGAATTGTTGATCCCATAGGTCCGAAAAGATCCTTTGTTCCATCGATAATTGCAACGGAAACTTCATCCAAATAGGAACTGACGTTGAATTGGCCTGCCGAGAATGAAAAATCCACAACCGTTTTCAATCCGAGATCGTTGGCAATCTCTATTATCTTCTTTATATCTCTTACCGTCCCAAGGGCCGGAGAAATTTGATTGATCACAACAATGTCTTCATTCTCCCCTTTCTCTGCAAGCTCCTCCTCCCAAGTCATGGTTCTTTCATCGACAAGGACTGTTTTCTGCTGCATTGCAATGCTTGATCCGTGGATTGCCAAGTCATCATACATTGACATGAATACTTTTCTGTTCTTCGCCATGGATCGTATTGCAAGATTTGTAGCAAAATCTCGACTTGGTGCCCACTGAATTTTTCCTTCTTCCATCCCGAACCATTTACATATCTCAACTTCTGCCTGTTCAAGGAGGTCTGCTGCCTCCCTTGAAATTGAATGGATGCTAAGATCATACGAGGGAATTGATCTTTGCATTACCTCCTGCATTCTTCTCAACGTTGTTTTGGGAATTGGATTCATTGTGGCATTGTCCAAATAGATGACGTTTTCGATCATGGGGAAAGTATCATTCTGGTTTGGGATCACTATATTTAGTTCTGCAACTTTCTTGAAAAGGGAACTGTTAGGGGGTTGGTTCAAAAGCTATTGCATCAGATTTTTGTAAGCATTCTTAAGTTGACTAGCAGCTGTCCTATGCAAATTGATGTTCAGGTAAATGTTTTAGTTGACATCAATAGAAAATTATAAATTGCATGGGTTGCTATTATATCATAGGTACTACTCTACTGATATCATAGCAGTGGAGGTGATTGTAATGCTGGCAAGAACTCTTGAAGAGATGTTCAAGCCATTCCGATTTTTCACAGACTTTGACTGGGAAGATCCTTGGACGGATCAACCCTTCAGCAATGCTTACTATGACGAAGAAACCAAAACTTGGACTGTTGAAGTTGAACTTCCTGGGATGACCAAAGAGGATGTCACAATCAAGGTTGTTGACGGCAACTTGGTCATCAATGCCAAGAATGAAGAACTTGGTAGGGAGTTCAACGCAAGATATTACCTTGGCAAGGACATTGACCAGAATTCCTTGAATGCAACCATGGAGAATGGACTTCTGATCATTACTGCTAAAGTCCACTCTCCTGAAGAGAAAATTGTAAAAATCAAATAAGGAGAGGTGATGCAAATGAGTGAAAGCAAACTTGCCAAGAGAGAGACCCAAGAAATCCAGACTACTGAAAGCACATCTCCTACAACTCGGACACCTCCACTTCGTGTTCCGAGGGTGACCGTTACCCGCAACGAGAAAACTGATGTCTACACCATCGTTGCGGAGATGCCTGGAATAGGCAAGGACGATGTCGAAATTAAACTCAAGGAAAACGAACTTACGATCAAGGGATTGAATGATCACAGGTTCTTCAAGAGAACCTTCACCTTTAGGTATCCCATCCGACCAGAAGATGTGGATGCCTCAATGGTGAATGGTATCTTGACCCTGACAGTCAAACCCTATGAAGGAGAAGTTCATACCATTAAAGTGAAGTAAGGATCTGGATAATTTCAATCTCATTTTTTCTCTCCTTCCTTTCTTTTTTATCATTTCTTGATTGAAACCATACAATCGACCGACTGGTCGGTCGATATCTTTTTATTATCCAAATGAGATTGCCTTTCAGTGACAAAGCGTTCAGCTGGTGAAGTCCAGATAATCAATGCAGCCAAACATCTGTTCTTGACAAAAGGTTATCACCGAGTTTCAACAACCGAAATAATCAAAGAAGCTGGTGTTGCAAAAGGAACCTTGTACCATCATTTCCCTAGTAAGGATCATCTTGCGGTTGCTGTTATTGGGGAAATCCTGAAGGATGAAATTGATGCTTTTTTGAGCATTGATTTTACGAGGGAAGATTCTCAAAAAAGGTTGACTGATTTTCTATTCCATTTAGCAAAAGATGCACGAAAACGCGAAGGGTCGATGATGCTACTTTTCCAATTGACCACTGCAATAACCAATGAGGATGCTTCGTTGGAATTGGAAAACGTCATTTCTGAGATGTTTATGGAAACCATCTCATTTGGTGAACAGTTGGGGATCACGGATGAAAACCTATTGAACGTGTTTCTTGCCTTGATAGATGGGTTTGTGATTCACGTTTGGTTACGTCCTAAATATTACACCGATGCAAAGATTATGGGCTTCATTAAGGCTGCTTTGTCACTTCTTCCAAAGGAGGTGGAATGAACGAAGGAAACAATTGTGAAACTTGAAAACGTTAGAAAGTCTTTCAAGACTGGAGATCAGATCCAAGAAGTTCTAAAAGGGATTGATTTGGATATAGAGGAAGGAGAAATTGTATTGATTTATGGCCCTTCAGGTTCTGGAAAAACGACCTTGTTGAACCAGATTGGCGCACTGGATAAACCGGATTCTGGTGAGGTTTACCTTAAAGGCAGACCTTTGTCCAAAATGAAAGAAAAGGAATTGAACAAAGTACGGGCAAAAATGATCGGTTGGGTATTCCAATTCTATAATCTGATTCCCTCTCTTACTGCATTGGAAAATGTAGCTCTCTCGCTTGAGTTGGCGGGAGATAAGAAGGACATGAGAAAAAGAAGCCAAGAGATTCTCAAAAAGGTTGGTCTTGAGGAACATATGGACAAATTCCCTTCACAGCTTAGTGGTGGTCAACAACAACGAGTGGCTTTGGCACGAGCATTGGTGAAGGAACCGCCTCTTGTGTTGGGAGATGAAATTACAGGAAATCTTGACAGCAAAACTGGAAAAGAAGTGATTGAGGTTCTAAAACAGCTTAACAAAGATCTAGGTACCACTTTCATTCTGATCTCCCATGATCCCAACCTTGAAAGCTATGCAGACAGGGTGGTAAAGCTTCATGACGGAGTTATTGTGAATTGAACGAGGTGAATGTCAATGAACATGATGCACAAAAAACTCCTGAGAGAACTCGTTGGAATGAAATGGAAGGCTCTTGTGGTCATCTTTTCATTCGCTCTTGCCATCTCGCTATATGCGGGTCTTCTTCTGATGCAAGATAGTATTTTTGCATCCCGAGATTCCGAACTGGAAAAATTGAATTATGAGGATTTTCGGATTTCCTTCTTGGGCGATATTCCCCAAGTTCAAGTCCAGAATTTTAGTGCTGGATTGGAAAATGTTGATGCATACAGCTTCAGATTGGCAGAAGATATTGTCATCGAGATTGCTGGGAAGAATTATTTTTCGAGGATAACCGGAATAAATCTGGTGGAAAATCAGCCCTCGGTCAATAAGTTTCATTATTTTGAAGGTACTGCCTTCCAAAAAGGATCAAATGAAATCCTTCTGACTAGTTCATTTGCAAATGCAAATGGAATCAATGTCGGAGATTCTATAGATTTCAAATTCAACAACACCCAATATGAATTAAAGGTTGTTGGGATTGTTTTCTCTCCGGAATACAAGTACAATGTAAATCCGGTGACTGGAATACCCGAACCCGGTTCATTTGCTCCAATTTGGATATCTATGGACACCCTTCAGAAAATATTCCAAAAAGAAGGCATGATCAATGAAATTGCAGTTAAATTGAAAGACCATTCGGATATTGCTTCCGTCAAAAGCCATCTTTCAACCACCTTCAAGAAAAACGGTATCCCTGCAACAATCATTGAAGGAAAGGAAGAGGCAGATTATCGAACCATGCAAACAGATGTTGATGCTCTTGAAGAGACCGCAATTGCCATTGGTGTAGTTGTGCTTTTCGTTGCCGCAACAGTGATTTATGATACAGTAACCAAGATAATCAAATCACAAAAACAGATGATCGGTCTCTTTCTTTCATTGGGTGCCGATCGAAAAAGCATAATGATGCATTATGTCCAGATGTCTCTCCTGATGACGGGGGCAGGTATTGTACTCAGTTTTCCATTGGGATATGTTATTACATTCAGCTTTGTTGAGGAATACAATAATGTTATTGGTCTGCCAGAAATAATAATCAAATTCAATTTTCAACCGTTTACTGAACCGATCCTTCTGGCTTTAGTGACAACTGTATTTGCAGCAATTGTCGGCACATGGTCGTTAACTCGAATGAAACCGGTTGAGGCACTTGAAGATAGAAATATCCCGTTTCCGGTCAAGAAAAAATGGTCTGTTGAGAATACACTTTTCAGAGTTGGCAAGATCGGTTACACTCTTCGGATTCCTCTGAGACACGTCCTTTACCGGAGAAGAAGAACTGTGCTGACCGCGATCACGATTTCAGTAGCGAGCCTGTTAGCATTGTCAAGTTTGGGTTTCATGGATTCGATGTTCAAACAGATTGACAATTATTACCTCGGGAATGTCAAATATGATTATGAAGTCACACTGGCAGCACCCCTTGACGTATCGCATGTAAAAGATGTGATACATGATTACAATCCTTCATTTGAGGTTGAGGAAGGAATCAAGTCAGAAACCTTGGTTACTTTTGATGGCAACAATGAAACAGCAATTCTAGAAGCCTATGTTCCATCTTCAAAAATGCGTTCCATATCTGTTGCAGAGGGTCGTTTTGTTGAAGGCCAGATTGTCATTGGTAAAGTTCTTGCGGAACGATTGAATGCATGGGTTGGGGATACTGTCAATCTTACATTATTCAATTTCCAAACCTTTACAGCAGAAACAAGAAATTTTCGGATTTCCGGAATTGCGGAAGAACTATTGGATATCAGTGTTTTCTTGAGTTATGATATTGCAGAAACGATAATGGGACTTGATGGGAAAAGCATGACTTTCTATCTGAAAGGTCCTGAAATAGACGCTGAGAAACTTACTCGTGATCTCCTGGATCTCTCCATCGGTGTACAATCCGTTCTGAGCAAAGAAAAATCCCGTGAATCCATTTTAACTTTGATGGAAGCTTTGTTAGGCTTCATTGGTGCAATTGTTGTGATCGGATTTCTTGTTCTCGCCTTGTTTTCCATCAATGTTGTTGTCGTAGACACAATCGAGCGAGAGAGGGAATTCGTCAATATTCGTGCCAATGGTGGGACATCATTGCATATTTTCAAAATAGTGGCTACCCAAATTTACTTGATTGCCATTCTGACCATTGGGTTGAATTTTGTAATTGTTCCTCCTGTCACTGAATCATTGGTCACTGAGACGGCCGCTGATTTCATGACCATCAAAACTTTCATTTCTCCTCTAACTTATGTGATCGGATCAATTATCACCTTCTTGGGTTTGTTTGTAGGTGTTTGGTTAGCCGTACGGTATATCCGGAAAATCATTCTTGCAGTGGCTATTAGAATCAGATTCGAAAACTAGTTAGCAAATGGCCAGAATTTATATCCTGCCCGTTTCTTCATTCTTTCAAGTTCAGAAAATACCTCTTTTTCATCCTCTGTCAGCTTGTCATGGTATTTGGTCATCAATTTCAGTGCAGTTGGTTGCCTGAGATCCACATATAGGATTTGGTCTGGATGAATCTGCCTTCCGACTGTAGGCCCCTTGATACTGACCGCAACCTGCATTCCTTTGGTGGCTTTCTTGATATTCTCATTATTGTGCTTGATTTGGACGATGCTGCCAACTCTTTTATTGTTTTCATCAATCAGGATGTCTCTAGGTTCAAGCTCTCCCGCAAGGATCTCAACACCAACGACGGCAGGTTTGCTTTTCCTGAAGATGAATTCTGGCATGATTCTGAATTTGGTGGGTTTCTTGATCTGTCCTTCCTCTTCCTTCTTTGCAATTGCCTGCATTTCATTCAGCCATTCAATATACTTATCCAGAAGGTTATAGACAACATTGTCCTTAAAGACCTGAACCCCTTCGACATCTGCATATTCCTGTGCATCATCAGTTATCTTCACATTGAAACATAAGATGGCACCATATTCGGGTTTCTTGTTTGCGGTAATGACTGCATCAAGTACATCACGTTTCGACACATCTCCTACATCTGCTTTTCTGATTGGGATTCCTCTTTCCCTGATCATTCCAACCAAGGCCTCAAGGCTCCCCAATGTATCTGCCTTAAGAACTATCCCTTCATCATCGGTCTTGATCTGAAATTCCGCCAGTTCCTCCTCGATCATTTTTGCAAGCCGTTTTGCATCTTTTTTATCCTCTGCCACATATAACGGTGCCCCTGCCATGGCATCTTCCAAGTTGGGACCAGTAATCTTGACACCAGCGGAGGCATGAACCTCGTCAACTTGGATAAACTTGTCTCTTGGATCCCTCATCTCATCAAGCGGCTTAGGTTCAAGCATGGCTCTCATTTTTGTGATGATTGGTCCATTTCTCCCACCAACGACAATCAGGTCATCTGAATAAATTGAGCCGTCATAAAGGATGACATCCAAGGTCGTCCCCAGACCTGTTTCTTCTTTGACTTCAAGGATAACAGCTTTTCCTGGTGTATCAGTGGTTCTTAACTTTTTCATCAAGAACTGCTGTGTCAACCCAGCAAGTACAAGGAAAAGGTCGGCCACTCCCTCGCCAGTCACCGCGGATGTAGGGATGATGGCCACTTTTTTAGTGAAATCTTTTACGCGATCATACCTATCCGATTCAAAACCTAATTGGGACAGTTCTCCCATGACCTCATAAATTTTAGTGTCCAAAGCAGCTTTCGCTGCCGGAATCTGCTTTTGATAGCTTTTCACAAAAGGTTCGTCCTTATGTCCCTTCCATCCTGAAAGTCGATCTATCTTGTTTGCCGCAACTATGAAAGGCACCTTTCTTCTCCTCAATGTCTGAATGCTCTCGTAGGTCTGTGCTTGAAATCCAGAAGTCAAATCAACGACAAGGATGGCAATGTCTGCAACTGAGGCTCCTCGAGATCGTAGATTCATAAAGGCAGCGTGACCTGGCGTATCCACCATGAGGATTCCCGGTATTTTTAGCTTGACCTTTCCTCCGTGGAGCACATATCCGACCTGTTCAATTGTTTCACTTGGAAAAAAGCTCGCTCCGATATGTTGTGTAATCCCCTTTGCTTCTCTTGCTTGTACCGCTGATTTACGAACCTTGTCAAGAAGGGATGTCTTTCCGCTGTCAACATGACCCATAATGACTCCAATTGGGGCTCTTACCCTTCCTTCTGTTGTCTCTGACAAATTGTTTCACCAATTACCAATTCCTTTTCAGGATTATATAGCATCGGAAAGGGTACATTACATTGAAAGTGACCCTTTTCTGAAGTCTGATTTTGAAATGATTGCATTGACAAGTACTGGATTGCCTTCTTTCAATGATCCAATTGCGGCTTCCAATGTCTGTTCAACTTCCTTATCGGTCTCGATACGATATCCTTTTGCACCCAATCCCTCCACTGCCTTTTCATATTTGGTAGGTACAAGGCCTGTTGCAATTCCACTTCCAAGTAACTCTGTCTGTTCTCTTGCTATCTGCGCCCATTGTGCATCGTTTCCGATAAGTCCGAAAACAGGGATTCCATGTCGTACAAAAGTGTCCCATTCTGCCAAGGAATAACCGAACGAACCATCTCCATAGATGAGGAAGACATGTTTGTCCGGGAAGACTTTTTTTGCCCCTAAAGCGAAACCGCCACCTGACCCCAAAGTGCCAAAAACCCCAGGGTCAAGCCATGAGAGTGGAGCTCTTGGCTTGACAATATATGAGAAAGTAGCTATGAAGTCTCCACCATCACCAATCAGAATCGAATTGTCAGGGATGTGCTCATCCATAAGCTTGCAAAGAAACAATGGATTGACCTTTTCTGACTTCTCCTTTGACATTCGGTCAATTTCCTCATTTCGTTTCGCTTCATTGTTTTCGAGCTCTTTTAACCAATCGTGCTTAACTCCCTCTGAAGATAGATAACTTTCTTCCGTTCGAATAGAATGAAGGAGTTCACTAAGGCGAATAAGACCTTCAGCAGGGTCACCAAGGATTGGAAGGTCAACTCCTCTAAGATCCTTATTCAATTTCAGATCTTTGACGCTACGATTGATCGAAATTACTTTGGAACTTCGTTTGAACAAACGTCCGTAATCAAGACGGAAATCGAGAGGAACACCGAGAAGAAGGATCACATCTGCATTTTTGATGGCTTCCCTTCTTTTATGTCGAAATTGGATTTGACTTTCCCGTCCCAACATTCCTCTCGCCATTCCAGATAGATAAATCGGGATAGACAATTCCTCAATTATCTTTCTTGTTTTCTGGAGAAGTTTATGGTTCTGAACCAACTGACTTCCTGCAATAACCAATGGCTTCTTTGCTTCACTCAGAAGGGTGGCTGCTTGGATCAACTTTGAGGTGGGAGCCTTTTTCACCTCTGGTCTACGGATAGTTATTTCTGGATTGTAATCTGCTTCTCCGAATATTTTGTTCAAAGTTCTCGTAAGGTACCACCGAGTTAGACGCTGTGCCATACCATTTCCTTTGATTTTATCAATTCCGTACATTTCCCGTACAAGATGTTCTGGATAAAGTACATCGATAGGAACCTCAATGAATACAGGTCCAGGAACTCCACTTTGAGCCCGGAAAAAGGCTTCAGATACCTTTGCGGGGATTTCCTTCAGTCGCTTGATAGTGGTGGACCACTTTACCATACTTTTTACGATTGAGTGTTGATCAATATCCTGCAAAGACCCTCGATTTTTCAACACCAGTGCTGTTGCTCCTCCAAAGAGAATTAAGGGAGATTGAGCCATTTGTGCGTTCTTCAAGGGTGTGATGGTGTTGGTAACTCCTGGACCCGCTGTCACCACAGCCACTCCGGGAATGCCAGAAAGACGGGAAACTGCATCCGCTGCAAATACAGCAGTTGCCTCGTGTCGAACGTCTACAACCTCAATGCCTAGTTTCTCTGCACCCGTGAGGATCGGTGAGATATGACCTCCTGTCAGTGTAAACATATACTTGACTCCATGCTTTTGAAGGGCATATGCTATTAGGTCTCCTCCATGTGCTAGTTTTACCATTACTCCTCCTTTTGAGCTTTATTTGTAAGGATTATTGCTTCAGCTAGTCCAATTCCTTATGATTCAATGAAAATAGTCCTTCAATCTCCACAAGTGTCAAAAGTATCCATCCCACTCCCCAAAGCTTTTGGTACGGTCCATTGGAAAGGTAGTAGGGATCTGTTATCACTTTCCACATGGACAATTGGCGCTGAATTGAAATTAAAAAAAGATAGATGGTTATTCCCAGCATGAGCCGCCATCTTTGATAAATTCGCTCCCGATAGATCGTAAGGGAGATTCCAAACAGAAGGAACATTGCCATTATTAGATAAAAAAAATATTGGGCAACTCGGTCATGTACATACCTAATAAAACCGAGATCAAAGATACCCAACAAGAAAAGGAATACAAATGCACATGTCTGGAGTAAATTCATCAAAGTCAGAACCCAATTTGGGAGCTTTGTCCTTAATTTTCTCTGCCGCAAAATTGGCAATGCCATCAATCCCAAGGCTGCGATCATGATCGGAATGTTGAATAATTCCGGGTAAATCGGTTGAACATATTGTTTTGTCACGTTGGAAAATGCTGGGCTTCTTGCTCCTAAGGAGGACAAATTTTCATTTGCAGGATAGTCTGGATAGAGCAGAATGGAAAAGGTAACCGCAAATGGGACAAGCAGGATGGAAATCAAAGAGCTTGCCAACAACCATTGATCTGAATCGTGTTGATTGAAGCCCTGTAATTTTTTCCACATTTTCTTAACTCCTTTATAAATCTAATTTCTAAATATTGTGTATGGTCAGCGAAATTGAAACCATTTACAATGAAGGACATGCCAATTATTCAACCCGTCGTTTTGAGAATGCTGCCAATTCCTTCAAGTACCTCACTAGTGCAGCGGTGGCAAATGAGGAATTTGAAGATACGATATACTTCTTTTACCGGGAAATTCTCGCATGGAAAATGACCGAACATGAAGACAAGCTTGTCGATGCTTGGGCAAGGTTGGCCATGTTTTCCCTTAAAAACACCGCTCGCGTAGCAATTGAAACCGCAAATAAGGTAAAAGATCCCGAAAAAAGGATTCCGATCCTCCAGATAGCCATTGATTCCCTCAAAATTTTTGGTAAGCAGAAAGATATCGAAAAGGCTCAAAATCTCCTTCTGAAAGACCTTCTGTTGATTGCCCGACAGGTTGACCTAGAATTTACGGATCGGATACTGAAATATGAAAAAGCCATAAAGGTGGCTATTGCGCTAAAAGACAAGGCCAAACAGATCCAAATCTATGAAGAATTTGGGGATTTGTATATAGGACAGGCTGAGCTCAAACTCAACGATCCAAATTTTGCTTCCGAAGAGGTTGCCCTAAAATATTTTACCACTGCCTTGGAATACTTTACACAAGCGAATAACCAGAAGAAAATTAGACAGACCAAAAAAAGAATTCAGGAAATCCAGCAAAATTAGAGTTTTAATCGAATTGAACCATCAACTCACGTAAAGGTTAAAAGAAAGGATGGCCTATTTCATTTAAACAGGTATCCTGCATTTTGCGCAGAAATCATTGTCAGGAGATAAGAATCGTGTTAACCGAATTACATGTATGGGATATAGCTACAAAGTATGATGTCGCCGAAGGGGCACCCAACAGAACCCTACTTTCGGCATTCTTGATTATGGGTCGGCAAAAGTTCAGAAGATTGCCTATCACCAAAATCGGAAAAATACATGGGATATTGACTGTCACGGATCTCATGCGTGCAGTCAAGGAAAAAGGTCTTCCTGAAGCCTTCAAGGAAAAAATCCAAGATTACATGACCCCTAATCCAAAAACCATTGTACTTGACAAAACTGTGGTTGAAGCCGCAAAGGTCATGAAGGAAGGGGGCTTTGGATCCTTGATCGTGGTCGGGAAGGTTCCCCATAAGCTTCAGGGAATAATGACTGAAAGGGATATTCTCAAGCATTGCAGGGATGAAGCATGGAAGGATGTTTCTCTCATGGACTTCGGGGAAAAGCTTGAAAAAGATATGCACAAACTTCCTTCCAACACCCCCCTTACTGAAATTTTGGCATACATGGCTGACAATCTGGCATTTCGTATCCTTACTGTCAATGAAAACGAAAAGGTGGATGGAATAATCTCTGCAAACGACATCACTCATCTCATTGCTATGGAAAGAGATGAATTTACCATGAACCCGAACTTTCTCAAAAGTCTAACTGCCCAGTTCCTTTCGACAAAGAATGTCCTGACTTTGCCTGTTGAAACCAATCTTTATGAAGCAGTTGAATTCATGAACCAACACAATATTGGAGGTGTACCGCTCACCAAAGATGGTGAGGTTGTTGGAATGTTCACTGAAAGGCTCTTGACATACTATATCGCCGACAATTATTGAAACCGCGTTCATTGGCTGTGGGAAAAACTAATTTAAGAGTTGTTCGAATTCAAATTATGAAAATTCAGATCCTAAGTGATCTTCATATCAAATATGACCCTTTCCCTCTCGATAAAGTGGAAAGGGATCTTCTTATACTTGCTGGAGATATTGGTGAAGGAAAGGCTGCGAAACCATTTATTGAAGCACAACTTGAATTTTCAGAGATTATCTATGTTCTAGGAAACCATGAATTTCAGAACAACCATTTCGAACAAACCCTTGCATATTGGCAAAACCTTGAACTTGACGGTTTATATGTCCTTGAAAGGGATACAATTGAAATCGGGGGAATAACCTTTCTTGGATGCACCCTTTGGTCTGATATGCTCAATGGGGACCCCGTTACCAAATCACTTGCCAAATCCAATTTGAATGATTACAAACTCATTTGGAATGGTGATCACCTATTAACTCCTGATGAAACCATTACCCTTCATCAGAAAAGTGTTGAATGGCTTGAAAAGGCACTTGGATCGGTAAATGGCAGAAAAGTGGTTGTTACACACTATCTGCCATCCCGGAAAAGTCTTCATCCATCTTATCATTCTTCAAATGTTGCTGGAACTTATTTCAGTGAACTAGATTAGTTGATTGAAACCTGTCAGCCAAAAATTTGGATACACGGCCATATCCACAAATCAATGGATTACAACATCGACAAAACCAGAGTTGTCTGTAATCCTAGAGGTTATGAGCATGAAGAGCCCAATATTCTCTTTAATCCAATAAAGATGGTTGAGATTTGAATTGGAAAATTAGGTCAGATCACCTTTCCCCATCATTATCAAACTCAAAAAATAATGATTTAGACGCTAATTGCAATATGTATAAATTCGATTCAGCAAATTCTTATGATCATCAAAAAATGAAAACGGGTTTGGGGGGATTTGAACCCCCGACCATCGGTTCCGCAGACCGACATTCTTCCAACTGAACTACAAACCCTTGCTGATTCAAGCATAATTGTTGCTGGTTATTTATTTTTTGTTTAGTATCATGGTATATGGACGGTAAATTGGTGGAATTGGACTTCTGTCTTAAGGAAGAATGAGCTTACCCCATATTTGAAAGGAACCTCAATAAAAGGTGGACTGCCATCACTAAGTGTTGTTGTTAAAGTGACAGATAGGGTTCCTCCAGCGGGGAAGAATTGTGAGCCATCAAACATTTGCGTTTCATTTGCAATGAGGCCATCATATGTATATTGTATGACTGGTTCAGAGGATGTGGCCACCCTTTCTCCTGTAAATTTGAATGAGACGAAAATTATTTTTAGGACAAGTGTTGTTCCTTCAAAATTGGCAAAGAATTTTGGTCTGTAGCTGAAAGACACATTGGCATGGGTGTCTTGTGTTTGCGGTCTGGTTGCATTAATGATTGCCCAAGGATAATAACCCAAGGTGGAGGAATTGAGAGCAAAGAAGTTTTGTGCCTGTATCCCTTTGTAATACTTTTTCTGCCCTACATCGAGAATTTGGCTTTTGATGGGTATTTGGGCTACAAGTCGTGTATAATTTATGGTTGCCGATTTTGAAAAGGCTGTGGAATCGTAGGTGAAGCGAAGCTCCATCACCGAGGTATTGTCTGCAAACAAGGCTGATTGATCCAAGGAAAAAGGTTGTCCTACAGAAGCTCCTTTTCCTTGATTCATCAAGGTCTGAAGAGTTTGATCAAGTTGAGAAAATTGGGTTGTTGTTGTGGAAAGTCTTTGCTCATCTTCCAGCTTGACAATGTTGGGATAAATGAGTGTAACTGTTGCCGTGATGGCTACCAGCATGACTCCCATGAGAAAGATCGCGGAAACAATCGGTGAAACACTTTTTTTAGAAGCAAAGGGGATATCCATTCCAAATTCTGAATGGTCAGGCTTGTATTTAACTTATTTTGTCATTGGTCGCCCTCTTTTCTTCGTTCATCGATTTTGCTTTTAAGCGAAAATGCCTTTGATTTAAGTGATTCCTTCATAACACCTGCCTTATCCTTGATTTTTGCACTAGTTTCATTGATTTTGATTTTGGCAGCAACAGAATCCTGCGCAATAAATTTCTGCAATCCTGCGCAAATCTGACAAACTCCGAAATTAGATAGATCTATTGTGATTTCTGTTTCAGTAAAGACGTCCTGGAAAACAGACTTCACTTCTTCTGGGGTAAGAAAAGCCCCTTCCTTGGTAATTCCTCTGTTACAGAACCAACATTCCCATCCATTATGTGCTTTATCCTCTTTTTTTGTGAAGAGCATAATGTTATTGGGACGGATGAATATTTAATGTTTAACTGGGATGGTCGTTTTTTTCACTTCAAAGCTTTTTGATTCTGGTATAGGTTGTTATGAACAAGGCTATTGATGCAACACCCGTGATGACAAGGAAAATGTTCAAATCACTGAGCGAATTGAAGGTTGGTTCCGGTTTTTGGACGAAGAGTGGTACATTTGAGGCGCTTGCAAATCCATATCCATAAAAGAAGACATCAACCTCAAGTTCTTGCCATCCATAGGTCTTTGGAGTGAATTCTCCAGTGAACAGTCCATTTCCGGAGTGGAAGAGTGTGAGATCCAGTTGTGGTTGACCAGCCCTTCTAAGAACAACCTTGACGGTTGCATCCTCGATAATTCCGCCAAAGTTGTCTGTCACATTTGCAGTGATTTGGACAATATCATTGTAGGTAGCATTGCTGATGGAGATGGTGAAGTTGTTGACTTGAATCCTCCCAATCTGTTTTGCTGCCCAAGGTACCATTCTAAGAAGATATTCAATATTGTCAGCAGCGGTCAGATAGTCATCGGTGAGGAAATTAGTTGGGAACATTGCCAGTCTTCCCCCGAGCTGAAAGTCCATGGCAACACCGAGACTGAGGTTCTCATTGTATGATTCTGCCTGATCTGGGATCAGATTACCGTTCTCATCATAAACCAGGTCGTTCATTCCTTCGAACAGGTTATAGATTGCAAACTTTTGAGATTGGATAAGTTCCTCATCAAGGGCTTTTGAGATATTAAGCACTCCAGAAGTAAACTGAACTGCTTGGGCTTCCCTATTAAGCGCAGTTGAATTTCCTGAGGTAAAGATCAGTCGGGAATTAAAGTTGGAGGAATCAATTGAAATGACATCATCTCCGTTCTGGAGAACCCTGTTTTCAAGGAAATCAATTCCAAATTTACTTGCGATGGATCTTGAAGCGGTAAGTGCCGAATTGGATGCATTGGACAATAGGATGATGGCTTGACCTCCCAGTCGAATGAAATCAGTCAGTTCATTGATGTAGGATGAGGAATACCCATCTTTTCCAACCATAACTATGACCAAAGCATCATCTTCAACTTCTGTGGTATTAAACACACTGTCATCTTTGTTGAGTGTGAAGTTGTATCCATAAAGTTCAAGAACTGATTTCAACCCTTCTTCGTCTCCTTGACCCAAAGAATCGATATAAATTCTTGTATCCTCGGGTCTGGGGGCAAGAGCAAAACCAGTTCCTGTCTCATTAACCCTGAGTGTGAACCATTCCGTTGTCAGTGCATCAGAAAAGGTTGCATTTGCAGAAGCATTGAACCAAACTACAAACCTGAATTGGAGGAAATTGGTATCATGAAGGTTGTAATCTGATCCATTGACATCCTCTCCACTCGCAGGTTTTGTAAATTCATAGGAAAGGATAGTCTCTCCATTTCGTGTCTGATTCAGTCTGACTGCATTTCCATCATTGGTTCCATTGATGGCAACATCTGCCTGCAATGGAGCACTTGCATTAGTGGTGGTTACCCCATCATATGAAGTTGCGTTGTATTGGTCGACCACTAATACGTCATCTGGTGATTCAACTGTTCCAAGATCTTTCTTGTCAAGATTTCTGTCGATCTGCAATGCTACGAAATCATGTGTTTGATTAATTGGATTCGAGGCATTGACGATGACAAATTCGGGATTAGTGAAATTAAGTGCAAAGAAGAGGGAGGTATTAGTGGTTGTGAGCAACACATCCGCATGGCCTCCTCCGATGGTGGCATTGAATTGGACGCTTTCATTCCATTCTTGCGTAGTAATGTTTCCATCAATGATTGGCGGTACATCAGTTATCGGGAGGAAATGTTGCTCTGCACTCACTCCTTGTGTATTCGGAGCCAGCAGCATTCCCATAAGAAACGCCAAAAATATAATCCCTTTAATGTTCATCTTGACATTCATTTTCATTCAACTCTAGTGATTATTCCTGCTAGAATTGACCCATTTTTAATACTACTTGAAGTTTACAAAGCTGGAGTGACATTATTGATTAGTAATTTGACTTGAGGTCTTTTGGTTGATATTATCGACAAGATGATTTCGTCAAGTATATTCGTTTTTTATATCACGTCTGTCAAAAAATGAAAAAAATATTCTATCATCAAAAAACATGGGCATAAAAATAGCATTTAGGAATATGATCTTGCCAATTTACCTACATTTTTCGAATTTATGCGTTTCTAAACCTATTTATTTGTGTTCACTACAATATCTATGACAACAATCAATCACAACAAAAGAGGTGTTGTAAATTATGAGAAAAGGAATATTTTTGGCGACATTGTTAGTATTTTCTGCACTGACAGTGTTCTCCACTTCTCCCGTCCATGGAGCAGCAGTCACTGCTGATCCTGGTGACACAGTTTGGTACGACGTTACCACTTTCAAAATAAACTTTGAGGCACTTGCCGGTGGCAATCTTGGTGCCGATTTCCCCTTGGATTCTGTCCTAGACCTTTCCACATCTGAAATTTATGTAAAGGTAATGGCTGTTGGAGAAACTTTGGGAACATATTGGGATCCAAGAACATCTACAATGGTTTCAGGTAATGTTCCCGTAGTGGATGTTACAGCAGGTGCCATTCTTGGTGCCCCTGTTGATTTTGATTTGAATGGTACAACTATTACTATGCCACAAGGGATGGCAATCCCCATCAATTTCATATTCAGTTCTGTGACCATGTTTAACGTAAGCATGCCTGCATTTCCCTTCCCAATTTTCCTCAGTGATGATTTTGATCTTCATGAGGCGGTCATTCAGGCTGCGATCAATGATCCCAATACTCCTTCAGGTATCTCTGTGGTCAATGACGCTGCACAGTTTAGGATTAGCGCGACCAATGTGAACTTGAATGATGGTGGTTCAAGCAGGATAGACCTGAATGGTGCCGTTACTTGGTCAAAACCGGATGGAATGTTGAATTCCATTGACATGACCATCACCAACAGAACAAGTGGACTTGATTTGATTGACATTGCCTTTTCATTTAAGGAAAAGGTACATAATGGTCTGTTCCTGTCAGTAGGAGACAAGTTTGACATTATTGCAGACAGTGCTGACTTCTCGTTCACCACAAGCGATGCTAATGTCTCACAGGGACTTTCTGAGGCAAAGAATGAATTGAATGCTCTTGAAGGTAAAACTGTGATTTCCATGGAAGTTACTGACATCAATGGTTTGTATTACCAAGTTGATGCAAAAGTCTATAACTCCACTACTGGAACCATGGATCCTGTACCTGAACCGATCTGGTTTGCAGGTTTCGGAAGACTTCCCTTTGATGTCCACTTTGGAACCTCATTATTGCTCAATATGGGTGCACCGGATGCTGGTTTCATGACAGGTCCTGTTGTAACCACTGATTATCAGATTTTTGCAGCGTGGGATCTCACTCATGTATTTGAATTGAGTGTTGTAGGTACCGTCGGTGAGCAGATTGCTGAGGCAATTCTCGCTGAAGACAGTGTTCTCCACTTCGATTATTCCTCAAGCCCATCCTTTACATCTGGTCCTACTGATGATGGCGGTTACAGCACAAAAGTTGATGCTGACCTGAACTTTGCTTTGGAGGCAAACTCATCCGATACTGATGGTTTCACTGAATGGTGGAATTATGTGAATATAGTTTTCAATAGTAGTGTCAGTTTCAGGAGTTCGATGAACATTGGAGGTCACCTCAATGACCTTTCTCTTACTGGAGAAATGCATGTGGATGCAACTAGCATTTATCATGAAGCTGATCTGGGTTCCGGTGCAACAATCATCCATAATGAAATGAACTTCCTGTTTGACATTACTGATTTCAACCTTACATTGAGTGTCAGTAGCACTTTGACACCCGATACTCAAGGCTTCCTTGATAATGCTGCTAATCAATTAAATCCAACCAACACAACTGCTGGTGGAAACAATTCAACCACTGGTAGTGCTGAACCATCTATCCAAAACCCTCTGCCAGGGTTTGAAGGTTTCATTGCCTTTGCTGCAATGCTGATGGTGGCTCCTGTTCTCAGAAGGAAAAAATAATCTTAGTTTAACAAAAAAACCATTTGATATTCAGTGACCTTTTTCAAATTTAGCAAATTGGCTGATTCATGCATCTAGCGCATATTTTCATTCCTCGGAAACCAAAGCTAGTCATTTTCATGTTCTTTTTCATCCTCGTTCTTGCATTTCCCTATGCGCTTAATTTTGATAAAGTTGGAAAGGGCTCTACAGATAATTTGATCGGGGAATCTTCTTCTTCTGAAATCCCTGTCTTTTTTGAAGGAACAAACGATCTCATTGTTCTTCTTACAAAATCTGACGGAACCATATTGACGGAAGATGTAAAAAATTGGACAGAATTCTTCAAATTCGAATTGGATAAGGAATTTACTGACTTTATTGAATTCAGGGAAGATAAGTTGGATATCTTCTGGTTGGGTAATACCCTGCTGAGTTCGTATTTAAGGAACATCCAACTCGCCTTAATAGGGTTGAACCTCAGTTACTTTGTCCTGATTGAGCAGACTGGGCAAATCCTTCAGCAATTCTTCGAAGGGATGGAATCCAATCGGACTTTTGAAGATCTACTTTTCCAATATAGAACTGATGTCAACCAGACAATTGCCGAATTGCAGAGTAAACCATTAGGAGTTTTTGTGACTGATCTAGTTGAGGTATGGTTTACTTCAATAGAGGACAATTTGCAATCATGGATGTCAATACAAGCTTCTGATTTCAAGGATTTTGTTTCTCAGATTAGGGATATGATTCCTTCTCCAAGAAGTTTGTTTGGGAATAGCCCAATTTCCGATTTTGCTGAAGTAATTTTGGAAAAGTTTGAATTTGGCGACTTGATAACTTCAAATGAGTTCTTCCTATTTTCTGGAAATCTACTTTTAGGCAATTCTGATAATCCCACAATTGCATTTTTGAAAGACACTTATGCAAATGGCAATTTGATTTACCCAATTCAACTGGCAAGGGAAAAGATTATCTCCTTTTTGAACAGGGAATACGTTCCAATTGGATTCAACGAAACAATTTTGGATCTCTATTTGTCTCTTTATTCTGACTTTGATCCAAATACAGGTATTGCCAACAGAATACTTATACGTGTCCCATTGGTTTTAGGCATTACTCCGGAAGAAACCAATGATTTGATTGAATCCCTTAAATCAATGGATTTGGTTGATGATCTGCAATCATTGGGTGTGAAAATTTCATTCCTCAACATTGCCGGAATGGCACATGCATTGGAAATTCAATTTCAGGAAGACCTTTCCATCATAGATTTGGTGGCAACAGTATCTGGTTTTGCTCTGTTCTATTTTCTATTCAGGAAAATATCGTATTCAATTCTTGCGATTTCCATAAACGTTTTTTCCCTTCTTGTTATTCGTGGTATTCTTGTTATTTTTCTTGTTGGTTTCCTAAACCCCACTCAAGTCGACATGATGATCTCAAGTGTAATAATTTATGGCGCTGGGCTGAATTATTCCATTTTTCTGATGTTCCGTTTTTTTGAAGCCATAGAAGAAACCGATATTGATGCAGCTATTCAAACCTGCTTGGAGAAGGCGGGTCATTCAATCATGATTTCCAGCACTGCCGTTGTTCTTTCTCTAATTCCACTGACATTCAGCAGGGTGCCCCTCTTTCGATCAATCAGTACCCTCACTATAGTTGGTCTATTAATCCAGCTAATGGCAATCCTCTTGATCTTTCCCTCATTTTTCCTGATTATCGCGGATCGTTTGAAAACCCCATCAATTTCAAAAACCAAGATTTCTCCAAAAAGGGTATTGTTGTTAAATCCGAAAAGTCTAATTCTAACTGTAACATTAATGATTGTTCTTTCTATCCTAGTTCTTTCAAATTTTATTCCTAAATCGTCTCCGAATGATTTTGTCAGTCTTGATGAAGAACAGTCTTTGGCATTGCAAGAGATTTATGAGGGGTTTGAAGAGAGTGTGTTTTCCCAAGTCATTGTTTCCATGCAAGCTAAGAATGATGTAATCTTTGAGAATGGATCCTTGAATCTTCCGTTGATTTCTGAAGTGGGTGAATTGAGTGGCGAATTTGTCGAAATTGCCTTTGTCCGTCAGATTCTCAGTGCTGCTTGGCCATTGGGTAGTCCAGTCGATTTCTTTAATGAAAGTTTGGGCTTAATCTATAAAGAAACGGCTATTGCGTCATCAAAACAATTCATCAACGGTAACATCACCTATATTCTGGTTTCATTACAAAAATCAGACAATCAAATAGACCTGATTGAGCCTGTGAAGAAAATTGAGGAAATTTCAAGAAAATTCTCATCTTTTTCCAACCTTACCTTTCTGAGCATTACCGGTTTCATTCCATCAGTTGCTAAACTCAACCAAAGAATGTTGGAGGATGCCCCTCCTAAGTTTCTGCTTTCCATAGTTCTATTGTCTGTCTTTTTGGCAATTATCTTTCAATCTGTTGTCCAGGTTCCGTTACGGTTACTTTCCTCCGTTTTCATTAGCGCCACTGTAAGTCTTGCCATTACCAGTGTCGTTTCAAATGTGTTCTTTGGATTTTCCCTGAATCTGGGGGTCTTCGTGTTTTCAGTATTTATTCTCTTTGCCTTTGCAATCGATTTCGATGTATATCTTTTTTCAAGGTTCCTTGAGGAAAGAAAACAAATCGAAAATCCCCGAATTGCACTTTCACGTGCAATGAATTATTCAGGTCTCAGCATCAGATCAAGTGGACTTCTCATGTTGGCAAGCTTCTCCTCTCTTTTCTTCAGTACATTTCCAATTCTTATTCATGCAGGTTTGATTCTTGTTGTTTCTATCTTTTTTGACACTTTTATCCTAAGAACCTATCTCTTTCCTGGGTTGCTTCTCATCCGAATTAAACATTTTACTCGATAGGATCTGGTCGTTTTCTCGGTTTATTGTGGAGTTTCGGTTTTCTTGTTGGATTGGTGATGGGTACAAAATCATTTGCAATAATCTTTTCTGCTTGCTCTGCCGTAAAAGCTCCTCTCCAAATCAGACCACTTCTGAATTGAGCGATGCACTCGCTGCAATATCGGGTTCTCGTCTTGATGTTAAGGTACAGTTGTGTTTCCAAAGCATGTTTGTGGCAATGATCGCAATAATTTCCGGCTCGGATTGTGGCAATTTCCTTAGCAACACAGTTGTTGCATTTACCCGGTTTGGGAACAGGTCTCAAGCAACCTTCACATAAATAACTTCCGTAAAGTGGCATTTTGATTACCTCGATTTTACGAATTCTATGATTTTATCCTATATAAGTTATTTTATGGAAGCTATTACCTGACCATGGTAAATCTTCTGAAGGCTTCGTTTTCGCTATTTGAAAACTTGTAGGTCAGTTCAAGCCCATGTCCTATCGCTACCAAAACAGAATTACATTCTGGATGGTCTCTGACCTTTTCAATGTATTTTCGAAGTTGTTCGAAATAACCTAAAGTATTATTTGCTAGGATACCTCCTCCCTGATTCAATTTTGGGAAGAAATGGTCAAAATGATCAACGTAATCATCCCTTTCGGCATCAAGGAACACAAAATCACAGGAAGGAAGTTCTGCTTCAAGGGCATCTTCATTTCTGATCTCCACAACTCCATCAAGACCTGCCTTTGCGATGTTTTCTTTGGCAATTTGCGCACGTTCTGCATCTTTTTCATAACTTATCACCCTTCCTCCATATGAAGCAGCAGAAACCCCTAACCAAATGGTTGAATAACCTACAGACGTGCCGATTTCCAAGATTGTTTTCGGCTTTACAAGCCTAATAAGGACAGAGGTAAATTCTCCAACATCTCTTGGAATGGAATTATTTCTCTTACTGGGGTCAAAACCTTCTGATCTTTGTCTATCGTCTTCTTGTTCAAGCATATCCAGAATCTCGGAAATGTTCATGTTTTCTGAACTGACTAAACCTATAAAGGTACTTCTTTTTCTTGAATGAAAAATGAAATAATTTGGTCACTAAATATTTAGGCAGTAATTGCGGTTTTCGGTTCTTTTCGAGCAAATTGGGCTTTAATTCTGGTGTAGACGAAACCGATGGCCACCCAATAGAAAAGGTAGGCAATTATTTCAATAGGTGTAGGTTTATCTTGGTAACCAAACAGTGCTCTCAATAGGGGTCCAAGAATACCTTCCTTGTCACTTAAGGGGATTACAAACAGTGGGGTATTCAAGAATGTATCCTCAGGGCCAAACCAGCCCAACTCTTGGAATTCGTGAATTCCATGGGCAAAAAGTCCTGCTGCAAAAAGGATGAGGATGATACTGGTGACATTGAAGAATTTTTTCAGATCCAAATTGATTACTCCTCTGAAAAGACCGATGGCTAGGGCAACAGCAACAAGTGCACCGATAAGAGCAGAAAGGAGTACGCCTGTTGGATCTTCGGATGCAGAAATGCTTCCAATGAAGAGAATGGTTTCAATTCCTTCCCTGAATACTGAGATGAAAGCAAGGGAAATGAGGGCATATTTCTTTTCCTCTGACATTGCCAAATCGACTTTTTCTTGAAGTTCCTGCTTGATAAACCGTCCATTTCTCATCATCCAGATGATCATCCAAGAAAGAACGCTTGCTGCAAGAACCATCACAATTCCCTCAAACAATTTTTCGGCTGATCCTTCAAATCCTCCAAGGAATTGCGTGAATACAACTGCGCCAATCATCGAAAAGATGACTGCTATGATTGTACCGATCCAAATGTCTTTCTTGAACCTGATGTTACTGGTTTTATCCAGATAGGCCAAGAGAATGCTGACAATGAGTGCTGCCTCAATTGTTTCCCTCAAAACTAGGAGGAACGAAGCGGTTGAAAATGCTACCATTTTGTTTTCACCATTTAATTCGGTCATACGAATATAACTTCGGAATTACAATCAAATTACAAGTTCTTTTCTATTTAAAGTATCTGACAAATTTCCAGTATAATATCTCCTGTAAATGCTTTCATAAAAGTAATGAATTCGAGGTAATTTTTTTCGGATGTCCGAATTATGGGCTGTAAATTGGGCATGTTCCTTTCGGATGCCCGAATTTCATATGTCATTTTGGTTATTTCAATTTCAGAAGTCAGCAATTTAGAAGTCAATTTAGTTTACTAACCGCGGATATAGTTCCTAAGATTCTTGAATCAATTTTGGAATGTCTGACAGTTTTTCTGCAACCTTGACTCCTACTGCCTCTAGAGCCTTGATCTTTCCGGTAGCAGTTCCTACATTTCCGTGTACTATTGCTCCTGCATGTCCCATGGTTTTTCCTTCTTTTGCTGTTTTTCCAGCGATAAAAGCTACTACAGGTTTTGTTACATGTTTTTTAATGTAATCGGCTGCTTGTTCTTCCGCATTCCCTCCAATTTCTCCTATCATCACAATTTTTTCGGTCTCTGGATCGTTCTGGAATTTCTCAAGGATGTCTATGAAATTTGATCCCTTGAATGGGTCTCCTCCAATGCCAACACAGGTTGACTGACCGATACCGGCTTTAGTCAATTGTTCTAGAACTTCATAGGTCAAGGTGCCTGAACGGGAAACAACTCCGACATTGCCCTTGCTGACTATATTCCCTGGAATAATACCTATTTTTGCCTCTCCGGGTGTGATCAGACCTGGACAATTGGGACCAATCATGACGACATTGTTTTCTTTTGCTTTTTTCACTGATGCAATGGCATCTACTTTTGGAACACCTTCGGTAATAACCACCAATAACTCTATTCCTGCCTCAACTGCCTCGTAAACAGCAGATTTTGTTCCAGAAGCTGGAATGAATATGACTGAAGCTGTTGCTCCAGTTTTTTCCATTGCCTCCTTGACGCTATCAAACACAGGGAAACCCTCGACTTCCTGTCCTCCTTTTCCAGGACGGACTCCTCCAACAACTTGGGTTCCATATTCCCTCATTTTCTTTGCGTGGAATTTTCCTTGGTAACCTGTTATCCCTTGCACAATAACCTTGGTATCTTTATTCAATAGAATTGCCATTTAATTTTCCTCCTGCGCCTTTGCTAGTTCAACAGCCTTCTGGATTGCCGGTTCCATGTCAAGGTAGGCATCTAGGCCGTTCTCCTTCAATAGTTTAACACCTTCTTCCTGATTGGTTCCTGAAAACCTGATGACCATTGGGATATTGATATTGTATTTCTTCTTGGCTTCGATAATTCCTTTGGCAACGTCATCAAGTCTTGTAATTCCACCAAATGCGTTGATGAGGATGGACTTGAGTCCTGGCACGGATGTCATGATTCTTAATGCTTCCTCAACTTTTTCTGGTGAAGCTCCACCTCCAACATCCAAGAAGTTTCTTGGTGAGCCGCCAAAATATTCTATCAGATCAGCAGTTGCCATTCCCATGCCTGCTCCGCAGGAAAGCATCCCAATATCTCCTCCAAGATCAACATATGCGAGACCTTTTTCCTTTGCTTCCTTTTCTTCCTTTGTGTACCTCAATTTTTCGGAAAGGTATTCCTTGCGTTCTGGATGGCGGAACATTGCATCATCATCGACACCGACCTTTGAATCCAGAGCAATCACCTCACCACTTTTGGTAACCACTAGTGGATTGATTTCTGCAAGAGTCAAATCTTCGGCATACATCATTTTGGCAAGAGTTGCCATTATTGAAGCTGTTTGGGTCAATACTTTGCCTTCGAGTCCCCTTTTCTTTAAGTGATCAATGAAATGGAAGGGGAAAATCTCTTTTCCAAATGGCATCCTTATCTTTTCAATGGCTTCTGGTCGCTCTTGAGCCAATTCTTCAATATCCACTCCTCCTTCAGTACTAAAGAGAATCAGCTGATCATATGTATTGGGATCAAAAATCATGGAAATGAAAAATTCCTTGTCAATATCTGCTCCCTCTTCAATAAGAAGATGCGTGACGGGTCTGCCATCTGATTCCATTGATAGAATCTGTTTGGAATATTCGATCACTTCATCAGCAGTCTTGGCGATTTTGATCAGGCCACGTTTCCCACGTCTGCCTGAAAGAACCTGCGCCTTGACTGCAACAGGCAGACCAAGGGTCTGGGATGCCTGTTTTGCTTCCTCCTCGTTTGTTACGAGCATGGAATTCACTACTGGTATTTTATATTTCTTGAAGAGCTGTTTGCCTTCATATTCTAGAAGCAGTCCTATTTTGAACACATCCTTTTCAGTGGATTAAAACGAATCAAACTCTTGCTTGTATTTTAAAGCACTTCTCTAAATTACTGAATTCCCATCATTCTTAAATCAAATTGATGAGGACACAATCTCTTTTGCCTTTTTTAGAGCTTCTGGGAGGTTTTCAGGTTTTGATCCTCCTCCTGCGACGACATCTCCTTTTCCTCCCCCTCCTCCTCCAATGATTCTTCCGATTCCTCTGATGATTGGGTTCAAGTTATATGTTGACCCTTTGGATCTAGCAACTACTGCAAGTGCTCTTCCTTGGTACTCCCCAAGTATCAACGCGATATAATTACCTTCATCGCTTGTTTGAACAGAAATGTTCTCTGCAATCTTGATAAGCTCATTTTGATCTCCATCATGTCTAAGAACAATCAATTTCACAGAACCTTGTGAGGTTTGAACTTCCTCCGCATTTGCAATGGCCACTGGAATTTTTGCCTCTGCGAGTTCTTTGGTAAGTTTTTCAATTTTCTTCCTTTGTTCTTTCCATTCATTCCAGAAACGTTTTGCAGTGGCTGGTAACTGATCAACATTTACTTTGAATGTCTCCGCTGCTTCTTTCATCCATCTTGTCTGTTCTTGAACAGTTTCTACTGCTCTAAGTCCCGCAGTAAGGTTGATCCTGATTACACCATCTTGGATTTTTTCTGTTCCCAAAATCCGGATATAGCCAACTTCACCAGTTCTTACCACATGTGTCCCTCCACATGCTTCGATGTCAAATTTTGGAATTTCAATTATTCTTAATTCTCTTCCAGGAATGACTGGTCCCTGATAGATGGTGAAGCCGAATTTCTTTTCAGCCTCTGTTCTTTCCATCACGTGCTTTGGTACTTCCATATCCGCTACAACAATTTCATTGGCCACCCGTTCAATTTCTTCAATTTCCTCAGTTGTCAGGTTATCCCAGTGGGTGATGTCAAGTCGAGCCTTTTCAACCGACTTGTCCGTACCTGTCTGCCATACATGTGGTCCAAGCACTTTACGTGCAGCCCCTCCCACAATATGGACCGCAGAGTGATGGCGCATGAGAGTTTTTCTTCTTTGAACGTCAAGGAAAATCTTGACTTTTGCACCTTCTTTGAGTCCCTTAATAGGCTTTTCGAGAGTATGAACAATGGCTTTTCCATATTTTCTTGAATCGATCACTCTTCCTTTTGACCGGCCAATCTTGATGGTTGCATGATCTTCATGTTGTCCGCCACCTATGGGATAGATGATGGTTTTATCAAGGACAAAATTGAGGTCATCCAGCACTTTGAGTACAGTTCCTTGGCTTTCATACTTATAGGGAATTTCATAGTACTCCTGTATTGTCTCCAATCCTTTGACTTCATCTAAATCAAATGGCGCTTCTTCTGTCTGCTCCTTGCTATTGTTCGTCTGAAGTGCCCCTACCTTCTGATAAAAGTCCTGTGGAATGTCTATTTCAATGCCTTTCTCCTTTGCAATGGCTTGGACTGTTTCTGGAGGCATTCCATGGCTTTGGTACAACTCGATGAGCTTTTCCTCGTTTATTTTCTTTTTCCCTTTCAATAACCGATTGACATAGTTTCTACCCTTCTTTATGGTTGATTGAAGCCTCCTATATTCCAAATCCACAAGCGTATGGACATAATCCTTAGCTTCTTTCAGATTCGGATAGGACTTCGAAACATAATCTATCTGTCTCAAGATAAGATCGGTAATATCCAAGTCAAACTCATAAAGTTCATTGATGTTGAAAATCCTTCTGAGAACGACTCTGAGGTTGTATCCACCTCCCACATTGCTTGGAATGGCTCCATCAGCAAATGCAAACGCGATAGTTCTTGTATGGTCTCCTATTGCATATAATCCTTCAACAGGGCCAAGACGTCTATTCAACTCATCCAATGTGAGCCCCAGTTCCTGAGCGATACCTGATCTTGCAGATTTTACATCGGCGACATCATCAATGTTGAGAAGACCTGCTTGAACCGAATAGCGTCTCAAAAGGTCTTGATCAATCTCAATTCCCGATTTCGTCACCATGTAGTCAAACACTGGTCCGAAGGTCGCTTCATAGATAGTTGGTGTCCCTTGGGAGAACCAGCTGACACGTTCAACACCCCAGCCGACATCGATTACCTTAATGTCCATCTCCTTGTACCCGTCTCTGGTCAGTGCATATTGCATAAAGACGGAATTAACAATTTCTGATCCCAACGCCATACTTTCCAAGTTTGGACCGAAGTTTCCTCCTCCTGCCCAAATATCCTCGACATAGGTGATTTCTTCTGGTTTCAGTCCCAATTCTTCATTGAGGAATCTGAAGTTTAGATCGATACATTTGTCCATCCAGTAGCCTGTAGTTAATCTTTCACTGTTGAACGCATGCTGGCCGAACATCACAAAAGATGACAGGTGTCTGCCGGTTCTTCCAATATTATCTAGATCGTTGAATTCACCACCGAACCTAAGGCAAGGCTGGGCAATCACCAATGGATTTGCTGGAGGGTCAACAGTTCCATTGGTCACCCAAGGCTGAAGAGTGGCTATGCTGGCAATGGTGAAATCCAGATCTGCCCTCCATCTTGCAACAACGGGATAACGATCAATCACTTCATGTCCGTTTTTCTTGAAAAAATCAGTCAGCTTTTTGATGGTCTGGTGGAAATCCCAATTTTTACCTTCTCTTCCTATGAATTTGTATCCACCTTCACAGACGGTATCTCCACAAACTTTTCTGTCCGGATCAATCGACCAAAAATGTTTTCCACAGGAAATGCATTTTCTCCGCTCATGACCCATGTCTTCAAAGAGTTTGACCCGATACTGCTCTGGAGTGAATATTTTTTTCAATTCCGTTTTATCCATCTGAACCACTCTTTCAATTCCATCCTCGATTGGTCAATTATATAACTTGCCATTCCCTTCCTCCTCAAGTAAGTCGCGGTCTTTGACAAATAGTTTCCAAAAAAAGACGAATATTTTTGTTTGAGATTGTTCTATCACATTATGATGCCGCGAGACAAAATTCCATACAACCTTGATGATTTGCTCATTAGATTGGTCAAGAAAGCTCAGGAAGACGGTTACATTTCTCATGATGAGGCCGAGGTAATTCATCAGATTCAATTGGATGTCAGGGATTTAGAAAAAGAAATCATGAACCTAAAAAAAGAAAATCCAGATCAGCCAACTAAAAACCTCTACAAAGTTGCATTGCAGAACATGATTGAGAAAAGTGTTGCCGTAGCTCAAAAGGATGGCGTAATCACCAACGATGAGGCAGCTTTGATCGATATCCTAAAAAACCAGTTGGAAAACCTCTGACAAAATGCCCCTTCAAAACTTTTCCTTTCTTAGACCAGAACTCGCTGGATCTGAAGCCCCGTACCATACATCTGACCTGATGTTTCTTGTCGATCATGGCATCACAGATATATTTGTGCTCACTCCTGAGCTGACATTGGCAGAAAAAATGATTCCTGACCTCAATCTTCCCCTGAAAATCACTCATATTCCGGTTTATGGTGTCCCCGAAATCCAGCAGCTTGATGATTTTGTCCACAAGGTTGAAGAAGTGAAATCAAAAGGTGGTAAAGCATTAGTCCATTGCCAATTCGGTCAGGAGCGAACTGGAATCTTCTTGGCATACTATTTGTGCAAGACATACGGATATTCTTGGAGAGATGCTGTACAAGAGGTTCAAATGAAACGTCCAAGTTCATTGCAAAGTCCAAATTCAATAGAATTTCTAAAAAAAACATGTAGATAATTTATTATTCTGGGAAAATCTTAATGGCAACAACTGGACAGTCGTCTTCGCAAGCAAGGCATTCGATGCAATCGCTTTCACGTGCCGGGGCTGCTTTTTTGTCTGATGCTGGATGTCCCGGATATTCAACCCACTCAAAAACCTCTTCAGGGCATACATCTACGCATGCGCCATCTCCAATGCAGATGTCGAAGTCTACAGCAACCCTTGACCCGTGAATTCCGAGTTTTTCAGGTGGATTGTATTCTCCCCAGATATCATATCCATATTCGGGGTGTTGTGCAACAACAGATAATTTGTCCTTGAAATCTTCGTCGATTGGCATGGTAATCACCTATAGTGCCTATGGCACTGTTCAATTTGTTTAATCTTCAAGTATTAATTAAGTGATTCGCCTTTTGCGCAGTACAAAATTAAGGAAGGGATGAAAATCAAGCCTTTGTTCAAAAATCAAAAATCATCCATTGATTTCAAAAAACATGGGCAATTCGTATAACCGAAGAAAGCATTTTTCGTGCTAACGATGAAATTCTATCCGAAATTTGTGCGAAATTTGATGGAAGAGCCTCTGATAACAAAAATTTACTCCTTGCTAATTTAGATTGTCTTACCTTTTGACAGACTACTTTATACCTAAGCAATTTTATTTATAGTAAGAGAAGGAACATTTTGTTAAGTGCAAAAGTAAAGCACATTGTAATGGAGGAAAAATGATGTTAGAAGCAACAGGAAAACCGATCAAATTAACTGACGAGAACTTCGACAAAACCATACAGGAAGCTCCGATTATCCTTGTTGATTTTTGGGCAGCATGGTGTGGTCCATGCAGAATGGTTGCTCCAATTTTGGAAGAACTTGCAGAGGAATATAAGGGGAAGGTCTGGGTTGGCAAACTCAATGTAGATGAAAATCCTCAAACTGCCATGAAATACGGTGCTACTAGTATTCCAACTTTTTGGGCATTCAAGAATGGAAAGCCTGTTGGTAGGTTCGTAGGTGCATATCCCAAACCTGCATTCGTGGATGTTTTCAAAAAATTGATTGAGATTGACCCAGACGAAATCCAGAATTAACACTCTTATATGCCCATGCAATCCTAG
This sequence comes from uncultured archaeon, assembly GCA_964645535.1. Taxonomy (GTDB): domain Archaea; phylum Asgardarchaeota; class Heimdallarchaeia; order Heimdallarchaeales; family Kariarchaeaceae; genus WAKA01. The sequence continues at coordinate 129,886 of CAZYCQ010000001.1, read as the reverse complement.
ATAATGATGGATCGGCAAAAACGACTGATTTTGACTGTGATCCTATCGGGACTTATCATTTTCTCTTTAGTTGGCATATCAATTTTCTTGCTTAATTCGTCCAATAAGACGGAAGAGGACTTGTTCCCTCTTGAGAAAGCACTGTCCATCATTTCGGTAAATTCTAGTTCTCAACTTTTCAGGGGAGAAAAACTTAGGCTTGACATTAAGATCAATGTAACTAAATATAACGTCACTATTGTTGACATTGTCATAGAGATGGCAAGAGGCGAACGTATTTCCCACGCTCTTCAAACCGTCAATCAAACATATTCTCCAGGAATCCACGTTTTTCAGGTGGTGTTCCTTCCGGGTATTTGGGCATATGAAGATGATTTATTCTTTGCCTTATCAGATGGCAACTATCTGTTGCAGAGGGTCAACTCCACTTTTATGGTAGAAGGTCAGACAATTCATGCCGGAATAAGCATTAATCAAACATTAACCGTTCAGAACATTCCTGAAGTAAACATGTTTGAGGGAACCGATTGGAACCTTGTCTCAGATAAGATCGCAATTACACAGAATGAAGGTGACTATTTGAGTTTAGAAACATCTGCCTCCAGCTTCTCCAATGCTACTGTCTGGAATGAAATTGATTTGACAGGCGCCTACGATTTTCAGTTATTGGCCTCAAACAATTTTTCAGGTGTACTAAAAATTGGGCCATCAAAATTCCAACTTTTTGGAACTGAAATTCATCTTAATCTTGCCAACATCATTGGTTTTCAAAATATTTCACTTTCTTTCAACGCATCGTTCAATGAAATGGCTTTCAATTTCACATTGTTGAACCAAAGAAAGGTTCTTTTGGTGGGGATTGCTGACGATCATTGGTCCGATACTTTTCCATCTCATCAAGAGATACTGGATGAAGTAAACACTCGATTTGAAAAATGGTTCAATGTAAGCTTCCTTGTATCGATAATTTTGCCTGTGGACTATCAGGGATCGACATTCCTACCCTCCGCTTTTGATTTTACCATCAAAGAATTTGGTTCTAGATTGCATCTTCCTGGAGAGGAATGGTCTCACCAAAGAGGTCGAGCCCTGAACAACATGGGTTTGGATATTCTTTTGTTCAATACAAACAAAACCATGTCAAATTACGGGATGGTCATTGGTGACGCAATTGGTGGATTCAACATGGCAGCAAATGCTGGAGGGAGCCTAAACGCAAATGGCTTTCGATTGCAACCATCTTGGGCAGACAATCTTTTCCAACATGAATTGAGCCATATTTTTGGAGCTCCTGATCGTTATTCCGGGGAAGATGACCCTTCTATCATGACCAAAAGCGACACCCTTGAAGATTTGCTGAATGATTTGGCCAACGGGACATTATGGTTGGAACTTACCAACTGGTTGGATGAAGATCTGTTGACAATGTCTTCACAATTCGTTTATTACGAGGATTATTACGGTTTATAGATCATGTTCTTTGAGAATTGTTTTGATATTGTTTACCCATTCCTCTTCATAGTTCGCCAAAAGAGTGAGCAATTGCCGGAGTGTAAGCTCTCCAAACTTTTCATGATTAATTTTGTAGGAATCCCACTCTTCATCCTTCAATGGATTGAGAAGTCTCAACAGCTTTGCTCTAGAATCCATGAATTCTTCAATGTTGGCCTTTAGACTTTGATCTTCGATATCCTCCGTTTCCAAAAATTTATCGATGTCGAAATCATGGGTTTCAGGCACATCCTCGCGTTTCAACATTCTTTCAACTCTTCCTGTGAAAAGATCGGAAGCATATCTGAGTATCATCAAATACTCAAGTGCTGAATACTTGATTTCTGGATTTGATGATTTGACATTTACCTGACTTGGTTTTTTGCCCCAAAAGAGAGAAAGAAGGGTGTGTCCTGTTGTCACAAGTTTGTTGTGGAGCTCATTTTTTTCGATTGGCTCGATCATCATCTAGAGGTTCTCATCTCTCCTTATAAAGGTACAAATACTTTCGTTGGATTCTGTTATCTGTTGTTCCAACAATCGATAAAGCTAAAGCAGGAAATGGCTTGATGACTTATGGATACTGTGATCAAGGAAGATAGAATGGTGCAGGCCGACAAAATCGGAGAACAACTTTATGGCAGGAATTGGAGAAGAATCAAAAAGACATTGGCGGATTTGGATAGCGATTATGCAAAGTTTATTGTTGAAGTTCCTTATGGGTCTGTCTATCCGAGATCAGGATTATCATTGGATCAGCGTGAACTCATTGCAGTTACGGCTCTGACCTGTTTGGGGCTGAAGGAACAGCTAAAGTCTCATCTTCTTGCCGCCTTGAAAATCGGAATTCCATTCCATTCGTTAATTGAAGTGTTCATCCATCTTTCAATGTTTATCGGGTTCCCGCAAGCCATGGAAGGTCTAAAGGTAATGAAGGAAATCAAGGAAGAGAAGGGTCTTTAAGTCAGTCCGCTGTTGGTGGGCTCAAATTCTTTACCATAGGAAATTACCCCCAAATCCCGCAGCAAGTAAAAGATCACACCTCCTGTAGCTCCCCACACAACTTCCCCATCTACTTTGAAGTAGTGGACATGATATTTTTTCCCTTCATGGACTCTTTCTTCAATCCAATGCTTACTTTCATCTCCAAAAATCTTCAAGGGTGCAAAAATAAGCTTTTCAATTTCATCAATTGATGGTCGCAAATTTTTCATGGAATCCAGTACTCCAATATAGGTGGCAACATTGTCATAATATGGTGTCCAGAAATCATTCCACCTTCCCAATAGCCTTATTTCCTGTGGTGGTATTCCTAGCTCTTCTTGTGTTTCTCTAAATGCTGTTTCCAAAGGGTTCCTATCTTCCGGATCTGCCTTACCCCCCGGAAATGAAACTTGTCCTGAATGTTTTTTGAGATGGCTTGCGCGTTTTGTTAATATGATCCAAGGTTCATTGTTTCTCTCGAAAAATGGAATCATGACAGATGCTATAGGTGTTTTGGATTGTGTAAAAGTTCCTTTTTCCAAGTAATCTCCTAAGGCATTGATGAATTCATTGAATTTCAATAATTAATTCTTGTTTGACAATCTTTTATGGTTTTATATCTTCCTATTTTTCTTTTTTAGAATGGGAATTGCAACCAACATTCCAAGACCTGCAATGAAGATCCACAGATCAAGTGGTCCATTATCGGAAGTGCTGGATGAGCTCTCCACAGTTGTTGTTGGTGCTTGAAGAACCTCAACCGTGGTTTCCATTACGGTTGTCTGACCAATTGTATCCGTTGCTTCGATACGGACTGTATGAGTACCTACCGTCCATCCCTGTGTTTCAACAGTTACGATTGCAATTGGTTCGTCCCAATCATAAATTGTGTCGACACCATCCACAGTTACCTTATAGGTGTCATGGAACGGACTTTCAAGGATGTACATCAATGTTTCATATTGGTCATTATACATCACCACTTCCTCGTTTCCTTGGATCTCCGGAGTAACTCCACTTACAGGTACATCAGTTGGAACAAACTGCAATAGGTTACTCAGGAATTCGTAGCTTGCCCACCAAGCTTCGACACCAAGAGTGGTATATATGATATAACCTGAACCCTGTGCCTGCGCTGCAAGGACAGGATTTGATTCACCACTCTCACCTTCAGTTGCGTAGACTTTTGTCAAGGGGTTCAAATTGGTTAAATGACCTAGGGCTGACCAATACCAGTTGCTCAACATTTGGGAAGTCACAAGGTAAGGTGTCTTGAAAACATCTGAATTGGGATCTTCAATGGTGATTTCATTGTAAAAAACATCCCCAATCACATCTATTCCTCCTGGAAGTTGAAGATATCGTCCATTCTCAGATCCTGCATGAATTTCCAAGATTCCTCCTTGTTCTGCATAGGCTTCGAACCATTCCACATTGTTCGAAACAGCAAGCCTAAAGGAGGCGGACTGAGCAGAAGCAATGACCACCCGATCATAGCCTGAGATGTTGACATTTCCGATATCAGAAGAAGTGAAGTACATAACCCCTTTTCCAAGTTCATAAGTGATGACATCCTCCATCATGAATGAGAAAAACGGATAATCGTCTTGGAATACTGCAATCATCCCGATTCCTCTGAATGTAGTTGTATCAAAATTATCCTCAACGTCCGTTTCACCTGTCGCCACTGAAATATTGGCTGAGATGGTATGTACTCCTTCCTGAGCTGGGACTGTTGATTGAATGACTTGTGATTCCCCTGGTGCCAGAGCTCCCATCTGTGTTGTTTCAAAGACAGATCCGTCGAGTGTGACAGAAAGTGTTGTTCCGCTGACTGCTGTTGCTCCGGTGTTTCTGACATACATGAAAGCAGTCGTCTCTCCACCACTAGGTCCATCAGGAGCAAAAATCTTTACCAATTGATTGACTGAAGGTGGAGAGATGACCTCCGGTGCATAAAATAGTTCAACTTCTGCTGTAACCTGCTCAGTTCCATTCCAGACTTGTTCTATATCCAAAAGCATTGCCCCGGTAACCTGATCATAAAATACTTGCTGACCGTATCCATTTTCAAGACGGAATGCGTTTAATGTTTGACCTTGATAATTGAATGTTGTTGTTGCTACGATGGTTCCAAAGGAGTTCTCATATCCAATATCCGCAAATGCAGGAAGAACGAAGGGAATCCGTTCTCCAAAGGAATCTACAATTTCAAAGGTCAAGATATTGAATTCGAAGAAAAACTCGAACATGAGGTCTCCTGTTCTCATGTCAGTGTAGCTTAACCAGAACCTTGCAATTACCGGATCACTTCCTGAAGGCTCAATATACATTGTCAATAAGGGCCATTCATTTTGGGATCCGCCAAAGAATGTGCTATCAAACAGGTATTCCATGGTTGCATCGAATGGGATATTCAGATTTGAAGATACAATGGAAATCTCTGCTTCGAACACATTGTTTCCAAGGTTGGTTTCGTTGAGATATGGACTTACAGATAGGTTGAACTGGTACAGACCTTCTGTAGTTGGTGTCCAGTGATAAATGAACACTTGACCAAACCCTGATTCCACATCTGTTGTATTTGAAAGAACAGACGTTCCATTTATTTTCAAATCATATGAAACACCCGTTGCGTCATTCAGCCCGAAATTGACAACTGCAAATTCAATGGTGTAATTGTCATTTGGCAATCCAGTTTCAGGCATTGTCAACATCATGACTCCAACATCGTTTTGTACCTTTACATTTTGTCTCGTAAAGAGTAATGACATGTTCTCCAAGACAACAGGTCCCTGTTGGGGTGACCAATATTGGGTGTAATCATTGGATCTTAATCCTTTGTTCACACCTATGGTTGCGAAATCAGTTGCCGCATTCAAATAATTGAACCTAATGTCGCCATTGGTATACAGCACCATCTGGAAGGTAAGATTTGCGCTAGGGTTGAAAAACAAATGTGCATTAGTCCATTGAAAGATGACAGAGTCATTTCTTTCCTTAATCCACAACTTCGGTGAATCCGCTGTTGTGTTTCCGAAAAAGTCCATCATCACAAGATCAGTCCATAAGGGTGCAATGACGAATGGATTGAAATCATCAGGAAACATTGACGGATAGTAATAGCTGGGGAAAGGATCAATGAATGAGACGTACCCATTAGAACTGACAAATACCGTCTCGAAGTTAAATCCTTCATAGAATTCGAAGGAAAACGGTAAGGGTACTTCAACTGCCGTATCATCCCCTTGCAACCCTGCATCATACCCACCATTTCTTGCATCATCCCAACTGAATTCTTCAGCTATCATTTGATAGGTCTGTTGTCCAAATTTCAAGACTTGGGTGGCGTTGTTGTTCTCAAGATTTGTTTCACCAGTCACTGGCGTAATAAATACCTCAAGGGTTACATCCTTTGGGTCTACAACAAACAATTGTTCTTGAAGCATGATTTCACTTGCGGCAGAGAAATTCGTATAGGTGCCGCTGTCTATCACCTTTCCATCTCTCTTGATTGTATAGTCCAGATCTTGGTTTGTAGTTCCAAAATTGAACAGACCAATTGTAATGTCAATGATGGAATTGGTGACTATTGGATGCTGGGGTACATAAATTGTTGCTCTCAAATCAATATCTGGCCTTTCTGCTGCGACTGTAGCATTGAATGCATCAATCCTTCCATATCCGAACTTAATGTCAAATCCCTGTGTTCCAAGATCAACACTTGTGTCGTGCAATAAAGTCCGCACTTCAAAGGGAGAAAGGTCTGGTTGTTTCAGAAGCATCAATGCAGCAGTGGCAGATACATGAGGTGTCGCCATGCTTGTGCCTGAGAATTCAGCATAATCTCCTCCTATTATGGATGAGAGGATATCTGAACCTGGTGCTGCTACATCTACAGTATAGCCATAGGAACTGAAGAAAGACAATTGATCATTTCTATCCGTAGAGGATACGGAAATGACATATGGAAGAGATGCAGGATAATGCAGGTCTGCATCGGGTCCAAAACCGTTTCCTGCGGCGGCAATAATAATCACTCCATTGTCTCTAGCATATTCCATGGCTTCTTCAATTAAATCAGAAGGGCCACCTCCCCACGAATTGCTCATAATGTCAATACCAAAGTCAACTGCATGCACAATGCCTTGTGCGATTACGTCATCACTTCCTCCACCATATGAAGTGAACACCTTTTCAGCCATTACCTTGACGTAACTTGAACCAAATCCGGCAACTCCAGCAATACCAAGACTATTGTTGATTTCTGCCGCAATGATTCCAGCAACATGTGTTCCGTGGTTATTGTCATCCATAGGGTCGGTATCATCGTTGACCCAATCATATCCTCCGGGAAGATAGACTCCATCTAAATCCGGATGATTGTAATCAATTCCCGTATCGATTACACCTATGATGACTGGGTCTGTAGGGGGACTACTGATCTGGCTCCATGCCTTATCGGCTCGAATGATTTGTGGTCCGTATTGATCATTCCATCTAGGATCATTCGGTGTTCCATCCAATTGAATTGAATTGCTGGATTGGAACCCTTCGATTTGGTAAGTGGTTCGAGGAGCAACATACTTTACATCAAGAGATCTACTGTTTTTGAGCAGAAATGCATTGAAATCTGCAATTCTTCCTCGAAAGACGTATGCATCCAACTGGGGAATTGTTCTCAGCATTTCAAAGCCAAACATATTCGCCAAAGAATGCATATCGGTCATCGGTTTTTCTCCTGTTGTTGAAATTATGAGATCCAAGGTTCCATCAGGATTGGCTTGGAAATCTTTGCCTTGCAAATTCAAAAGAAAAGGAGAAACTACCTTTGAATTGAGTTCCAATCCTTTATTCTTGAGTTCTTTCCGAAGAAGATCGTACCTTCGATCTTGTTCAAGGAATGGTAGATTTCTTCCTGAATTGGCTGAATATGTGGTCTGTTCCACTGTTTGCCTGTTATTAGGATCAACAGAAGATACTGTTTCAGAAAATGATCTGTTGTTCCTTTCTGTATGCGCGGTTGCCGGCAGGAACCCTGAAAAAACAAGGATCCCAAAAAGGAAAATGACTACCGCCAATCTTTGTTTTGCACTACTCCGTGTTAGTGATCTGGCGATCATTAAAGTGGATGTAACTCAGATAAATAAATACCTTTGTCTCTGTAGTGAGAAAATGGATTTGTTTTTTACCGATTTGTGTGAAAAATGGCTGTTTTTCCTGAAATTCCTACGTAAAAGGCATTTGCCATTAATTCTGCATTTACCTCTTTCCTCCCTTCAGATCAACTATCCATTCTGAAGATGGGCAACTCTGTTCCAATCTTTTTATTAAATTGCAAAGATATTAAATTTTGAAAGCGATTGAGATACCTCGGTACAATATTAATGATGGTTCTGGCCTTGAATTGGTTGTTTCTAATTCCAATAACGGCTCAACAATCCTCGATTGACATTCTGGTGATTTATTCCGAGCCTGAAGAAGGAAATGTATTTTCAAGCTTTTTTCAAGATCTGAATGTCAATATTGATCTATTGGAAACCGAGAATGAAACTCCTGGTTCTTTTGCTAATTATGAATTAATCATCATTGCAGATAGCAATGGTGAAATTGATGGAGCGATCCGAGATTCTTTGGACAATTATATTACAAGTACCTCGTTCAAAGCCCTCATAACCATAACATCTGAAACTGACCAGTTTTCAGGTGATCTCAGACGCTTTTTGGGTGTTGAAAATTACCTTAAAGAGGTTGGAGATGAAGAAACAGGTTGGCAAATTGACTTTAATGGAACCCAGGTTTCATATAAGGGAGAAATGGCTTTGATTGAACCAACCTTGGATGCATCCATCTTAGGTACAATTCTTTCCACGAATGATTCCTCTCTTCAAACCGAAATAACCGGGAATGAACCCATCATTCTAGAAAGAAATTCTTCAACTTACTATTCTCTTACCTTTGCATTTGATTATCAAAGTGGAGATGAACAGAATACTGCCCACCGGCAAGGATTTTTTTTGGCTGGTTTATCTGACCTTCTTAAAGCGAAGATAAAGGAATTGCTTACTCTTCGTTTGAATCAGTTCCAGAGTATTTTGGGAACGAGTTTAATCACTAATCCAGTTCATACAACGACTAATTCGAGCATTAGCGATTCTAATGTGAATCCACTTCCCAGTGAGTTGCCCCAATTAAATGTCCCTTCCCCACTCATTTCACTTCTCATTGTTTTAGGACTGATCGGGTTATTTTTCAGGCAAATAATTTCATTTTTCAAATGGCTTATCGAAAGAATCTGGGTATTAACAGTATTTGTTATCGCCTCCATCTATCAACCTGAAAACCGTCAATTGACTGAGGGTCAATTGTTGATGAACCCCGTTAGGCGTGCCATTCTGGAGTATTTGGAATTCATGGGTTCGTCAGGTGCTCATCTACGTGAGATCAAAAAGGCAGTTGATGTCGGAATGGGGAACCTCCTGTGGCACTTGGAAATTCTAGAAGATTATGGATGGATTGAAAAACGTAAAATTGGAAGATACAATGTTTACATCGCCTCAGAATTTATTTCTGACTTTGACGAAAACCTGAAGGGCGCTGAATTGGAACTAAGATCAAAGCATGCCATTACTTTCTTGGAATACCTACTTTCATATGATGACATTGATTGGAACATCTCCCTTATTTCTAAAGAGATCGGAGTTAACAGGAAATCCATCAGAAAGATGCTCAAAACCCTGAAAAAATACAATTTAATTTGGGCTGGTCCTCGTAATCCAGATAAGATAAAAGTAAATTACGCCTCAATTGAACGAATCCTCGATTCCCTTCTGAAATCATCTCAATTTACAAAAGGGGAAAACATTCCAAGCATTAAATAGCAGAGAGTGATTGCAGACGATTGGAAATATAAGGTTGAAACTTGTCCTTCAAGGTCAATCTAAGGATAAGGAGATTTTCTTCACTCTCAATTTTAGATATTACTGCCTTTACCCAATGCTCATCAACGTCTATTTCTGCCAGTTTAATCAATAACTCCTCATCATTGATTCTCCTAAGTGCTTCCCATCTAACAGATGAAAACAAAGTTGGATTGGATGCAAGCTCAAAAAGAATGCTCTGATCTGTAATTTTAGCTACTGCACTTAATGCCGTCCATATCGATTTTTCATTTCTCGCGATTTCACCTAAGGTTTCTTCATCTTTCAGGATGAAAATTCCAAACTGTTTAATGATCTCGTCCTTACTTTCCCTTAGTAATTTGGCAATTTTCTTTTCGTCCAAATAGGCTAACCGAAAAACTAGCTGAACAGCAATCTTGTCGTCTTTTGCTTCTTGAATCATTTCAATGATTTTATCAGGATCATTCAATTTGTCTATTGAATTGAACAAGAGATCAAAATCTTGAAAGAATTTGTTAATCAATCGCAGGATGTCTTCTCTGCGGGATTGTGTGGTCACCAAAATATTACTTGTACCAACCAATAAAAAAATTTCTTGAAATTATTTTTCTTCAAAAAAATTTCTGATTGCTCGCTCAATATTTTCTGGTTTAGGATCAATCTTCTTCAAACCTGTCCGCAACCAATTTGGCAATAGTTTCTTGACCTTGTAGGATCCATACCTGAAGTCAACGAATAAAATGAATGCTCTGTCATCCAATGATCGGACGGCTCTACCTGCTGCCTGACTTGCTTTGTTGACTGCAGGGATTTCATATCCCAAAGTTCTTCCAAGACCTGGGAAATTCTCTTCGAGAAAATTGATTTTTGCTTGGATCCGAGGATTTGGAGGGGCATAGGGTATTCCTATGACAACTACGGAATTCATCAAGTGACCCGGAAAATCAGTTCCTTCGGATGATCTGCCTCCCAATACGGAAATCAAGATCCCTCCTTCTTTGGATGCTTCTTTCTTGAACCTTTTTACAATTCTGTCATTTTCTTCAGATGTTGCTTCAGAAGGGACTCTGAAAATCGGTTTAGTTCGATATTGATCCAATCCGTTCCTGAAAAGCTCTTCAACTATTTGGTAACTTGGTGCAAATACTCCAATGTTTTTCGGTGTCTCATCCGCTACAACCATGACCAGATCTGCAATTTTTCTGTAGGTTTCAGGGCTTCTATGGCTATAGAGGGTACTTAATTTTCCTGTAAAATATGCCGCAATATTCTTTCTTTCATAAGGGGACGGAAGAATAATTTTTTCGTGGGGAAGGTTTTCAAGACCTGTCAGTTTTGCATAGGCTTCTGGATCCCCCAAGGTGCCTGTCAGATGGACTGAAGCATATACTTCCGATAGAATCGGCATCAAAACTCTCCTCGGATCGAGACTTGAAAGTCGCAAAATGGCATAACGATTTCTTTGATTTCCCTCAATGGTTTTTACTTCCACTGAATGGGTAAATTCATTCCTTCCAATAGACTCATACCATAAATAAAAAAACTCTCCAATTCTTCCAATACTCGATCTTGGTTCCTTGCCTTTTCGAAGTAATTTGGTTCGAATTTTGATTCCAAGGGTGATCAAATCATCAAAAAATTCATCATCCAATTCAAGGTCACACATGAGTTCCAACTTTTCAAGAATCTCAGATGCATCAATTGGCACCTCTTGTCCAATCTTATTGCGTACTGATAGTTCTGCAAAAAACTCTTGGCATGCATCAAAGAAGGGGATAATGTTTGTTTGCCCTTCATCCCTTGCCTCTCTTATTGCACGGCTGAAAGAAAAAGTGGTGAGTTCATCAGATCCTATATCAATGGCTGTATCTGGAAGATTATGGCATTCATCCACTACAAGGATGAGATCATCAAGTTCAACACCTGTCTGGTCAAGGAACATTGTATTGATTCTTGGATCAAACATGTATAGGTAACTGCCAGCTATTACATCAACACTTGAGAGCAATTTTCTTGCGGTTTCAGCAGGGCAGATTGCTGCTGCTTCCGCCAATTCAAATATGATTTCCGCGGTTGCAGGCTTTCTCTGGAGTTCATTGAAGACAGGTGCCATTGTTGTTTCATCAGCCATGTTCTTGAAATACTGGCATTTTTTTAGCGACTTCAATTGCGTGCACATTTCTCCTGCAGACCTAGGATTGGTTGCAAATTTGAGGACTAGGTCATTTAGGCACATGGAATTTCTTCCTCGCATTGTCAATCCAGAAACCTTTACTGATTTGATTTCGTTGATCTTACCCAATTCTTCAATGACCCTGTCCATCTGGGAATGAGTTCTTGCCAAATAGACGATAACCTTGTCATGCCGTTTGGCTGCAGGAAGGGCTGCTGAAAGTGCGGCAATGGTCTTCCCTGTTCCATTTGCTGCCTCAATGATACAATGTTTTCCTTCTGCAATCAGCTTTTCCAATGGATTCAAAATCTTCAGTTGTGCAGGTCTTGGATCATACGGAAAGAAATCCTGCCATTTAGTTTCAAGGTTGCTCATGTATTACAATGCATTTGTCTCATTGAATGTTAAAAAACTCTCCATCATCTCCATTTGCAAAAAATTCTGTCCATTACTTCTTTGATTTTATTACACAGCATTTATATTCGCGTATCGACACTAGTATAAGGTAAGCAAAACCCCTTGGTACCCATCATCCAAGGGGAATATTGCATCTATATCGACGCACAAATGCATCGAGGTCATCTATATGTCAGTTATCGAAAGCTTTGTTCCAGTTTACCATGGTTCAGGATTTGAATGTTCAATTGCTGAACCTGTGGATTCCAACAGTTTCTTTCTTCTCTCCCTGAAGCGGACGGAGGTTTATCCAGACCGCCCCAATATTGTTTTTCTGCATGGCTGGTTTGGATCTAGTGAAGACTTCAATTTCGCATTACAGAAATATCAAGATCGATATAATCTGTTTGCATTCGACTTGCGAGGTCATGGTGATTCAGATTCGCCACTTGATCGTTCTTGGTCAATCCATGAATTGGCTGCGGATATTCATTGTGTTCTCTCCCAATTTTTGGGTAAAAATTATCGAGCAAGCTTCATTGCGAGTTCCTTATCGGCTGCTGTTGCATTGACTTATGCACAGAAATATCCCCAATTTGTGGAAAAAATGGTTCTCATCTCCCCCACCACCAAATTTTCAATTCCGCTTTGGTTGAAAAGTTTAGCCCGTGTTTCACCTAAGAAGCTTATCAAACTTACAGCAAAGGTGTTTGAGCAATCAATCAAGTTTTTTGCATCAGAAAAAGAGATGAATGATTACCGAAAATTTTTCGATCGTCTAATCAATGCACCTTTGGAAATTCAGAAGAAGATTGTAGAAGAAACTCTTGCTTCGTATTCTGTTGATGTGGAAAAATTGCAGCAAATCCATTCTCCCATATTGATTCTTGCAGGTCAAGATGACAAAGTCATTCCTTATGACGATACGGCAAAGTTGCATTCTTATCTTCCGAATTCAGTACTCATCACCTTTGAAGAAATGAAGCATCGGCTCCTTAGTCAAATGCCTGAGTTGATTTTGACACTGTCCATGCTTTTCATGGAAGACACATCTCTATTTCAAAGGAAAAATATTGTTAATTGAATGCTCATACATTTATACCTAAAATAGAACGAATCTCATGGAAGACAAAGAATTTGATGCAATGGCTCAAGTTTACGATTCAATGATTGATTGGGAGAGAAGGTTGGAACGAGAATTGCCCTTTCTAATTTCTAGGCTCAAACCCGCAAATCGTGTTTTAGAGGTAGCATGTTCCACAGGAAGGCATACTGCTGCTCTTGCATGTGAGTTTGATGTTGTCGGCGTCGATATTAATCAGCAAATGATATTGAAAGCCAATGAGAATGTTCAAGGCACGGAAAAGCAGGTTACACTAATTCATGGCAACATATTGGATCAATCTTCAGAAGATTTAGGTACTTTTGAAGGAGGAATAATTCTGGCAAATACTTTGGCAAACATGGAAAGCCGATCTGGGGTCAAAAAGTGTCTTGAAAAATTAAGGGAGTTGATTCCATCCGGAAGGCTGATCGGACAAACAGTTCAATTAGGAACAGAAATTGTTTACCTTCCTTTGAGATCTTGCACTATTGATGGAGAAGCATATCTTGTCCAAAGGCTCATTATCCCTATTTCAATTGGCGAAAGCACGCACCAACTTCATTTCAATGTATTCAAGGATGGCAAATATGTTTCGCAGTCTGTTCATTCTCTTTACTCTATTTCTTTGCCATTGTTGAAAGAGCTTGCTTCCCAAACGGGCTGGAATCTGGTAGAAATTTATGGAGGATATGATGAATCTCCTCCTCGGGATAGGTTGGGTGGGGCATTGGTTTGGGTGCTTGAGTAAATCAATGTGGGTGAAATCCTCATGGTTAAAAGATATTGTTTTTCCATTAACCCGTGGTGCATTCTGGAGACCCAATATTCAGACTTGGTCTAGTAACCCTATTCGGCAATTTTCTTGCTTTTGCATACAGAACTTATCTTGTAATCTATTTAGACGAAGATCTAATGACTTCTGCTTTGATACTTTCAATTTTGGTCTCCTTGGTCAATTTCATGCAAATTCCCTTTCGGGTACCTTTTGGGAAGCTCTCGCAAGCAATAGGGAGAAAACCAATAATAGTGACTGGTATTGCTTTATACACGGTTTCGATATTTGTTCTCGGATTCTCAACTGATTGGCGACATGCCCTTGTAAGTGTTCTTTTGTTTGGTACTGGGATGAGTTGTTTTTGGCCCGCTACCTTCTCCTTCATAGGTGACGTTTCACTTGGAAGTTATGGTCGTTCGAATGGTAGAATTTTCCAGATGGGTGATGTAGGGGTGATCTTAGGCTCTTTGCTTGCTGATTATTTTCTTGATACCATTTCCTTGGATTTGAGCCAATTTTATTTGGTGATCGGTTTCATTGGACTTGGATTTACCTTTCTTGGTATGATTCTGCTCCCCGAGTCCTTGACACCTGAAGATCGAATTTCTGTGGAGAACCCCTTCTCTTTCTTTATCCACTCAATTTCCAAGGTTGTTCGCACAGTTGCTCAGCTCACCACCTATCCAAAACTTTTGCCAGTGTATTCTTTCCAAATTCTGATTTCTTTTGCAGCATTTGGCTTTATTTCCTTTTTTCCATCTCTTTTTGTTTCGTATGGGTATTCCAGAGGTGATGTCGGTCTAATTTCACTCTACGCTACACTTATTCTTATTTTCTTTAAACCATTTCTGGGAAGTCTATCTGACCGATTTTCATTGAGAACTGTAGTCACCGTGGGATTAATTTTGATTTCTGCCTCTATTACTCTAACTACATTGACTACGGATTTTTTTGGTCTTTTAATGATCCAATGTATTTTTTTAGGAGCAATGATTGCCAGTTATACTTCTGTCAACAAGGGTTCAGCTGCACGTGCGCCTACCTCGCAACGAGGGTCTGCTCTCGGCGTCCTAGGCGTTTATGTTTCATTGGGACGAGCCTTGTCAACGATGTATGTCGGATTTCTTTACAACAGTTTCACATTGGAGGTCTCATTTCGAATTTTTTCCTTTTCAATTGTGGGAATGCTAGGGTTGGTTTTCGTGTCTATTGGACGAGAGCCCAAATTCTTCATTTCCATCGAAAATCACAATGCTCAGAGAATCAAACCCAAAACCCATTAAATTAAAAAAAATGTTTGGGGGCTTCATTTCACAAAACGTTCCAGCAAATCAAAAGCGAAAAGAAATGTATATCCCAGAAATGCATTAAGCGCAAAAAATTTCTGTACTAGGAATTGATGCCTTGGTGCGACATCTACAAACCCTAACAGGGCAAAATTGAGTCCAAGTGTCAAGAAAAGAAGAAATGTGGCTGCAACTACGAATAGATATTGCTGAAAGCTTCGAGTTACTGAATAGACTAATATCAAAGTAGAAATCAAAAACCAACCAATTATAAGCGGAAGGCCTTTAAAAATTAATGAATTGGGTGGTCCTGCATTTGTACTTAAGAGATCCTCGCTTGATATGGCGGGAGTAAAAATTATCATCGATAATAATGAAATGAATCCTAAACTTAGGACAAAATAGGTAATGAATCCAAACCATGTAATAAACCTGTATGTTTCAAACAAGGCAAAATAGGCCTTAGTAAGCCCAAATCCCACCAATGCAGAAATAATCAGCATGAATGGAGAAGAGAACCAAATGTCAACAATCGTAAACTGATGAAGGAACAAAAACAATATACAAGCAATTATCCCTGCCAGTACCCCAAAGAAAATTTCTTTTTGAAATCCTGCAATTACTTCTCCAGTCATAAATAGATTTGGAAATTTTAAAATAAATATTTTCTTATAAAAAAAATAAAACCCCATAACTTTGTATTGATATTTAATTTGTGGGCTCTTCCATCTTGGGAAATATCAAAGATTTTTTCTTATTGATCGATCCACCATGCTGGCTGGCAGTAGGGTTGTCAACCGATGCATCAGGTTACTTCTGGCGATCAAATATCTGATTTTTGGTTTCTTACTTGTCAATGCATGATGAATTGCTTTACTGATTTTTATTGGATCCATCCCGCTCTTTTTTGCACGAGAAACAAGATATCGCTCCATTTTTCTGGCTCTGGATGCAAAGGGTGATGCATCAATTTTCTTCTGATCTATATATCTCTTGTCCCAAATTGGGGTTTTCACATCTCCTGGTTCTATGATTGACACCTTAATCCCAAATGGGTCAAGTTCCCTTCTTAAACTATCAGAGTATGCTTCCAAAGCAAATTTAGACATTGAGTAAGGTCCCATGAAAGGCGGCGCAATCTGTCCCGCCACAGAACTAATATTGACAATGCGTCCTTCAGAATCTCTTAAAAGTGGAAAACAAGCTTTTGTAAGTTCATGAAGGCCAAAAACATTGACATTGAATTGCAATTCCAATTGTTCCTTTTCAATTTCCATTAATGGACCAGCAATGGCAATTCCTGCATTGTTTACCAAGCCATATAATCCGTCTTGACTAATTCTTTCGACAACCTTCTCAATGTCCGTTGAGGAGGTGACATCCAATCTTATTCCTTCAATATTGTCGATTGCATTGAGGGCATCGATATCCTCCTGTTTTCTAGCCCCCGCGAAAACATAGAACCCCCGTTCAGCAAGGAAAAGGGCTGTAGAATGACCAATTCCTGTTGAAGCGCCAGTTATAAGTACTGTTTGCATGAAATCGCATTGGAAATAATTAATTTAACCTTTTGCTAAATTAAACCGGGAGGAGCAAACCCTCAAGTTTCCCCGATTAATTGCTCATCGAATCCGAAGATTCTCCCGCTCCTCACCGGCAAATATTGAATCAATCACTAGAATATTAAGCTTGGTTTGCGAAATTGGCCATGAATGGACTTTTTGATAAATGATTGGCAAAGCGAAAAACAAGAATAGGCTATAATTAAGATTCATCAAATCTAGTAAGCCCTTGCATCCCTGAAATGTCGAGTCAACCAATTGAAACAGTTTTGTTGTGCAGAATAAAATAATCTGTTCCTCCAACATGAATAAAAAACTGATGCTTTTGTTTCAAGTCTAAATCCCTCGTCAAACATCTTGAAAAACGAGAATACTTATTTACTTAAAAAGCAAGTAATCCGTGTTGAACATTCCAAAACAATTCAAGGTAATTCTCATAGGAAGGAAACGGGTTGGCAAGACCAGTATCAGAAGAAATTACTTCGGTGAACAATTTCAACATAATTACTCCCTAACTATTGGCGCTGACTTTGCGGTTAAACGTATCGACCATCCTTTGGGTGAATTTATTCTCCAGATATGGGACATAGCCGGTCAAGAAACCTTTCATCATGTACGAAAATTATATTACAGCGCATCAGATGGAGCTTTCATTGTTTTTGATATTACTGACCGCAAATCCTTTGATGATCTTGATGGTTTTCTTGAAGAATTCCTCAATGAAATCAGTTATAGCCATGAAATGAAAGTTCCCATCATCGTTTTGGGGAACAAGGTGGATCTTATCCAAAATGGTGAGAAACAAGCGGCAGTCTCAGAGGAAGAAATCGAGAAAAAAGTTGAAGCACTTTCCCTGCGGACAGGGAATCCAATAAAATTTTATTACACCTCCGCTAAAACAGGAGAAAATATTGAAAAAGCCTTTAACCACATGATCGAATATTTCATCGAAAAACATAATCAGCAAACAAAGAGAGAAAAAGCACAAAAGTTTAAGTAACAACTCAGAAAAATTCAATTAAGAGGTTAGGTGCCTTGGAATTTATTTTGAGATAAAATCCGATCAAAGAAAGATTCGCAAGCAACCGAAATTGAGTCAGAGTACAAATACTGGAGTGAAACATGATGTCAAAACAGCGCGTAAAATTAACCCCTGACGCAGCCCGAGTACTTGATGAGGTTCTCAATCTAAGAACCTCAAATCTGAACCAGCTATCGGAGAAGACTGGGTTTGAATTGGGTAAAGTCAGTTCTCTTGTCGAGCTTCTCGCAAAAGAAGGTCTCGTAGAAAAGCAAGTCATTGAAAAAGAAACATTGTCCCTGACAGACAGGGGGAGAGAGGCTTTGGAACAGGGTCTCGTGGAAAGAAGAATTGCAAATCATTTAGCCAAGGTTGGTTCATTCCATATGTCCGATGCTGGGAAAACATTGGGACTTTCCAAACCCGATCTATCTGCAGGGATTGGCGTTTTGAAAAAGTCAGGTCTGATTAAAATCGAAAAAGGTACGGTTTCCCTAACTGATGGAACATTCGTGGATGATGTCTCAAATGATTTACAGACAGGACTTTCACTTGTGGCAGAGGGTAAAGAGGTTGATCCAGCCATTGCTCAAACCCTTCATTCACGAGGTCTTGTGGAAAGACAGATCCGCAATATTGTGGAGGTCAACGCAGTCCCTGTTGACAGATATGAGATAATAGTGGAGGAGGAAGTAAGTCAGATCACACCTCAAATGATTATTAGCGGAAAATGGAAAAAGGTAAAATTCAAACCCTATAATATCAAAAGCAAACCCCGAACCCTTTTTCCAGGAAAATACCATCCATACCGTCATTTCCACGATCACCTAAGGGAAAAACTGATTGCCTTGGGTTTCAAGGAGATGAAAGGGCCACTCATTGAACAGGAATTCTGGAATTTTGATTCTCTTTTTGCCCCTCAAGACCATCCGGCCCGTGAAGATTCGGATATCTTCCTAATCGATTCCCCTACACATGGTAACCTTCCTAATGAGGCATTTGTGGACAATGTAAAACAAACACATGAAGATGGTTGGATTACCGGTTCGAGAGGTTACAAATACAGATGGGATCCAAAAAAGGCTGCACGTTTACTTTTGCGACCTCAAGGAACCGCAATTTCTGCACGAACCTTAAGAAAAGTCAATCCTCCGGAAAAATACTTTTCAATTGCCAAATGTTTCCGTCCAGATGACATAGACGCAACACATGGCGTGGAATTCTATCAGGTGGAGGGTATTGTTTGCGATCCTACAATCACCTTCCGGGATCTGCTCGGCATTCTGAAGGTTTTTGCAGAGGACATCGCGGGTGCCACAGAAGTGAATTTCCGTCCGGATTATTATCCCTTCACCTCCCCTTCGGTTGAATTGAGCGCAAAACATCCTGTATTGGGAAGAATCGAGTTCGGTGGAGCTGGAATTTTCCGTCCGGAAGTAGTTAGACCTTATGGGGTCGATTATCCTGTTATTGCGTGGGGTTTAGGAATTGACAGGTTGTTCATGGTCAAAAACCAAATCAATGACATCAGGGAATTACTTTCGCAAGACTTGAATTGGCTTCGGAATGTAGAAGTCAGCTCTGGAATAGAGGTGGAATGAAATGGTTACAATCGATATCTCAATTGAAGATTTTTCAAGACTTCTCGGTCTGAAGCAGGCACTGTCTCCATCCGAACTTGATGACCTTGTATCATTTGCAAAGGCAGAGGTGGATTCAGACCCTGAAGGTCCAGATGAGAACGGACATACCAAGATATCCATAGACATCAAAACTGCAAGCCGTCCAGATCTTTGGAGTGCTGAAGGATTGGCACGTGAAATTCGTGGACTGCTAGATAAACCTGGACTCCCAAAGTTAAAATTCCCTGACTCCGGGTATTCCATTGAAGTCAGTAAAGGTGTTCAGTCAATTCGTCCATATGTTGCGGCAGTTGTTGCTAAAGGACTTAAGCTGAATGATTTCCTGATCAAGCAACTGATACAGGTTCAAGATAAGGTGGACTTCTCCTTTGGAAGAAGAAGGAAAAGAACTTCCATCGGCATCTATAACCTCAACATGATCACCTCTCCCATCCAATACAAAACCGTTCCTAAATCATTCAAATTTGTTCCTCTGGGTTTTGAAACCGAGATGACAATAGAGGAAATCCTGGAAAAACATCCTAAAGGAATTGAATATGGGCACATCATTTCAGGTTTTGATGAAGTCCCAATTTTAGTAGATGCAGAAGGTGGAGTTCTCTCTCTTCCTCCAATCATCAACTCGAATGATGTGGGAAGAGTGACTGAAGAAACCACTGATATCCTCGTCGAGGTCACTGGTACCAACCATGAAGCTGTCAAGGTTGTCATTTCCCTTCTGGCTCAAAACCTTGCAGATCGAGGTGCTGAAGTGGGTCAAGTCAAGGTTCACTATCCTGAAGGTTACGATTTTACCGAAATGATTTATCCCCCTCAAGACCCTGGTGAAATCGAGGTTGATGTGAAGGAAATCAACAAGTACTTGGGAACTAGTTTTACCAAAACACAAATCAAGAAATTGATTAAGAAAAGACGTCATGATGTCAGGAACGGTTCCAACAAAGACAAGTTGGTTGTTTTGTATGGCCCTTGGCGACATGACATCATGCATTGGGTGGATATTTCTGAAGAGGTTGCAATTGCAGCAGATTACAATAAAATAGGTCCATCAACAGCCAACCTCTTTACAGTAGGCGGGCTCCATGTTTCCACCCAAAAGGAAAACCTTGTCCGAGAAATTTTGGTAGGCTGTGGATTGCAGGAAGTGATGAACTACAATTTAACTGATCGAGCAACCATTACCGATGCTGTGTTGAGGGATGATGATTTTCTGCGAAAGCATGTCATCCGTCTAACAAATCCTGTTACCTCAACCTTTGAATACCTTCGTCCCGATCTTCTTCCTGGCCTGATCCGTTTTGTAAAGAGGAATTCTGAAGTTCCATTTCCTCACCACGTGTTTGAAACAGGTGAAGTGGCTATCAGAGATGGTGAAGATGTTGTCACCCTTACAAAGGCTGCCGTTGTCTTGGCGGGGTCCGATGAAACTTTTGAAACTGCCCATAGGGTACTTGATGCAGTCTTCAGGTTAACAGGAATAGAATATGACTTGGTGGAAACTGAAAGCAATTACCTTATTCCTGGAAGGTCTGCTTCAGTTTTGGTGAACGGAAATCCAGTTGGAATCATTGGAGAGCTGAAAATTGAAATCTTGGAACATAATGGAATAATTGTTCCGATTTCCGCTTTTGAAATTGATCTGACAAAAATCCCTCAACTTAAGATTCCTGAATTCCGAACCAACAGTTATTGACCTGAAATCTAACGCTAGTTTTTAATTCTCATGAATTAGAGAAAATTTGCTGTGAATGATCGTAATGTGACACAGGGAAGTGATAACAATGACTAATCTGTACAAAAATGTCAGAATGTTTTGGAGAAAAAGAAATACACCAGAATTCAAGGCAATCCAAAAACCACGCCTGATTGAATGGAGACGACAAAACACGATTGTACGCGTTGAACGTCCATTAAGAATTGATCGTGCTCGTGCCTTGGGTTATAAGGCTAAACCGGGGTATGTTGTGGTAAGGACGAAGGTGAGAAGGGGTTCCCGACGGATGTCCCGTCCAAATAGAGGGAGAAGCAGAGGTGTAAACCTTGCAATTGACAAAACAAGTGGAAGGAACCTTAGATGGATCGCAGAAACAAGAACTCAAAGAAAATATCCTAATCTTGAAGTTTTGGGCTCCTATTGGGTAGGCCAAGATGGTCGATCCAAATGGTTCGAAATTATCATGGTGGATCCAGTTCATCCTGCAATTGTCAATGACAAAAGAATTGCTTGGATCAACCGGAAGGTTCACAAGGGTCGTACTTACCGAGGCCTTACTGCTGCCGGGAAGAAATCAAGGGGTCTGTTCCGCAAAGGTCGTGGTGTTGAAAAAGCAAGACCAAGTCTACGAGCTCACGGACGCCGTCTCAAATAAATTTTTGAATCTACGTTTGAGTCCTTTTATAGTTCCCGATTTACAAATTATATCTGCAATAAAATCTTCAGACCACATAATGGTTATTGCGGCTTCTATTTGATCAACATACCTGTGATTGGTTCGAATGATGAAGAAGTCATTCCATTCATCCACAATGTGTAAGTTGCTCCAAATCAGTGTAAGTTCACCGTAGAAATACCGTACAATTTTTCTTATTTCCTTGTCAAACTCTTCTCTCTTTGGCTTTTTACCTAGAAATCTCACCAAGAGGTATCTCCGTTTATCAATTTTCACAGTCATTAATTATCTACCTCAATGTCTCCTGAGATTAGTTTTCCTTCTCTCCGTTTCCTGTTCCGTTTAATGTTTTCAATAAACGGACGAAGTGATGAATAATTGATATCAATCCCTAGGGAATTTCCCAACGATTGGAGATTTCTGTATCTGCGAAATGAAAAAGGATTTGAATCTGAGATCGTAAAAACTACTTGTGGCGGTTTTTGACGGACTAGGTTCAGTATTTTGAGCAACTTTGTGATTTCTTTCTGCTTTGACCTGTATGAGAAAAACGGATTCAAATCAATTTCAAGAATTTTTGAATGATCACGAAGGAGAGCAAGGTATTTTTGGTGAGCCAATTTCAATGGTGACGATGCAGTTAACATGATTGCATCAACCTGAGGAAAGGCAATTGCATCGACCAGAACTTTAATTGAAGAGGGCTCAATGGAAACCCAATCAAAATCCGACCTGAGACCAGCAACCGTTTTTTTCAGATTTTTTTTCTGAACTTTTCCATTGATTTCTGAAAGTGTTTTCCTTCTAAAACAATGAAGTATGGTTCTCTTTGGCAAGTCTCCTTCTATTGCACAGGCTGTTATCCCAAGTTTTTCTGCTATATGGAGTTGATTTTTCCATACAAATGGGCTCCATTCAATCCCTCTCATATTCCATCTTCCTCTAAACCCATTAGCGACTGGAGTATTTCTTTTATCTTTTCAGGATCCAATTTTCCATACACCTTAAACTTGAGCTCAACTTTTATCACATCAGATCCATCATTGAGATAAAGATCATCTTTGAGTGGAGAGAATTTATCTAACCTAAAGAAGAAGGTTGTTGTTTCAGGATCGAATCTCGTGTTGAATTCGTGTAAGAGACGTTTTTTTTCAGTCTCGGTGAGTTTGGAAAAGATATGTTTTATGACTTCTTTCGGCTTTTTATTGATGACGAGCTCAATAAGAAGCATGGGATCTCCGTACTGCCCAATAACGCTCATCTTCGAAAAATTCTTTAGGCTTATGGACTTTGCCACCTGTTCTGGTAGCACTCTCCTAACTGCTTCGTAAACTAGCTCCTGTTCTTCAGTTACGTATTTAATGGTTACAAACTTAATTTTGTCGAGCTCAACCATCCTTGTTCTAAAAATGAACTGAGATGTGATAAAGTTTCACTTAGCTCATTCTTCATTATTCAGATAATCAATGGCCGCTTGAGCAAGAATGGTAGTTCCAATAGGCAAGGCATCTTCATCAAAATCGAAATAGTTGCTGTGGTTTCCATGTGTAAATCCTTTTTCCTTATTCCCTGCGAACAGCCAAAACATTGATGTCGGTATTTTTCCTCCTAGGGCAAATTCGAAGAAGTCTTCAGCGCCCATTATTGGCCCCCGATCAATGATCACATCCTCTGAATAATGTTTCTTTACCGCCCTCCTAATGGAATCATTGAGTTTCTTGTCATTGATTCCCACATCATATCCTGTAATCACTTCAACTTCCGCATTCCCTCCATAGGTTTTTGCAACCGACTGAATGAATTTTGGTAATTCCTCTTTAAGCTTACTTCTGACTTCTCTGTTATGTGTTCTCAAAGTTCCTTCAAGTCGGCAGGTCTCACTGATCACATTCTGCCGTTCTCCACCGATAACCTTCCCCCATGTAAACACCACGTGCTCTACTGGATCAACTGTTCTTGTAATGAACCCCTGAATTCCTGTAATAATTTGCCCTGCAATGTAAATGGGGTCAATAGCCATATGTGGTGCGCTTCCATGTCCTCCTTTTCCCTTGATGGTCACATAGAATTCATCTGCTGATGCAGTAAGTAATCCATCTGTCACCCCTATCAAACCGACATCTGCCATGGCTGTGATATGAAGGGCCATTGCTGCGTCGATATCTGGATTTTCAGGGGATCCAATTGCTCCTTCCTCAATCATTGGTTTTGCACCGCCTGGCCCTTCTTCAGCTGGTTGGAACACCAAAAGGACTTTTCCCCTGAATTCATCCTTATGTTTGAGCAACAGTTCCGCAGCCCCCAACAGGCATGCAACATGTGCATCATGTCCGCATGCATGTGAAAATCCTTCATTTCTTGATTTGTATGGCACATCATTTGCTTCTTGAACTGGAAGGGCATCGATATCCGCACGGAGCAGGACTGTTTTACCTTTACCTTGGCCTCCTTCTATCACCGCAGTAATTCCTGTTTTTGCCCAAACTTTTGGTTCCAGCCCCAATTCCCTTAGTTTTTCTTGAATGAACTTTGAGGTTTTGTGTTCTTCGAATCCTGGTTCCGGGTACATATGAATTTGCCTTCTAATTTCCACAAGCTTCGGTTTGATTTCTTCAGCTTCCTTTCGTAGTGACATAAACTCTAATCCTGTTGCCATTCAAAAAAATAATCCTTGGGCTAAGTTTTCCTTGCACACAATTTATTTAGCGAAAAAAACAGAATACCCATTCAGAAGAAATTTGCGCAACAAAAAAACAACCAATCTCAAAATTATGAAAGGTTATAATTGAGATTTGACCGGTATATGTTGTGGAGCACATCCTCCAGCGAGCTTGGAATGAGTTGAAAGAAACAGCCTTGCAGGACAATGAGCTGACTGAAGAGGAAATGAATGTCATCCAAAGTGTAATGGAAGGGCTTGAAAGATATTTTATTCTCCTTACCAAAATCAATGAAGAAGGATCTTTTGATGAGGGTGACAAGCATTTTCTATTCTTGACAAGAGAAAGAATATGGGAAAATGCCTATGCAACTGCCTTGGAAGACAATCATTTAAGCAATGAGGAGCACATGCTCTTGATGAAGGTAGGGGAATTAATGTTGGAATTGGAAGACATGGAATATTAATTCTGTTGCGTTTTTGCTGTTCTTTTTCCAATAAGGCTGCCAACAAGGATCACAAAAAGCACAATTGCAATTCTATACGATTCAATCCAAGGTCTTACTCCTTCTCGATTCGGGTCAACTGTATTTAAAACCAGATCCGCAGTACCTGTAATTACCATTGCCATGATCAAAACAAGTAAACCAAGTGGTAATCTTGAAAGATTGTCCACCCGCATCATGGCAAAGGCCGCAAAAGTCGCTATGAGAATCCCAAGAAAATCAACTACGATTTTTGCATCAAACATACCCTTTCCAATCCTTATTACCTCAAACACAAAAAAGCTCACCAAATACAGAAACAACGAAATCAATCCGATGATGATTTTCATCAAGAGTTGGGAATTCCAGATTTCTTGATGTTCAATTATGGTCATCAATACCTTTGAACGGAATTCAACAATAATTAATATTCTCTTTTAGGTGTCTTTCCTTTGATTGATCGAGTTTCAGATATAAAGGTGTGGAAAATCTAGTGTGTCATTCCCAAACATTATAACAAGAATATCAATTATTTGACCATGCAACAAATAACGGAAGAGGACATCTTTGGATCCAAAGTTCAAAAGAAACTTGGATCAAAGGAAGCCTATATGTTCGTGTTGGATTCTCTTATCCAAAAGGGCTTAGAGGTAGAAAAACTTCCTTTTTCAATTCGTGTGCTCCTTGAAAACGTCTTGAGAAATTATGATGGGAAGCTCATTACCCTTGAGGATGTGATGAGTGTCGCAAATTGGCCAAATGGAACTGGTCAAAAGGAAATTCCTTATATGCCTGCTCGTGTCGTTCTCCAAGACTTTACCGGTGTTCCTCTGATTGTAGATCTTGCCGCAATGAGAGAAGCCATGCATAATAATGGTGGTGATCCTGAAAAAATTAATCCCCTTATTCCTACTGACTTGGTCATAGATCATTCAGTTCAGGTGGATGCATATGGGAGACCTGATTCTTTGGATATTAACCTTGAAATGGAATATGGACGAAATAAGGAACGATATACTCTGATAAAATGGGCCCAGAAAGCCTTCAAGGATTTTCAGGTAGTTCCTCCCGGTTCTGGAATCATTCATCAGGTCAATCTTGAATATTTAGCAAAAGTGGCAGATATTAGAGAGAAAGATGGCCAGAAAACTGCCATTATCGATACTTTGGTCGGCACTGACAGTCACACCACCATGATCAATGGTTTGGGGGTTATGGGATGGGGTGTAGGTGGCATTGAAGCTGAGGCGGTAATGTTAGGTCAGCCATATTACATGCTTCTCCCAGAAGTTGTCGGCTTCAAATTGACCGGTAAACTTCCTGAAGGAGCCACTGCGACAGATCTTGTTCTTACCGTCACTGAAATGTTGAGAAAGAAGGGCGTTGTCGGAAAATTCGTCGAGTTTTATGGTCCTGGTCTCTCCCAACTTTCACTGCCTGATCGTGCAACTATTTCCAATATGGCTCCTGAATATGGTGCAACCATGGGGTTCTTCCCAATAGATGAAACCACTCTTTCCTATCTCCGATTGACTGGGCGGGATGAAGAGCACATTGAATTCGTAAGAGAATTTGCCAAGGCTGCCAATATATTCCGAACTGATGAATCTCCTGATCCAGTGTATTCTGATTATCTGGAGTTGGATATGTCCACTGTTGAACCATCCATTGCAGGTCCCCTGAACCCTGAAGAAAGAGTCTCACTGAAGGAAGCAAAATGGAGAGCCATGGAATTTCAAGAAGCCTATATCTCCCAACGATCCAAAGATGCTGAAATCAGGAGTCGGAAAATAGAAGTTGATGGCAAAGAGGCAGAGCTTAAAGACGGTAGTGTTGTGATTGCTGCGATTACCAGTTGTACAAATACGTCAAATCCATCTGTCATGGTTGGTGCAGGTCTTGTTGCAAAGAAGGCCGTGGAACTTGGATTGGAGACACCCCCTTACGTGAAAACTAGCTTTGCGCCAGGATCGCTCGTAGTGACTGAATACATGAATCAGCTAGATCTACAAAAGTATTTGGATCAATTGGGTTTCTACACCGTTGGTTATGGTTGTACAACATGCATAGGAAACTCTGGTCCCTTACTTCCTCAGATTGAAGCTGCAATCAAGGATGGGGATCTCTATGTGACCTCTGTACTAAGTGGTAACCGGAATTTCGCCGGACGAGTTTCTCCACTTACCAGAGGTAATTTTTTGGCATCCCCCATGCTGGTTGTAGTCTATGCTCTAGCTGGAAGGACTGACATCGACCTGCTCAATGAACCAATAGGCAAATCAAAAGATGGTCATGATGTTTTTCTCAAGGACATTTGGCCAACTCAGGAGGAAATCAAAAAAGCGATTGAAGAAGGCATCAAACCTGAAATGTTTACAAAACACTATTCTCGGATCATGTTGGGTGATTTTAGATGGCAAGCCCTTGATGCTCCTAAAAGCACCTTGTTTGAATGGGATCCAAAATCCACCTATATCCGCAATCCTCCCTTCTTCGAAAACTTCACTCTTACTCCCGAAGATCCCAAAAATATTGTTGGTGCAAGGGTGCTTGAACTATTGGACGACAAGATTTCCACAGACCATATCTCTCCGGCAGGAGCCATCGCTGAAGAAAGCCCCGCAGGTCAGTATCTGATAAAAAATGGTGTCCAGAAAAAAGATTTCAACACTTATGGCTCCCGAAGAGGTAATCATGAAGTAATGATGCGTGGAACCTTTGCCAATGTTAGAGTCAAAAACCAACTAGTACCTGGAAAAGAGGGATGGTGGACCCAATACGTTCCTACTGGCGAAACTATGACAACTTTTGATGCTTCCCGGAAGTACATCGAAAGTGGCACCCCTGTCCTTGTACTTGGTGCAAAGCAATATGGTGTTGGTTCTTCCCGTGATTGGGCTGCCAAAGGACCTGCATTACTAGGTATCAAAGCAGTTTTCTTCAAATCAATTGAAAGGATACATCGAAGCAATCTGATTGGAATGGGTGTTCTTCCCTTGCAATTTGAAGAAGGTCAAGGATGGAGAGAACTCGGTCTTGATGGAACTGAAGAATTTGACATTCTTGACATCGAATCCGGTTTGGTTCCCAAAAAGAAGTTGCGTGTAGTTGCACGAAAGAAAAATGGAGATACCGTTGAATTCAATGTCATAGCAAGACTTGATACTGACATTGAGATACAATACTACAAATATGGCGGCATCCTAAATTATGTTTTGGCACAATTACTGAAGAATTGATTTTCTACCCAATTCTCAAGATTGAAAAACCTAATTTCCTTTTGAAATATGGAGGTACTGTATATTCACTTAATAGATTGCAAAACAAGTGTCAGGAAACTCTCTCTATACTATGACTATCTGGAGCCCATCTGCTTCCGACTTGCCACGAGAGTGATGGATTGGGTTTCCCGGCATGATGCTCCTTCGGCAGAAGCAAATTATCTTGTCCGAACTTCTCAACGGATACTTTCCCATCTTAATGGAGGAGAACAGCCTGAGCCCAAATTTGACTTGGAAGAAATTAGGCCCACACTAGAATACCTCAAACTTATAGATAAGTATCTTGAGGATTTCCTATCGGGCAAGGTTACTGGAAGTCAGGTGATCAAAGCTGGTGGTGTCCAGCTCTGGGAAGACTGGAATAGAAACAATGGAACCCAAAATTTTTTCAATGAATTGGTGGCAGGATATGTCCATCCGTTAATCGAAGATGCAGATGTCTTAGAAATCGGTGGCGGTGTTGGAGGAACTGCCCTGTTGTTGGCCGAAGATCTTAAACGCGCAAAGACATTTTGTTTTTCAGATATCAAGCCATATTTTCTTGAGGGAATCAAGAAAAAACTTCCAAAAGATCTTCCTTTACATACTCAAATACTAGATCTCCATAACCTTCCCGATATTGATCAAAAATTTGATGTGATTTACGCAACAAATGCAATTCACGTGGCAAACGACATAGTTGCAGCCTTGCGTTGGATCAAGTCCCATCTGAAGGAAACAGGGACTTTGGTCATAGGGGAAGGATCTCCGTACTCCGCGGATGCCCCTTGGCCTTTAGAAATAATGTTTGCCTTCTTTGAGGGATGGTGGAATGTTCCGACGTTTGATTATCGCCCCCATCCTGGCTGGCTAAGCCCTGAAAAATGGTTGATCATATTCCAAAAAGCAGGCTTTAAATCCTTGAAAATCGATCTTCTGATGGATGAACGAAGGTATTTTGGTGCAGCATATGTTGCCGAAAATTGTTGATCATGTTAAACCTAGATGCTTATTACCTTGATTGATATATTATTAGTATGGCTTCATCGGATTCCACACCAGATGAGCAATTTGCTATACAAATGAAAAAGCTAGTAGAGGTTGCAGCAGAAGATGGAATTATCACAGAAGATGAACGAACAGTTCTCAAAAACATCGAGATTTCAATGCGAGAATTCACCGAGCATCTTAAGGAAGCTTTGGAAGATGGGATCATCACTCCTGAAGAAGTGGATTCGTTGAAAAAACTGAAGGCAAAAATCCTGAAAGAAGCCTTTGATGTAGCAAATTTGGATGATAAAATTACCACAGACGAATTGAAAATATTGATGACTTTTGTTGTCTCCTTGAATTTACCTTCTCCCACAGAAAGCAGTGAACTTTAATCTTCTTTCATTGTGTAAACTATTAAATTCATAATGTATAATTTATCTCGTGAAACCTCGTATTTCCCTTTTTCTTAGTTTAATGATTGTTCTTATCTATTATCTTCTTTTTACCATTACCCAAGATCCGCAATTTTTGGATCCATTGGTCGTTTCCGGAGTGGCTTCAATCTTATTTGTCCTAATTACCTTGGGTTCTTATTCATTTGCTGCTGATGAAGTAAAAAATACAGCAGGAGTAACAGATGTCGGGGATCTTCCTTTTTCTCGATTGATTGCGCTTTACCTTTTCTCTCTCTTGGTGGCATTGGGATTTGTCACCCTGTTTGTCGTCTCAATAGAAATCCTGAATGATGCAGAAAGTACTCTATTGTCTCGTTTCCTGATACTTATTACCGTTGCTTTTCTTTTGATTTTCCCGTTTTTTGAATTTTACAGCCTTTCTGAAATGGGTGAGGAATCTGCAATTCCTGCTGAATTCATTATTGAGGAACTAATGGAAGATCTTGCACAGAAATTAAAATCACGAATTCTCGCCACATTGGTTGCTTATCTTGGCCTTTACATTTTACCTATTTTTCTTTTGATTCAATTTTTGCACACGTCTTTCATAACCGCAATCCTTTTGTGGGCTCTTGTTCTGCCTATGGCTAACCTTGGGGCATTGGCTGGTTCCGGACTTGGTGAAGATTTGCTCACACTGAAACTTGTTCGAAAAGGACGTTTTTGGAAAGATTTTTTCAGATTGGGGTGGCCAAAACTCAAATTCAGGGATCCTGACGGGTCATTCCGGCTGATTCCAGAAGTTGAATTGGGGCGGGCATTGCTTGTTCTTTTCGCAATTCAAGCGTTGTTGACAACTCTCTTTTTTGTTATAGAAAATGTCTTGGATATTGTCACCATTTCCCAAAAAGGAACTGCTGTGGCTTCTTTTAGTGTTGGTGCAATCTTTACCCTTTCAATTTTAAACAAGGGACGTGGTGCATTAAAGGAAATGCTCGCGGTATGGAATGAAAGTGGCTTCAAAATTTCCACCTTGAGCCTATTCCTTCCTGTTTTTGTGTTGATGGGTGTGGTATTGGCGAGCATTCTCGAAGTATACGCCAGCCTATCCCCTGAAATTCAAAATATCAATGTTTTAGGCGCTTTTGGTGTAAATCGCCATCCTAGATTGGTTCTTCTTTTTCTGATCCTGCAAAACTTCATCCTTCTTGTTTCCTCAACGATCGTGATCCTTAACCCTCCCGGGTCTGTTGAAAGGAGGCTTGTATGGCAAATCCCTGAATATTACGAAGATATTTCGGGTTGGGTAGAGTTCTACCATAAGATTCATTCTGAAAAGGCATTGGTTGCTCTCCTTGACTTGGCAAGAGAGCAAGTCTCCGAAGACAACGAATCTCATAACCTTTTCAAGGAGATCCTACATGAAACCTTGAATTCCCCAAAGGAACCAGTTCGGGTGGCGGCATCAAAAGCCTTGCTTTCAATTATTGTCAACCTAGATCAACCGGATGAGGATTACTATATGATGCTTCTCAATGCTTTGGAAGATGAATCGGTTGGTGTCAAAATTTTTGCCACTAGGGCTCTCAAATACTATGCCAAACTCTTTTCTGATGACCGAATTATGGAAATGCTTCTTCTTATCATTAGCAAACTGTACGATCCCGATGTTTCTGTTTCTTGGGAAGCTAATAGAACCTTACAAGTATTAATTGATGATGTTCCGTCACTAAGGGGGGCAATAATTGCCTTGGTCATCCGGACAGTTACAAGACGAACTGGCGGGATACAGGAACAGGTTCTCAATTTTATCCATCAAATATCAAGAAAAAGCCATGAAATCGGTTCTCTCTTGATTTCCTCACTTATCACTCAACTTCATCAAGAAGATA
The DNA here is from genome assembly GCA_964645535.1 of uncultured archaeon. Taxonomy (GTDB): domain Archaea; phylum Asgardarchaeota; class Heimdallarchaeia; order Heimdallarchaeales; family Kariarchaeaceae; genus WAKA01. The sequence continues at coordinate 98,474 of CAZYCQ010000001.1, read as the reverse complement.
CCACACAAGAACAGGATGAACAGATAATTGAGGCATTGCGGCAAATTTTAAGGGCAAGACCTTCCTTGACAGAGGAACTTCTGGGTTTAGTGGTCAATGAACTTGAAAATCCGGATTTGACGACTCGACGAAATTCTGCAAAAATCCTTTCCAATATGGCATCATTTCAAAGCAATACAATTGAAACGATCACCCAGCACCTTCTCAGCATTTTTTCATCTGAGGATAAGGATATCCGGCTATATGCTTTAAAAGGATTGAGATTTTCAATTCGAAACGATACTGTTGAATCAGACCAGATATTCAATCTCATAAAATCATCCTTTGATGAATTGATGCAATCACGTGATCAATTGATTGCAACTGTGGAATTGATTGCTGAAATCGTGAAAAAGGAAGATCGATTTGACATGGAGTGCTTTAATTTACTCTCCCTCGTACTTAAGAAAAACAAAGATGTTGAGGTAATACTGCATATTATTCGTGCCTTAACCTATCTTGCAGATAACCAAAACGTATTGGCTGAAGACCTGTTTTTCATAGCAGAAAATTTGGTCGAAAATCAAAACGAACAGGTTAAATCCGCCACTCTTGACTTACTCTTCCAATTGACCTCAATGCATTCTGAAATGGCTCGTCCCATTTACCGATTGGTTTCTGACATACTTAATTCCTCTTCCGGTGAAATCCTTGAAAAATGCCTAAAAATTCTTGGTGAAATTGGAATTAGGAACAATACGCTAGCTCAAGAGATCCTAGATTTATTGAATCCCTATACCAATTCACAGGACTGGAATGTCAGGAATTCTGCCTATCATGCCTCATTTAGAATCGGCCTTCATTCCCATGCTTTCCAAAATGAGTTGATACGAAGAATGACCATGGCGTTGAAAGACGCTGATGGTCGTGTTTCCGAAACAGCTTTGGATGCAGTGGAATTATTACTTGAACGGAAAAAAGATTTGGCAAAAGAGTTCCTAGGCGTAAGCAAAAAGCTGGTCAAATCAAAAAATATCAGAAACAGACAGACTGGTGCTCTATTGCTTGGAAATCTCGTAGAACGGGATCTTACTCTAGTTGATGAGGCTTTGATCCTGCTTCCCAATCTTGTGACAGATGAAGAAATGGCTACAAGAAACGTAGCAAAACAAGTTCTCAAGCAAACAATGGAACGAGTTTCAAAAATGAAATCCATCCCTGGCAATATCGAGAAAGGGCTCAACAAAATGGTCACGGTGGCCTTGAAAGGTGCTAACCATTCATCCGCCTCAATCCGACGGGATGCATACGAGACTATGACATTAATTGCTGAAGCAATTCCACGGCATCGAATTGCTGATCGGGTTCGCAAAGCCATTGAACGTTCACAAAAACGTCAAGAAAAAGACCCGGCTTTACTTGAATTTCTTGAAGAATGTCGGATTCGTGCTAAACCGCCTGTGTATTACGTTAAGGAAGAGGGTAAAATCAAAGTTTAATCTATTTTCTAAATCTTCTTGTAATTAATGCTATCGAAGAGAATGCAAATACAATTACCCAAAAGTTGATCGGCAATGCCAAGTCCGGAGAATTGCTGCCTAGCAACTGGGAAAGTGCCTCCATGGCAGATACGCTGACCACTCCGATTTTTGGATCCCAAACTATTACGTCCGGATTGGTCGCATTAAAGGCAAAAAACATCTTCGAAGCTGTCTCTCCAACATCAAGATCATCTTCTTCATCTGATGCATCAAAAGTTTCAGAGGGGATGACTGCTACCACCTGTCCATCAGCTTCTGCAATTTCAGCCCATGAAAAGTATCCTCTGTATTCTCCAGCTTCAAGTGCCATTTCTTGTTCATGTTCACCGAAACCATTTTCTTCCTCAAAAGATTGGGTCTTGTATTCAAGTTTGGCGACGGTCTTCAATTTGGTTTCAACCGCAAGTTGGCTTCCTGTCTCCTGATATTGGAAGTTGGTAATAATGATGTCAAATTTGAGAGAATTGGGGGTCAGGGTAAAGTTTCTCTCATTGATGATTGTTGGTGAATACCTGATAACCAGTTTGAACATTCCGTCCATAGTTTCGGCGGTAATGACCTCAATTTGGTTTTCCGTGGTATAGGCAAGGTTCTTCCAACCGATATCTCCGAGTCGAACCTCCTGAACCTCCTCTCCTGGTTGATATCCTGGTTCAGTCCCATTTTCGACGAATTCGATTATTTTGTCAATCTTGAAACGGAAACGAAGCTTGGTTTTATTCTCGTCAATTTTGGTTGAATATTTAAAATCAAATTCAAGCTCGTCATTGCCTCCTGCCTTGAATTCAATTTCAATCTTATCTTTTTGAGATCCGGCTTTCGCTTCTGATTCCAACTTAAATTCTTCATTTCCTTTCTCAATTTTATGCTCTCTTTCGAACGCTTGACTCTTTTCTTCAAAGTGATCCTCGGTTTCATTTTCCTTTGTATCAGTTTCGTGTTCCGTTTCGGTTGAGTGGTCATCAGTGTGGTCATCTGAATGATCATCTGAGTGGTCATCTGAATGATCATCTGAGTGGTCATCTGATGTTTCAGTATGATCTGTGTCATTTTCATCCGCAAGCACCTGCTTTGAAGGAACCGCGGCAAAAATCAATCCTGCAATAATTAGCAGAACAAAAAGGTAATTGGTTTTTAGTTTCATTTTGATCCTCCTTTTCTGTTCTCTAATATTAATTACCTAGCTATTATATAAGGAAGTTTATGGAACATTCTTGCCCACCGAAATATGAAAAATTTAAGAACTACTACAGGAAGACATCCTATGGATTTTTCAATACGGAAGGATCTTCATGGTGTAGTTCAACGGTGGCTATCTGCCAATCCTTCAACAGCTCACTCCCTAGGCATTCATGAATATGATGGCTTTCTTCCAGATTATTCTAAAGAAAGGATCGAAAAAAGGGTTGAAGAACTAAAGAATGACATAGAATATGTAAGTCGGCTTCCTTTCAAAAATAAATTTGAAGAATTTGAACTTGAACTGGTTCGAATGAGACTAGAGGAAGAACTGTTCTATCTCACCGAGCACAGAGAGTTTGAGGAAAATCCGTTGATCTATATTTTTCCGTTGACGATGATTGAAACTTCGTACGTTGCCAGATCTTTTGATACCGTCGAAAATAGAATCAGGTCAATCATTTCCATGGAAAAACAGATCCCCCGATATCTGATGACTGCAAAAGAAAACCTGAAACAATCCTTGCCTTCCGCAAAACTAAACATGGCAATGCAATTTCTTAAAGGAGTTATGACTTTTCTTAAAGATAATCTCATCTCCTTCATAGTTCAAGCAGATGATGAAGACCTTATCCAAGAATGGTCAGAAGCCAACATCCGTGCAGTAGGGGCATTATCCGAATTTTTCGACAGCTTGGCAAAAGACTACCTACCTAAATCTCATGATGACTTTGCTATGGGTGCCGAGAAATTCTCAAAACTGCTAAGTAAGACAGAATCGATCAATTTGGATCTTGATTACCTTCTAAAAGTGGGTGAAGAAGATTTAGAGAGCAATTATTACGAAATGAAGAAAATATTGGACGAAAGGGGGGCTGATTACATTCATGCTGTGCAAAACGATCATCCTTCTGAAGAGGACTTGATTCCGACTGTGTTAAAATCACTTGACCGCACTCGAGATTTTCTGATCAAAAAGGATATCGTGACATTGCCCACAACACAGCAATGCAATGTTGTTCCGACTCCAAAATTTGCCCGAGGCTTTGCATTTGCCGCTATGTCAACACCAGGTCCCTTCGAAAAGGATGAAGCCTCTGAAGCGTACTATTGGGTGACACCCCCTGATCCGGCATGGCCTGAGGAAAAACGAAAGGATTTTCTCAGGTTTTTTTCCCATGCGTTTTTGGAGATGGTCACTATCCATGAAGTTTGGCCAGGTCATTACCTACAACTTCTCTACAATCGATCTGCAGAATCTGACTTGATCAAGATGTTCGCCAGATCTGTCACAATGATAGAGGGATATGCTCATTATACTGAGGAAATGGTCTATGAAGAAGGATATGATCCATTTGACAGGACAAAGTTGCATGTCGGTCAACTTCTGGGTGCTTTGATCCGCAACTGCCGTTACGTAGCGGCAATCAAAATGCATACAAAAGGAATGACAGTACAGGAAGCCAAGCAACTGTTCATGGAAAAGGCTTTCATGACTGAACCGGCGGCCATGGTTGAAGCTTCAAGAGGGACTGTCAATCCTATGTATCTTAATTATACACTTGGCAAACTTCTAATCAAAAAATTGAGAAGGGATTATGAACAAGAAAAAGGCGGAGAATTCAATCTGAAAACTTTCCATGATTCACTTCTCAGCTATGGTAGTCCACCAATAAGCCTTTTACGTAAAATGATGCTTCAGAACCCTGGCTCTGAACAAGACCTGCTTTAAAAGAGGAAATCCGGTAGAAGCATGGAGATTTTGTATTTTGTTTCTTGTACCCTCACCTTCCTACCCAATTCAATGCTCAGTGTCGACACTGGTTCAGGTAAACCGCAAGGAAGAATTTTGGTAAATGGTTCAAGGTCAAGATCAACGTTAACTGCGAACCCATGAAGAGAAACTCCTGATTTAATCTGCATTCCAATTGCCGCCAATTTCTTCATGGGTTTGGTTTCTGTCCAAATTCCCGGAAATTCATTGTTTTTTCTGCATTGGATGCCCAAATCGTGGATTGCCTTTTCAAGAAGCGCCATTGTCTTTGTGACTAGGTTGTGAGTTCCTCCATGTTTGGAGACTTTTGTGATGATATACCCGACAAGTTGTCCGGGGCCATGATAGGTGACTGAACCGCCTCGATCCACCTTCACGACTTCAATCCCCATTTCCCTGTATTCATCAATCGTATGGAAAAGATGTGACTGTTTCGTTCTTCTTCCAAGCGTAATTGTAGGGGAATGTTCAAGAAAGATTACTTTACTTTTTCCGCCTTCTTGAACTTCCTTCCAACACTCCATTTGAAGATCCAGTCCGACCTTATATGGAACCTCCCCTTCAGGTTCGATGATGTCAAAGTCCACCACAATCAGAAAGAACAAGTCTGCCAATAAAAGCCTAATTGTTGTGGAGACCTTCTCATTTTATCTCTAGCGGAGACAAATAACAAAAATGCTTTTATTCTTAAAAGATACGAATCTAATAGTAAATAGAGGTTTTTTCAATCCACATGATCTCAGAAAAGTCCGAACTCTCATTTATGCTGATTGACGGAGCAGAGGAGGGAAGAATCCCCATCAAGACAATTATTTCAGATTCCCTTGCAGAACGCTACAAAACCAAGATCACCACAATTCCACTGCGGGATTTCGTTGATCCCATTTCTCTTTTAACCCAATACCGGCCGAACCTTTTGATAATGGATTTGGGAAAAGAAAGATTCGACTTCAAGAAATTCGGTATGGAAATAAAGAACAGCTTCCCTTCCATGCGAATAATAATACTTGTAGACGACAACAATATCAGGCAAACTCTGAAATGGCTTGAATACGGAGCCGACCATTTGGTCTATAAAGGACGGTTTTTCTTGGCGGATTTTGCCCAAGTTATTGAAAATGCTGTTTCAAAAATTGAACAATATCGATTCAAACAAAAGGCTCTAGATGAGATCTTCTTTCCTGACAACTTCCCTGCAGCCCTGTTCCAGCTGAAAAGTGAAGGTCCGGCAGTCTTGATGAAGGATTTCCATGAAATTCCCAATCTGGATGTGGATATTCCTATCAATCATTTTCTGGATAAACTGGCTATTGAATACCTGATCCTGACCGGACAGGGACATACATATCATGAATCCGTTTATATCCTTCCAGCAGGTTCCGCCAAATCGCACGTGGTTCTTGTTTTCAGTTTCCGGCTTGATGATCCTAAAGCAACCGATGACCGAATTCGTGTCGGGTATTTTCAGCTGTGCATCTTTGTTCCAAGCTATTACCTTTCATTCTTTCCCCCCATTCCTGAAATGATGGATGTGATCCCCAAATTGAAGAACATCCTGCCAGACGCAGACGCCCTTTCCGAAGAGGCATTAATCGGTGTCAAATATGCAATTCTCAATCATATCCGAAAATTGGTGGAAGGTACACAAATCCGGGATTGAATGTTCTTTTCACCTTCATTCATCGATCAAATTATTAAATGAGAAATTCTGTGTATATTTTGAGATGGCTGATGAAACTGTCATGTATCAAAGCCTCCTGTTATTGGGAATGCTGGCTTTTGGCGCTTTTGCATTAACCCTAAACAATTTCCAAAATAGGGCCGAAGATAATGTGTTGGAAGCAAATCTTTCTGAAACCCTTGCAGACATAGGGGCAAAAATATTGGATCTGATCGAACGAGGGGATGCCTTACGTGGCAATCCTTCAACTTCATCCTTTAGCCTCTCGATTGTGCTCAACCTACCCAATGAAATAGCAAACAAGAACTACCAGATCAACGCCACTTCAGAAAATGATTTCGCAGTGCTTTCAGGAATTGACCCCATTTCAGAGACGATTGTCACCACCTACCTCCTAGGGTTCAACACTTCAGAAATCGCATTTTCAGGAACGATCAATGGAAATTCCGTTGCTCCTTCAATATTCTACCAATGGAACGGATCAGCCTATTCCATCACACTTCAAAATGCATGAAGCAAAATCATGATGATCCAGAAGGAAAAGGAAAATAGTTTAACTGCCAATCAATCAGTGAGCCATGAACAGGCAAGTTGTTGAAATCGGTAGGATCATTGCAATTATAGGTGGCGTGCTTTCCATTCTTGAAATTGTTCTACAGACATTGTCACTGTCAGTTGGCTTCAGTAATTCAAGAGGATTTTTTGGAAATGAGGGAATAGTGGGAACGATAATCAATCTCGGAGTTAATCTACTTATTGTTCTCATTGGCATAAGGAAGATCAAAATAAATGACTTGACACTATTGGGAATTGTACTGCTTGTCCTTGCATTGGTCGCAGGAAATCTGCTTGCAATTTTGGGATCCTTACTTCTGTTGATTGGAGTATATATGAAATAGGCGAAGAGATATGATTAATCTCCCGTTTATTTCGCGTATAGTGGCTGCTATACGACAAATCTTTCTATCAGCTTTTAATTTGGGGTCTAGATAGTTAAATTAACACAAAGAAGACAACAAAGTTCCTTTTGCAATCAATCTCCTTGAAACCTTCCCGAAAATGGTTTGGAAAAAGTGAGGTAGGTATAAGAGCACTCATCAGCTATATGAAAAAGGAAAAGTTGGTAAGAAAACCAACAAGATTAGACGGAAAGGATGTTTTATTCTATTTAATAGAAATGCTTATGGATTTCTGGAATGGTAAAAAATTTGCAAAAATAGGTATAAGAATTATTGATATTGAATCTGGCAATGGGTAGGTACATTGGGAATCTATGCACAGACCAAAAAAAATGCAGTTGAAGGAATTAAATGCAGATTTGTTCTCAGTTTGAGATCCACTGGATGAACCGCTGTTTTGCATCCAGAACCCTTGACTTGCTTGTCTGAACTATTCCCGTTCTTCCCTATTTTTTTCCAAATCAGATAAACCAATTTTACGGGCTTAACCCGATGGATTTATTATTCTTGGGTTTTTTTGGGAGAAAGCAAAATGGAGAGTTTCCTAATCCTGCTGACTTCAATATCTATGTTGCTTGCAATAGCAATTGGTGCAAATGACGAGACGTTCGCTCCTGCCATCGGTTCAAAACGTCTTTCCGTGAATCAGGCGGTCTTTTTGGGCGGTGTCATTGTTATATTGGGTGCATCAACCTTAGGGTTCAAAGTTGCGAAAACAGTGGGCTCTGATCTGACGGAAACTGAGTACACGACTTTACAGGTTTTGGTGATTCTTCTGTCTGTGGCAAGTTTACTGATTGTGGGTTCTTTGAAAGGGCTTCCACTTTCTACCACACATACGATGGTAGGGAGCACGATTGCCATGTCTTTAATTCTTGGGCGGAGTGATGCACTTCAGATTTCTGTGGTCACCAAAATAGTCTTGTCATGGATTCTTTCCCCTATTTTGGGTTTTATTGGATCCTTCATAATCATGAAGCTGATTTTAAGGTTGAAACGGGCTTATATCAAAGGTCTTGATGATGTCGACCGTTTGGAAATGATTTTTGCGAATGGTCTCCTGATAGCCGTGTGCATTACCGCTTTTTCAAGAGGTGCAAATGACGTCTCCAATGCAGTTGCTCCTTTACTCCCGCTTTTCCAGTCTCTTGCCGGAACAGAAGACAGTCTTTTTGTACGTATTCCTCTCGTTCTAGGTGGGAGTTTTATGGCAATTGGATTGATAATTATTGGACGACGTGTTCTCATTACCTTGGGGAATGATATTGTCGAACTGAGTCCGACTACGGCAGTTGCAGTTCAGGTGGCCACGGCAATTGTGACCACCGGTTCTGCAAGTCTGGGGATTCCCATTTCAGGAACTCACGTTCTTGTATCTTCTTTCCTTGGAGTTGCGATTGCAAATAGAAGCACCGTGAATAAGCGGACTGTCGGAAGGATCGCGGCATCTGCCGTGGGAACTCCATTTGCCGCAGGTCTGACAACCTATGTCCTTTGGAAACTTGTCGAATTCGGAGGTATAGCCATATGAACAAAAAAGAAGAAAAGGAACAATTCTTTAAACTCGCAGACTTACTTCAGACTGCTGGTCAAATCATCGGAGAAATTATTTTTCAACCAGAGCCGGTTCAGGAAAAAATCGATAGGGTACTTGAAGTGGAGGAAGAGGGAGATAAAATAAGGGATCGTTTGAATGAGCATTTCGCCAAACAGCAGTCCGTCCCTTATCTTGCTCTTGACCGTGCCAAACTCTTGAGGCGGATTGATGATGTCCTTGATGAATATGCACGGACAGCAAGGACTGTAAAAGAATATGGGAAATTCCTGCCCACTGATTTTGCAGAAAGAGGTGCATTCATTTCTGAAACCATACGATCAACATCAGAATCACTTTCCCAAGCAATAAAAGAGGTCTATTCAAGTTTCGACAATGCCATCGACCTTGTTGAAAAGATTGAAAACAGTCGAGATGAGGTGATGGAAAAAGGAATGCAACTGGAAGCTGAATACTTCCAAAAATCGCAGGATTGGAAACAATTTGCAGCATTGGAGAATATGCATAAACGAGCACAGTCCATCATTGCCAAAATCAAGAATGCCGGAGAAGTCCTTTCCCTTATGGCAATCAAGTATATCAGTTGAAATGGCTCGGAATTGTCGTGTGGAATTCATCGCCAAAAGGCTCCTTCTGGGGTTTTTTCGTCATCGCCAAATTACTTTCATGATTTGCAATAATAATTCTATGGATACATACTCAAATCCATGAAAACTTGGAAGAGGGCTTGCCGGGACTTCCGCAACTATCCCGCAAGATAGTCTGGTTCGAACCCGGGACGCTGGCTCCGAAGGCCAGTGTGATTCCACTTCACCACAAGCCCTTAAGTTATTCATGACATGGTGCTTTAAGAGTTTTCTCCTGAGAATCACGTTCCCAATAACACTGCTCTGTTGTTTCAACAAAGTCTGCCTTATAGAATAGATTGATCAAATCCATCATTTCTATATTCTTGAATTTGATCATGACAACAGGAAGACTTTCTTCATCATAATCATAGAATAGGTACAGAGTAAGGCTTTCTGGAGTATTTTTTGATTGCAGGATAAATATTTCCCCAAAACTTGGATATCTGTCCTTTCTTGGTTTTCGGTTCTTGACCAGAAATAAATCCCTTCTGATCATATGAATGGAATTGATCAATTGTTTTTTTTGTCCATTTCTGGTAGAAGGTTGAAGGTTCGCTGAAAGAAACTCAAGAAATCTGATTAGTTGGGGTAAATCGACCCAACTCCAGCAGATTGATTCAAAAATTGGTGAGATTCTTAATAAGTGTGATGGATATATGACATTCCTGTTGGATAAAAGGTATGCAATTTTTTTATCCAAGAGGGTTTTGGAAACGATCAACCCCCTGCAATCCACAATGCTGACTGTCTTGATTTTCCTTGGGAGTGGAGGGATTTTTTGAGATTTGGAATTGACCATGGTCAATCTTTTCAATGGCAAATGCTGAAAACTTAGATCCCATGGTAATTCTAAATTTACGATCTCTATGAATTTTAAAGAGGGTAAATCTATTAATCCCGAATTCCTCGAGATTTGTATGTTGTCAAGATGCAATGTATGGACATTGGGGAAGAGATTGAAAAACGGGAATTCAAAGTCAATGTCTACATTAACCAATTCGAGATGTTTCAGGCTAGCTGATCTAATGTGATTATTGACCATGATCTTCGAATTATGAATTTCTAAACTCACTGCCTTGATGGTTGAATCGATTTCAATTGTTCCGCCTTCAATTCTAATTCGCTTGGATTTCGGTATGGTTGAGGTCTTAATTCTCCTCCTCTTAATCCCCATGAAAAGAATTTTCTTGAATTGCTTGAATATGTTGGGTTTCCATTCATTGAACTTGAACAACTTTGGATTCTGCGAAAACGATTTTGTGTATCCAACAATAACAATTCTGTATTGATCCATGATTTTAGACTCTGTTTCATTTGAACCATGGACTGTCCCTCCAAAATTCAGGTTTCTATCGGTTGAGAAGATTCCTCCCTCAAACATCACAAAATCGTTGAACGCTTTTCTATAAAAGTGTATTAGACTTACTATTTTTTTGAAAAGCCAAAAAGTTTAATACTAGAAGTGCTCGTATAAATTTATTTTGTTCATATAGTTTAAGTAGTTCAAAGCTCACTTTGGGATAGGATGGGCTTAAAAGTTGGAATAATCGGAACTGGTTTTGGTTCCCTTGTCCACTATCCGGGTTTTTATCACCATCCGGATTTCGAACCGGCCGTTATCGTTGGTCAGGACGCATCCAAAACCAAGGCTATTGCGAAACGACTCAAGGCACCAAATTGGTCTACTGATTGGAGATCAATAATGGAAAATCCTGACATTGATGTCGTCAGCATAGTAACTCCACCCAAACATCATTTGGAGATGGTATTGGCAGCGGTTGAAGCTAACAAGCATATACTTTGCGAAAAACCTGTCAGTGTAACTCTTAAAGACGCTGAAAGAATGCGTTTGGCTATTGAGGAACATGGGAGTGTGGGAATGGTTAACTTAGAATTTCGATATATTCCGAACCGTGCATATCTTGTTGAGCTATTGAAATCCGGATATATCGGAAAGGTTCATGATTTCACCATTATCTTAAGAAATCCAAGTAGATTAAATCCCCGAGACAAAGGATATAATTGGTGGAGTGAGCGATCCGAAGGAGGAGGGGTTCTTTTCTCAGTCGGTGCACATTATATCGATATGCTCATCCAGGTATTCAACCGAATAGATAGGGTCTATGGGAAACCATCAACCCTTGTTGGAAGACGATTGAATAAAAAAACAGGCAAGATGAAAAGGGTAACCGCAGATGATTCATTTTCCGGTATCTTCGAAATAGGGGACGGTGCAACCGGAATCGTCCAAATCAGCTCAGTTTCCCCATTTGGAAGGGGAACCCGGATCGAGTTTTTTGGGAACGAAGGATATTTGGGGATTGATGAACAAGGACGTCTTTGGGGAGCCCGATTAAGTGAAGATGAAAAACCCCATGTCCTTGAAATCCCTCAAAGTCTCTCCATCCCCAAAATAGAAGGTGCCCATCCTCTCGTCGGACCATTTATGAAACTTCTTTATGATTTTTCAGGAGCAATAAAAATGGGACGCTCCTTGAACCCGAATTTTGTGGATGCCTACAATCTCCAAAGGGTTTTGACTGCCCTCCAATCCTCTTCCTCCTCTGGGAAGGCTATGAATTTGGGACCTTTCCAGTAATTGTCCAGACTCTTCTGCTCCGGTCATATACAATCATCCCTTCCTTGGAGAGATGGGATAGGCCATTATCAATTAGATGATTGTCGAAATCTTCTAATTCAGAGTACAATTCTTTCTTTGTTCGGGGCTCGAAATAAAGTAGTTTGTATATCTCTTTTTCCACATTTTGTGAAAGATTGACCAATACTTTCTTGAGATTTTGGGGAAGTTCCAACGGGAATTCATTGATTTTGGTGTCAAGTTCCTTGTGAGATGAATAAATATGTTCTACGTGGTGAATTCGTTCAAACAATGTTTCATGAAGTTTCTTCACCCAATACACAGATATCCCTTTTCTTGCACCAATTACAATAGGAAGTCTACTTCCAACAACAAATAATGAAACTGCTCGTCTGAATAGTCGTAACGAATAAATCAAGATGAATGTTGAAATTAATCCTACATATCCCCATATTAACTTGGTAAAAACATTGGAAGTAATCATGGCTGAAAAGACAGATAAAAGGAGGGTTCCCATAGTGACAAATGAAACTGGCCAATTAGGAGGCGCTCTTCCTGACTCTACAATAGAGATCTGATCCAATGCAATGTTTATTATTGTCCGGGTTGATAGTATTTTATCCAGCAGATACCTTCTCTCAATAAGAATCCTTTCGTCGGTGAGAAACACAAACTCCATTGAAATGGAAAAATACGTAATTAGAATTATTATTGGTATTCCAACAAGAAAAATGGGATCCAGCAACAAAGAGAGGAAAAGAGATACAATCCCTATAATTAAAGCAAGGAACAGGGGAATTTCAGAATAATATAGGATGTCTTGTTCTGCGATTAGCCTTTCTCCAGGAATTCTATGCTTTTCAAAAATACTCTTGAGATCGTATTTCCCAAAAATTACCACTTTTAGCTTGGCATCCCAATTCATGATCATAGTCCCTCCCTAATCATTTGATTGTAGGTGTTTCGATTCCTTACTGCTTGATAAAAAATCTGTTCGAACTGCTTTGATTTTGGGAAATGAGAGTATGATAATGTAAATTTTCGTGTTTCTATTTTGAGTCCATAACGGGGAATGGTTTCCATAAGTGCCAACAGGAAATGGTTGATGGAAGAAATCAACAAAAATGGTGAAAGCATCAGGACAATAAAAACAGGATTCCTGTCAAAAGAAGAATATGGATAATCAAGGAGAACAACAATCTTGACCGAAAAGAGGGAGATTAGCACTAAGGAAAAGATACCTTTAGGCCTGAACCTATGAAACAATATTTGCTGTCTTATTGAAGTTACAAAGTCATTTCTGACTTCTCGAAGTTCCCATATTGGCAAATATCCCAGCCATTTGGCCAACTTGGTTGGATTTGTTTCAGATTGGTCAATTAATCGGTCTTCAGTTAGAATAAGGGATTTTCTTTTAATGATGGCAAATGCAACAGTTCGAACAAGAAGAAATAAAGTTGATGCAATCAGAATTCCTGATGCAACCACACTGGGAAAATCAAATTTCTCAAAAAGAACCATGAAGACATAAATCACTGTAACACCAGATAGAATGAATACGATCGCAAAAAGCCAATAAAATGGATGGGGTTTTATTTTCTCGACGCTGAAAAGTATTTTTTCATCTTTACCTATAAAACTAAATGCATCAAGATAATGTTCCCTTTTTGTCAAAGGTCTTTTTGGTTCATTGTATCCTCTAATTACATTGCATATTTTCTGAATTTCCGCATCACTCAAAAGATTTGGAAAGAATTTTTCGGCCAATCCTTCTTTTCCTTCGAGTCTATGTGACAATTTGGATACAATATAGGGAGTTCTGAATCTTAAGCGATGTACTCTTCCACCCAATGAAAATAGGGTCAACTCACCAAATGTCCGGAAATTCAATAGAAGATACAGACCGGCAATAATAACCCCAACTGAATAGATCAAAAAATGTGGGCTGGAAGGTAATTTAACCGCAAGTGATGTGGCAATCGCTTGAATTGCCAAGAGGATTCCCACTCCAAAATATAATGAGTAAGGCGAAAATCCGGAGTAATAGGAAACCTTGAACCCTTGGATTTGTGAAAACGGTAGATCACGATATGTGAAAATCCTTCTTCCCCATAGGCCAGATATTCCTCTTCGTTCGTCCTGAAAAATTATTCTGTGGTTTGTTGCCCATATCTTCTGAAATCTTTTGGCAAAAACAATTAAAAATAGAATGAGAAGAAAATCAATTAGATTCAGAAAAAGAAAAATGACATCTCTTTGATCAGCATTTTGTAACCTGCTTAAGAGATTTGCGAACCCTCTAACAAACATAATGAGGGAAAGTAATCCAATCAACTGATTCTTTCTATCTATTAGACCCAATCTGCCTTTGGCTTTCAGTTCTTCATCAATAAGTTTCGGAAAGTGAACTTCATTTTCAAATTCTCCCTGTATGTGATGTTTCCGCATAATTCCATCCAAGAGAAATAAAAAGTCATTTGGAAGACCCGTACGGACAGAAAAACTATGTCCAGAAATAGTTATCAATCTGAACTCCTTTCTATATGGCAATCCTGCCAAGAAAAGAAACAAACCAATGATCAGCATGACTGTCCCTGCCATCAAGGAAACATCGGCAAAGGTTTCAAAAATCGGTTCAATGAATATGTGTGTAAAATCTTCCTCATACCCTTCAACAGTCGATGAATACAATCCAAGAAAAAAAGCAAGCTTGACGGCAAATGGGAGAGGGATTTCTCCACTTAACCCAAACTCTATCAGTGGCAAGGCATAAGATGTGAGAATCCAATATCCTAGTAGGAGCGGTCCAGCTTTAATTCTCGGAGATGTTTCCAGTGTTTCAATCATTGAAAGTTTAATGGATATCCAAGAAAGAAATCTTTCAAGTCCAGCAAACCATCTACGAACAACCAAACGTTTGTTTGTCAACTCAAAATGCCACTTTCTAAATACAAAAGGTGTTGTGAGCAGAAAAACAATTGTTGCAGTAAATATTCTGAAAGGCAAAGAAATGAATTGGAAAAAGCTCAAAAAAAGAATTAGGACTGGAATCTCCATTAATAAAAGGTCATAGTTTATTTCATTGACTTTACAACTTCCAAGAAACCTTTCATGTGGAAGGCTAAATGCAAAATCATTTTGGTATGGTGGAAATTCCACAAGACAAGTGTCCCAAAAGACGATTAAAAACTCTATGTAGCAAAGTAATAACTTGTGAAATATCATCGCAAGTGTGGAAAAAAGCGTGGTTCAAATTAGGAACGTTTTATTATCGTTCCTTCCTAAATCTATCAGATGAGTGCTACCCATAAGAAAAAGAGCAAAAAGTCTCTTATTAAAAAAATAGGGGAGAAGCTAAGCCGAAAGGATACAACTGATGATCTCATCGAAGAAACACTGACGGAATTGAAGGACATAGTTGGGTCAATGAAGGAAGTATTTGAGGAATTCGATGAATCATATTCGGAAACACTCAAGGAAAAACGCGGGGGATTTGGGAGGCTGAAATCGACACTGCCCTCGTTTATCAAGCCGGCTGAAATCAAACAGGAAGAGGAAAGACTAAAAAAAATACGACGGAACAAATCCACCTTGGCTGCCCTTGAAGATTCAATTGCGAAATTAGATATTGCATTGCGAACCTCGCGTCAAAATTATGAGGAAATAGGTGATGCATATCTCAATCTAGTAAAGCTTGAGGCTGGAGGTAAAGAGGATGAAGCCATCAAAAAGGTGGAGGAACGGATGAATCAGATGGAAAGCAATATTGCTGAGGCAATGAGCCAATTAACTGCCCAAATAGGATTGATCAAAAACTCTCTAGATAACATGGCAGGTCAATTGGAGGAACAGGGTGTAATAATCAGGGGAATTGATGAAAAAGTTGATGTCCTTGATAGCAAATTGGATAAAGCGCAGAAGCTTATCAAGGAGGTAAGTAGGAAAATTACTGGAAATCGGGTAATAATCTTGATTGCAATCACTGCGATTTCCACCGTAATGCTTAGTGGGATGGTGAAGTGATTTCAAATCTATTAATCCCTGTGGGTAATGATAAAAGGAAGGAAACCAAAATAAATAGGAGGTGGATGTCATCCCGTTAGACATAGAGAAAACAGATTCATACCAAGATGCACTTCGCACAAAAAGGCTACTAGAGTTGTTACGATATTATTATAGTAGCACAGATCGGTTCGATGAAATGGATCTTGGCGAATTCTCCATTCGTGATCTGCTTTTATTCATGAGTGATTTCGGCTTTCCCAAAAGGCAATTTGCTACAAACGTAGATGAAATAATAAACACGATCGATGAAGAGATCAAAAGAATTGACAAAGAACTGAAATTGGCTCGTCTAAGAGAAATTGAAAAGAAGAACCTCAATTCCTTGCTGATTATTCCATCTTGGTCTGCCCTTCTTGAAAAGAAAACCTTGGGCTTCTATTTGAATCGTCCGGTTGTTGAAATCCGAAAGGATACAATTATCATGCTGAACAATGAAATTGAAATCGTTCAGGACAAATTGGGTGTTCAATTGGCCATGATCTCAGGGCCTGGCATACTCTTCACTGAATTCAGTTTGGATAAGGGAAAATTCATTACGAATGTAAGGGAAATTAATATGATCCTTCTTCCCATGGATCATTTTGAAAAGTTGATGAATGCACCTCCTATTTTTGAGGGAGATATTCATGGAAGTACAATAAATGAACTTATTACGATGATCCCATTTTCGATTATTGAAGAGGCATATTCCATCCAGGCAATGTTACGGGGGGTAATCTCAAGGAATATTTTCCTTCCCAATAAGGCCGCCATAGATGCATTCAATACGGTCATTAAAGATCCAGAGTCCTTCAGACCTCACCATGGGTTCAGTATTCTTTCAGCTCATCCAGATTACTACAATCGTCTTCTTTTAACTGGTGAGGAAAATCCAAATGCTATCGCAAAAGGAGATTCTTCCTATTCACTCTCTAGTGCAGGAATTGCCTCCATTATAAGCGGAAAAACCCTCTTGAATGAAATTATCCCTGAAAAACAAGAACAGGAACAGCTATTGCTTAAAATAAGAGATGTCAAATTCCAATATATCCAAACCGGTGAAAAATTGATTTATGATTGGATTCCTTGAGTCAAAGGCTCTTCAGGTAGCTGGTGTGCAAAAAATAAATCTGCAAACCTTCTGATGATCGTGGCGGTAAGTCCCCAAACTTTTTCTGTTGGGAGATATTCGGAAATATCAAAATAGCGAATATATCCCACTCGATTATTCGATCCAATATATTTTTTAGAAGAATAGACTTGTGGATTCAGAAAGTGTGAGAGTGGAATCACCAGCGTCACTAAATTTTCTTCTGTTTTTGGGGCAAAAACCCTCTCTGCCCATTCTCTTAAATTTCCTGAGGGATTGACTTCAATTGCTCCAACAACTGCCCGCACGACGGTATGATTCCTCGAAACATATTCATCCATGGTTCCCAGTATTTTGACTTGGTTAGGTTTAATTCCCACTTCCTCTTCGGCTTCTCTTAATGCTCCTTCAATTGGTGTCTCTCCTAGATCCAGTTTACCCCCTGGAAATGCCATGTCTCCTGGGTTATTTCTCATTTGGTTTGAACGTTTCACCAAAAGAAGATGGATTTCCTCATCTGGTGCATAAAGGAGAGGAAACAAAACAGCTCCTTCCTTAGGATCATTCAAATTGTTACGATTGACAAGTCTCTCTTTTCTGTTCGCTAATTTATTTCGCACTTGTTCCATAAACGATGAATGATCCACCTCTAAAACAACCCATACAATCCAATTATTTGAAGGAGGTCTCTTTCGGAAAAAATCCCGACAAGATTGCCATTATCATCAACTACTGGTACTCCTCCAAAATTATATTTTGTCAATAGATCTGCGACCTCTTTGACAGACCAATTGATATTAGCCGTGACTAATTTTGTCGCAGCCAATTCCTTGGCGGGTAAGTTAAGAATATCCTCCTCGAGCTGTTCCCGGATGTATTTGTCTGCAACTAACTTAAGAATGTCAGAAGAGGAAATTATTCCCTTGAGTGAATTTTTTGATCCTGTTAGAATTACCCTACTTGTTCTTTCTTCAGTCATCTTTTCAATTACCTTTCGTAACTTTGACCTCGAAAAGTTAACAGTTATTGGTTCTGCAACAAAATCAGAAAGGTTGGCATCTACTATCTTGTGTACAAACTCTTTAACAAGATCTCGCTCAGTAATGATGCCTACCAAAATGTAGGTTTCATAATCAGAAACAATGGGGAGACCACCAAAGCCATGTTCAAACATTATTGTAGTTGCTTCACCCAAGGGTGTTTCCTTGGTTACTGCGATGGGATCCAGCACCATATACTGCTTAACTGGATTCTTGAGACATTCCAATCCTTCATTTTTAAGTGCATTCAACACATCATTGGCAGTCAAAATCCCGACAAGTTGTTCATCAACAACGACGGGTAACCTTCTGAACTTTTTGGACGACATCGTGACGACTGCATTTCCCAATATTTCTGTGGGCTTGCAGGTAATTGGTTTTTGTGTTGCAATTGCAAATACATCCATGGTAAATCCTCTTACATTCCCATCCAAGATATTCGAATATAAAGGTAATTCGTTGTTGACAGCGTGAAGGAACTGTTCCGATATGCTTAATCTTTCTTTGAAATTGATTTTTCTTTCTTGTATGGTGATTTGAAATATACTGGTGTTGCAGCGGCTCCTCTTTTCACTTCGACATTAATGGTCAATGCTTCTGAAATTTCTCGATAACGGTTTCTCAAGGTTACTGGTGTTGTCATTGCGGCCTGTGCCACCATCTGCTGTGTTCTTCGTTCACCAGTTCGAAGGCAAGCCAAGTAAATCGCGGCAGCAGCAATTGACATAGGTGATTTGCCCATATCCAATCTTTTGTTCCTTGTTTGTCTGAGGATCTTGATTGCTTCTTTCTGAGTTGCTGGGGTAATGTCCAACTTACTTGCCAATCGAGACACCATCATCTCAGGATTGGTTGGTTCTGGTTTGATGTTCAATTCCTGCATATAGACCCGCATGCATCGAGCAATGATTTTCTTGGGGACAGTGCTTACCTCTTCCAAATCCTTGATGACAATTGCGAAATTGTGCTTTCGTGCGGCTAAATAGACGGCTGCCGCTATCATTGAATTAATTGAGCGTCCACGAATTAACTTTGCCTTAAGTGCTTTCCTGTAATACATCGATGCAGTTGATGCAGTGTCCTGAGAAATTTGAAGTGCAGAAGCCAGACGTTTGAGCTCTCTCAGTGCCACTCTCAAATTTCTAATCTCAGATTTCGATGTCCGTGAGTTCAACCACCTGAGTCTTCTCATTCTCTCTCTGGTCAATACGGTCAATTTGGATCCATAGGCATCCCTTGATTGATTTCCAATCTCAGTTGAGAACCCAAGATCCGGTCGCAGGTTAGAAATGGGGCTGCCTGTCCTTTCAATCACGGTTCCTGTAGAACTGATGGAACTTCTTATTTCTGAACTTGTGTCGATTATACGATCAATTACAAGTCCACAGTCACCGCATACAAGAGTTCCCTCACGATAGCGTTCAATGATTTTTGTGCTGCCACAATCAGAACATGTTTCCTTCATGATAATCACCCAAATGTACCACCGTTGGTGGTACTTTTTCTCTGGTGTTATGTTTATATATGCAATTGTCACTATTTAAGCACTCGTGTGTAAAAATTCTGGAAGTGATAAAAAAGTTGATTTTTTTTGTGAAATTTTACTTATTTATCGTCTTCTGCTAGTTTCTTGACTTCCTTGGTAAGTTTTTCGGGTTTAGCACCAGACCATTTGTTAACCAGTTCTCCATTCTTGAAAACGAGGAAGGTAGGAATTGAAAGTACCTTGAACGATCTTGCAAAATCAAGATTCTCATCGGTGTTTACTTTTGCAAATGTAAGTCTGTCTGAATATTGTGCGGCCAATCTTTCAAAAACAGGTGCAATTGCCTTGCATGGGGCGCACCATTCCGCCCAAGTATCCACAATTACCAATGGATGGGATTTCAATATCTCCTTATAATTCGAATCGTCCATTTGGACAATGTTTCCAGCCATATGTAAACCAAGAAGTCTATGATTAAAAATATTGGCTAAGATAAAATTCCAATTGGCATCAATTTTCAATCTTCATGCTGAAACGGATCCAAGATATCTTCTTCTTTCAAAACTTCCTCAAAAACCTGCAATTGTTCAATTTCTTCAACACCAGGAATTTTCCTGAGTTCATTCCAAACAAAATTCGACACTTCATCAACAGAGGGCAGTCTCACCTTCAATAGGATGTCAAACCGTCCAGATATCAACGATATTTGATAGACGAAATTTTTGTTCTTCAATTCTTCTGCCACTGAATGGGCTGATGTTTCGTCATCCCATCGAACCTTCACAAGAAAATAAACTGATTTTCCTAGATTAATCTGACTGAAATCTAAATTCACCGAAAAACGGGTTATGATATTTTTGTCCTCTAGCCTTTTTCGTCTGTTATAAATGGTGCTTGGCGATTCTGCCAATGATTTTGCGAGTTCACGCACGCTTTTTCTACTATCTATTCTTAATTCATAAATCAGACGCTTATCGAGCTCATCAAGCCCTGTCATTACCTATCTCCATCTGAATTGAATTTTTAAATTTTGTATAAACATTTGGTGAATTTTCATTATTAAGTTAAAATGAATGATCATATGCACAAAATAAATGATCAATTAAGGTTAGATGTCCCTAACGACATCTCTTTAAAATGCAACTGTCCTGAAATACTGTGAAATACTCTCTTAATGAGTTAAAACCAAAAAAAGAAAGGTTGATTTCAAAGAATGCTGAGGCATTGATTTTTTCTGGAGAGTATTTGGGTCGGAAAATCGTCATCAAACAACGTATCCCCAAGAAATATCGTCACCCCCATCTTGATAAAACAATTCGGAATGCTAGATTGATTCGAGAGGTAAAGGTTCTGGTTCAAGCCAAACAGAATGGACTTAATGTCCCTTTTGTCTTTTTCATTGATAAGGAAGAAACTTCGGTTGTCATACAAAAAATAGATGGTACCCTTTTGAAAGAAATCATTGAAACTCCGCATGGCATTGATTTCTTGTCCGATCTTGGGAGACAAGTGGCTCTACTGCACAATCTGAATATTGTTCATGGGGATTTGACTACTTCCAATGTTGTTATTGAAAACAGGACAGAAAAGACCTTCCTGATTGATTTTGGTTTGGCGCTTTTCTCGAGTCATATTGAGGAGAAAGCAGTTGACATCAATGTTTTGCTCCGAACCCTTCAAAGTACACACCCGACTGTTTGGGCACCTGCATGGGACAACTTTATTGGCCAATATCTGGAGATTGCAAGGGATGGGCACAGGATTTTGAAACGTATGCGAAAGATTGATGAAAGGGTCAGATACAAATCACACTAAGGATTTCCTCAAAATCCGATCAACAGGTGATTGGAGAGAACCCCTGACATTGTTCCCAATAAGATCCCTGTAAGCACGTCCAAAAAATAGTGTTCCTCAGAAACAATTCGTTCTAGACTTATCAAGACTGCCCAAATTAACAGTATTGATGATATGAGAGGTTCTGTTCCGTAGAGAATTGAAAATGTAGCAATCAAACCAACTCTTGTTGCATGTCCTGAAGGAAAAGAATATGCATCGAAAATATGTGAATTTTGAATCTTGTCCCTTGGTCGTTTTCTCCTAATGTTAAGTTTCAGCGGCATCAGAATTACTGTAACTGCAATAATTGTCACCGTCAGATAAAGAATTGCCATTATTTTCATCTTGGCAAAAAACCAAAGGAAAATAATTACCATCCAATAACTGGATTGATTGGCTGTATATTTCACATACCGCAATACCCCTGAAATTGACCGAAATGTGGCGGCAATCGATGAAGAAACCGATTGGTCAAAATCCAATATTCGAGCAAGCATCATAAACTCAACTTGATCTTTCCCTCTTGTAAGAGATTTCTCACAAGTTCCAATTGGTTGGGTTTATCCACATCAAAGCCAAGATCAGCGTAGGATGAGATGACCCCTTTCATTTTTGCTTTGATAACCTTTGAGATCAACTTCTCAGCTTCTTCTATACTGACTCTATGCAAGATGAATCTGAAGAATGTTAAAGGTGAGATGAAAAATGCTTGTTTGATTACGCTCTTTCTATTATTCAAGATTTTTTCAATTATCTCCTTCCGTTCTGGAGCAAGTGTATACCTGACCAATTGGAGGTCTCCTCCGCAAAACCTGCCTTCCTTCATTCTAGCATAGGTTCTTCGGTTTTCAGGGAACATCTTGTTCATGGTCTCTTCTCGGATTATTGAGAAAAAGAAATCTGCGTCCAAATCCTTGCACTTGTCCAAAAAATCATTAATGGCTTCAGGAGTGATTGTTGGGACGTCTCCTCCGATGTACATTGCATAGTCGGTATCAAGATTTTGCTTCATCAGAAATTCACTGGCAATGATCAATTTTTCTGCATGTGGGGCATCTGTTTCAATGAAGTGTATGGGTACTTTCTTAAGAGAATCGGGGATTGTCAATCTCTCCTTTGGAAGTCCGACAATCAATATTTCTGAAACTCTTCCACTTTCCACAAATGCTTTGATCACATAGAGAATCATTGGTTTCCCATTCAACTCGATTAAGGCTTTATAGTCAACGTTGGCATATTCTAATAATTTATCTTTCTTATAGTTGACAGAATCTTCCTTTTCTGCACCTGCAAGAATAACCAATGGAAATTTGCGGACGTTGTTGGTCATGGTCTCTTCCTTTAATTCCCATTTGATATTGATTATTTATTATTTCTTTCATTGCCCCTTCTGTCTAACCTAAAAGCCCCATCCTGTAATTGAATTGCGCATCTTCCTCCATTCCTCCAAATGATCTGGCTCCTTTGGATATGCGAGATAATGTTTTCTGACCTCTTCAGACTTTCTAAGTAATTTAACAAGGTGAAAAACAGGGCTCCAAATCGGAAAAATTCTCAACAATCTTTTGATTTTCTCCCCCAATGACAGCTGAACGGCTTGTCCTCTAACTAGTTTGTCCAAATCATCATTGGTAAGAAACCTCTTTTTCAAAAGGAATTCCAGACTATCAGCTCCGACCTTTTCTAGAAACTCCCTGATTAAAAGGGCGTTAGCATGTTTTTCTCCCAAATGATGCATGATGTCCAAATTATATTGCCAGATTGCTTTGTGTGAATAATCCTCTTTCTCAAGCGCCTTTATCATGGCTTTTGCGCAATAAAAACCACTTTCCAAGGCAGGACCATGACCTTCTGCTGTAGTTGGATGCACCAAACATCCTGCATCTCCAACTAAAGCTCCTCCATCAAAAACAAGAGTGTCAAAAGGAGGTCTGATTGGGATCTGACCTCCTCCTGATCGGATGACCCGATAATCTTCTTCCTTGTAGTACTTTTCTAATTCTTTTCTCAATGCCTTTTTCAGTGGTGGTTGATTTTTCTCAGTTTTGAGCCAACCCAAACCAACATTGAGCCGGTTTGGTCCTTTTGAAAAAATCCAGAAGTACCCTGGTATTGGAATTTCTCGCTCATAAAGGAGTATTATTTCCCCTAACCAAGGATGGGGTGTTTTCTCCTCATTGAGTTCTATTATTTCCCTATATGTTGGCCATACCATAGAGGGTTTCAAATCTTTTTCAATTATGTTTCCAAACCTCATACTTTCAGGTAGCCTAGATCTTATTGCAGCATATGATCCGGAAGCATCGATTGTGAATTTAGCTCTCAATTCCTTTGTTTCTCCCTCATGATAGAACTTTACCCCTTTCAAAAACTCATTTTCTATAATGATGTCCCTAACCGGTGCCTGTGATATAACCGTTACTCCTGCTTCTTCACAATCCTTCAATAGTCTCTGACCGTAATTCAATCTGTCGACAACGTAACCTGGGGCTGTCAAGGTTGCTTTTGTTTCAATATTGTTAGCAGCAATGCTCATTTTGCTAATGATGTCTGAAACTTCATCCCCTTGAGGCTCATCAATTCCGATTTCCTTTTTCAACAAATCCACTGTTGCCTTGTCAAGGGCGTCTCCACAGGTTTTATCCCCGATTCTTTCTCTTTTTTTCTTATCCAAAATACAAACATTGTAACCTGCTTTTGCAAGGGTGAATGCCGCAATAGCTCCACCTGGACCTCCACCAACCACGATTACATCATAGTCAAAGTTCTCGTTCATCCCTGAGGCTGTATTTTTCATGAGTTTATATCATTTCGGGAAAGGCTTTGGCAGTTATCTCTTCAAAATATTACTCTTACATCCTTCAAATGATGGGGGGATATGGTGACTGGTTTTCTTCCGTACCTTTCATATGGTTTTGTAAGATGTCTTTGTGCTGAAGCTACAGGAAGCAATCTGGAAAATGCTGTGATTTTTGGTCGTTTCTGTTTTTTGGGAATGCCTGCCATCATTTTGTATCCGCAATTCCTGCATTTGTATCCCTTGAACCTGCCTGCACTTGTCATTCTTTTGTTACAATTAATGCAAATCGGTGGTTCGATTTTAATCTGCTCTGCAAGGTGAATGACAAACAATTCTTCAACAGCTATTGAAATTCCAAAGTCATTTTGTTTCACCCCTCCAAGAATGTGAATGATGTCATCTTTCCTCAACTTTTGAGCAGTTTTCACTATTGTCTTGGTAGGCTCAAAAACCATTAGATCTACAGATCTTGCCTTGTAAACATCTCTGCACTTAAGTTTAACATGTCCTCCTTTCAAAATCATTGGGTTCTCTCTTAACCTATAGGTTCCCGTATGAACTGAATTGGGAAGAAATGAATGATGTGGCCTCTTCAAATGATGTCCGGTTCCCTGATTGGTTTTGAAGATCGTATACCCTTCCAATGATTCCGCAATGTCGAGGTTTTTGAAAACCTGAACCAATATTCTTGGATCTTCTCCCCTAATTCCACAAAATACTGGATCTGGTCCACTAGGGGCAATCAATTCCCTATCTTCAATAAAGTCATAGTTTGAGAACAACATATCCCTGTTTTCCATTATTTGTGATTTCAATGATTTTTCATTGAATTCTCTCTTCCTTCCATAATTTTCTGGTTTTCTGTAAGCAATTAGTTCATAAGTGAAATCTTCCGATAGGTCTGCAATAATTGCTGCATAACTTCCTACTAAGCTTCGATTGTCGTTTCTCGACCAATGTTTGGAATTTTTCAGCAATGAGGTTATTTCATCAGGATGTTTAAGAGATCTGAGTGCTGACCAATAAAATTCAGAATTCTCAATAACATCCTTTTCATCTATCAGAATATAGCTTGGCTCAGTGCGACTATCTTTTTGCCATGTACTAGTATCCTTTTCTATGATCTGTTGGACAATTTTCTCCACTTCTTTCAAAGAAAGGTTGGTTTGTCCATGCAACGCCAATGCTCCATTTCCTCTCGTTTTATATGGGACATTCGGATTCAATCGTATCAATTTTGGGAAATCCAATAGTGTAAATTTTGGATCTTTTTTTGATAATGCATCAATTATTTTTGTCAAGGTATAGGTTGTGCATCCTCCCTCTGGATTGTCTGTGTCATCTAATCCCAAACGGAAATTGAGCATATTGCATATTTGGTATTTCTCAATTAAATTCCTCGTATAAATGTCTATAAAAATTCATATCCTCTTTCAGTTGAAGGCGAACATTAAAAATTGTCCAAACGAATGAGCAATTGTCAGATGAGTTTTTCAGATCTCGATCTTAACCGTGGAATGCTTGCAAAAGGAGGGGCTTCCCTTTTAGGGTTCTATATCCTCCTTTCGGAATTGCTTATCAAAGGTAAGATCGAGCTGTTGGTGAGCAATCCAACGGTTGAGATCCTGCTTCCCTTCGGTATTGCAATGTACCTTTTCCTGATTTTCGCATTAAGATCAATGGGTCTCAAAATTGATCGGTTTGATGCAATCTTTTTGCCGATTGTCCTCACAGGCATAGTGTTGGCTTTTTTGGCTAGCTATCGTCCCTCTCTCCTTTTCGACGAAAGCCAAAACCGTTTCCCCACAAGTCGAACCGTAAGTGATGACAACATTTCTGTTGTCACAGAAACATTTACTAACGTGACAGATGGGTCTTTTTTCACCTATACCAGAACGGTTACGGTGACTGAAGCTCCTCCTCGTTGGTTGGTCAATGCAACCGAGTGGTTCAATATTCTCGTGACTATAATTGTGGCCATATTTTTCATATACCTGCTCTTTTTTGCAGTTATTGTCAAGAACAAGGCGGATCTTGAACTCATTGAGGAAGACCCATACCAATCAAAAGTCAGTAAACTCCAAAAAGACATAATTGAGATCTACCGATCAACCTGTTACCGGATTGAGGGAAAAATTGGAAGAGTTCCAACATGGTATACTCCTTCAAGGTTCTTATGGGAGTTAGTTGATGAGCTTGGTTCTCCTGGGTCTGACTATTTCTCAATATTAACTGAACTGTATGAACTTGCTCGGTTCTCTTCCCATGAATTAACTGAAAGCCATGTTGAAGAAGCACGAGAAGCTGCTGATCAAGTTTTGTCTTTGCTGAAAAAGGAGGTGCCTTTGAGTGGCAACTGAGGATTTACTTGCCTTTCTGGATTTGATATTCAACCAAGGTTGGTTATGGCTATTTTCCATTGCCCTTTCGATATTTTTCATTTTGAGTTACCTTCAAAACCAAGAGACCGATGAATGGCTTCCTTATGACCAAGTTTTGAATACAGATGCCAGTCCACGAGGGCGACCGTTGGAAGAATTGGGTCTATTGGTTGATATGTTGCGGTCATCTGAGATCAAAGGTTACGTATTTCTCATTAGACGGGAACTATCCTCAATCCTTGCTGCTATGCTGGGAATGTCTGACAGTGAATTTATTGCCATACGAAGCTCTTCTGAAGAGATGAAAAAGATAATTCCTGACAAAGATATTCGTCTATTCTTTTTCAATCCCGCTCTTTGGATGAACTCAGTAGGATCCTCAAGCTCCTTCCTTTTCCGTAAGGTAGATGAGGAAAAAGTAAAGGTCGAGCTTTATAAATTAATAGAGAAACTTAAGCATATTTATCCAAATATAGGTGATGATCATGAATTTTGAACAAGCATCAACAAAAATAAATCAAATACTGAATGAGGTCAAAAAAGCCATCATCGGAAAAGATGAGGTTTTGAAATACGTTATGGCTGGGATTTTATCTAACGGCCATATTCTATTTGAAGATCTACCTGGTTTGGGGAAAACTCTCATGATCAGGACCTTTGGTCAAGCGACTGGGTTGGATTTCTCTAGAATCCAATTTACTCCGGATCTTCTCCCTGCTGATATTTCAGGGATATCCATGTTCAACATGTCTTCCAACCAATTCGAATTCAGGCAAGGTCCTGTTTTTACAAATCTACTGTTGGCGGATGAAATCAACCGTGCAACCCCCAAAACACAATCTGCTCTTTTGGAATCCATGCAGGAAAGAACAGTGACTGTAGATGGCAACACCTATTCATTGGATCCACCCTTCATCGTTTTGGCAACCCAAAACCCCTTGGAATATGAGGGAACCTTCACACTTCCCGAAGCTCAACTTGATAGGTTTCTCATGAAATTAAGTGTTGGTTATCCATCGAAGAAGGATGAAATGCAAATCGTGAGAAACCGAGTGGATAGGAAAAAAGAAGAAGTTGATATTGATACCGTAGCTACTAAAGAAGATGTATTGGCATTACAGAGATTGGTGGAAGAAGTTCATGTCAGTGATCCGATAATCGAATATGCAGTCACCATTGTTGAAAAGACACGAAATCATGGACAAATTGCTGTAGGTGCCAGCCCTAGAGGAAGCTTGGGTTTAATCCAAGCCTCAAAGGCTTGGGCATTGCTTAACGGTCGTGACTTTGTCAATCCCCAAGACATCCAAGATGTCCTTATTCCTGTGTTGGGACACCGAATTATATTGAGATCAGGTGATATAATTAGTGGTGTTAATGCTGGAACGATCCTTACGGAAATCTTCCATCGTATTCCAGCTCCACGAGTTGTTTGAGTGGATTTTTATGGGACTCGGCCAAAAAATCATCCCTGCAAGGGGTTTTGCAACACTCTTCATTATTCTAAGCGTGATCACTGGAAATCCTGTTTGGTTAATGGGTTTGCTATCTATTGGCTCAATTGTCTTCCTGAAGTTCCTTCTATCCCATGAGTTACCTGAACTTGAAATCACAAGACATATCCCCCAAAAATATTTTCATAATGAAAACTTAATTCCCATTACCCTAACAATTCGAAATAAAGGTTCTAAACCATTCAGAGGAAATATTTATGACATCATCCCTCGATATGCCAGGTTGATTGAAGGCACAAACAACTTTCTCATTAAATTAGAGCCGAACAGCACATTTGAAATTCGGTACGGAATTTCAATACCCAAACTAGGCTCTTTTAAGATTGGTCCTGTCCGGGTTTTCTCCCATGATTTTTCGGAATTGAGAACGAGTGTCTATGAAGTGGAAACCACATTTGATATCATCGTCTTGCCAGTTCCTGCAAAAATTTCAAAAACGCCATTCACAGCTCAATTTCTCAGGTCTTATGGGGGGCCTTTCCAAACCAAACTAGTTGGAGAGGGTTGGGATTTCGCAGGTATTAGGGAATATGTCCCTACTGATACCTTGAAACGGATCAATTGGAAAGTGACCTCCAAATATTGGAAACTTCATTCCAATGAATTTCAAATTGAACAGTCCACAAAAATCTTGATCGTTGTCGATATGGTTCAAGCCAATGAGACATTGATTGAAGAGACAAGTAAAACTGTAATGGGTCTTTTGGATTTCTTCATAAATAACCAATGCCGAACTGGTCTTCTGGTCGTTTCGAATGTCGCAGCTTATTTCCCGCCGACTTCGAACAGGAAAAAATTGTTGCAAATTAGCCATTATTTGGCTCTTGCCAAGCCTATGAAAATTACCGAATTGAACTTGTTCAAGCAACGGTTACACGCGGTTTTAGAAAAGGCAGGCTCACAGAACGAAGTTCTCTTGTTCTCCCCTCTGCGTGATCAGGCTCTTAACCATATTTTAATTGATAAACTTTCACTGATGGGTAGACTTACTGTATTTTCTCCAAACTACAATGAACTTACCATATCAGAACATGATTCTGTGGAAGAACGAACTGCCAAGACCCTTGTCAAAATGAAGAGGGAACTGACTGAAAATCAGGTTAAGAAAAAGGGAGTTCGAGTGTACAATTGGGATCCGCATTTGGGTCTAGATCGTTCGTTGGCCTACAATGTTGATCGTGTTCGAGCAATTTCGGAGGTGAAACAATGAGCTCATTAAGTGCTTTTCAAACTTCTCGAACGATTGACAACATTTTCGAACAAAAAGGTTTTATCATGAAATTAAACCGCTGGGCAAAAATCTTGGCTGTTCTTTCTTCCTATTTCCAGATTTTCGGAAATATGCTAAATTTCCTCATTGCCATCATCCTATTGCCTGACAGTATTCCAATTTTCGAAAAGATATTTGGATTTTCCACTTGGGTCTTGTTTCCTCTTGGACTGATTGTCGCTTTAAAGAGCAAAAATCTTTTCCAAGATCCTTTCATGGGTAGATTGCTTTCTTTTTCAATTGTTGATGGTCTCATTATGCATATTGTATTTGAACATGTGATTTTGTTGCCCATAAGTTTGACTTTATCGTTTCTAATCATCCATGAACTGACTGAACTGACAATCAAGAAATTTTACTTCAGTCGGATCGATATGGTTCTTGAGGAAGAAAGAGAGATAGATCCTTCTCTAATAAGTTTGCTTCAGGATTATTTTGAGGATCGTATTAGATGGATTACCATTGTTGCAGGTATCCTTGCAATAGTCAATCTAGTAGTTTATTTAGGTACCTTCTTTCCAAGAATTTTCAATCCAATAACTTCAACCGTTTCATTTGTGATCTTGGTATTTTTTGGTTCTTGGTTGTTCTTCAGCATTCCTACAAGGGATAATTGATTAAAATCGGTTCTGGAACGAACACATACGGATGTATTAATAAAAGGATTGGAAAAATGGAGATTGATGTCAGAGCAAAGTGTTACACGAGGCAAAAGAAGAAGAAGATTCCGGATCAGACCCTTGAAAAAGGAATATCTACTTGGGAAGATCCATATCCGAGATTCACAGTTTTTTATCAGGAAAATTCCTACGAATCTTCTTTCTCTGACATTGACAAGACCACCAACACCAAAAGACAAAATATATGTCGAGAAACGTGATGGTGAACGACGTCTGCTTTGGGAAGACTATGAAGGGTATTTGGAATTCATGGGTAGAATCTTTAAAGGTCTATTTAGAGCAACAAAAGAAGGCGGTTTTGCTATCTTTTCTGTTCAAAATGATCCCATACTTGACGAAGAAGAAAATATCACGGGCTATTACCCCATGGTAGGCGATCTCATATCAATTGCACGACAAATTGGATGGAACCTTTGGGATGAAGTTATTATTGTCAGCATTCCGGAAAAATCGCAATCAAAGTTGATACACCTTGCCCCAAATGTCCAAAACTCTCTGATCCATTCGCACCTCATTGTTCTGAAACGAGGAGAAAAAAACAGAAGATGCAAGGGCAAACGCCGTCCTCATTATCTGAACTCCGTCTGGACTATTGATGGTTTTACAAAAGTGGATATTGATGGTACCTTGTATGAACAATTCTCTGAGCATTTGGTAAAACGAGCTCTTTCACTTTGGTCCTGTCCTCGCGATGTCATTTTTGACCCTTTTGCAGGAACCGGTGAGGTTGTCCGTATTGCCCAACGCTATCGGAGATTTGCCTTTGGAGTCGAAATCAATCCAAATTACAAGGAATATTGGTCTGATATTTTCGATATAAACGAACTTGAAACTTTGGAAGAAGAGAATAAGAAATCTGTTGAAGAGGTTGAACCTTCTCAAGATGATTCTGAAAAAGAAAAGAATGAGAACGGAGAGGAAATTTTCGAAGAAGAAGAGTTTGTTTCTACAAATGAAGATGACAACTAACAATTCTTTTCACTCACTTAACGGAAAGCCATAAAATAATTCGATCTTTTTCCAAGATGTGGATAATGGACAACATTTGCCATGGGAAATCATCCCGAAGATGATGAAAAAATCCATTGAAATTTTTGAGGAGAAAAAAGATTATCTGGATTCAATTAATGTTTTCCCAGTCCCTGATGGAGATACTGGAATAAACATGTACCTTA
The DNA here is from genome assembly GCA_964645535.1 of uncultured archaeon. Taxonomy (GTDB): domain Archaea; phylum Asgardarchaeota; class Heimdallarchaeia; order Heimdallarchaeales; family Kariarchaeaceae; genus WAKA01. The sequence continues at coordinate 67,262 of CAZYCQ010000001.1, read as the reverse complement.
CGCTTAAGGAAATCGTCAAAAGGGTCAATGAAATTGATAAAGACGACAAAGAGGGCATTACTGAAGCCATTTCACAAGGTGCATTCATTGGTGCCAAAGGCAATTCTGGTACAATTTTATCCCAGTTTCTGAGAGGCTGGATCCATGAGTTGAATACATCGGAACACATAACTCCCGAAAGCTTTGCAAAAGCGTTGGAAGCAGGAAAGAAAAAAGCATACCGCGCAATGATGGATCCTAAGGAGGGAACCATGTTAACAGTGTTCCGCTTCATTGCAGATCATGCCCAAAAGTTACATTCCGTCTCTTGGTCAACTTTTATCCACGAAATTTTTGAAGTTAGCCAAGAGGCAACTCTGAAAACAAGAGAAATGATGGATGTTCTCCAAGATGGTGGCGTTGTAGATTCAGGTGCCCTTGGTGTAGTTTATGTCCTTCAAGGGTGGGCTCTTACGATTGAAGAACATGTTTCAAAAGTTATGGTGCAGGAGGAAATCATTTCTGGTCTTGAAGGATTGAAAAGCCATATTGATCTGGAAGAAGTTGAAACATCGACGGACAACAGATATTGCACGGAAGCATTGATCAAAACTTCATCACCAATAGACAAGCTCAGGCAAGATTTTTCTGAAAGAGGGTCATATTTCATGCTTACTTCTGAAGGGGAATTGGCAAAATTGCACATTCATACAGACAAACCCCATGAAATCATCAGAGATTTCGGAAAAAATGGTCGTCTTCACTTTGTCAAAATTGATGACATGATTTCCCAAGCTCATTATTTCAGATGAAACCAAATTTTCCCATTTTCATATGGGATATCTTGGGTAATGAAAAAAGCTATAAATTGATGATTACGTCAGGTTTTTTGATGGCTAACCGATCAAAGCACTACCTAAATTTCATCAATGAAATCGATGTCAGTGTATTCAGAAAATTATACTACATTGGTGTAGTTTTAGGATTGATTTTGAGGATTTTTTATGCTTTAACTGGAACGGGGATATATCATCCTGATGAAATTTTTCAATCACTAGAAATGGGTCATTATATTGTTTATGGTTATGGTTTTGTTCCTCCTGAATTTCAACTTTCAAATCCTGATACGCCATCCTATGCAAAAGCAAGATCATGGATTATTCCTCTATTCTTTGCGGCAATATTTTGGATTGCCAAGGTTTCGCATTTGCCATATTGGAGTGTCACATTGCCCCTCATTCGGCTGACAATGGCTTGCATTTCATTCATGCTAATTCCGGCCACCAAAAGACTGGGAGATGTCATCAGTCAAGACAAAAAAATCGGTTATACAAGTGGGTTCCTTGTGGCTATCTGGTGGAAAATTGCTTACATTACGACTCGGCCGCTTTTCAATGTCTTTTTTCTCCCCATATTCATATATGCAATTGCGACTTTTTATGAAAGACGACTTTCCGCCGCATCGGAAGATGAAACTATAAAGGAAAAATTGGTTTATTTCATTGGATTTGGAATTGCAACCTACGTCAGGATTGATTTCCTAATTATTTTGTTTTCCATGGCAGTCGTGCACCAAGTTTTTGACTTTATGGAGGGGAAAAAGGAACAATTTCTGGAAGATCTTAGTGTTGTTTTGACCCCTTCCCTTGGAGGATGGATTGTGGGAATGTCGATTGATGCTTTCATGTATGAAGGAATACAGGATTTTGGCATTGTTCCAGTTCAATGGTTTAAATTCAACGTTCTTGAAGGAAATTCCGATTCCTTTGGCGTTGCTCCGTTTGGTTGGTATGCCTATAGACTTGTCATAGAAAATGGATTGGGCTTAATTTCTGTTCTTCTCCTATCCTTTCTGTTTTTCATGGGTAATGTGTATTTCAGAAGAAGGAAAATATTTGACCAATTTTTTCCATCTCACCACCTTACCAAGGAATTTGTCCGTTTAATGCTCTCCATTTTCTTGGGTTGGCTGTTGTACGAGACACCATGGAGGGCTGGATTGTTGTTTTGGAATTCTGCAAGCCATAAGGAAGAAAGATTCATGATGAACATTTATGTCATTTACTTTGTTGCTATAAGCATGTTCATTTTCCTATTTTCGGAATTTTTGGAAAACGTACTTTCCAAACTTCAAAAGGTTCCAAAAGGAAAAATACCAAATTTTCATCCCCAAGGAATTTACAATTTAACAGTTTTCCTTTTTATTTTTTCAATCACTTTCTCATCATTTGTTCACATGTATTATACACCAGTTTTCCAATTCGGTTCCGATATCAATGCTGCTATCTCCTATGTAGGACAACAAGATGATTTGGAAGGACTTATCATTGTCGAAAGATGGTTCCTGACAGGTGCGTATACTTATCTTCATAATGATGTTCCCATATATTGGGTCAATTCGACTTATACGCTTGAGCTAAAAACTGCGTTAAATCAAGGGACGTACAATTACATAGTCCTTCCTAGATATCGATATTTTGAAATGGACGATCTTTTTGAAACATTGGTTGAAGATGGTTGGTTCATCATCAAAATATTTGAGGGAAAAACAGAGGTTTGGATCAAAGCCTAAGTCTTTTTCTGCCTGCAAGGATGATGGGGACTGCAAACCAGATGATTTCAAATGATAGGAAGGCTTGACCTGAGGCTTCTGAGGTTACAATGTCGATCACGGCAACATTAACTGTACTGATTGCTGTATTGTTCCCTGCATCTTCAATTACTATCTTGTATTCCACTGTTCCTGGACTGGCCTCGCCAACTGTAAATTCAATTGAAGAAATAAATTCCGTTGTCTCAAAAATTATCTCTGCATTTTTGTACATTGTTACTTTTTCAACAAATTTTTCTTCCCATGTCCATGTCAAATCTCTCGTTTCACCCACAGTTATGGTGATGTCCTCTAAATCTTGGATTGAAGGTGGTGTAAGATCTTTCCATTGAATGAGTTCTGACTTATTGGCAATGTTGCCAGAAGTATCTACAACACCGATATCCACCTGTGCAAATGTGTTGGGTTCTCCAGTAATCATTAATGGCTGGAAAAACATGCTTCCATTCCATGGCCTTAAAAATAGAATTGTCTGTTCTTTATAGCGGATCTGAATTGAGTGGGGGAAAGGTTCAATTATGGAAAGATTAAGTTCCTGAGGCTCTGTCGCATCTAAAATCATATCTCCTAAAATATGTATGACTGGGGGTGTGGTATCCTGAACTTGGACTATTGTGGTTGCTGTTGCCGTATCACCATCAGTATTGATCACCATTACAGTAATATTGTATTCACCTAATGAAACTGGAGAAAATGAATAGACTATGTCTCCTCCATTCCAATTTTCCTCGTGAACAAGTACGTCGTCAATAAATATTTTGAATTGTGAGGGTTTCTGTGATCCTGCATTCCAACGCAAGGTGATCGCATCGGCGAATTCGACTTCCATCAAATCTTCTCCTTCAATGAAAATATCATGCACAAAGGTGACTTGTGCACTTTCCCTTGCAACGTTCCCTGCATGATCAAACACTTCAACCACCAAATCATAGGTTCCTGGAGGCAAATGTTGTGGATTTACTGTCAGTGTTCCTGAACTCTCATTAGATTGTGCAAGAATACTGTTACCAATTCTTGCCCTTACAAAGTCAATTCCCATGTTATCCGTTGCATTGTATTCAATTAATAATGCTTGATCAGTGGTAATGGATGTCAGGTTTGAAACTAATTGAGGAAGTGTGAGATCAACAGTGAAGGTGAATGTTGTATTTGCCTTTGTACCTGTATTTTCATTTCTTTCTTCTAAAGAGAGACTATGTTCCCCTTGTGAAAGCCCAGAAATTACGTATCCATCTGATATCACGCCGATATTGTTCCCGTCAATCGAAGCATCAACCTGATTTGTCATGGATTCAAACCGAATTTCTAGATTGGTTTGGTTGACATAACCATCAGGAACTGGAGAAAGAGGGTTAATGAATGGAACAAAATTATCTTCAAGGACAACATGGTGTATCCGGTCAATAGCGTTCACAGAATCCCGAAGCTTCAGAGAATAATAGTATTCTCCTGATTGGTTGATTAAAACAGGAAGATTCAGAATTCCCTCTTGTAAACTTGCATCTATATTTCTATGCACCAATGGAACAGGATCTCCATATTGATCTGGATTACCATCATATAGTATGAAATCCACACTTGCTCCTTGGGGAATGGTTGACCAAAATGTATAGGATATTCCTCCTGAGAGGGTAATTTTTCGGGCAACACTATTTTGAATGAAAGAATTTTCTAAACTCAATTCATCTGCCTTGGGCGAATTTGGAGAAGCAGTTTCCAAAACAAGAGAAACTGCTGCAAGAGGATTGATTGCCCCCCATCCTTCCACAAAATCTTTTGTTTCTGGATCAATTGGTGGATTTTGTTGTGTACCACCTTGGATTTTTTCCCCTCCATTAAGAATATTTCCAACTTCAAACGCAGATAATTCAAGAACTTGTTTAACCCGTTTGACATCATTGATACTGTGCGTCAATTCTCCTTTTTCATTCAAAATCTGATAGAGAATGGCTGCAACACCACTGACATGGGGTGCTGCCATACTTGTTCCTTGCTTTCCCGTAATTAATGCATTCCCGAATGGCGTCTGCCCAAAAGGCATTGCCGATAATATCAAACCGTTTCCTGCGGTATATCCTGAAACATCTCCCAAACCTGGAATTGCCGCTGACCCACCAGGTGCCAAGATATCTGGTTTTGTCACTGTATTTACATTCGGATCCCCATTGCTGGAATAATATGCGATTTCATTCATTCGATTCACTGCCCCAACAGTCAATGCAAAAGGAGCCGACCCTGGCGATCCAATTCCGTTTGCGTTCACTCCTTCATTACCTGCTGAAGCTACAACAAGTATTCCGAGATTTGCAAGGTTCTCAACTTCAGAATCAATAACTGATGAAATTGAATCTGTTCCCAAACTCATGTTTACGACTGTTATGTTGTAGGTGTCATAATTGTTCTTGATCCAATCTAATCCTTGAAGTAAAGATCCTGTGTTCCCGTTCCCGGAATCATCAAAGACCTTAATCGCTACAAGGTTAACATCCGGTGCAATCCCTCGCCAATTTTTATACCCCGTCTCTGGTTCGTTTGAATCCTTTATTATTGTAGTCTTTATTGAATATGGCAATCCTTCCGGATTTGGGCCGTTTGTCTCCTGATTGGCTACTCCGATAAGGTACTCTCCAGGACTTAGAGTTAATGTACCTTGGAACAACCCACTTGTGTCAGTATCCAAAAATGCAACAACATTTCCCACATTGTTACTTGGTGTGGCAATGACTGTCAAATGATTCCCCGGATTGTCATCTCCTGCATTTCCCCAATCAATTGTAAAGTTCAGTACGATATTGTTTTGATGGTCAGATACACTCTTCACGATTTGAAAAGAGGATACAGGAGGAACTTGACCGACAAACCCTTCTTCCAAATTTGAAGTTGGGGAACCGGCAATTATTCCTGCAACATGGGTTCCATGACCTCCTTTGTCAACAGGATTTGCATATTCATCTCCATCGACTGAAAGAGAAACGCCTGCCAAATCCACCCATGTAATCTGTTTGTTTTGAAAAGCTGGATGTGTCGCATCAATTCCTGTATCAAGCACTGCAACCGACATTTCCTGCGATCCTGTGTATCCAAGATCCCAAATGCCTGGGTTTACTCCAATCTGTTTTGAAGAATAAAACAAATGTGGTTCGATTTTTTTGACTCCTTCAATGAAAACAACGTTTTCATTCTGTGCAAGTATCCTTAGATTGTTTCCTTTTCCTTTAATCCATGAGATTGACCTATCACCTGTCTGATATTTCAATTTATAGCCGTAGGCATACCAGTCAATAGGACCATTAGTTCTTACCAGAAATTCACCTGAACCAAAAAAACCTTCAATACTATCCTCAATCTTGTTATGATCCCAATCATATTCCTGAAAATTTCCTAAATTATTGTCATTAACTGGGACATTCCCCACTCCATTCTGTGGAATGGCGATTAACGCTATAACAAAAACTGTAATTATTCTATAATCCATGTATATAATCGTTTCAATCGAATATAAAATGGCTATCTTAAGCAGGGTTCAAGGCTTCCTCTTTTTGCCAATGAAAGGAACAATGGCTATAGCAGAAAGGATTGAAACCAGTCCAATTGGATTGGTGTTTACTGGTGTTTCGGTAGTTGTGGGTAATGAAATTGTCACATTAATGCTTGTGGTTGCAATATTGCCTGCTTTATCAATTGACACGAGGGTTATTTGATACTCTCCTGATTTCCGGTATGTATGGCTTTCTTCTGTCATATTTGTGACATCTTGAACCAATCCGTCACCCCAATCGATATAGGTTATCAATATGCCATTTTCATCCTCCACATTGATAGTGATTTCAATCATTCCTTGAGAAGCTTGACCTTTCTGAGAAATTGAAACTGTTGGGGCAGTGTGATCTACAATCAGGAATGATGTATAAATTCTTGTTCGATTCAAAGAGTTGGTGATATTGAGAATAAATGTGTAATTTCCTTCCTGATCTAATGTTATTGTTGTATTTGCCCGTTGTTTTATTTTTGGTTTATTGGTGACCACAGTCTTCGTAAGGTTTTCAGGATCAGTACCGTAAAGAATTGCAACTTCCTTGAGATCTCCTTTTTCAGTGATTGCCTTGAAAAAGACAGTGTAATCCGTTACATTTGTGTATGAGTTATTTCCAATGAACAATTCTCCAGATGGTCTTGAATCAACTATTTCGAAAATTTTCTTATCCAAATATTCAGTAAAGTTCTTATTTTTCACGAACGGTTGTACTTCTAATTTTTGGTCAAATTTGAGTGTTTCGTTCATTTGAAATCCATAAACCGTGACCAATGTTGTTGCAACTGTGACATTGTTGACAGTTTTGTTCACCTCATATGGGTTGGAAATATTGAACAGTTGCACTTCAGTCCAGTTTGTGGGCTCTGTATCGGTAAGATTGTCGTATGTTCTGTATCTCATGAAGACCAGATCGTCTTGAGTCTGGTTGTACGTCGTCACATTAAGAGCAATAATGTCTAAATCCGTAAATTCCCTTGTGTCAAGATCATAAAGGGTTGAATTGAATTTGAAATAGGCAGATAATTTGTGGACAACTCCTGCTCTCGAATCGATACCATTTCTTTCCCAACCTTTTGAATTGTAAGCAGAGAAGAAAACGACCCTTGTATTAAGAGTATAGTTGAATGCAAAGGTTGTATAGTTGGTTGCCTGGTCAAATTCAATAAACGTCATGTTGAATTGTGTAGAGGTGGTTTTGTTATACACATTTGTATTGTTGTCGCTAAAGGCAATCACAGCATTGGTCGCATTTTGTGGATTATAAACTCTGTACTCGATAGTGACTGTTGTACCGAGCTCTGTCACAAAATCTGTTGCTGAACCTTCATATAATGTAGCATTTCTGATGATTTGGAATTCTGGATATCGTTCGCCTTGTTTGATCCAAAGATAATGGTATCCATTACCACCTTCTCGATCCACATCAAAATTGTCTATAACTTCCCGGGTTCCATTGGTGATATCTCCGAACCATGCCCATGCGTAGAACTTTGTGAATTCCGTTACATTGATTTCAATTGAGAAAAATTTCTTGTCTCTGAACTGGTCGTCCAAGGTCATGGAATAGTTCGAAGATTTGGCGGTGGCGATATCTTCAGTCAAGTTGCTTCCTTGACCCAACAGCAAAATTCCATCAACTGCAAATCGGTCTGCAGTATAGGAAATCTTTACTGTTGTATTTATATCAAATACATACCTAGTGACAGTATTGCCATCCACACTTATCCCTGTAAACTCGGGAGAAGGTATTCCCTCTTGTTCCTGACCTAGGACTGTTGTGGGAATGGCCGCAGCAAATATGGACATTAATAATAATAAGACAATAATCCTTCCTTTCATAAGAAACGCCATCTTTTGAAATTCTCGATTCCCCTGCCTGAAAGATAATTAAAAAGGAATTCTATACATCTTCCCATGTAAGCATGATTCTATTAAATCCAATTGACAACATTCTTATCTAATTTAGATTTTCAGGGGTGCCTCTATTCTGATAAATTGTGTTGCCCTAAGTTTCATCTTGCAAATGGGGCATTCTCCTTTCATTCGTAGCCATTCCTCAAGATGCTCAGGATGGGCAAGATTCTGGCATGTCGGGCATTTCAAGACATCATCTGTGGCTGAGATAAAACCTCTGCACACACTGCAATTGATTGGGGCATTTTCACATACTGGACACGGTTCATCCTTATTCTCAATCTTAGAATTACAGAAATAGCAATAATGGTCTACCTTGAATTTCACAAAGGAACGAGTCACAATAAAATCATTTCCTCTAAGTTTACCCACAATGTATCCTTGGGCCACCAAAAATAGGGCTGTTTGAAAGATCACTCGCGGTTCCTCCCCCATCTCCTTCGCAATTTTCTTAAGAGAAACTTTGGATCCTACATTCTGATCTAAAATTTTAGCAACCTTCTGAACAATGAATGATTTTGTTTCAATTGACGATTTCGGTTGTTCTATCCGGATCCTATGAACATTGAACCTTTGTTTCAATTGTTTTGCTACAAGAAGACCTGATCCTATCAAAAGATAGGTGTGAGAGAGCAGATGTACCCTTGGTTTGCGGAGAATCGCCTTGGCTTCTTTTAAATTGGGGTTTGTAGCAGAAGCCATATATCCTAGCAAGACTTGATCCTCAAAACTCAATTCCTCAACAGTCACCAATGGTGGCAATGATGGTTCTTGCAAAAGGAAAAGTTCCTTCTCATTTCTGATTTCCATCACACCAATGTTTTTGGCCACCATGGAATATGCAAGGGTAATCGACTGTTCTCTATCAATTTTCAGTAGAACTCCTATTTCTGGCCAAGTAAGTCTTTTTGAAGCAATCAACCCTCCTAAAATGATTTTTTCTTCACTGGATAAAGTTTCAACCTGTGAAGTTTCTGACTTCCGTATTGTTTCCACAACGAATTCATCAGTTGAGATTAATCTTCCCTTGAGGTGACCCTCCACATAAAGGTCAATCAAGCGTAAGTAAAGCTCATCTTTTGGAATTTTCATTTTTCTTGAAAGCTGGCTCAACCTAATTTTTTTGGAGGTTGAAATTCTCCCAAGTAGCTCCCTGTAATTGAAGAAGTTCAAATCCTCCATTTCTTCCAATGAACGGGCTGGATAGAAAATTGGTGGTTCTTCTAGCATGACATCCTCTTCGAAGTCCATTATAAACCGGTAGGTTGTCATCACAGTCAATGTACACAGAAGCTCCATGATTCTTGTTCGTGAAAGTCCGGTAATTGTGGTGAGCTTATCCATTGATATTTTTTGGGCGAGTCCCACCAATCCGATGAGTGTTCTTTGGTGTTCATTGAGGGCAGATATCTCCTTGGTCGGAAAGGTAATGTTGACTTGGCGGATTTTGAGAGTCAATGAGTTTTCCCGTAGAAAGTTTTTCTGATATTCAAAGACACAAATGATAGTTTCAGAAAGGAGGAGATCAACCAACACGGATTGAACTCTATGGGTTGGAACATCTAGATCAAGACTTATTTCTTCGATTGTGGTTACCCCCTTCACCATCAAATACCCAATAATCATAATGTCCATTACCGAGATGGTTTCTGGTGTTTTTTTCTCCCTTAGGTATTTCACAATGAAGAAATAGGAATCTCCATCTTGGTGGATTATTTCTATGAGTCCTCGTGCGGCAAAGATGGCAATTTTTTTCTGAATTTCAGACACTCTTGCCTCAAAAACCTCTGCAAGTTCTTTTAGACTTAGCATATGCCGAGCTTTAACATAGGACAGAAAGAATTGATCTTGAACAGTCAAGGGAGCATTACTTGTCTTGGGCTTGAATTTTTTCTCTTGAACGATCACCTTGGATCCATCAAACTTCAATTTGAAAAGTCCCGATTGGAGTATTCGTCCAAGCAGTTCCTCTACTTCGATTTGTTTCCTTCCGAGGGTTCTGGAAATGCTTTTGACATTTGTTTCTTTTGAAATCAATAAAAGCCCAATCAAAGCTTCAACATCAATTTCCGTGGTTTCTTCATCCAAGTATGGCTCCATAAACTTCATGGGTTCAAGAATCCTTTCCGTACTCATTGTGTCCACTCGGCTGTTCCATTCTAATAGGTGAGTCAAGAAAATAAAAACATCATTAATCAAACATAAAAATCTGCTTTTATGGAATTTAAGAGACTGCGACCTTGATCAGCTCTTTTTCCATCAATTGCTTGGTAGCAAGCATGGCTTTTTCCTCAGGGATTTTCAAGGCTTCAACAACTTTTCTTAGCTTCACCCGTCCTTTCAGTCTAAGATAGGAGAAAATTTTAGCCTCATAGGGATTTTTGATTCTCAAGGTCTTTCCACTAATTTCCAGCGATGTTTCCATTGTCAATGGCGCACGTATACCGCTGAAATATTGATATACCAATTGGCTAATAATCTTGAATGGTTCAACATTTCCATTCAGCTCTAAGGATTTTGGGACAAGTTTTTCCATTTTCATTGAGATTTCCTGAAGAAAATTGAAGATCGTTTCCTCATCAACGGTTCGAGGAACTCGAGCAACGTAGATCAGGTCTTCTCTTCGATGATATATCAATCGGTAATTATCGGTTTCTAACTTTCTTGCACCGGAATCCCAATTATGTGTAAAAGAATCAATCGCAGACAAAAACCCACTGATAACCACACCATCGACCTTGAAATCAGAATTGCCATAACTCTCATGAAAAAGGCAGTATCCATTTTCATGAATGACAAATACATCATTCAAGAAATTTGCGAGGTTCATCATTTACACTTCTTTGCGATATATTTGAAACTATATACATATGAACTACTGATGGGCTATCCCCGTAACGTTATGGAACAATCATGTTTTTCTTTTTGGCGTATTCCCTCGCCTCTTCCTGTGTCTGGAATCTGGCAATTAGACGATCCGTCACCTTATTCACCCTCCTACAATATGGACATTTTCTTGTTTTTGTTCCCCCCTTAGTCACTAGGAATTTTGCACACTCATACCTGCTGCATTGAATCACAAACCACACAATTCCCCATGGAGAAAAAGCTGTTAAATATGTTTTTGACCCCAAAAATTGTAAAACCTAGGTTTAAATTTTCTGATATCTCATACTAATCATGGCTCCAAAACAAAATATTGTCGATGAAGAACCCAAAGCTGAGTTGAAACCCACATCCGCAAAAATGAGACCAGAAATGATCAATGCCATTGATGAATTGGTTAGGAAGAAACGGTACGCCAATAGATCGGAAGTAATTCGGATGGCTCTGCGTGACTTGATCAGGCAATATGAGGGAAAATACTGAACCACCTATTGGGCAGGAGAATTGAAAGCTTCGATCTGTGACTTATGGTAAGTTTAAAATGGAATCGATCTCATCCTCAATTATACATCGACTAGAGGAATAGTCCAATGAGTGCAAGAAGAGGCGCAACCCGCAGAAAAAAGAAAGTAATGTCCTCCATTGAAAAATGGAGAAACAAGATTTGGGTAGAAATCAAGACCCCCTTGTACATTGATGACAAGGTGATAGGGGAAACCCCATCAAGTTCTGAGGAGAGTATTATAGGAAGAACGGTGAAAATTGACCTCATGACCTTGACCGCCAATTTCAAGGACATGAACAAACTTATCACTTTCAAAATCGTTGATCTTAAAGGCAATGTGGCTCATACTGAATTCTTCCGTTATGAGCTTTCAAGAGATTTCATCCGTTCCCAAGTCCGAAATCACCGATCCCGAATTGACGGAATTTACAATCTTACACTCAAAGACAAATCTAAACTGAGAATCACGCTCACCTGTGTTACACCTATTCGGGTTAAAACATCGGAACAGAAGGTAATCCGAAAAATCATGCAAGAAACCCTAATGGAACTAGTGGGTGATCTTACTTTCCAATCCTTTGTTACTAATTTGCTCCAAAACAAATTCGCAGAGCAAATCCAAGAAAAGGTTGAGGAATATTTCCCCGTCAAAGTATTTGAAGTCAACAAAGTTAAGGTTCTGAAGTTTCCAGAAGCAGACTAGAAATGATATGAGTCCTTTTAAACGATTTTACAAATGAAATATTGTTGCAACCTGCAATAGAAATTAAGAATTTGGTCAAGGAATACCGAAGGAAAAAAGATATTGTCAGGGCTCTTGACGATGTCTCTTTTCAAATAGAGAATGGTGAGTTTCTCGCAATCGTGGGGCATTCAGGATCAGGAAAAACTACACTTCTTGATATTCTCAGTTGCATGATCCGTCCAAGTTCCGGTGAAGTCTGGATCAAAGGAAAGGAAATTGCAAAAGCGCCAGAATCGGTAAGGACTGAAATCCGGAGAAATGTCATATCCACGATTTACCAAGACCATAATTTGATCCCGGTATTGACTGCTTATCAAAATATCGAGCTTCCTTTGAGATTAAAGGAAATGACTTCTTCCCAAAGGAAACAGAAAGTAGAGGAATATCTTGAATTGGTTGGTCTTGATGAACGGGCAAATCATCGCCCGGAAGAGCTTTCTGGAGGGGAAAAGCAACGAGTTGCAATTGCTCGCGCATTGGTGACGGAACCCCAGATTATTTTTGCAGACGAACCGACAGGTAGCCTTGATGTTGATACAGGAACTCGAATATTTGATCTTCTTATCAGGGCGAATGAAGAGAAAAATACAACAGTGGTTTTGGTTACCCACGATCCCTCCTTGGCTGAAAAGGCAGACAGGATTGTACATATCAAGAAAGGCAAGGTTATTGAAATTCGACACGGAAACGAAAAGAGGTTGATCACATCTCTCTGATCAAACTAGTAAAGCCATAGGCGGGACTTGAACCCGCGACTTGCAGATTACGAATCTGCCACTCTACCAACTGAGTTACTATGGCAGGCTGTTTCTTCTATTCTTTCCCTGTTTTTTTACTTAACGTTATGGTCCTGATGATTAGAGGTTGAAAATTATTCCCTTAAGCAGAAGCAATATTTTCTCAACGTTTTTCATATTTACTGTAACTTGTGACGGGGAATTTTCATGGTGTTGCGAGAGAACACCGAATGAAAAAATATCCTCCAGGAGTTGTTCCTGGGGTTCCTCCGTACTATTTCGTTCCAATATTCTTGCGGCTTCAAAGGCTTGATCCTTTGCTTTCCCGAAAAATTGTAAGGCGTTACTTGGCTTTCCATGGATGGTGGTTGCCAATCCAAGAAAGAAATTTTTTAATGCTCCATAAAATTTTTTTATGGCATCTATCAATGCAAGCTTGGCTTTGATTTTTGCCACTAGGTCTGGTGGAATGTCTTCTTGATTTGATGCAATGTTCAGCAAATTCAGATACCCTTCTTGGACAAGGTCAATATATGTGGAGAACTTTTGGTCATCCTCTATTGCATTTTTTATTGATACTATTATTGTATCATCTTTTTGTTGGTTTTGTTCAAGTAAACCAATTGCGATGAGAGTAAACCTTTGCAGAATCTGATGAATGGTAATATACTGCAATATGAGCTGGTTGAAATCGTTTTGGAAGAGAAACACTTTGCTTTGTGTTTCAAAGATGTACCTCTGGAATATCTTTTGAAGCTGTTCATTGAGCAATGGTTCCAATGTTTTTCCTGAAGAGACCAAATAAAAGTATGCCCGGGTTTGAAGAAGAATTGAGAGAATGATATTGTCCTGCTGGATGATTTCTACTTTTTCATCTAATTCCTTTGCTTTTAGCACCCTTTGTATCGATTCAACCAATTTCACAAAACTCTGTTTTTCATCTACCTCTCCTGGGAAAAAAAGCGACACAAAATGAATCTCTTCCATTTCCTCTTGATGTTTTCGAACAATAAGGGGATTTTCCAAATTAAAGAAATTGGGGAGTCGGCTATAAACAGTGTGCTTGAACGTTTCAAATGGCTTGAGAATTTCTTTTCTGAAAGTTGAAGGGTTTGACCTTCGGGAGAGGACAAATTGTCCGTTTGAAAGTGAAATGTTGTATAATAGAATAATGGTTGCATAATCTCTTGATTGATACGTTGAAAATCCTTCCAAATCGACAATCAATTCCTTAATCAGATTCAATGTATTTTCCGGCTTTTTCACATCATAGGTTTCAAAAAGATCCTGAAACTTCAAGGCAATTTCCGAAAGGTTGACTAGATTTTCAACATGGCTGAGATGTTCCGTGATTTCTTCAAGAATCTCACCCTTCCCTTTGAAATAACTTATGCTCATCACGTTTTCGTATGCCACCCGTGCAAAATTTGAGGACTGTTCAAGAAATTCCCGTGCGGTTTTGAAATTTCCCTCACGCAATGCCGCCATGGCTACATTTAGATGATGTCGGGAGAGGTTGTAAAAAGCCAATGTTTTGGAAATGGGAATACTGCGTTCTTTTACCTGTTTCAAGTTTTCTTTATATTCAAAGTCAGGATACGCGGAAATTACCTCCAATATCTTCAGGTAATAACGTTCTCCCTGATCATGAAGGTGGTAGAGAGCCAAAGGATCTTCCCACCACCAATCTTCTGCAATTAATTTGATTTGATTGGGGAGGGAGAGATTATAAAAATCCCCGATTTCCTGCCAGCCTTCCAAAAGAGAAAAAATGTTATCTGGATTGCTTATCAAGGTACTCTCAATCATCGGGATTAGTTTTTCATTTTTCAAGGTATGAAGCGCACGTTTGGCAATATCCGAAATCGATTCGAATAGTTCCAAGGGAAGCTTAATATCAAAAAAAAGATCAAGCATTGAATGAAGGTTTGAGATGACTTTAATCTTACCATCCGTTGCATGTTCAGATCTGAAATCAAAAATTCCTTCAGATAGAAAATTGTTGTATGTAAAGGCAAGAAAAACCAGATGAGCTCTTAATTCAATGATATTTTTTAGACGAGTCAAAATCTTCATGTCTTGATTCTCTTGGTTTTCCTGGATGATCCGAAACTCGTCATAATATCGTTCAAAGAGCAAAGAACTTTCTTCAAGCAACTTAACCAACAAAGGAAAAACATCCGTGATGAATTTCTCCCAAATATCGGAAATTGATGCAGTCTCGTGATATGCAGAACTCTTGTAAATATTTGAGTTCAACTCTTCTACTCGATAAAATAAATTGAAAAGGGAATCAGGTACGGTTTTCTGCATCTATACTCCCTCGGAACAACTTGTATTTATATTTAGTCTCAACATGGCTTGAATTGGAATAATTTATCCATTATATACAATTTATGGGGATGTCAATAATACCCGATTGGGATATATATGTTTGAAACAAATGATTAATGTATGGAAAAAAAAGTACTCTCAATCCTTATCATCGTGTTCATGATTACCGTATCTGTTCCCCAAATCACTCAAGGCCAAGATAGGCTGGACTTGTCCATTTCGGGAACAGTAAAAGACAACTATGCCAATCTGACTTATAGTCTGATTGTAGCGCCTGAACAGAGGGATTTTACCATCGTTCTTCCTCGACAAGAAGGTCTGTTTCTGAGTAATGCATCCCTATCCAATTCCAACATTACTCTATGGGGTAGAGTTACAGAAGCCAAAGAAGCCGAACAAATCTACAATGAAACTGTGACCGCAGAAGAGGTCGGAATGCTTATTGATCCTGTCGAAGACAAATACCTTATTTCAATAAATAACCCTGTCAAAGAATCTTTGGAAGTAAAATTATTCCTTGAGGGTATGCTAACAAGAGACTTCGGACGGTATCTATTGCCCTTGCTCCCTGACACGGTTTTGTCCTTCCAACTTGATGTGGATTTGGAAATAACTTCAACAGTCTCTACCGTGCTTGCAATAGAGGTCAAGGGTTTGGAAGGCCAATCTCTCACGCGGATCGGAAATGGTTTTAAATTGGTTGTGAACGATGCACTTCCCACAAGTGCTGTTTCCTTGAATTATGTCCTTTCAGACTATGATCTTAGTGCTTCCATAGTTTCCTATTCAGACGGGACGAATGGATTCTTCAATTTCTTTTTGGCTCCGAAACTTGAATTGGCAGATTCTCCATCAACAAGGCAGATTATATTTACCATTGATGTCTCCGGTTCAATGAGTGGAACTAGATTGGATCAGGCAAAGCTTGCCTTAACGGAAATCATTGAAACTTTGGGACCTAATGACCAATTCAATATTGTCCCCTTCAGCGATGAGGCAACAACCATGTGGGCGGAAGTTAGGGCGGCAACAGAACAAAATAAAGAAGATGCAATCGGTTTCGTTGAAACCCTCCATGCGCAGACAAGTACGAACATCTATGATGCCGTTACGGTCTCGCTCAATCAATTTTTTGAATCAGATGCTGAAAAATTGATGATTCTCATATCTGATGGTGTACCAACTGCTGGAATTACTGATCCCGACGCCATCAGATCTCATACAAGAGAAAGCAATACCTTGGGAGTGGGCATTTCAACTATTGCGATCGGTGAATCTGGTGTGGAGGCACTCCTAGAAGGAATTGCATTGGATAACAATGGAACATTCGTATTGGTTCGAAACGATGAAGAGATAAGTGATGCCATTTCTGCACTCTTTTCACAACTTTATGTACCCCCAATCGATCAAATATCCTTCACCTTTACCGCAGGTGTCGTTCTTGAAAGTCTTAATATCAATCTTACCTCCGGTTTCCTTGCTTTATCAAATGGCAGTGAAATTGTTGTTTCTGGAAAATTTGTGGAACAAAATGTTACCATCACCGCTAATTACCGGATAGGGAATGAGACGTTTCGTGTCTCTGAAAATGCCCTGATAACGGAAGGCGGACAACCCTATGCTGAAAAGATGTGGGCGCTCCAAAGGATACAGTACTTGGTTGGATTGAACACATTGATTGGTACCGACGAATTCAAACAACAGATTGTCTCGCTTGGAATTCAATATGGTTTGCTAGTCCCAGATTATACTGCAATGATCCTCTCCACCTTGATCCCAGATCAAAATAGCCATGGAGATTCAACAGAAATATTTACTGGAAGGGCAGATCAGGTTGAAATATTAACAAGATTAGCTACTCCCGATTCTGCCAATTCTAGTCCTATTCCCTTCTATGCAATTCTAATTGCTCCATTAATTCTAGTCTGGATAAAAAGAAAATTCAAGCGTTGATTGGACTGATTTTGTCAAATCCAGTGTACCTTCTTAGTTTTTCAGGAATAACAATACTTCCATCCTTTTGCTGGTAATTCTCGAGAATTGCAACAATTGCACGTGTTGTTGCAATGGCGGTTGAATTCAGAGTATGAACAAACCCTTTTGGAGGAGCACCTTCTTTTTCACGGTACTTGACGTTCAGCCTTCTTGCCTGATAATCCGTACAATTCGAGCAGGACACGACTTCCCTGTATCGTCCCTGTCCTGGCATCCATGCTTCTATGTCATACTTCCTTGCTGCAACTGCTCCAATATCTCCCGTGCAGATATTGACAACTCGATAATGAATTCCCAATTCTTGAAATACCCGTTCTGCAATCCGTATCATCTCTTCTTGTTCATCCCATGAACGTTCTGGGTGAGCAAACTTGAACATTTCCACCTTTTTGAATTCATGAACCCTGAAAATTCCTTTATCATCTTTTGTTGAGGCGGATGCCTCAGTTCTATAGCAATTTGAGATACCGCAATAATTCAGGGGCAACTGATCCTCTAGAAGTGTCTCATCCATATGGTAGGCGCCTAAAGCAACTTCACTTGTCCCGATTAGATTCAAATCCTCTCCTTCAATTCGGTAAATGTCTTCAGCTCCTGTTGGCAGGAAACCTGTACCATATAGGGCTCTTTCTCTCACCAAAGTGGGTGGGGTAAAAAGAGTGAACCCCTCTTCTTTCAGAATGTTCAAGGTAAATTGAATCAAAGCAAGTTCAAGAATTGTGGCTTCATTTTTGAGGTAATAGAACCGTGCTCCCGAAACTTTTCTTGCACGATCGACATCTGCAAGATTATTTAATTCAAGAAGTTCATGGTGGTCTTTGGGTTCAAAATCAAAGGTTGGTTTTTCTCCCCATGTTCTTATAGGTACATTGTCCTCATCACTTTCACCAAATGGTACTGTTTCATGGAGAAGGTTTGGAATTCTATCAAGTAACCATTTTCTTCTCTCTTCTATTTCCTGCAGTTCCTTTTCCTTTTGGTCAAGTTGTGCCTTAAGATCCTTCATCTTTTTGACGGCTTGTGTTCTCTCCTCTCCTTGAAGTTTAGGTATTTTTTTGGAAAAGGTGTTTCTTTCTCTTCTGAGGGCTTCAACCTCTTTGGTTATGTGTCTCCATTTCTCATCTTTCTCTAGGAATTCATCCACCATTTTCAGGTATTCTTCATTTTGTCGTCGAGCAAGATTTTGCTTGACAAAATCTGGATTTTCTCGAATTAGTTTAGGATCAATCATAGGATTGTTTGAATTTGATCTAGAATTTCCTAAAAACCTTTTGTTGAGTTTAGTCCGCGATTGAGTTTGCAATCACCAATCCGAACCCAATCATCATGGCAATGGCTGCCCCTGCCGCGGTAGATACCAACATTTCAGCAGGAAATGTTGAGGGGTCTGCTGCCTTTTCCCTGACTTTGTCAAGTGCAAACACCAAATAATAGATCAATAAGGCAATTGTTGCTACAAAAGCAGAGGATGCATAGAACACATATTCATTCTTGTATTTTGCCTGAGTTTTAGCTTTTCTTGAATTCAGTGCGCCTAAAGCGGCTCCTCCTATAAATCCAAAAAGACCGAACCATAGGAATGGTAAAAAGCCGGATGTAAGGACTGCTGTTGCATAGATAACAACTACAAGGCCTCCAACTCCAAGTATTGAACCTAGTACTGTTCCAAATGTTCCCATATCTTTCCTTGCTATATTCTGAGATAAAAGCCTTCTTGATTCTCCAAGAATTATTGCATCAAATCCACATTTCCCATTTTACTTACATTTGTTGAACTATCCTTTCATTTGTTTTTCTGCCAAGAAGTGGTATAGTTGTCCTGAGGATTTTCCTCTGTGTGAGTATTCATTCTTTGTTTGGATATCCATTTCTGCAAAGGTCAGTTTTGATCCTTCGGGAATGAAGATAGGATCAAATCCAAATCCTTTGTTGCCACGCCCTTCTTCTGCAATATGCCCTTCCTGAATTCCTTCAAACACATGCATCTGGCGAAAAGAATCAATGAAAACAATTACCGAGATGAATCTCGCCTTTCTATTTTTTTCGTCTCTCATCAATTTCAAAATTCCCTTCCAACCTACCGTTTTAAAAACAAATGAACTGTAAGGACCTGGAAATCCCTTCAACTGTTCGATCGCAATTCCTGAATCCTCTATCAGAAAAGGGGGTTGAATATAGGTTAAAATTGTCGCGGCACTTTGGATGGCGATGTCTCTGATGGTTTCTGCTTGAGCTTCCGGATAGGGAAATTGAATATGTTCAAGATTGATGCCAAGATCAGAAAATCTTACCTGAATTTCCTCGAATTTATGGACGTTTGATGTAATCAACTTTATTGTTTCCATATTGGTTCATTTTCTCTTCAGATAAAAACAGCAATCAAAATTCCATGGAATATTTCCTTGTGTGCGCCGTGACCTCTGAAAAGAGTTAATATATTAATCTGGCTCTCACAATTGTATGAGCGCTGTAAACAGAGTTCGTTTTAGGGATGTGGATTTCGCCCTTAGACGAGACAACTTACTCCTTACTATAGTTGGAATGGTTCTTGTTTTTGTGACAGGATCATTCAATGTAACTTGGTTTGATCTAAAAAACATTTTTGGCTTTGATGTTGCCCCTTCAACTTTGGTATTTACTTTAGCTGTAATTTTCATTGTTGTGGGTTACACGAAAAATGCTACATCAACATTGCTGGTAACATTGGCAGCGGGGTTGGGATTAACCAATAACTTTGGTTCTCCTTCAATTGCTTTGTTCGAAACCTATCTAGGTACATTGATCCTCACAACCCTGTTGACAGGTATGCTAGTCACCAAATTCTCCCAAATTACATCATGGAGTACAATTTTGATGATTCACACCATTGCTTTCACGATTTTCGTGATGACACTTGGACATTTTGGAAGAGTTGTTGCACCAGATTACTGGGCAATCGATGTAGATCTAGGCATTGGTGGAACCATTGGCGGGATCAAAATAATGCTTTTTGGAGGTCCTCTACCTTTAGCTGATTTAATCTTATCCCTGATTGCTATTTTACTTATGTTCTTTCTCTTCTTGAGAATTCGTTCTAAGGATATATACAGTAGTGATGTTGCTTCAAAGCTTTCCTTCCTTGGAACTGCACTTGTAATATTGGGTTTCCTTTCAACCTTGGTACCTGCTCTCTTGTTTGTCCATCGATTGGATCATTCTTTGCTTTCTGACCTTTCTTCTCCAACTTACTTGGAACCACTATATGATCTGTTCACAGAAGGTTCTATGGGGTCTGTGATGATATCTCCGGCAAATGTCTTCTTTGCATCGGTTCTTTCCACTCTTTTCTTTAACATGGGAATACTTCTAAGGATGATTGCATCAAAAAAGGATACTCTAGCATGGAGAGAAGGAGATTACGACATGATACTTCTTGCTCCCTCAATTTTCGTAGTTCTTTTCTTTTTCTTCGGGTTGAAACCAATTCAAGACCTTTCCTATCCTGGCGGAACATTTGTGGCCTTGGAACTCTTCCCAGTTTATTTCACAGAGATTTGGACCTCCTTCATTTGGAATATACTGATTGCTTGGATATTTCTTGCAATTCTCAAAAAACTTGTAAAATCTGATCAGTGAGATTTTGATGCAGGCGCTCAATACATTCTTTGAAAAAAATAGAATTGAATATGCACGTTTCTTCCGCATAGTCCTCGTGATTCAATTTGGCATGGTGTTATTCACGTACCTACTAGTTTTTCTTCTGAATCCATCACCTACCGCGACTCTGGCGCTGTTTCGAACAATTACTATATGGCTTTTTATCGGGATAATTGTAGGCATTCTCATTGGGATTGGTATTTTGATACGACCGTATATCAACAAAGTTTGGGACATTCACGAAATTGCCCCTTCCTTCTTGTTTCGGTTTGCCTTGATTTTCATTATCCTTACTTTACTTGGCATCATTCTCCAACCAAAAGGATTCCAAGTTCCCTTGTTCAATATAGGGTTCGTAATAGGAGGTTTCTTCACAATTGCTGCTTATGAGACAGAAATAGCCAAAGAGCATATGGTTCGGACTAAAGATTTGGATTAGAAAATGTCTGGGCTGAATTTTGATTTCTCAAAGTAAAAGGAATTAAATAATATTAACAGAAGCCATCCTATGAAAGACAGAAAGATCCTCAGGGAATATGGGGATGTCGAAATTACGCTTGGTTCCACTAACCTTAAACGTGGATTTGCCAAAATGGTCAAGCACGGAGTTGTAATGGATGTGACCAATCCCACTCAGGCAGGCATTGCAGAGGATGCTGGTGCAGTTGCAGTAATGGTTCTCGACAAGTTGCCTGCCGATATCCGAGCTAGAGGAGGTGTTGCTCGTATGGCAACCATACAGGCAATAAAAGAAACAATGGAAACTGTCAGCATACCTATTATGGCAAAATGCAGGATTGGTCATACAATGGAAGCACGTCTTCTTGAAGAGATCGGCGTTGACATGATCGATGAATCTGAAGTCCTCACTCCCGCAAATGAGGCCTCCCACGTATGGAAATGGGATTTCACGGTCCCGTTCGTGAATGGATGCAGAGACCTTGGAGAGGCGCTTCGCCGTATTGAGGAAGGAAGTGCCATGATCCGAACAAAAGGGGAGGCGGGTACTGGAAATGTAGCCGAAGCAATCCGTCACATGAGAATGGTAAACAACGGAATTCGTCAAGTGGTTGCCGCAAAAGACAATCCACAAGAACTGATGATCTTGGCAAGAGAAATGCGTGTGTCCTATGAGACTGTCCTCAAAGTAGCAGAACTTGGACGATTGCCTGTGGTGAATTTTGCAGCAGGTGGGATCGCTACACCAGCTGACGCAGCAATGATGATGCAGATGAAGTGTGATGGGGTGTTTGTCGGATCTGGGATCTACAAATCCGAAGATCCTGAAGCAAGAGCTGAAGCAATAGTGATGGCTGTCACTCACTGGGAAAACCCAGAAAAAGTTGCAGAAGCTCAAAGCATGGTGAGTGAAAGGGCTTCTATGCCTGGGCTTGATGTTTCAAATCTGGATGAAGACAAGAAATTACAGCTCAGGGGTGCAAATCTCTAAGTGAAGGATCGAACTATTGGTTTACTTGGGCTCCAAGGAGCCATCGAAGAACATGAAGCTACTGTCAAAGAAGCTGGGAAGAACCTCGGAATAAATATCGAAATTCGCCAGGTTCTGCTTCCTGAAGATCTTGATGGTTTAGACGGGATAATAATGCCAGGGGGCGAAAGTACCGCCATGATCAAGCAGGGCTCAAAATCGGGGTTGCTCCCAGCACTAAGGGATCTCCTTGCAAATGGATTTCCTGCCTTTGGCACTTGCGCAGGTGCAATCCTTTTGGCAAAGCGGGTCAAACGGAATGCTGAAAGTGAAATCAAGGAAGGTGCCTTTCCTGTCCTTGATATGACCATTTTACGAAATGGCTACGGCCGGCAAAAAGATTCTTTTTCCGTTCCACTGCATATCTCAAAAATAGAAACGGATTTAGATGCTATTTTCATCCGTGCGCCAATCATTGAGGAGATAGGAGAGGAGTTGGATGTTCTTGCAAGTTTTGATGGCCATCCCGTTATTGTGCAAAAAGAAAAAATCCTCGCATCAACATTTCACCCAGAACTTTCTGGCAATACAGGCATTCATCAATACTTTTTGAAGATGATTTCCTAGGTCTTTTCTGCAAGATCTTTCCAAACCTGTTCTGAAAAACGTTGTTCCATTTTTTTCATTTCTTTTTTCCATACCTCTTCAAGATCAATGTTTGCTGCAATCGCTAATTGAAGGAAAAGATTGAACGCTTGGGCGAATTCAGAGCCCATGTTTTCCCTATTTATCCCTTCATGGCCTGCTCCTTTGACCTTATAACCTTCTTCATAGAGAAAGAATTTGACTACTTCTCCGAGCTCCTCAATCAGATGACTGAAAACTTGGGTTGCAGAAAATCGATCCCATCTTCGAGAAAGGATAAATTCCTTTTGTTTTTTTTGTATTTCTCTTAAATCCATACAATTGTATGTCAATATGGCGTTTCTTATTTTTGTTGATCGGCAATTTCGGCATCTGCCAATTCGTCAGCCAATTTATGGGTTCCTGCTTTGATTTCTTCAGCGAAATGACATGCCACAAGATGGCCATTGTCAAACTCCCGGAGTTCCGGTTCCTCAAGGAAGCACTTTTGTCTTACATATCTACAGCGTGTACAGAACCTACATCCTACTGGTGGATTAATGGGTGTTGGAACTTCTCCTTTTAGATGGATTCTCTCTTTCTTTACAGTTGGATCCGGAATCGGAACCGCTGACATCAATGCTTGAGTGTATGGATGCATTGGGTCATCATAGACATTTTCCACTTCCCCATATTCCATCAATTTTCCTAGATACATGACTGCAACTCTATGCGAAATTTTTCGAACAACTGACAGGTCATGTGCAATGAAAATGTACGAGAACTTGAAATCATCCTGCAATTGAATGAGCAGGTTGATGATAGATGCTCGCACCGAAACGTCAAGAGCACTTACTGGTTCGTCAAGAATAATCACCTGTGGTTGGAGGGTCAATGCACGTGCAATACCAACTCTCTGTTGTTGACCTCCTGAAAGTTCATGAGGATATCGATAGGCATGGTGGGGAGACAGTCCCACCCTTAGCAATAGGTCTCTTACGATCCCATATTTTTCGCTTTCATCAACCAGATTATGGATTTCCAATGGCTCCAAGATCGATTGCATCACTGTAAACCGTGGATCCAATGAAGCAGCCGGATCCTGAAAAACCATGGTCAAATCTCTTGCAACTTCCCTCAGTTCCTTCCTAGAAAGCAGTCTTAGATCTCTCCCTTTGAACCAAATTTCCCCGGAAGTTGGTTTGTGAAGGAAGGTCAATGTTTTTGCTATAGTTGACTTCCCACAACCGGATTCTCCCACTAGTCCAAGAGTTTCCCCTTTTCTGAGTTTGAAAGAAACTCCATCAACAGCCTTAATATCGGCTACCTTTCTTTTGAAAAGATAACCTGCTTCAAGTGGGAAGTATTTTCTAAGATTAATAACTTCCAACACCACATCGGGATCATTGCTTGGTCCATTTCCTGTTTTACCTTCAACCGAAGATTCTAATTCAGCCTTTGTAGAAGACAAGTTGCTAACCTCATTTCCTTGAATAACTCAGACCTTTTTAATAATGTTGTTAGTTCGAACCTTCGTATGATGACAATGCACTATTTGGTTATCTCAATCTGTCCGGTATAAAGAAGACATCTAACAAAATGCCCAGGTTCAAGTTCAATGGTCTCAGGTACAATTTCCGAGCATTCAGGTCTTGCTTCTGCACATCTGGGATGGAATCTGCAACCCGATGGCGGGTTAATTAGATTGGGAATTGTTCCTGGGATGGCATACAGCTCTTCTTCCCTACTTGCAGAAGCTGAAGGAATAGCCTTCAACAATGCTTTAGTGTAGGGGTGTTTTGGTTCCTTAAAGATCGTAATCACGTCTGCCAATTCGACAATGTTTCCTGCATACATGACCGCTACCCGGTCACACATTTCTGCAATTACTCCGATGTCGTGAGTGATCAAGATGATTGAAGTCTGGAATCTGGTCTTCAGATCTCGCATCAAATCAAGAACCTGAGCCTGAATGGTCACATCCAATGCAGTTGTTGGCTCATCTGCAATAAGAAGATCAGGATTGCATGACAAGGCTAGAGCGATCATTACCCTTTGTCTCATGCCTCCTGAAAATTGCCAAGGATAGTCCTTGAGACGTTTTCCTGCATCTGGAATTCCCACGAGTTCCAACAGGGTTCGTGTCTTCTCTTCTGCCTCGATGTCGCTAACCTGTTGATGAAGCTTGATGGCTTCCTTGATTTGATCTCCGATGGTGAGGACTGGATTGAGAGATGTCATCGGATCTTGGAAAACGACCGCTATCTGGTTACCTCTAATGGCCCGCATTTCTGTTTCTGGGATATTGAGGATTGACTGTCCCTTCCAAATCACGTCACCACTAATTATTTTTCCGGGCGGTTGAGGGATTAATCTCAAGATCGACATTGCAGTGACTGATTTACCAGACCCTGATTCACCTACAAGACCTAATACTTCCCCTCTTTTTACTGTAAAGGTTACACCATCGACTGCCTTAACCACACCGTCTTCTGTAAAGAAATATGTGTGAAGGTCGTCAACTATGAGAATATCTTCCTTGTCCATTGCTTTGTTTTCTGCCATTTCATGACTCCCTGTGAAGTGGTTTTTGCTAACTAAGTTCTTGTTCGTTCAGACTGTTTTAAATGTGCTTAGACTGACACAATGAAGATGTTCAATATTCTAAACCGCTGTTTGATAAAAAATCCAATGTTAAATCAAAGTTTAAGCTTGATTAAATTGCATTTTTCTTACTCCCTATACTTGGCGGATTGTTGAACTGGGGCAATCTTCCTCAATTGGGCATTTTTCACACATGGGTTTTCGTGCTCTACAAATTGCCCTCCCATGATCAATAATCAAGGGTGTAAATTCAACCCAATATTTGACGGGGATGATTTTCATTAGATCTTTTTCTATTTTCTCTGGTTTTTCTTCCTTGGTCCATCCAAGTCTACGAGTTATCCGTTTGACATGCGTATCAACCGTAATTCCCGAATCGGGAATCCCAAATGCATTTCCCAAAACAACATTGGCTGTTTTTCTGCCGACTCCTGGCAAGCTTGTCAAATCCTCCATGTTTCTAGGAATTTCTCCATTGAATTCTTCTACAACCTTTCTGGCCATTTTTACCAGATTCTTTGCCTTTGTCTTGTAAAAGCCAAGAGTACGGATAATTTGGGCTACTTCTTCAACTTCTGCCTCTGCCAATGCCTCAATATTGGGAAACTTGCTAAATAAATCAGGGGTAACCTTGTTCACTGCTTTGTCCGTAGTTTGAGCAGAAAGAATGGTGGCAACCAACAATTCGTAGGCATTATTGAAATCAAGAGAAACTTTGGAATTGGGGTATGCTTTCTTTAATTTCTCAATAACTTCTGTAGTCTTCTCCTTATTCATTAATCTAAATTGAGCTCTCTTTCTTAATTTCTTTTGGTTTAAATTCCTCTAGGTGCAAGAAGTCTTGCTTTTTTCTGTTTTAGCCTGTTAATTTCTTCTTTAATTTTCTTAAGGGCTGCTTGCTTTGTTTTAAGGGCAAGAGCAACTTCCTTATATCGTTCTTGGCAAATGATCATCTCCCTTCGAACTCTTTTGATGTCCTTTTTGATCTTTGCAAGTTCCTCTTCAATTTGGAAATGCTTTGATCCATCGTCTTTTAGCAGTCTCTTCGTGGTAAACTTTTGACTCATTTTCAGTGTAGCCAAGGTTGAATTGTGTTTTTCCAAAAGCGATTTTTTCTCGATAAATTTTTCTTTCATTTGGTTTTCTTCTTTTTTCAGTTCCCGATACTTCTTTTCTAGTTTCTTTAATTTGCTGTCAGATTCTTTTGCGGTTTCATAATCATTTTTCAACCTTCTGAAGTACCGTATCAGGAAATTTTGACTGGAATACCTTTTTCGTGGAGTAAATGGCCTGTGATTTATGCTTGCAAGAACTTCCCTGAGATCACTCAGGTACACCAATGGAACCCCGTTTATTTCCTCAAATGCTTCAGGGATGCTTGTGACAATAAATGACTTTATTTTCTTGCACGAAAATTTTTCTTTGATATATTGTTCCTTAATGGGCAACTTTTCTACAGCCTTTTCATAATATTGCCTTCTGATTTCGATATTCCTGCCAAAAATCCATCCTCTCCAGTAACTGAAATCCTTAACTTCGCAGTGAACCCATTGGTCGGGATCCTTCTTGGAACGAGCAATGATGTCAATTTCGGTTACAGTCTCTCCTCCCTCATCAACGATTTCTGTGTTTGTTTCAACGACTTCCCAATAATCTGAAAACTCTATGACATCTTTGACTGCATATTCTGCCCGTTTGGCTTTTTCATCAAGTTGATCACGCTTAAACCCTTGGAGGAACATGACGAACATGGTTAGTGCGCCAATTCCAATTGAAAACTCAGTCTTTGATTCATTTTCCTCTTCTTCGATGCAAGCTACAAACTTTGGTCTTCGGTCCTCTCCTTTTTCTGGAGACAACTTCCGAAGAGTAGTGCAAATCGTGGATTTCGTGGGGACACGTACTTTTTTCAATCCAGTTGTATTGCTTTCCTCTTTTTCGGTTAACTTGTTGAGGAGTTCTATGGTCAAATCAATCTCTTTTGGCGTCAAGGATTTCATTGCCCTATAAAATGGTAATGGTGCCCTTAGGAGCATGATGATGGAATTTTCCCAATAAAGTCTCCTTACCGACCTCAATTTGTTGACGGGATCCATCTCTCTCTGGGTTTTATTCATTCTTGAAATCGTAAACCTCTTTTTTGCTATATCAATCCTGTTTCCCGTTATGTCCACATTGAAAGAATTAACAGTTTCAAAATGTCTTGAACCTAGCGGTGTTAGTTCCAAGTCATTTTCGTCGAACTTGATTAGCTGATTTTTAATTGATTCTCTGATGGCATGCAAAACCATCAGCTCAGCTCCAACATCCCCAATCATTTTTGCATCGATTTCTAGATTCCCTTGTCCCTTGGGTTCCCAATCCCAATTTACAATGGTATGGATTGCAACATCAAACCCTGTTAGTTTTGTGATTTCAGAAAGAGTCGGTGCAGTGGTGTGATGTTCTCTTTCTGCAAGCAGTGCTCTAATAAGAGCTTTCTTTTCATGATGGACACATATTCGGTGCATTTCTGTCTTCAAGTACTTCCACCTCATTTCTAGAAGTGGTGGAAGCTTCGCTTCTGCTTCAATGGAGGTTTGCATCTTAACCGCCAACCGTTTAACTTGAAGTTGAGGAATCCAACCGTAACAGAAATTCCTCATCTCGTTCTCGTCTATCCAACCTTCTCCATGTGGTCTCTTCATTTTCCTGCTTGGTCAGAGCAAGAAATTGACGGTTAGTTGGTATTTCTTCTTGGTCTGAAATTTTAGAGATATATGTTTTATAAATTTCCATGATAAAAATAGGCTTTGAGAACTTAAAAAGAATTTCAATAAGACATTCTTTTCTTAAATTCTCAGTTTGTCTGCACTACAATGGTTTCTCCAGTAGGATATGGGGCAGGAAGTTTTGCGTATGATTTGCCTTTGGTTTCAAAAAAGATCTCAGCAAGTCTTTGTACTTTCTTTAACAAGTCTTTTGCTGCATCCATGTCAACATGCTGGCGAGCCTGTGATGCAGTTCGCATGATGTCCCAGACCAAATCAGTGAGCTCAGGGAATTGTTCTTGATGTTGGGGTTTGAAGTAGTCTCCCCAAAGAACTCTAACCTCCCTTTTAAGATTTTCAGCATGATGTTCCTTGACAGCAACATATCGTGCGTAGGTTTGGGCATACTCTGGATTGTTTTGATCCAAGTTTTGCATCAGTTGTATCATTCTAAGAACCGTATGGGCATCGACTTGCATCTGGTGCGGGTCATAGATCCCACAGGGGACGTCACAATGAGCCTTTGCGACATCAAAGTGAAGTAACTTATCTGCTATTTCAAGAGTCTTTCTTATCAGGTTCATGATTTCACCTCTAGCGAGAAAAATCTGAATGGGGATTTATATAAATCTTTTCGTTTATAAATTAATTTTTGAGTGATTTACCGGGTAATCTCAATGTTTAGATCTTGAATAGGAGTTTTCCGATGATTGATCCCTTACTTATCATTCCAAAATGCCTGCTGTCCCGACTTTTTGTAAGATTATCTCCAATAACAAAAGCAGAGTTGTCATTAATCGCTTGGACTCTTTTGATCAAAAGCAATTTTGGATTTTGAGGATCTGGAAAACAAATGACATCCCCTATTTTCACTTGTTTAGTTTTTCGGATAATTGCGAATTGTCCTGGTCGGAGAAATGGCTCCATACTGCTCCCTTCAACCTTTACAATCTTCAGGCACATCATTTTCCACTTAATGGAAATCTTCCATTGGGGTATTTTTGTTTTGAGATTTCAGATGTTCTGGCACAAAAATCTCACCAAATTTAGATTCATACGCCGCCAGATTTGCATTCATCCATAATGCAATACTTTTGAAAGTTGAAGGCGACATTCTCAAAATGACTTTTCCCTTTCGAACAACCTTTCGAACCTTGATCTGTTGATCAAATTCATCCATAGCGATTTCAGGGTCTTCAACATAGAAAAGAATGTTGCCACCTGCAGGGCTCAATCCCCCAAATGCTCCAGTTATAAAAAATTCTGCCACATCGTCAGGAACATCGATTTCCAGCTTTGGTCTTTTGCTCATAATTTGTTATTTCCTTCCAGCAAATAAGGATATTGATGACAACTTATATTTGCTTGCGTTCTCGATAGATTTCGGCGGCTTTTTCTGGGGGGCGACTGGCAAATGTCATGGAAGAGACCAATTCTGCACCTGCAAGGGGCCATGCAGGCAGAACATCAACAATCATATGGAAATCACCATCATATTTTTCCCTGAATGCAATTGATCTATCTTCAAACCTGAAATTGATGTAACTACTTACCTCAAAAATACCATCATCGGCAATGGCGATTCCTTTGGCCAAAGATTTCAATTGAGAGGCTGAAAGAGTGTACAGATTAGCGTTGTGACTTTTAAGAATGACCCTGGTTTGAAGGAGACGTATTGGGGCAAATGCAAAAATTACAATTACGTTTTCATCCTCAAAAATTTTCAGAGATTCAATGCTGACCTCATTTCCAAATGGATCCGAGATTATTCCATTTTCAATAAAACGGCATGCTAAACAGCCATTCCTCTTATATGCCTCATAAAACGCCATTGCTTCCTTCCCATAAACGGGTAGCGAATGACGCCAAACATAGGTCTGAGAATGGAGTTGTCGAAGGCTTGCTCCACTATTTGGTCCCACATTGAAGAAGTTCAAAACTTGATAGCCACTTTTCTTAATTGATTTCAATCCTTCCAAGGCATTTTGGATGGATTTTAGCATCCAATAAACTGCTTCAGGATTATGTCTGGGATAATACAATTGCTTAGTGGGAAAGGTCACTAGCATGACACCATGAGGGAATACATTGTCATTTTTAGTAAACATCGGAAATTTGTTCAAGATAGTTACTGCTTCAGCTTTAATTTCCCTCTTGCTAGGTTTCAATTTGATGTCAAAAGGATTTGAAACAAATTCGTGATTGGTTGAGACCACAATAGCAGATTCTTCACCATTTGATATTTTCAATAGGAGATTATCCTTCGGCGTATCCATGACCTGCTTTTTTTCAGGATGGATTTCTCTTGGTCTCTTTCCACGAGCGGGAACAACAACCGTAACAAAACCAACAACGATTCCATCATCAATCTGATATGATTGCAATGGATCTGCCCTAAATTCGGGTGGCTCCTTGAAATTTCCATACAATCCATCATTTTTTTCCATTTCAATCACCCTTCATTTATTCAAGCTTAATGACTTTCCTATAGGTCATAGCTTGCAATCTTTTCCTTGGGCTTTGCGAAAGAAATGGTTCCTGCTCTTCTGACAATGAAACGTGGGTCTTTCATGCAAACAATAAGAAGAGTCACTCCGGTTCTCTCTTTGAGACGTTTAGGAGGTTCCACCAACCTGACTTTTCCTGAAACAATCCTAACGCTTGTTCCTACCGTCAGGTCTTCCCCTAAGGTTAAGGATGGATCAATTATTCCAACTAGTGTGAGACTTTGCCAATCAACAACCTTCACCAAATTTGCCCGTCCCAAATTTTTGAATGAAGTCTGTTCAACAGAGAGCACATCCAAAAATCCTTGATAACTAGATGGAAGGGCATTGACCGATTTCTGCCTCCTAATCAAAATGGACGGATCGAAGGAGGTTTTCAATTTTAACCTTTGTTCATAGCTTTTGAGATCAATTCCCTGTATCTGTTTTTTAGTATATGCAAGAAGGTCTGGTAAACTGGGAGAAAATCCATCAGAAGAGTAATGAAGTGGCAGCATAATCTCGAACAAAGCATAAAGGAGTCCAGTCATCTTTGAATTGATACTCATATAAATTGCCTGCTCAAACAATAACCATGCTTTCTTCGGTTTTCCTATTGAAACAAATTGATAACCGAGCTGAATAATAAATTCAATTTCCGAGAGGTCTTGTGCTTGAGCGCTTTTCTCGGCTTCATTGTTTGTCAAGACGGCAGATATGATAGCAAAAGTCCGTAATAATTCGACAACATCTTCTCGATTGTTTTCTCTGCATCTTTGCATGAAATTAGGAGAGAAATATATGTTCAGTCTTTTCAGTTGTCCTGTCAAGAAAAATATAATGATTCTCTGGAGATGCACCTCTATTTCAAGTCGGTCTGCTGCTTCCCGTATTTCAAATATTAGAAGAAGAAGAAGGTCCACTTTTGCTTCGGCTTCCTTCAGGTTTTGAAGGTTCAAATCTACTGCTGCACCAAGAAGAAGCAGATGAGCTAAAGTAGTAATTGCTTCCCTGTATACCAGATCAGTTTCGGGGACTCCCAATAGACGGACTTCTGTACATCTGTCCATGAGCATATCGGAATGGTCATCTAAAACCACCTTAAGGTCTTTGAATCTTCCTTCCTCGAACATTTCCAAAAAATCACTGAGGTCAGTTCTGGTCTCTGTTGTCAATTGTTTGAGATCCTCATATTCTTGATATTCAAATTGTGGTTCCGACTTCCCTTCGGAAGAGGTCTCTGCGACATGAACAGTGGACAGTTGTTCTAATTCTTGCTGTGATTTGACCACTTCCAAAGCAGAATCCATGATTTTTTTGATTCGTACAACTGGATCGTAAACATGCTGACCTTTAACTGAATAGGAAATTTCTTCTGCGAACAATTTTGAATAGACTTCATCTAGTAACGCCTTGTCTTCAGCATCTTCCAATTGATTTTTCAAGAAAATGGCAAAGGCACTGTTCATGAACGTTTTAATTCCTATTTTTTCTGCTGTTTCAACAAGTTTGAGATCTGAAGACACAACTGGAATTTTAAGCTTTTCAGCCACAAAAATCACTGAGACATCTGGAGTTTGAGGCAAACTCCCCAATTTTCTTTTCAAATTGGCTTCATATTCTGCAAGTTTCCTTTTGTCAACTGCCTCAATTTTGACATGAGGTTCAATATGTCTCCTCATATACCATCTCATTTCCCTTTGAACAAAATCTGAGATGACAAATTTAATCCTTAATTTACGCAAGACTGCAACAAGTCTTTTGAAATCCTTGGGTTGAGCTGAATAAAGGGTAATGAAAAAGTTGGTGTCTACACAATACAAGTTGAAATAGGCCATAAGCATCTTAATTCGTTTTATCTAATAAATCATCTTAGTGAAAGGTAATGTATTGTTCTATTCTATAACCCTAGTGATATCATAGTTTGGCGCTTTTCCCAAGTACTTGAACAAGTATTTTCCTTTTTTCCCATTCCCTTTGAATCCCATCTGCTTCAGTTGGTCTATTTTTTTCTCGAGCATATCATCATGACCTAGAATTCCGAGGAATTTATTTTCAAGTCCAAAAAAGATCGGTTGCTTAGGAATAGTGCTTGGTTTCCATTTTTGGAATATTTCTCTTGGAATGTGTTCTAACTCAATGAAAACCGAGGAGGGATAATCTGAAACCAAATGTTTCTCAAGAAGGTCAAGTGCCAGTTTCTCTTGGGACTTTCGAGCCCGTTTTGCTTCTTCTTTCATTGAACTGATTTTTTCGATCATTTTATCAGGTTTGGTAGACAACTCGTTTCTTAATTTTCGAGTCATTTGGGCAATCTTTACCGCATATTGGAATGCCGGTTTGCCACACTTGAACTTTATTCTTTTTCCATCTACTGAAGTGATGAGGAACAAGCCAATTTCTGAGGTGGAATGCAAATGTGTTCCTCCACAGGGATTCAGATCAATTGACGCGTTTTCTCCAATTTGCACCAATCGTACCACATCTCCCTCAATTTCTCCAATTTTCATTTCACCTCTTATTCTCCCAAGTTCAACTTGGTTCTTTTTGACAAATTGTGAGATAATGGGATGGTTTTCCAGTATTCTCTGATTTACCAAATCTTCTGCCTTATTTAGTTGACTCTCTGACAGCTTCACATCTGTGTTGATTTCACTTTCTTCTTCAGACATCTGAACTCTTGTGGTTTTTGCGTTGAACTCACTTTCCAGAATGGCTGAAAACAAATGCTGACCGCTATGCATTTGTCTTAGGATCTGTCGTCTTTCGTGATCTACCCAAATGGTTACTGGACTTCCTATTTTGAGAATATCTGGATTATCCACTATTACCCATATGTCTCCTGAAATTTCCGTTACATCTAGGATTTCTACTTTCGCTCCATTCATTTCTATAATTCCTTTGTCTGCCGGTTGCCCGCCACCTTCAGGATAAAGAATTTTGTCTCTCAGCTTGATTTTTGTCCCTTCCTTTTCCTCTACAACAGTCGAGAACGGACCAACGTTTGTAGGATCGGTCCAATAGATTGGAAGATTCATATTTGATGTTGAAATCCTCCAGTTATAGCTTTTTGGCTACTCTGGTGCCATTTTTTAAAAGGAATCATAAATTGGTTTTAGGGCATCTGCTAAAACGATACAAAAACTAAGCTTTCTTCTTCACTTAATGGGGAATAGCTTTAAAAGAATAAATCAATAATATGCATAGTTAGACGAGGAATTCTGATGAGCGAAGAAGAACCCAAAAAACCAGCAGAAGTAACCATTGCCCATATGACTGTCATTGACGAGAATAATCCGATTAAATTGCCAGATAAATTCATTGAGGCCCTTCAACCAGATCAGGGAAGATATGCGGTCATTATCTTGGCTCCCAATACTAGAATAATCCGGATTATTCCAACAAATTCCTCATCGGTTGCCAAGATCAATATCAATATTGGGAAATTATCTCCTGATTTCTTGAGACAGATGGGGTCGATCTTTATCCGGCTAGGAATCAAAACATTATACTCCACTGGATTATGTTTCACACAAGATGCCTGTGTTTATGAAGGCTATTTCGACAGTTCAGAACTTGAAAACGTGTCCATTGATACCATCAAACAAGAGTTCAAATCCATTCCTGGTGTGGCCTCAGTCACTATTGATATGCTTGAAGCTTAGATGAGCTAAACGTTCATATGGGCTAGAAATCAATTTTATACTATGCATGATTTTATTCTAATATGAGCTATGAAGCAATCAAAGACAACCTTTACCAGATTTCTGGTGGTTTTGGTGACGGTGGCGAAAACTTTGGTGCCTATTTGATTAAAGATGATCCTGCCATTCTCATAGGGATATCGGGAAAAAAACTGGTTGATAACCTGACAGAAACCATTTCTGATCTGGACATTGGGGAATTCAGAGTTTACCTTCCAAATGTAACAGTTACAGAACTTCTGACCATCAAGGAATTCAGAAAAGAATATAAGGATATCAAGATACACGTTTACAAAACCATTCTGGAGGAAATTGCTAGACCTCGATCCGAATATCTGCAACACCATTTCATCAACCACACGAAATTGAAGGAGATAGAAAAACATCTCCCCAAGAAAATAGAAGGTTTGGTAGGAATAGATCGGGGAGATACCCTACAGACTGGGAAGACAAAACTCCTCATCATACCCTTCCCGGGACCACATAGAGGTCACACTTTTCTTTATTCAACTGCACATAAAGCGCTTTTCTCAGGGGTCTTCCTGTCCCTAACTCCATTAAATCCAAATTTCTATTATCTCGATCTCTCCTCATCTTTAGATCAGTATTTCCAAGGTTTGGAATTCATCCAGCAGGCAACGACCGAGATTCATATTCCTAGCTACGACCAACCTCAACTCTTAAGAAACAAACCCATTTCAACGGCTTATCTCAAAGCTTCAATTGAATCAGATGTTGACAGGCTCCAGCAAATACTGAAGGAAGAGCCCAAGTCATTTGACATGATTGTGAAGGAATATCGTACATTGCATCCTGATGATTTGTTCTACCCATATTCGAGACTCAATTTCATTGAGACCAAAATTACCCGTTTACTTGACTTCTTAACCAAACAGAAAAAAATTCAGTTGGCTGGGGACAAATATCATCTGATTCAATGAACTTAAGTTTCCATTTCACGAGCAACAATTTGTGAAGCTATTGTTTTTTTCAGGAGGAACGGGCACTCCTAAACTTCTGGAAGGTATGTCAACATTGATCAATGAATCCAATATTGATGTTGTCTGTAATACCGGGGATGATTTCAAATGGAATTCCCTCCATATTTCCCCAGATCTCGACACTGTTCTTTATCTGTTCTCGAACAAGCTTGATCTCAGAAAATATTGGGGAAGAAAAAATGAAACCTTTCATGCATTGGAAACCCTTGAATCCTTGGAAGAACCTGTCTGGTTCAAGGTGGGTGATCGAGATTTGGGACTTCATGTTTTCCGATCGCACCTTTTGGAACAAGGCAAAAGGTTGACAGAAATTACAAATAACGTTCGTCTCAAGTGGGGAATTCAAGCAGGTGTATATCCAATGGCAGATCAACCTGTAACTACTTTAATCCGAACATT
The DNA here is from genome assembly GCA_964645535.1 of uncultured archaeon. Lineage (GTDB taxonomy): Archaea > Asgardarchaeota > Heimdallarchaeia > Heimdallarchaeales > Kariarchaeaceae > WAKA01. The sequence continues at coordinate 31,388 of CAZYCQ010000001.1, read as the reverse complement.
GGAAGGACAAATTCACTTTCAAGAGTACTTCGTTAAATACCAGACAAACGTCGAAGTGCAGGATGTTATCTTTTCAGGTTCGAACCAGGCTGACATGCCAAAAGAGGTGTCAACGGCTCTGGATACTGCTCATTCCGTGATTATAGGTCCAAGTAACCCAATAACCAGCATTGGTCCGATTCTTTCAATTCCTGCATATCATTCTTGGTTTTCCAATAGAAAGAAAAAGGTAATTGCCGTATCTCCGATGATTGGCAATCAGGCTTTTTCTGGTCCAACCGGAAAATTGATGGAGGCAATGGGATTTGCCAAATCTCCTCTTGGTCTTGGACAACGTTACCAAGGGCTTATTGATATTCTTGTTCTGGATGATGCAGACAGGTCATTTTCAAAAGAGATTTCAGACTATGGGATTGAGCCTGTTTTTACGAATATTTCAATGAAGGATATCCATGAAAAAACAAATTTAGCCAAATTTATACTGGATTTAATTTGACGAACGGAAAATTGCTCTTTTACTCAATCTTGTGGCCATGGGAAGTTTGCGTTTTGGATATCCCTTGCTCTTCTCCAGTAGCTTCTCTATCAGGTTTTTCTTGGTAAAGCTTTCCGTTGATCCGTCTCTTGTTCTTGCTTTGAAAACACCTGAGTTTATTTCTTCATCACCGATAACGAAAATATACGGTATCCAGATTCTTTCTGCATCTCTGACCATCTTTCCGACTCGTTCTCCCCTATCATCAAGATCTGCTCTAATGCCATGTTCATTGAGTTCATCAACCAATGATTCACAATACTCAACCTGTGCTTCAGTAACTGGACAAAAACGAACTTGGATCGGTGCCAACCAAAAGGGGAACGACGGTTTCTTACCTTGCTTGCTTTTGATGGCAGCTCTTTCAAGTATGGCATAGAGTACCCTCTCTATTGCCCCACTGACAGAAGCATGCAAGATTAGTGGAGTATGCTTTTCCCCATCTTCTCCAACATAAGAGATGTTGAACCTGTTGGCATTTTCGACATCTATTTGGACTGTTGAAAGGGCTGCTGCTTTACCCTGTCCGTCAACTACATTAAATTCAAACTTGCATACGAAATAGGCATAACGTTTGTCGAAAAGTTCCAACATGACTGGACGATTGAGCATTTTGATCATATCCATGATCCAATCTTTGTTTTCCTCATAAAAATCAGTCTGGAACCTGAAAACAGCTTCATATTCGAGATTGAAGTCCTCCATCATTTGGACACAAAGATTATATTGGTTCCGGAATTCTTCCCTTGCCATATCCATATCTGCCACAATTGTATGTTGGTCTGGCATTGAGAATGTTCTCAGTCTCCTGAGAGCTGCGAGTTCTCCTCTTTGTTCCCGCCGAAAGCTGTAATGGGTCATTTCGAACAACTTGAGCGGCAGCTGTTTATACGAGAAAACTGCATCTGAAGCGATAAGGAATTGACCAAAGCAGGCTGCAAACCTAAGGAAATATTTGTCGGTTCCGCTTGAGATGACGTATTGCCTTGCTGGAAATCGGTTCATGTAACTGGCTAGGGCTGGGTGATTGAAATCGTACATGATTGGGGTTTCAACAGCATATGCACCGTGTTCAATCATTGTATTCGTTACATGATCCTCAATCAAACGTTTGACCACCCAACCACTAGGGTACCATCTCATGTTTCCTGCATCACTAGCTTCCTCATAGTCCACCAATTCCAACCTCTGCATCAAAGCAACATGTGGGGGTGGTTCTTCGGATGCTCTGCGCTTCTGCGTCTCATATTCGAAAAACTTGCCAAAGTCGGATTTTGGCTTGAACTTGTACTTGTCAAAGGGAATAAGGGTACCATCTGGTTCAACTACATAGAACTCATGTTTGGCCTCATCTTCAGCCTTTATTGCGGCACTTTCTTCTATTCCTTCTGTAGTTTCTTCCTTAAGGTCTGTGGTGAATTCTCTACTCAATTCAGAAAGAGGATGGCCCTTGACAGTAATCGAGAACCCCTTGTACCATCCAAAAGGTGCTCTAATGACTTTTTCGAACTTGCCTGTCTCATTCAATTCCGTTTCAACTTTTCTAAGCACCTTAAGTGCAATATCAGGTCTTGAAGGATTTGAGGTGAGATGAACCCACGGGTAACAGACGACATTTTTGACTTTTAGCTCGTCTGCTACCTTTTGGATCTCTTTCGCGGCTCTGCTAGCCGTAGCCTCGAAATTACCTTCATCTTCTTTTTCAACAGCCATCATGGCGACAAGAGCTTCCTTAATTTCGACAGGTTCTTTTGAAACTTCTTCCGCTGCTTTGATGGCTTTTTTCTTCACTTCGTATCTGAAATCATCTGAATGAAGTAGCAATATCTTCAAATCTATTCACCAAAACCTTGTATAGGTTATCAAAACCACAAAAATAATGGTTTAAATAATTTTATATCAACTACGTCCAAATGCTTAATTTCAAAATATATCGTCGAATTTAGGTAGTTCTGCGTCTACTGATATGGACCAGACCTCAATGTCCTTGTCACTCAACTCCTTGATTTCCTTGTCACCGATGGTTTGGTCACCTTCGGTCTGCTTGATGGTGTCTTTAGCGAGCTGAATGATTTCATCAAGGGTCATATCTTCTCGATAATGTTCTTTGAGGTAACTCATTGCTACGCTATCTCCATGACCAATTGCTTTGGCTCTAGTTTCTAGCAGACCTCCTCCAGGGTTAACAAAGTAAATCCTTGGTGAACCATCGGTCTCAATTCCTCCAAGAAGCAATCCTACTCCAAGGGGTCTAAGTCCTCCCTGTTGGGTGAACATATGGGCATAGTCTGCAAGCCTAGTTGCTACGTACTTTATGTCTGCTGCTGCACCATACGTCATCTTATGTATTTGAGCTTCAACACGGGCTCTGCTGATCAACACCCGCCCATCTGCTGCAAATCCGGCAAAAATCGCTGCGAAATGGTCATCGATCTGTGAAATTTTGCTATTGGGAAGATCCAAGTCGGAGGCTCTCACTCTTCCTGCAAGAACAACTCCTTCGTGGGATCGAATTGCAACAGAGATTGAACCTCTTCGCATGGCTTCCCTTGCGTATTCTGTTTGGATAATTCTCCCATCAGGGTTGTACATTGTAGAGCTACGGTCATAGCCTAGTGAAGATCCAGGTGGTAACATTTTTCTTCAATCCTCCTAATCCTTAAACGGGTATTTCTCACCCAAGATTTTCTTGATTTCATCCTTGGGAATTTCCTTGATCCCATCATCTGTAATAACCAAAAGGTCAATTCCATCCCCGGTTGCAATGTCTTTTTTGATTGCAGACCGCAAGGCCAACAAAGCGACCTTTTTGGCTTGGTCTTCGTCCATATCTGGTTCATACATTGCCTCAAGAACACCGAAAGCAAACGGAGACCCTGAACCAGTTGAGGTATAGGGTTCGCTTGTAATTGAACCAGATGGGTCCATGCTGAACACATGTGCCCCTGTTTCATCAACACCAGCAACAATCGGTCCTACAAAGAAGGGGAAGAAACTTCTGTATTGACCATACATTACTGTGGAAAGTAGGTTGCCGATCATTCTTGTGGGCATCTCTTTGCCGCGATTCAATTTGTAAAGATTGATTTCCGCCCTCATCAGTTTGATCAAGTATTGGGCATCGGAGACCATCCCTGCAATAGACATCGCTGTTTTCTTGCTCAGACGGTGGAGTTTTTTCGCTCGGGGTGAAGCTACCATGTACCCTGCAGAAGCCCTATTATCCGCTGCCATTACTACACCATCCTTGAATTTCAAGGCCAGTGTAGTAGTCCCATGGATTGGTTCCTTAGGGTTCAGGTAATCTGGAAATTCAATGTCAGGTTTCTTTCCAATCATCCTGTATCTAAAGTTATATGGAGGCTTTCCTTAAAAATGACTGAGTCCTGACTGATAAATAATCCATTCAGAATGCTCTTCTGACTTGGATGGAATTTAACTCCCTTTATTAGAACGAATCGGGTGACTTTTGTTTTTGGTTTAGATGTTTCATTGCTTTAATGAAGTGGCGCTTTAATTCCTCATTGTTCACTTTGAAATACCTCTCGCGAGTATTATTAATGTGAACAAATTATATATAATCAAAGATGACATTAGATATTGTGGAGGCGCCTTACAATCATGAACCAAATAGGGGGTTTTCTCTTCGAGAGATGGTTCTGCTGGCCGTAGGGACTCCTGCGGCGCCTCTTTCAATTGATGAAGCTTATCATGCTTTTCAGGCTTTGGTCTCACAGTTAAGAAACAAGTTTCCGTATCATATTCCTTCCCAGAAAACTTTTGAAGAGTTCATCGAAAAATTGGCTAGAAAAGGTGTTTTAGACAGCACGAACATCAGAACAGAAGATGGAAGGCAAATTCATACCTATTTTCTTTCAGATATTGGATTCAAAGAATATCAAAATATTCTCGATGAAATGGCAAGTTCCGTGAGATTCGTTGATGCAATCAAATTTATCCGGAAATCCTTTTGGGATTAAGATTCGATGAGAATGGACACTAAACGAACAACCTGATCTAATTCAGATATTTTTTCGACTAGTTCCTTATTTCTCCGTTCATACTCTTCTTTGGTTAGTTCCTCTAATTCTTTTTTTAGGTACAATGTTTCCCTTTCTTTACGCAATTTGTTCTGTTCGGCTTTCAGTTCATGCACCCATTGACGCAAATGGCCTACAACTGTCCTTTTCTGTCCTTCAAGGAGTTCAATGTTTTCTAGGTATTGTTTTTTTGCTTCTTGAAGCGTTTCTTTCGAGATGGCTTCTGATTTCTTAATCTCAAGCAACCTGTTGAATTTTTCTTTTGCTGCATCTATTTCATCCAATAAAACTTCAAAAGGCAATTCTTCGGGAAGGGAACTAAATTTCTCTTCTTCTTCCGTGATTTTCTTTACCTCTTCCTTAAGTTCCTGAATTTTAGGTTTGGCATAGTCTGCTTTCACCAATCCAGACCTGACCTGTTCAAGAAGGGAATTTACTTCCTCCAATAGCTCTTCCTTCTTTTCTGCAAGTCTTTTACGTTTTGATCGAGTGGAAAGGACACGGTAGTACAAATCCTTGTCAAAAACAATTTCCTGTCTCTCTTTTTCCTCTTCTTTCACCAAGTCTTCTACCAAATCCCTTTCCTTCTCTTCAACCTTCTGTTCAACAGGCTTGCTAAAGTTAAGCTTTGTTCCACAAAACCTGCAATATTTCCATGTGTCTTTGACTTCATTGCCACATACTTCACAGTTCATAATGCAAAAACAAATTGATTTGTCAGGTAAAAAAGGTTCTCTTTCACTTATGGCAAATTTAAGTTCAAATTAGCCTCGTAATATGTTTTGTTCCTCGATAATGAGGTGGTTTTCTTCAAGCCACCTGCTGGCATCGATGGCTGCACGGCATCCATCACCTGCTGCCGTTATCGCTTGACGATATCGAATATCAACAACATCACCTGCTGCAAAAACTCCTTCCTTGGATGTCATAGTATGCTCATAAGTTTTGATATATCCCATTTCATCAAGCTCTATTTGATCCTTGAAAATTTTCGTATTTGGTGTATGGCCGATGGCAATGAATAAGCCGTCTATTGGTAAGGTGGATCTCTCTCCTGTTTTGGTGTTTTCAATTTCAACACCAGTGACTTTTTCAAGAAATCCGTCCTTTTCTGAAAGTACTTCTTTGACCACATGATTCCAGATGATCTCGATCCTTTTATTCTTGAAAACTCTCTCCTGCATGATTTTTGAAGCTCTAAATTGGTCTCTTCTATGAATGATGTAAACTTTTTCGGCATATCTGGTAAGGAATAGGGCTTCTTCCATTGCAGAATCTCCCCCACCAACCAAGGCTACAATCTTATCTTTGTAAAAGGCACCGTCGCATGTTGCACAACTAGAGACCCCTGATCCAATCAATCTTTGCTCAGATTCCAGACCTAACCATTTCGCACTTGCTCCAGTCGCAATCACAACTGAATTGGCCAAAACTTCACGATCATATGTCTTTATCTTGAATGGAGATCCTGAAGAAAAATCAACTTCTGTAACATCCTCATTTAGAATGGTTGCACCAAATCTTTCCGCCTGCATTCGCATCTCTTGCATTAATTCAGGACCCATTATGCCTTTTGAAAATCCCGGAAAGTTTTCAACTTCGGTCGTCAACATCAGTTGACCACCTGCTTGATAACCTGCAAAAACAAGAGGTTCCAGTTCCGCTCTTCCCAAATAAATTGCTGCTGTATATCCTGCGGGACCTCCGCCGATGACCACGACATTTCTTCTTTCTGTGCTCATACCTGAAAGAATTGGTTTTGTCTATTTAATAGGTTGGGTTTTAGATAAGGTACTAAGCTAAAATTCGAAATCGATTTTTTGGATTTTTGGCTTTGAAATCTCCCCATCAAGTGATTTGATCTTTGGTGGCTCCAAATCCGGTAAATCATCCGTTTCTTCCCTTTCTTCTTCTTCTGAAGGAAGGAACTTCCAAGATTTTAATTCCAAGGAAAAATAAACATCATCCTTTCCTGGACAACTCACCCTGATGGTCAATTGGTTCTCATTATGCTCCACAACTTCCGGGTGAAGACATTCCTCTTTCAATTTTTCAAAAAGAAATTCCACGTAGGCTCTCGATATGATTTCCGTATTTGATGCCAGAATTTCCTTCCCCAATTTTCCAATTTGATAATGGACATTTCTTCCTTTTTTATATGATGTAATCAATCCAACCTCTTCGAGTCGTACAATATGGTGTCTGATGGTGTCATGGTGATATTCTAGACTTTGGGCAATCTGTGATTGATAACAGTCTGGATTATTTAGAATATACTCGAAAATTTTTTGGCTTACATTGTTTCTGAGGACGACAAATGCTTTTTCTACTTCTGCGTTTCGCAAGGCTGTTGAAAAGAAAACTCTTTTTCCAGCAAATCTCATGGTGCTTACCAGACCTGCTTCCGCAAGTTTTTTCAAATGCCAAGCAACTGTTCCGTGGGGAAGATCCAATTCAGATGCAATTTCAAAAAAATAACTTCCAGGGCTTTCTGAAATTATTTGATAAATTTTTCTTCTTAATGGGTGCATCAATAGTACGGCTCTCTTTTCTTTTCCCATAACTCAATCACACAATCAATATTAATTACAACGGTCTGATTTTTAAGGTCACCTTTTCATTGATGGTTTCATCTCCAATCTCTTATACCACTAGACCATCTGAGGAATGAATTCAATGATTTGTTTTCAACCAAGATTTTTTTTAACTTAATCCTACACTGCACTTTCCCCCATTTTTCACTCTGCAATCAAGTTGCCAAGAAATTCGCATAAATTCAACCCAACTTCGAACTCACCTCCAATGACTTTTTAGCATTAAAATCTGCGTTAGCTCATGAGTCATCTCACCGCTGTCTACGTCATCGCGGGATTTTCCATTGTCGGACTTTTCGTCCTTTCACGACTAATCCAATTGACGGTCAAAAGAGGTATCGTATCTAGAGAGATGGCAAATATCGCCTTTATCGCCCCAGTTTCCTTCATTGTTGCAGATGTAATCATTGAACAGTTTCAGGACATGGGATTTTTTGCAACTGCGGAAACTCTCTCTTTTCTAATCAAATATTCCATTTTTGGTCTGGTCTTCGTGATTTACGTATTCTTTCTTTCAGATTTTGATTTCATAAATAGATCCACGAAAATCGTGTCACAAAACCTCTCCTCCTTAAGCGATTTGCAAAATGAGCCTCTAAACTGGATGGGTTATTACAACAAGGGCGAATTCAAAGATATACGGAATGCAACACTCAAGCTTGAGCTGACGATGTCTCAGATGAAAGATGCATACAATTTGAATGCCAAGAGGTTAGTTAAGGCAGTTGATCAGATCAAGACTATTCTGAATTCACTTTCCAATTATTATTTCACTTTGAACAAACTCAATAACGACCTAATTGACGGTCTTAAAAATAATAACGTCTTCTGGAATCAGATTTCAAGTACACTGAGGCATCAGAACAAGTCTTTGATAGAATCAATTGAACAGATGAAGGAAACTACTAAATTGGTTGAATATCTTAATGATCAGATTAATCTTGTTGCCATCAATGCGGCAATTGAGGCTGCCCAAGCAGGAGACCGAGGAGAAGGTTTCATTCTTGTTGCAGACAATATTCACAACTTGTCTGTCCAGTCACGAGAATCTGCAAATACACTTAACGAAAACATAAAACGGTTAAGCTCCGAAATTTTGATTGATCAACGGGAGCTCTTGGAAAAGACAAACAAGATCACAACTTTCCTTAAAGAAATAGATTCCCTCACTAAAACTATCGGCCAAGAAATTGAAACCTCGATCGCCTATCTCGATGAGGTTGACAAATCAATTGATCAAATTATAGATATTGAAGGAGAGCTCAAGACTCTTTGACCATATTTTTCCATTTCAAAAAATCCTCATAGGTATCCAAATCAAATCCTAAATTTTCATCCCAAATGACTTCGACATCGGGAAAAATAGCAGACAACTTTTTGAAAGAATCTTTTCCGAAAGGAATTTTCCTTATCCATTTTGGTTTTCCATAGGCAATTGCAATGCCTCCATCGAAAGCGGGAACTACTTTCCTTTCTCCCTTTTTTGAACAAAAATGCTCAAGAGACTGGACATTGATGAACGGAAGGTCAGGCATAACAAACAGGATATTTTCCTTTACATCAAAATTATCCAATGCCTGTGAAATTGCACCTTGCAATGATTCACCGGCATCCAAAATTATTACTTCCCTTGGGTAATCATTCTTTACTTCAACATCCGCTGTAACAATAACGGGTTCAAAATGGAGTGCATGCAGAACAGTTAACGTGTTCGACAACATCTCCTCCAATAACCTTTCAACCGCTTTATCCTCCAATCGTTCCCTTAATCTCGTTTTCCCTGTTTTAATGCCTCGAAATGGAACAATGGCTTTCATTGATATTCCTCAATCATCAAAGGAATATTCCGGATTCTCCAAAAGCAATGTTGAAACCAAGCTGTGAACGCTTATGACCTGCTGTTTTGTGTAAGTCTGTTTTTTGAACCATTCCTGTTCTCTGCAATCTTCATCCACAATGACCTCATTTGTATCCAAAGTAAGTATCAATGGATAGAGACGGCATCCCAGTGGTCTGATCTGATAAATTTTGCACCTGCCCTTTTCATCAAGGAAAAAACATCTTCCATCGATGTTTTTCAACTGCCAAAATCCATTGGCTTTTTTCGGATCTAGACAAAAATCCTCCCTTTTGAAACCATGTGATTCTATTCGTTCAAGGTCCTCCGTAGTAAGCAACATTTCGGTTTCAAGACAACATTTATGACAATCCCTAAAACCACATTTGACTTTTGGCAGTTCATCATCAACATCGATCATTATCCATCAACCGTTTTGGTCTCTCAAAAGGATTTTGATTTCCTGAATGATCCTTTTAGCAGTGGCGTGACTATCGTGATTTTCAATTTCTACAGTCTTCTCAACTCCAAACGCCTCTTGTGAAAGAATCAGACAATCTTTCATTATCTCTGCCAGAATATTGTCTTCGATTTTCTGAGGGGGGTATCCACGCTTTTTCAATCGTTCGCGTAACTTCTCAATCTGTAAGGAAAGGACAAAACACTTCAGCACAAATTCCGATGGAACCAAATCTCCCAAATGCCCTTCGTAAACTACCAATTCTTTATCTTCATTTTGGAAGTACTGATGGAGATATGCTTCATAGCAATCTTCATCGATAATGGACGTCTTCTTTTCTTCATCTCTTCCCATCATACAATCGCTCAGTTTTGTCATTTCTCTTTCTGTTATGACTTTGAACCCGAAATTTGCAAGCTCTTGGGCAACCGTCGATTTTCCTGTTCCCGGGGTTCCGTTTATTACAATGACCTGAACCATTCTATTCATCATTCAAGTTCTGGATTTAAGACTAATCGTATGGTGCCTGTGGGGTCTTGGAAAGCAATCGGTTCATTTGGTTTCCTCTTCAGAAGTTGTTCCAAATTAATATTATAGCTTCCTCTTCCACTTACTCGAACAGCAACCTCGTTTGCGATATTAATTCTATTTATTATCGACCTAACTGTATCGTTATTCTTGGTTATTTTCATCGTAGAAAATTTTCTTCCACCACACTGTCGACAACCATTTTTGAAGGCTTCTGCAAAGTTATCCATTTCCAGACCACAATTAAGACACGTTGTACTCAGATTCATTTCAAGCCTCCTCCTAAACAGCAATTCCCACCGAGAGGATTCCTTGATCCTTCAAGGTGATCTCTGCATCGCCTGGAGCGACCAAAAGAATATTTGATACAATTTCCTTTTGGCGGATCAGTCCAGCTGATCTCGTCCGCACACTCAACTCTCGTAGCTTAATTCCAATGAATGTTTCGTCATAATGCTCCATCGCCTTTTGCATCAATACCAATCGTTCCTCTGGTGTCAATCCCATCTCTAGGAGCAGTATTCTTCCTTGTTTTGTACGGTCAATAATGAATTCCGCTCGCTGTTCCGGGTTGAACCGTTTCAGAACATCAGTAGGGACAAAATCCACAACTGGTACCATTATTTTGCCACCTCAATAAGCTGATTGTACAGGTCATCAATACCTGATCCGTATAAAGCAGATATGGGAACGACCGGGTGTTGGGGAAAGGTAGATTTAATGAGATCTGGCTTTGCTTCAGGTAGATCTGATTTGTTCGCCACAATGATCGTTTTCTTGTTCTGCATTTCCAAGGTTCCCAACAGAGTTAGACTTACTTGATCAAAAGGTGTCTTTGTTGCATCCATAAGAACCAATGCAACATCAACCTTCTGCAGATATTTGATAGCAGAAATCACTCCTGCCGTTGCCTCTTTTGCTCTTTTCATTGCTTCTTCTTCGGATAATCCCTCTTTTATGAACTCTTTATAGTCAATGGCACTTGCAATGCCTGGAGTGTCAACCAAAGTGAGATCCAACTCTCCTTTCTCCGTTCTGAAATCGACGTGTTCGAGAGACACTAGATCTCTGGTTTCATGAGCAATATGGGATACTGACGACATTTCTTTACCCGTGAAATCTTTGGAAATTCGATTGGCCAGAGTAGATTTTCCTGTGTTTACTTCACCAATCAGGCAAACCGATGCACATTTCTTCTTGGTGAACAGCCTTTGGAGAAATCCATTCATCATTGAAAAAAATCAGCAAATCGTATTAAGAGCAATGGGACTACTGTCGACTCATGTGAGTATCTCGTTCGTATTTCGAACACAATATTCGAGTTTTTTATTTTTTACCTATGAAAAATAAATATATCGTATAAATGTCAATTGGTTGGTTCGAATCTTTTTTCTCTTCGATTTGACGTGACTAAAATTTATAAAGTGAATATAATACCTAACATACCTTATTTCAGAGGTAATTGAAATGAATAGAAAATCATTATTGACCATAATAGTACTTTCGCTTATGGTCTTTGGTTTCACCACCGTTTTTGAGACCAAAGCTCAAGCGACTCCTGTCAAAATCGGGCTATTGACCCCGAAAACTGGATCCTTGGGTGTTTTGGGTCAAACTTTCGAAAATGGTGCAAACTTGGCAATCGAAGACCTTAATGCAATGACAAACGACTATGAATTCGAGCTTGTCGTTCAGGATACAAAAACATCTGCTGACGGCGCTCGTGAAGCTATGAACAATCTAGTTACAGCCGGTGTTTCTGGTGTTGTTGGTGCAGCTGCTTCATCCTCCACATTGGCTGCCATGGAAGCCGCCAAGGCAAACAAGATTCCCATGATCTCATATGCTTCCACCTCACCAGCCATTACCACCGCAGACGATGACGGGTACCTCTTCAGGGTTGTCCCATCTGATGCTTTCCAAGGTAAAGCTGCTGCCGATCTTGCTGACCATTTGGGTCTTCACAATGTTGCCATTATCGGCATAGATGATCCTTATGGGCAGGGATTGACCGGTGCATTCGAAACAGCCTTCAAAGCAAAAGATTCCTCAAACACCATTGCTATCAATAGAGCTTATGATCAAGAGAAGGAAACTGATTTCGCCTCACATGTCTCTGCCATCAAGGATGCAGATCCTGATGGTGTCTTCATGGTAAGCTTTGTTGATGATGGTGCTTCCATAATCAATGAGCTTTATGAGCAAGGCGTGAACGTCCCTGTCATCGGAACGGATGGTATTGCCACAAGTGGAATGTTCGCAAAGCCTGGTGCAAACGACAGCTTCATCGGTGTTCTTGGAACTGCTCCAAAAGTAACTGGGACAGCTGACTTCGTTGCTGCTTATAAAGCCAAGTACGGTGAAGACCCTGGTATCTTTGTTGCAGAAGCCTATGATGCAACCATGCTCATCGGAAAGGCAGTTATGGAAGCTGGCTCAACTGATGGTGCAGATGTCAAGGCTGCTCTTCCAACTGTTGGAAACAATTATCAGGGTGTTTCTGGAACGATCACCTTTGATTCCAACGGAGATATTCTTGGAGGAACATACGACATCTGGCAGGCACAGAAGGATGAAAATGGAGATGGTGCAATTGTTGTTGTCGGATCTTGGGACGCCACCAATGGTTTAACCCTTGATGAAAGCAAGACTGTCGCAAAAGCCACTAAAGCTACATCTCCAATCAACCTTATGCCCTTCCTCTTTGCTCTGGTACTCATGATCCCATTGAGGAAAAAATTAAAGAAAATTTAAATCGTAACTGCAACACGAATTAAGTAGAAAATTGCAATAAATCCGATAATAACCGAATAATTTTTACGATTTTAGCATCAGGATTAATTAAGGTTAAAAATGTTCTGTCAAAACTAACCTATGGAAGAGAAGGAAAACGATCGTTTAACTTTCAGAGGACGAATTTCCTCTTTTAAAGAAGAGAGACCGAAAACCCATTTTGTTGTCTCTGCTGTGATTATTCTGGGATTGGCCTCTCTATTTACAGAAGCTCTTGCAACGATTAGCGGTAACTCGTTGACTGCAACATTCAATTTTGCCTCAATTACAAAAGATACTCTGTTTTGGGGCTCCATTTATTTAGCGATAGGCATGGGATTGACCCTTACCTACCGAACCCTGCGATTTGCGAATTTTGCCCATGCTGAATTCTTGACAATAGGTGGTTATGTTGCGATTTTTTTACAGGGTCTTCCGTTGTTTGTGAAAAATAATGGGCCGTTGTACAATTTCCTCCTTCCTGTTGCTCTGTTAGGGGCGTTTGTAATCTCTGGTCTGATTGCAATAATTGCGGATATTTTCGTTTTCAAACCTCTAAGAGATCGGAACTCTCCTCCTCAAACAATGATGATAAGTTCATTAGGTCTGGCCTTGGTTTTGCGATCTCTGATTTATCTTAGATTTGGTGGCGCTTTCCAATATTTCACCCCTCGTGAACGAGACGAATTTGGATCATTCTTGGTTCCGACAATCCGTTATAGATGGAATATAGGTAAGGGAAGCTCAGGTTTTATTTCAACTTCAACATTCAGTGTTCAAATCATTGATCTTATCATGATTGCCATCATTTTCTTAATGATTCTAGGTCTATTTCTCTTCCTACAATTTACCAAATTAGGAAAAGCCATTCGTGCAACCGCTTCCAATCCTGACCTCGCTGCAAGTTCTGGAATTAATGTTGAAGGTGTTTACCGGATTACGTGGTTCATTTCTGGTGGATTTGCAGGTTTCGGAGGTGCAATCCTTGCTTCAACCATTCAATTCAAACCTGATACAGGTGCTGTTTATCTGCTTCCAGCGTTTGCAGTCATCGTGTTGGGAAGTGTAGGTTCATTGGTAGGTGCATTTTTCAGTGCTTACATTATTGGATTTGCACGAGCCTTTTCTGATCCATTTCTTGGTGCAATGAGTGCATTGCCGTTTCGTCAACAAATGACCTCATATCGTGATGTGGTTCCATTTGTCTTTCTTATCATTATCCTGCTTTTCTTTTCAGAAGGAATAGGATTCATGCTTGAGGAAAAAATGAAGGAAATCCTTCCAAAGATATTAAAGGCTCTAGACGGTGAACCAGAGGAAGAAATTACCAAAGCCGAACCGATTCTTGTAGGGGTCAAAACCCCGCAAAATGCAGTTCCCATGGGGGCAATGGCAGCCTTTTTTGAACAATTTGGATCTTTCATTGGACAGATACGACTTCAAATCAATTCAATGCTTTTCCAATTTTTCAAGGCAATAAAATTGTATGACCTTTTCATTTGGTTGAGAAATCTACATAGGTCTCATCTTTACCAAAAATGGTATCAACTGACGCTGTTTGTCGTTTTCATGTTAATTTTGGCTTTGATTGCATGGTTGCAGCCTGCTGTAAATTTTGAGGCAAAAAGAAATTTCTTGCTTGAATTTATAATCTACTCTGCAATTTTTTCAATCTTCGCAATTTCCCTTAATATCCATACTGGCTACACTGGGCTTGTCAATTTCGGCGTGGTGTTCTTTGCGGGAATAGGCGCAATTACTTCAGGTCTCTTGATTTCAAAGTACCACATTGAACCACTTACGACCATGTTTATCGGGATTGCTCTTGCAATGGTAATCGGATATTTGCTTGCCTTTCCTACCCTCAATCTTCGAACCGATTATTTCGCCATTGTTACGATTTCACTTGGGGAAGTCGTTCGTATTATGCTTAATGTCGAGCCATGGCTGAAATTCAGAACTGCTGACACTCAAGATTTCTCAGTTCCTGGTATCGCCAACATTAGAGGATTTGGAAGGGATTGGTGGGAAGCCAACTTCTCTTCACATTACTTCAATTTTTTGGCAGGATTCAGCGTCATTGTCTTGATTCTGATCTTCTTCATTGTTGAGTATTTAGTGAATTCTCCCTATGGAAGGGTTTGGAAAACTATCCGGGAAGATGAAGACGTTGCCGAAACATATGGTTATGATGTATTCAAATATAAGGCCACTTCACTTGCTATTGGTGCAGGAGTTGCTGCCGCAGGTGGTGCAATGTGGGCTTGGCTTTTGGTGAACATCTTCCCAGATCTGATGAATCCTGTTTCTTCAACTTTTCTGGTCTGGGGCGCATTCATCTTGGGTGGAAAAGGAAACAATAAAGGTATGATTGTCGGTTCTACCTTCCTTGCTCTTACCTCTAGAGTTGTAAGAAACTTAAGCAATGTCAATAGGGACAAGGTATTGATCGTGAAAATCATGGATGACATTTTCCGTTTCTTTGTTGTGGATGTTGGAGGTTTCCTATTTGGCAATTCAAGTTGGCAAGCTTATTTCGGCCCCAACCGTGAAGATGTCGTCCTTGACTTAACATTTCTTCAGATTCTTGCCATAGGTGTAACGATTATTGTATTCACTATTTTCTTTAACCGAGGTCTGATCCCAGAAATGCCATATCGACCTCCAAGAAAAAGAATGGGTAAATGAGGTGGATCATGATGGACGAGAATATTGCACTGAAAGTCGAAAACTTACGAAAAAGCTTTGGAGGTCTTCAAGCCGTCAAAGGAATCAGCTTCAAAGTAGAGAGAAATTCCATTACCGGGCTTATCGGACCGAATGGTTGTGGAAAATCCACTACGTTCAATACAATTTCGGGATTGATCCCTTATGATGAAGGAACTGTGACAATTTTCGGACAAGACGCTACTGGTCTCCCGCCACATGAAATCAATCATCTTGGTCTTTCCCGAACTTTCCAAAATACTCGACTTTGGAGAGAATTGACTGTGATTGAAAACCTTTTACTCCCTCCAAAACACCAACTTGGGACTTCGTTGAAAGGTCTATTCCGCAAATTCAAGACTTGGCAGATACAGGAGGAGGAATTGATCGAAAAAGCATTTGAGATTTTGGAAATCCTTGAAATCAGCCACATGGCATATAATCTTGCCTCTGAACTTTCTGGAGGTCAATCAAAATTAGTTGATATAGGAAGGGTGTTAATGAGTGATCCGAAAGTGTTGCTTTTGGATGAACCTGTTGCTGGTGTTGCTGGACCTCTTGCTGAAAAAATATTCCACTATTTAGATCGCCTCAGAAAGGAAAGGGATATCTCAATCCTGATTATTGAACACAACTTGGAATTCATTCTTAAAGAGGAAGTGGATATGATCTATGTTATGAACTTGGGGGAGATCATTGCATCAGGCACGCCAGATCAGATCATAAAAGAAAAGGCGGTAATTGACGCCTATCTAGGAGGTTAATGCGATGAACGGCAAAGAACTTCGAGAAGTGGCCAATCCTATTCTGAAGGTTAAAAACCTACAGGGTGGGTATGGTAAAGTACAGATTATTTATGACATTTCCTTAACCATGGACAAGCAGGAAATTGTAACAATCATTGGACCAAATGGCTGTGGTAAATCTACTTTTCTCAAAATAATTTATGGACTTGCTTCATATTATTCAGGATACGTGGAATATGCACAAACTCCAATAATGAAAAAACGAACGGACCTGTTGGTGCGTTGGGGTATCTCCTATGTACCTCAAGTCAATAATGTTTTTCCTGATCTGACAATAGAGGAAAACTTGGAAATGGGTTTCTATCTTTCGGATGGTAATTTGGAAGATGCTATTGATTATGTATTTTCAATATTTCCAGATCTTAAGCCACGAAGGTTTGAATTTGCCTCTAACCTTTCTGGAGGTCAGAGACAGATGCTTGCCCTAGGTCGAGCTTTGATGACTGGTCCAACACTTCTCTTGTTGGACGAACCTACCGCAGCTCTGAGTCCGACCTATGTTGAAACTATCCTTCGCAAAATCAAGGAATTACGAGAGGAAGGTGTCAGTATCCTTTTGGTTGAACAAAACGCTAAATCTGCATTGGCTCATTCAGACTATGGGTATGTTTTTGCAAGTGGGCGTGTAGTTCACCATGATGATGCCCAAGCAATCCTTAAGGATCCACAATTGGGCGAAAAATTCCTAGGTTTTGCACATTAGTCCTCATCCACAAGTCTTTTTTTGATGGTCTCGATGGACAACTTATGACACAAGATTTAACCCATCCATTCAAGGTCAGGGATATTTCTTTGGCTGAAGAAGGAAGAAAACGAATCGATTGGGCAGAATCAAGAATGCCTGTTCTGATGTCTTTACGAGAAGAATTCAGCAAAACCAAACCACTCAAGGGTCACCGAATTGCTGGATGCCTCCATGTCACCAAGGAAACTGCTGTTCTCGTTGAGACCTTGGTTGCGGCAGGTGCAGACGTTGCTTGGTGTGGTTGCAATCCGCTTTCCACTAACGATGAAGTTGCCGCTGCATTGGCTGCCAATGGAGTCAAGATTTGGGCATGGCATGGAATGAACACTGAGGAATATTATTGGGCAATTGATCAAACGTTGGAATTTGAACCCACCCTTACTTTAGATGATGGAGCAGACCTCATATTCCGAGTTCATTCAAAGAAACCTGAATTGGCCAAACATATCGTTGGAGGAACGGAAGAAACCACAACTGGAGTACATAGACTTAGAGCAATGGACAAGGATAACAAATTAATGTATCCAATCATTGCAGTAAATGACACCCCTACGAAGTGGGAATTCGATAATGTTTACGGGACTGGTCAATCAACCCTTGATGGAATTATGAGAGCCACCTCAATCCTGTTGGCTGGTAAAACGGTTGTTGTCGCAGGTTATGGGCATTGTGGACGAGGTGTCGCCAATCGGGCAAAAGGATTGGGTGCCAATGTGGTTGTCACTGAAGTGGATCCAATCAATGCACTGAAGGCTACCTTGGAAGGATTTCGGGTAATGAAAATGACTGATGCAGCTAAGATCGGTGATGTGTTCATTACTGCAACAGGAATGAAGGATGTCATTACTTTGGATCATTTGAAAACGATGAAGGATGGTGCCATTGTCTGCAATACAGGACATTATGATGTAGAAATCCAAGTCGAAGCATTGCTGAATTACGCAAAATCCGTACGGACAATCAGACCGAACAATGAAGAAATTGTGATGCCGGAAGGTCACCGCATCTACCTATTGGCAAGGGGACGGCTTGTCAATTTGGCAGCGGCGGAAGGTCATCCTTCTGAAGTGATGGACATGTCATTTGCCGGTCAACTTCTCAGCCTTGTTTCATTGGCCAATGGTACTGTTGGAACCGAAGGGAACCATGTTTACGAGCTTCCTAAGGAACTGGACGAAAAAATTGCCCGATTGAAATTGCAATTGATGGGATTCGAAATTGATGAATTGTCGGATGCTCAGAAAGCTTACCTAACCGCATACGATGAGGGAACCTGAATTGTTCTTTTGCATACATAAATAAGTGACCGAATAGATAGATAATTGGTGGCTCAGTTATGGCAATTTTAGATCAACTTCTTGAACTTGTAGGACAAAAGTTGTTTTACTACCTTCCAGTCATTATTCTGCCTTTCATCGTCATTCTCGTCTGGATGGTGTTTTTCTACAATGGCAGTCCATTCCTAACACAGATGCTCATTCAATTAGGCTATCTCTTTCTTGCAGTCCCGCTGATCGTTGCAATTTTCCTTAGCATTCCGATTCTCGCATTCGGGCTTTTCATAGGGACAACCGCCTATGCTGAAGCATTTACAACAACTATCTTGGTTCTTTTCATTGTATTTACCTTCCTCATCCAATACTTTTACGTGAAGAGGATAATTCGTGATCTTGAAGAGAAAGAGCAGATGCCAATTCTCCAAATCATCAAACGTGATCTTTTTGACAAGGAATATCGTGAACAAATGCGTCAAAGGAAAAAGAAAAGGGTGGAAGAAACTAGGGATTACTTTGATACCATCACAATTTTGAACAAAGAAAAGAAAGAAAAAGAAAAACTGGAAAGAGACAGGCTCAGAAAAGTCCTGATGGGTGAATACGACAAGCAAAATGCAGAAACTGAAAGGACAGAATAAGATACATTCAATCCTCAGATTTTTTAGTGTTCAACACTTTACCTGCTTATGGTATTTGATAATAAACAGTTCAGGAACGGATTATTAACAGGAATTGGAATAACCGTTGCAATCCTGATACTGGTCTGGATTCTTTGGATAGCTGTTTACCCAAAGGGAAGTTCCTTCCCTGTCAGTCTCGTTACCTTTGGATCGGCGGGTATCCTTTTTACATTGGCGGGATGCATCGGTCCTGGTAGGTACAGGAAGGTCTATGATATTATATTGTATTATCCACGATCCGGTTCATCATATTACAATAAGGTTGTAATTTCCGCTTTTACCGCTAAAGACCACATTACAAAAGCCACATTGATTGCAAATGGGAATCCTATTGAAGAAATTGAATTCAAGGGGGGTGTGTTTGAAAAGGAATATACAATCAAGGACTTCGGTGGGAAAGATGTTGTTGAACTCGAACTACTTGCGGAAAATGGTACACGAAGCAACAAATCACTGGTTACATTCTATGATATCATGGATTTCTCTGACGAGGAATTGGTTGAGATCGAATCCAACCCCCTCCAGATTCGTCGATTAACTGTAAAAGAAGGAAGGGATGAATACCTCAAATCCTTGGAAACCAATATACTTTGGTTCAGCATTGGCGTCTTCTTGGTAGGTGTAGCCGTAGGTATGTCAATCATTTTCTTCTGATCTGGTTTCCTTCAAGACAACGAATTCCGCAATTTCCGAGGCGCCGGGAACCATTTTCGAAAATTCACTGACATCAAGCGCCAGTACCTTTCTTCCATCTTCAGGTTTGCCTACTTTCGAAAACATGCCTCTTATGTGCTTTGCAGTTTTCCCTCGAGGTGTATCTCCCGGTTTAAGTTTCACATAGGCTGATATTGGTTGGGTTTCCATCACTGCTTTGGTTCCTGCTACAAGCCTTGACCAATGGTTTTCAATAATCAATCCGATGAATATTTCAACAGGAACATTTCTGACATAATTCTTCTCACCATAGATCATTATCCCTCCTTTAGGTAGGAATTCTCCTGAAGGCGCTTGAAGGGAAATTTGATCTGGATTGACAATGTAGGCATCTGCTACAACTCTCTTGGATTTCCATGCTGATGAATATGCCACCCCTATAGTAGCGGCTGCAAGGGCTGTTTGTTGTGATGGCTCCCTTCCGTTAGCCTTGATAATGACAAAAGGCGCTCCCACCAAATCTGCGTGCAAGAAGAAATCATCCTGCTCAAGGTATCTTTTTACCAATTGTTCGTTTGTTCTTGCATCTAATCCACCAATGATGATTGTTCCATCTGGAGCAATAGTCCAATGCCATTTTTCATACCAGCGTTTTCTTCTTTTCAGTACCGTTGTTTCCTTTGCAGCTTCTCTTCTCATTTCGGCTGCTGAACTTTCAGCCTCTTTGATCTTCTCCAAAGTCATTTCGATTGCTTTATCTGCACCTTTGGCTTTTCTTTCCATTTTCTTTGCGTTTTCATACATTGAGTTGGCAATGTCGGTTATCTGTTTGGTGAAATCGAGCTCTATGTCCATATGCCCGTTTTCCCCTTCAAGTTCAACGACAATAGTCCCTTTTTTCGGGTTAATTTCCTTAAGGATTTTTGCAGATTTCATGCCTTTTCCTTTGGCATATTCCAATTTCTCGATGATTGTTTCCCAAGGAATCTTTTTCTTCCGTGCATTGTATACTGTTGTCATCAGCTCGTTGACTTCATTGAAATAGCCATAGATTGTATCTGCCTTCTTCCGTTCCAATTCTGCCTGTTCAAACATGGTCTGCTGATGAAGCCGCTGCTGTTCCAATCTGCGTTTGTACCTGTCCGCTTCTGTTTCAAGAACAACGGCGTCCTCAATCAGATAAGATTGATCTTCTTGTGATGAATAAAATACATCGTGGGCTTGATTGAGGCTTTCTGGATAAAAGAGGATTGCCCCCTCAATCAATCCTTGCGGCCATGGTAAGATCTTGATGACTCGTTCTGGATCAAACGGAAGTGCGTCATCTTCCCACTGCTCATCAAATCCTTCTGCTTCAACAATTTCAATATCATCATCTTCATCTTGATCCTCCTCTTCTGCCACTTCTGGTTCCATACCTTCTTCTTCCGGTTCAAGATATACAACTGGCTGATATCTGTGCTGGAGAAGTCTTTCCCTGAGATCAAGGCAGGTTGTTTTGATTGCTTCTATCTCCTTTTCTGTCAATTCGTCCACCTTTTTTTTGGTGATACCTACCTCTTGCAAAACATATCTTGAATAAGAAGGTCCCAAACCAAGAATTTTATTCAATGCCACAACAATTTTCTGTTCCTTCTTAATCTCATCTTCAAATCCATCTAGACCCGTACGAATAATATCCCTAGGTGCGGGGGGCATTTGGACAAATTCCCGTCCTGGATGGATGTCACGGTCTCTCATTTTCCGATATCGCAATGCAGTGAGTATTTTGTTGTTGGGAGATACCAAAATCAGGTTTCCTTCCCCAAAAAGTTCAACAACAAGGCGATAGCCGGGGTCTGGACCGATATTCATCTCGATAATCCGATCGAGGTCACGTTGAATGATTGAATTGATCCTCCTGTCACGCAGATGGGAACGAAGTTGACGACAGAAATTTGGTGGTTCAGGAGGCATTTCTCGATTGAATTGTGTGGTATGAAATCGTTTTCCAGGTTCAATTAAAAGAAAATATGTGCCTTCTTTTGGATCGCGGAGTTTGAAGATAAAAATGTTGGATGGTAGCTGATAAATATTGGTGATCCAGCTCCGTGAAATGCTTGTTTCAATCTCGTGGACGAGTACCCTGACGTCAACTCCAGTTAACATATGACCTTCAGTCTATACTGCTCTTAAAAAATCAATAGGTCATGTCCTAAAAGGATATATTTTTTGAGTATGTACGAATTTTGTTAGTGGATATACATATTCTATGGAGTTGAAATAAAAATATGACCCATTTTGATCTTATTTCTATTGGATCCGGTTCTTCTGGTCGCAAAATTGCAGTTGGCCTTAAAAGAGCAGGCTGGAACACCGCTATTGTCGAAGCAGACGTTGACCACCACTTCGGCGGGACATGTATTAATACTGGATGCATTCCTACCAAGGCTATAGTGGAAGTTTCGAATACTGTAAGGGAATTCAAAACCGCAATGGAACTAAAGAACAAGATCGTTGAACGTATCCATTCCGGAACATTGAGGAATGCACGAGAAAAGGTTGGAACGACGGTCATCAACGGTTTCGCAAAGTTTGTTGATTCTCATACCATTGAAGTAAACGGTGAGAAGTATACTGCTGACTACATTGTCATTGCCACTGGAAGTGAACCCGCAATACCACCTATCAAGGGTTTATCGGAGGTAAGTTATAAGACTTCCAAAGACACATTGGATCTAAATCATCTACCAGAGCACATGCTGATCATTGGTGGTGGGCGGATTGGTCTTGAATTCGGTCAGGCATTTCACAATCTTGGAGTAAAGGTTTCCGTTTTCGAAGGACTTCCACATCTTCTTCCCGGTGAAGATGAAGAGATGGCAGACGCCATCAAGGCTCATTTGGTGGAACAGGGCATCTCAATCTATACCGGAAAATTCGTGGATGAAGTGAGAGAATCAAAAGCAAATGGAAAGACCACTTATACAGTCGTTCTAAAGGATGGCCCAAATGCAGGGGAATATGAAGGTGATTACCTTCTTGTTGCAACAGGACGTGTCCCTAGAACATCAGGTCTAAACCTTGAAGCGGCAGGGGTGGAAACCAACAGAAGGGCAGTTGTAATAAACGAATTCATGCAGACTTCCCAGCCCCATATCTTTGCGGTAGGCGATGTGACCGGAAACCCTATGTTTACCAATTGGGCTGCATGGCAGGCAGGGGTTGTCCTAAATAACCTGAAGAAAAACAAGACAAAGTCTGACCAATGGGAACCGTTGCGCATGCCACATATTCCTCGATTGACATTTACCCATCCTGAATTGGCTTCCACGGGCCTAACCGAAAAGGAGGCGAAAGAAAAATATGGGGAAGAAAACGTTGTTGTGGTTAAATTCTACAACAAATGGCTTGGCAAATCCATGATTGTTGGTGATTGGACAGGTTTCCTGAAAGGAATCGGTCTCAAAGGGTCAAACGAAATTCTCGGTGTCCACCTTTGGGGTATAAGAACTGCTAGCCTTCTACAGATGGTCATCTTGGCGATGGATAATGGATTGGGTTGGAAAGAATTGGCCAATATGGTCTATGGACACCCGATTCTTGCGGAAGGAATTGAGAGCCTCTCCAAGATGATGCTCGGAAAGGTCTTCAGTCAATAAATTCTAGCTTTGTTCGACAAACTGGGCACTTTTTCTCTTTCAGCAACCAATTAACCAAATGGGAATAATGAAACGGATTGACGCAGGAAGGGCAAAAAATCAGGTCAATATCTATTTCCTGTGCACAAATGGTACATTTGTGACGTTCGCCTTCAGGTGCATACAGGTGCCGCATCTTTGCAAAACCTGCTGATTTGATTCTAGTTCCACATGATGGACAGAATTTTGCTTCAGGTTTCAAGACCCTTTTGCATTTCGGACATCTATTTTTCAACGCGGGGTCATCCACCACTGGTTCTCCACAATGGGAACAGAATCTTGCTCTTGCAGGTATTTGGGCAGAGCAGGATAGGCAAGTTTTGCTTTCGGACACTATTTTCTGTCTTAGTTTTTCCGCCTTTAAATCAATTGACTCAATAACGGATTAGTTAGCAACATCCCGCGTCACCTGTGCAACCATTGCATGATCTCATCGGCAACATTCTACTGAATAGATCTTCAAGGCAATCTGGATGAACCATCACCATTTCTCCAGTAGTCAATGGGATTTCCACTGTCACATTCTCATCCATCTTGGTACAGATATGGCACTTTTTCACAGTTTGTTCTATCACTTTCATTACTTATAGCATCTTCGATCTACGATTGTTGCCCGATTTTCTTAATCAAATCATCTGAAAGATCCCATAACCCGTCCTTTGATACAATCATTCCATCAGCTTCAAGTTTGGTGATGGTTCGCGTTACTAAAACAGCAGAAACGCTTTTCACCTGGTCTTTAATGGATTCACTCGACACAGGTCTTTGAGCTGCGATGATAGCCAAAATCTCAACTTCTGGAGTTTGCATCAAGTCGCTGTTCATCAAATAGTCCATCCCGGAGTATTCTTCTGCCAAAGATTCCAATTTCTTTTTGGCCTCTTCCAACTTGGCAGTTACCTCTTCTACTTCTTTGTCGAGATTTGCAAGTAGAGTTTCGCGTGCAGTACGTTTTTGATCCAATTGCTGTTTCATGGTGGTAATTTCAGCCTTTAATGCCGTTATTGCATTTTGGTGGTTGGCTTTGCGTGTTTCCAAGTCATCAATGGTGGTTCGAAGTTTTGAAAGGGTTTCTTCCTGCTGATTTTGAATTTCCTGCTGGTTGTTAATCTTGCTTTCCAATTCATTGACCTCATTGGTCAGTTTCGAAATGGTATTTTCCAAACTTTCAATTTGCTCCTTGGATCTTTGAAGTTTCAAGGAAAGTTCCTCATCTTCCCCCTTTACCTCCTTTAACTTCTGATCAAGCACTTCCAGCAGACCTTTCATGCTTGTGATGTTTTCATTGAATCTCTGTTCCTGACTTTCCAATTGATTTCGCAAGTTCATGACATCCATTAGATGACCAACCTCCTCTTGATTTCAAAATTACCAGTAGGTCTTTCAAAAGCTATTATGCCACGATCATGCAACGACATCAGGACACCATCAACAGTGTTTTGAGCTACACCACTGGCCATGGCCAACTGTTTGCTGTTGCTGACCTTTCCTTCTGCAAGTGTTTTCAGAACCTCATAACTGGGGTGTTTGACATAGCCATCTCGCAACAGGACTCCCAAGACCTTATATTGGGTCTCCATACGACTGATTTTCTCTTCGGTTGCTTGGAGTTCATCGGCAATTCCCTTGACTCGTGCCTTGTGTTCATCTTCTGCCGCCAACAGATCTGCCGAAGCCTTATCAAGGTCGGACTGGAGTTTGGTTTTGTCGTTCTCCAACAATCCCCTTTCCCTCTCCAATTCCATCACCTCTCTCTCAAGGTTTTCCTTTTCCGAATTCTTTTTGTCTACTTCCGCCTTCAGGGTCTGACTTAGCTCCTGTAATTTTGCGAGACGAGTGGAAAGCTCATCCCGTTGCTTTTGCAGTTCGTTTGATTTCTGTGTCAGTTCCCGGATCTTTTCATTGTTTGCAGCCAATTCTGATTGGGCGGTTTCCATATTTTCCCAGAGGGCTTTGAGGTCTTCTTCAAACCTCTCGATCTCTATTTTATATCGGGAAACAAAATCATTTGCTTGACTTTCCAAAGATTGAAAATCCAGCTTCAACTTTTGAAGTGCATTGTTTACATCTTCTTTTGTCATTCCAACTATGAATCCGTAATCTCGTTATTAAATCAATCGGAGCCACATCATCCATTTTGAAGACAAATTTCCCACATGAAACTTACCATACTGCATTATCTTAAATAGGCCAGAATTGAAATCTTATTATGGAAAAAATCTGGCATCCGGATCATCCACAAAAACAGCTCCTTATTCCAGTAACCTCAATCCTTTTTTTTTTTTTTTTCTTTATTACTGTGTTTCTTTCAAATGGATTTGACAATACTGACATCCTTTCCATAATATTGGGAACAATTCTTTTGACCTATGGTTTTGGCAAACTCTATGGAGAACTTACCTTGCACAAGAATTACATCAAGGTGACTGAAACCGCCATCGAATTCAGGGAAACTCCTGTCCTAGGATTTGGATGGATCCCATTAAAACGGTCAATAAAGTTTGATGCCATCAAAAATGTTGATCTTGTTGAGGTTCGTTCTCCTCTGTTTCCAAATGCTCATCAACCCTATCTCATGATCACTACAAAAGGAGGGAAATCTTTTGTCATCGGAAGGGGCTTCTCCCCCTCTCAACTGCAAAAAATCGCGGTAGGTCTTTCCGGAGCAACAACCCTGACCAACAAGCTCTTGGGCTTCATCAACAAAACCACTGGGAAATCATATACAATAGATGATATCGTCAATATCGGAAAAAACATCATTTCTTCTCTGAAAGATTCCAAATCCATGGCTCCAAATGGGACTGACAAGTCGGAAGATGATACGGATGATGATTTCATTGTTGTCGATTGATTATCATCTCTGATACTCCGTCTATCATACCAAAAGTGCTGGATTGGTCATAAAATAGCATTTCAGACTCTGAAACCCAAAAACATTTATTTCACCAAATGGAAGGAATGATGATGTTCCAATCCTCTTCAGTTCCCGTCTCTTACTATCAAAACAGGTTGAACGCTGAAGAATGGGAAATCTTGGAAATCCTTTTGGGAGAACTCCGCCTCATTGAAGGTGCCTCTGTTCTAAACCTGAACATTATGGCACACGAAGGAAAGCTAGTTGGGCTCTCCATTGACAAGCATCTCAACTACATCCCGAAAACCATACAGGAGTTGAAAAACCTTGAAACAATCATGGTCTCAACTGATGAACCTCCCGCATTGAAAGGTCTGAAAAACCTTTCCACCCTTTCAATCCAGAACCTTAAATTCCATGATTTTCCTCCACATTACTCAAACCTCACTTCACTTGAATTCCTTTTCTTGCCGAACAATCGGCTCACTTCCTATCCTCCCTTCTTGACAAACCTACAGAACCTAAGGTACTTGGATCTCTCCAACAACTTTCTGACTGTTGTCACAGAAACAATTTCAAGAAACCAAAAGCTTCAGACGTTGATCCTGTCCCAAAATCGGATTTCTCATATCCATCCCAAAATTTCCATGCTAAGGGAATTGAAGGTTCTCAAATTGAACAAGAACAAAATTCAAAGACTCCCCCCGACTTTCAAAATGTTATTGGGACTTGAAGAACTGGATCTAACCGACAATCCCCTTGATGAATCCTTGGCATGTGTGTTTACCCTTCCCAATCTCAGAAAACTCCATATCAGTACACATTTACGGAGTCGATATTCCCTGCAGCTTCCCCATTAATTTTCTCTTCTCCGAATACTTTTAAGATCAACAATAGACATAAAGTTATGCGGAACTCCCTTATCGGGCTTTTCCTCATCCTCCTGATTTTTCCGTCATCCACTAGCGGCCAGACTCCCCTTGCTTTTGCGGTTCTAGATACCTCAATCCAATCCGCCGAAATCGATTCAAAAGGACAGAACAAAGTATTCATGACAATTAGATTTGAAATTTGGAACGAAGTTCATCAAACCTATAGTCTTCTTTCCGGAAATCAAACCTGCTCTGTAGCTATACGTATCACTCCCCCTGAATCATTTGAAGCCTGCTATCCCGATACAATCATCCTTGGCAACGGAATCCACGAATTCAACCTTTCCCTCGCCTTTGAATTGGTTGAACCTCTTTCCACCCTCTCTTTGCAGTTTGTCATTAGCTCTGCGCCTGCCGGAGAAATCTACAATGCTGAATTTGAGAGATTCAATCCTCTAAACCCTGGTGAAACTCAAGAATCCCATTTTTCGATAGATCCTCCCCTTAATTGGGGAGTTTCCCCCCTCTCTCCAGAGAGACCACTTCATTTCAGATTTTCAACCATCTCAATCATCCAAAGCTATAACCTGATTCCTATTACCCATTTGACCTTTGCAAGTACAATCAGAGTGTATAATAGTGAACCTGGTATTCTGGTTCTCAGGACATTCTCCCCAACCCTCGGTTATATCAATTTCTCTTCTGAAACCTTGGAGATTGAACAAGAGCACTCCTTTCCGTTCCTTGGGACAGATCATTGCGTTCCCCCTGGTGCATCGACCCAGCTCTCCTTTGACAGCGTCAGCCTATTGAATTTCAACCTCACAATCGGCAACGCAGCAATCCTGAACCTAACCTTCTTTGTCAACGCACAGGTTCTTGTCGAAACCTATCCTCTTTCAATCAAACTTGTTCAGGATCAAGTTGAAATTATCGCATCCAATCTCCCTCTCGACCTTGAATCGATGAGAAAAGCTAAACCATTCCAAGGCGAATGCCCCTCAGTTCAACCGGTCTCACCTTTAG
Organism: uncultured archaeon; assembly: GCA_964645535.1. Taxonomy (GTDB): domain Archaea; phylum Asgardarchaeota; class Heimdallarchaeia; order Heimdallarchaeales; family Kariarchaeaceae; genus WAKA01. Next base: position 3,319 of record CAZYCQ010000001.1, on the reverse strand, counting down.
ACGATCCAACAGTAGTGGTTTCCTCATCTGCTCTCCTATCTGCAATCTTCCTCACTTCCATTCTTTATCTGAGGAAAATATGGAGAAGGAGAAAAACCGAAGTCATCGAATCTCTCTATCCAAAATAAATCCCGCAGATTTTTATTGTTGCCTTGCCTATACCTTGCCTATGGCATACCCCAATCAATCCCGGATTCTAAAAATGATCAGGGAAATGGTTTCCATAGATTCTCGGATAGGAAAGGAACTGGATCTTGCGGTCTTCCTAAAGGAAAAACTCGAAAGCATGGGTCTACAGACTGAACTTGTACAACTTGGCAAGAGGGCAAATCTGTATGGGATTTTCAAATTCTCTGAAAACGGAAAAACCATGATGCTCAATGGTCATCTGGACACTGTGGAACCATCAGAGGGGATGAAACAACCTTTCAAGACAAGAGTCGAAAAAGAATGGATTTATGGCCTTGGTGTTGCAGACATGAAAGGAGGTATTGCCTGTATCCTCGAAGCAGTTGACCAACTGATTGAACTCGACTTGAAAGGCACTCTTGCCGTCTCTTTTGTGTTCGATGAGGAAGGGCATGGAGCAGGCGCAAAAGCACTCATACGCAACCCCCAATGGAAAAATGTGGATGCCATCCTTATTGCTGAACCTTTCTTTGATGAATCCATTATCCTCGGAATGACTGGCAAAGTTCTCTACAACATCGAAGTCCATGGAAAAAGTGCTCACGCCTTTCGTCCTCATGAAGGTGTCAATGCCATCACTGATGCTGCCAGAATCGTGACTGCCATAGAGGATGCAATGGCTGGAAAAATGGAATTTACCTTCTCCTTGGATCCAAACTTCGGTTCTGCATCATTCTGTACACTCAAAATTGAAGGAGGCTACAAAGTCTATAATGTCAATGTCCCTGATCGGTGCACCATTATTCTCAATAGATTGACACTCCCCAATGAAACAAAGAAATCCGTTGTTGATGACCTTAAATCAATGATCAATTCCTTGAACCTCATGTCAACTGTGAAGATCGATATCATTCCACCCTTCTACTATCCATACAAAATCGAAAGATCCCATCCCCTCATCCAATCTTTGGAAAATGCCTACCAAAATACCCTCAATCGTCTCCCAAAATTCTCCTATGAAAAAATGATCACTGATGCGAACATCTTTATGGGAATGGCCAAAATCCCAACTGCTGTCTTCGGTCCCAAGGGATCCGACCTGCATAGCATGGACGAACGTCTGCATATCCCTTCACTTGTTCCCACTGTCCAAATCCTTAAAGATACTGTCATCAACTTTTTCGATACTTGAGAATATTCTTGATTGTCTCCAAGTCCATAGGTAGATTACGCTCACGCAGCCCTTCAATGATCCTACCGATTTTTCGGGCATCCATGTTCTGCCCGAATTTAATTTTCATCGTCAGTTCCTCTGTAACAATTCTGAACACACCTACCCGTTCAAGCGGTTTTCGATAAATGGGGTTTGACACCTCTATTCTTTCATATCCACCTTCCGGCTGGTATTTCTCCATCATTGCCTGCAAAGCATGTGCCTTCTCCGTCAAATCATTCACGACCTCTCCTCTCCCCCTGATATGGAGGGATTTGAAGAAAACACTGGTCGGTTCAGCCGAACGTTTGCTCTGCCAATACGAGGGAATAAATGCAAACGGCAAATCCACCGAAAAACTTGCCTTGGGTGATTCCTTCAGCAAATCAAATTTTTCCCCTTCCTGTGCACCATGAAAATAGATGTCCCGCCCGATTGCCACAAAATTCAATGGAACAATTCTTGGATACCCTTTAACATCAATTAATCCCAAATGACCAACATGGGCACGTCCAACGATCTCACGGAACTCATCCTCATCGTCAGAGAAAAACTCCGATCTCCGCATGAATCAATAGGAAATCGGGATTATTTCAAGGTTGCCAAGAAATGATCCTGAATCACAAGCCGTACTTTTTTTATCGGATATAAGGTACCCAACTTGATGTTCCTGAGCACTTTTGCTACCACCTACCTCCTCATGCTCATTGCCGAATTCGGTGACAAGACCCAGCTTGTTGCACTCTCGATCATGACAAAATCCAGAAAACCGTTCCGTGTTGCCCTCGGCGCAACAATTGGCATTGTATTCACAACTGTGCTGGGATTAATTGCCGCAATCCTGCTATCTGAATTCATTGATTCCAATCTCATTCCCCTTGTCTCAGGTATTGTCTTCATCATTTTGGGGGTTCTTTCCCTCAAGGAAGCCATTTCCAAAGAAGAAGAGGAGGATTACCCGGAAGAAAAACAAATCCGACATCCCTTCCTATCTGCTGTCTCGCTCGTAGCCCTTGCCGAACTCGGAGACAAAAGCCAACTGTTCGTTGTCGGACAGGCTCTTAAAGGGGATCTCCTGGCAGTCTTTCTTGGTGCAGCTCTGGGAATGGCAACCATTCTCTTCACTACCGCCCTTATAGGTGAGACCTTACTGAAAAAACTTCCTGAAAATTTCCTCAAGTATCTTGCAGCTGCCCTCTTCTTTATCGCTGGAATACTTATTCTGCTGGGGACATGAACCAATCAAACAACCTCCTAAAATTACACCTTCTAGTTGGCTCATCCTTTTATTCCGTAGAACCTAGATAATGCATGGAGGATCTCATCGGCAAACACTCAACCCCTGTTGCATTACCCAGATTCCACACAGCACCATGCCTAAATCTACAAAGTCCAACTCAATGAGCAACAGCCGGTTTTGATCCATGCCTTTCTCGGAAAACCTGACCTCGCAGAATACGAATTCAGCATTCTCAAAAAGCTACATGAGGCACAAATACCCGTTCCACAACCACTGCAAGTCCAGAAATTCAAAAATGATTCTTTTCTTGCCATTGAAGGATCATTGCTAGGCAAAATCCTTCAACCAAATCCATTTCTCATAGAGGATTATGTAGAAAACTTGTTCAGAATCCACAGCCTCGACTGGAAACCCCTCTTCTCCAAAGGAAAATTAACTTCAATAATGAAAATGACGCAGAAAATCAGTAAAGAGGAAAAGAGATATGGGTTCAATGAAATGGCTGATTGAATCAAAAAAGACGCAAAGTCAGTTCAAGAACACGAACCTGCCCTCAATCCCCAACAATATCATCGTCGAAAATAACACCCTCAGTATCATCGACTGGGAAGGCTTAGATAGCTCCGACCAAAGGTTCGACCTAGCCTTTGTAGCCATGACCGCCTTAATCTTTACGGATCCAGCCACTGAAATGAAGATTGCTGACCAGTACCAAACATCCACCCAAAGAACCATAA